>JBEKRE010000147.1:0-5719 GCA_049519055.1 Candidatus Sulfotelmatobacter sp. | reverse complement strand
GGGGCGAAAGGTCGCCAAAAATAGGGGGCTAAGAACGACCCGTTGCTGACCACCGTGTAGGCAAGGGCTTGGGAAAGCCTAAAAATAGCCGGATTTGCCATTTCCTGCGTCCCTCGCTGTGCCGTCCTCGTTGATTCGTCTTTCTCACATCCTTAATATTGCAGCCTGAGTCCTGTGTCCGCTCATGATCGGCCAGATCATTTCGCATTACCGTATTGTCGAAGAACTCGGCGGCGGGACGAGTCTTCTTGCAGGATGGAAAAGGTCGAAGTACGCCTTCCTTAGAAACGCAGTTTTCGAAGGGGACCCAATGATCAATCCCAAGACGCAGAAACAACCGCAGTCTAACGATGCTGTCGGATCGAAGGGCTCTCAAGCCAAAGTTATGATGATGCCAAACGCCCCGTCACACGATACGATACGTGAGCGTGCGTATGAGCTATATGAGAGCCGGGGCCGCGAACCCGGCCAAGAAGAACAGGATTGGCTCCGTGCCGAGCAGGATATCCTCAAACAGGGGCAACGGATCGTATCGCGAGGCTAGTGGGGTTGCGGGAAAGCCGGGGGAAAAGTGATGGCTTGCGCAATCTGCAATGATCTGGAACGTGACTTTGAGTTTCGGCAAACGCGGTCATGGGTTGGCGGACATGCGGACGTTGGACCCTCAAGACCGCTTCACTTTACTGTTGTGTCCAGAAACCTTTCAGGCCGGACTCACACGGGTTCGGTCTTTTTTCGTGCCCAGAAGATAAGAGGGATGAGGCCCGCGCCAGAGGTCGGAGCGTTCTTGCGGACCTTGCGAGCCGAGAGCCGTGGAAAACGGGCGCAGAGCGCAGTAATTCCAACGATAGAACCTGCCAGTAACACTTTCCCGATTACATGTACTAACGAGTTGTTTGGCGGTGAGTGAAATCACAGTTCCCTATGCTACGCTGTGGAAACATAGCACCGTGAGCAATGAGCACAAGTCCGAATCCGACGTATGCTGGCAGTGCAAAGACGCCGTAACCATCGTCCTCCTCACTGGCGAAACGTATCGCGTGTGCGCACCCAGCAAGTGGAAGAGTTACGAATGCGCGGGGAAACAGCTAATTGCCTCAAAGAAGCCAGTATCCCACGTTTATCTCGCACAATTAGCGAAGCCTTTGCAGCGACCGGCCTAGCTGCACACCCTACCATCAGCGCCTTTACTTCCCATACGGCGAATCGCCGAAAAACGTCTCGGTCGTGACCTTACCAGTGATGCGGTCGCGAGTGCTCACAATCGTGACATCGTGGATTCTGTTGATCGTGATGCTCGTGTCATTCGACACGGAATAGGTCAACGACCCGATATTCTCGCCCTTGTTGTTGATGATGTCCATTCTTGATTCCTCCTATGTAATTTATGTGGCATGACGATTATGTGGCATGACGATAACGACCTGCGGCGGCGAAAGGTTGTTCCGGCGACGGCTGGCACCGAGCGTCGGAGTGGGCCCGTGATTCGTCGCGAGTGACCACTCCACCGCATCCACCAGCCGCTTCCCGCTGTCAACCAGAAGTTTGTCCAGCGCGGGTCGTGTTTCGTCGATAGCCACTGATTTCGTTCTCGCAAGCGTACCGCGTGGAGTTGCCGAGCACGAACCTTTAGTCACGTATCAATCTATGTCGCCGAAGAAGAGGATCAGATGAGGAACTCGAACATTGGAAACAATTCGAACCGAGGGAGATATATTGAAGAAGCTAATAGCCGTTGCTCTTTGCATCATGATCTCGACCATCGCTCTTGCGAGAGAAGACGGTTACGGGGTCTCCTACGACGGCGGTTCTGTACAAGGAATCAAGACTGGGGCGAGTCTGAAGATACACGTGGACTCGAATCAAATTCGGTTCACGCAGGGCAAGGATGACGTGTTAGTTATTCCAGCCTCTGCTGTGACCGAGATAACCTACGGACAAGACGTTCATCGCCGTGTGGGCGCTGCAATCGGCTTGGCAGTCGTTTCCTTCGGCATCGGTGGACTGATGGCGCTTACCAAGTCCAAGAAACATTTCGTTGGACTGACTTGGGCCGACGGTGACAAGAAAGGTGGACTCGCAATCCAATGTGAAAAGAGCGACTATCGAGGAGTTCTAACTGCGTTGGAAGGAGTTACTGGTAAGAAGGCCACCGACTCCGAGGCCCTGACAGTCAAGAACTAGGAACCTTGACAGGAGATGTGGACATAAAGAAGATGTTGGTCGTAATCGCCGTAGCAATCTTGCTGACTGGTTTAGCCGGCGCACAAGTAAAAACCAACTGCCACGCCAGCGGCGACGAAATTACATGTACATCAACCGACGTAACCCCACAACCTGATTCAGATTATCGTCAAGGCTCTTTCGCAACTATATATGACCCACAACTGGCAGCACAGCATGCGTATCAAAGGGCATACCAAGCAGCCCAAGCACGTTCACAAAACGCACAGACGGATGCGGGAAGGGCAGCGTGTTTGAAGTTAGCGGTAGATAATCCTTCGATAACTTGCAAGTAGCATGGGACGTAACGGTGTCCCGGATTTTAGCCTCGTTGCGGACAAATCTCCCCGCGCATTCAACGATTGCCGTCTGACCTCGGTTGTCGATGTGTACACTCGGCATCATCCCTCCAAGTTGATTTTTTGTCTGACTGTCGTATGTAGAGCCCGCGAATTTCATCGATGTCCCTTCGACTTATGCGGTGTCCGTCGAAAGGACTTTGGCTAAAACCGCGGTTAATCAGTAGCAGAATCCGGTGGGTTTCTGACACGAATTGAGTCAGAAATCTATGGCAGATCTTCAGAGCGATTGTTTGATCGGTAGCTACGTCTCTCCTCGCCTACTCGTTCCATCGAGGTGCTAAAAGCAAGCCCGTATTCGATTCCGGCCATTGCATCGGCCAGGGCACGTGCTTTTGCGGGAAGGCCGCTTGAAAAAAGAATCCTAGCGGACGGTTCGGTTGAATGGGTCCGACCAGATGGATCAAAGCCGTTTACATTCCAGAGTTGGAGCGATGGCCGCCAGGAATCAGACGATGGCTACAGAGATTCAGGCACAGTGGGCTCAGAGGGATGGATATACTGCATACTCATTCTCCGGCCCTACATAGCGTTGAAATGTTGCTCCACGGTCGCCAAGTTCCCAGTGCCCGTCGGATGTGAACAAGAGTGCCACCCAAGCGTTCTCCGGAATAGTGTGACCCCCGTACCGTTGCTTAAAGCCCATGTCGTCAGCAGAATGGCGGGATGACCTGTACAAAGTGTGGTGTTGATTTACCCAATGACTCGCGTTTCTGCCGTAGCTGTGGGCAAACGCTGGGCGTAGTTTCCGTTGGTGGAGGTGCAGCGGCAGCCGTTGCTCCGGCCCGAATCCCAGCGCCTGGGCCAAAGTCAGGCAATGCAATCTGGGGCGTGCTTGGAATTGTGCTGTTGTTGGCCTTGTTAGTCGCTTCGTGGTACGTGCAAAAGAAAGCCTCAAATTCGTTGCCGCAAGCGCAAGAGGACCAACTATCCTCAGAATAGTATCCAGTTCGCATTTTGTGGTCGGGCGAGGTCTGAAAAACTTGCCATCAACTCGCCATCAAAATTAGGCAATTTAGGGGGTGTTTTTGGCCCCTTCGAGTGCGGAAAAGCTAGATAGGGAAAGGGTTTTAGGTCATTGACCTCAAAATTGACACGGTAGAGGTCAGGAGTTCGAGTCTCCGTGCCTACCATTTCTTTTCAACAGTTTGGAGCCATTGCCCATCTTTCCAGTCCCGGTTTTTATCCACTCTACAATCCATACGACGTCTACTGCACGGTTCCCGCGGCACAGCTGAAGATCGCATCCAGCATCATCTCCTGGGCTGCGATCAGTTCATCCATACCCGTCTGAGCGTAGTGGTCCAGCATAGTTGCGCTCTTCGCGTGCCGCATGCTGCGCTGAGCCGTCTTGACGTCGGTCTTCTTCTTGGTGACGAGGAACGATGCCAAGCTGTGCCGCAGGTTGTGGAACCCGAACCGTTGGCCTTTTTCTAGTTTCATTCCCGCCTTGATAGCTGCCGGCCGAAGATAATCGACGCATAGCATGTTGCCTACGCGAGGCGTTCGTCCGTGGGTTTTAACGGAGGCGAAAACCCAATCCGTCGCTTTTGCATAAGCGGTTTCTTTCTGCCAAGCGCGAAGATGCTTCGCCAAGAGCGGAGACATCGCAACCGGAGCCTTCGATTTCTTCGACTTCGGTTCGCTGAAGTTGCCTCTGATCCAGCGGCTGCGAAGGTGAATTTGGTTGTTCTCCCAATCCACGTCCAGCCACTTGAGCCCGGCGATCTCCGAATACCTGAGCCCCGTGGCCGCGTCCAGCACGACCATGGTCTGCTGGAGCAGCGGCAGGGAATTCGGGATTGCAAAGGTCTGCTTGGGTGTCAGGATCACGGCCACGTAATCGGACTCACATTTGCATCGGGCCCCGCCCAGCTCTGGAGGACGAACCGGTTGTACTTCACATCATCGGGAATCAGCCTTTTGCGTTGAGCGTCGGCATAGATGAGAGACATAATATTCCTCATCTTGCTCAGCGTGGACCAGGCGAGGCCATCTGGTTCCTTATCGATGCTGATCGCTTTCAACCAATCCTTCACATCGGCAGGGCCGATCCCGATAGCTGGTTCGCTGCCCCAACGCTCAATCAAGTAAGCGCGAATAACGTGTTTGTAGCAATATTTCGTGGTCTGTGCCTTCGGTTTGATCACATCCGCGCTCAACAGATCGTTGTTGACTACTGCTTCCAGTTCTCTAGCCCGCATTATTCGTGAAGACATGCGAGCGCCCAGTCACTTGGTGCGAAGTGGGTTGTAAATCCCGATAGTTGGGGCTGGTCGAGCAAAGGAGCAAAGGAATCGAAGAGTTCCCAGATCGGGATGTTCAAGTTGCCGGAAGGAGAGACAAGGGCGCCGTGACCGTCGTCGGTGTGGGATTCGGTTGAGTTGGTAAACCGGAAAAGAGATTTAGCCGGTTGCCGCGCCGAGCGCCAGGGCGACTCGACGGAAAGCGGGTAGAAAGGGGAAGGAAGCCGGCAGATGAACGACGACGCGTCGTACAGAAACCAACACCCTGGCTCCCAGCTTCAGCAGTCGTTCGCGCAACATGTCAACTTGAGCGCGGGCACAAGCGGTGCCGGCAGCCCGCAAGCGCAACTCCTGCATCAGAACGTACGCCGCGGCGGTGAGCAGAACGCGAAACTGGTTGGCCCAGAAGCTGGTGCAACTGGTGCGGTCGATCTCGAGCTTGTGCAGTTCCTTGATGCGGTTCTCGATGTCACCGCGCTGGCAGTAGACTCGTTCGTAAATCCATTGCGGACTCTGTTTCATGTTGGTGATGACAAAACGGGGATTGTCTTTGGGATCCTTATCGGCAGCACGGACGACCTCGGCTTTGATGATGACGCGGCGCAGGCCTGGCCACTTCCCGGCCTTGTAGAGAACTTCCCCATAAATATGTTCGGTCTTTCCGCTGCGCCGCGAGAGTTGGCGCGCTCGTCGCATTCCGGTTTCAGCAACCCGCTTCAACACGGAATTCTTGGCCATCGCGACGACATACTCGAGTTTGGGCTGGGCATCCAGAAACTCCAGCACAGCCGGATGCGCGAACCCGCCATCCAGGCGTACCCGAATCTGTACTCCAGGATTATGGTGACGAATCATCCTCACCAAACGCCGCAAGATGGCAACTGCTCCCGC
>JBEKRE010000146.1:0-4215 GCA_049519055.1 Candidatus Sulfotelmatobacter sp. | reverse complement strand
ATGTCAGGCCAATACGGAACCATCAATTGATAGGTTTTACGGCCATAAACGAATAGGTCAACATCTCGGATGAGCTGAATGGAGTAGTCGAATAGTTCTTCATCGGGGACCATTTTCGTGTGGTCGCAGCAGCCATCGATGGTGATGTTGATTGTGTAGATCAGCTTTCTCATGGATTGTCCTAACTTCTCCGTGTTGTCTTTCGTTGTTCTGCCGGGTACTCTAGCTGAGTTTCGGTTGTTCCGCTAACGGGAAAGTGGCGACATATGTCGGAAAAAGGTCAACCTCGTAAATCCATGTTCTCAGTCCCGAATATGGAAGAACTGCGCCTTCTCTACGACAGCGATACGCCGGTACTGGCATATACCTTCAAGAGGCGGACAGTTGAGGGCTGGACGCCAGAGCACAGTCACCACCGCGGGCAACTTGTCGCACTGACCCAGGGGTTGCTCATCGTGGAAAAAGGAAGCGAACGATGGATGTTTCCCTCCCAACACTGCGCATGGACTCCACCAAATTGTAAGCACGCGGCGCGTTCTGTGGGAGGCGCTGCCGGCTTAATGGTTGATTTGTCTCCGGAGACTTGCCGCGGACTACCCAAGACGCCCTGCATGTTCAAGTCATCGGAGCTACTGTTCGCTATAGTGCATCGTATGGCCGCTTGGGATCTCCGCCAACCGCTCGACACGGCGCAGAAGCACTTAATCACAACGCTTCGTGATGAGATTCGGCAGCCTGACCAGCAGCCCCTGTGTTTGACCATACCAAGACAAGAAAGACTGGCCAGAGTTGCGGATGCTCTGATGGATGATGTTGGGGATGACCGCACGCTGGACGCCTGGGCGCATGTTGCCGGAATGTCCCGCCGTACTTTCATGCGTGCGTTTTCGGCTGAGGCCGGCATGTCATTTGGCCGTTGGCGACAGCAGGCCCGGTTGTTTGCTGCCCTTGAGATGCTGGCACAAAAAAAATCTGTCACGGAGGTCGCTATCGCGGTCGGGTACGACAGTGTAAGCGCCTTCATTGAAATGTTTCGGACGATGCTGGGAACCACACCTCAGACATACTTTCGAGGCAGGCGTTCGTAGCCACGCGTTAGAGCCATGGACGCAACGGCGCGCCTTCCGCTGTCGCTATACCGCCAGGCGCGAATCGCCGTCTCCTGCACCGCACCCTCGGCGTCCGGCAAGGAGGCAAGCATGCGGCAACAGCCGCGCAGCAGCTCGCGGCGATGACTCTCGACGTTTGCTTGCGAATTCGTTCATTCATCCTTGAGACGAAAGCGGCCACGATCCTTGGGTTCATCGCTGGGCTAAGACTGTGATCATTGCAGATCGCAATGATCTTTGTTCCTTTGCCGCGCCTGGTAGGGCGTCAATAAAGTGCCTAATTCCGCGAGCCGAGGAACCCGTCGCCCATGAACGAGAGATTGTTGTTCTGTGGCCAACTTTCGTAGCGTTTCGGGTGTTTCACATTGCAATTCGCAAGGAGGCAGAAGCCGTGCTCCGCTTGATGAATTCCACGGGCTGCTTGGAGGTCGACCGACGGTTGTGTTCGACCACCGCCATAACACTGTGCTCCAGAGTCTCCAGTTCCTCTGCCCGTATCTTGGATTTGAGTTCCTCCGTCAAGGCGCGAGTGCGTTGCCGGAGCTCGCGGGAATTTTCCTCAGCCATTCTCAGCCAGTAGTAGGCGGAGCGACCGTTCTTTTCCATGCCGCAGCCCTCAAGATGGGCCAGCCCGACAAGATATTGAGCCGCAATGAATCCTTCCTCAGCCGCCTTCAGATAGGTTTCGATGGGGTGATTCAAGCCGGAGGCATCAGTGTTTGCGGCCGGGCTAACGACGGCACTATGGCGCTCATTGAACAACAGAAAGAGCAACTCGAACCGGCTCGATACGCCCAATTTTTCAAAGACCCGGAAAAGGTAATTCTTTATGGTGTGTTCGCTGAGGTTCAGCTCATTGGCAATCTGCTTGTTGCTTTGTCCTTGCGCGGCGTGCTCAGCCACCTCCAGCTCCCGCTTCGTCAGCATGCGGAGCTTCCCGTCCTCGATGCCGTCGCAGCTCGGAGTGTTACGGAGCGCCTCAAGCACGTACTGCGCTTGGTCGCGCCCCGCCCATATTTCCCCGCGGTTGACGTGCTCAATGCAGTTGTGAAGTTCCGAAATCGGATCGGTGCGGCAGAATACACCGGTTGCACCACAGCGAAAAGCGGCAATGACTGATTCCCGCGTGCTCTCTTCGAGCAGAATCACAATGTGAATCCCTGGGTGGACTGCGTTGAGGGTTCTCGCTACCTGCAGTCCTTTCTTGGATCCGGCTTCGAATTCGATGCTAATCAGCGAGACGTCGGGTTTACGAGCAGCCACAGGAAAGATGTCGGCTGCTGCGGCCACGCCGAGTATTTCGAAGCGTGGGTCGCGTCCAAGCGATTCCGCCAGGAGTTGGCTGCCCATGCGGTCGCGATCCGCAACCAAGATCTGAATGCGTTGCGCCGGCTGAGTGTGAGCTGGTAAATGCGACGGCATTATCGATTAAGTGTAACGTTCAAAAAAACTGCGTTCGGGGCCGATTAAAACAAGAACCTAGGGGTCTACGACAGTGGTTGGATAGCGAAGTCTTGCATACGAGACGGACTCTTACAAGCGCAAAGAACTGATTCGTCCAATCTCTCGTTCATTGTGGGAAAATTCGTGTAGCAACCCGAACCTTCTGCAAGTGCAACACCATACGTTTTCCACAAATATTGTGACTGGTCAGAATTGCTCACCTGTCAAAAATAATCTGTGGAAATCTTTCCATCCTGTTCAAATTCGCGCGGCTCTCATCGACTGAGCGGAGCTTACTGGGGAGAGCAGAGAGGCGAGCTTGTGAACGGCGTGTCGGGTTATCTGACAATGCAATAGAGTGGTATCCCTGAAGTAGTGCGAGAAAGTTCTCCATCTGAAGAGTCGCTACTGCTCTATCAAGGACTACTCCCTTTGGATGAGGATGGTTCACCCCTCTTGAAGAAACTTCCGACCTGCAACCGATAGGAAGAGATTGCCCGGATGCCGAAGAGGGCATCCGTCCATCACACCACGAACTATTACCCGCTTGTTCCAGATCGGCACGCTCGTTATGGTGGCACGAGTTGCGTCAAGCCGGACATCAACGTGCATCGTTCTATCGATCGTAGAGCCTTCAACCGGTTTCGAATTTTGGTGCCAGTTTTGTTCCGCTGGGCCGATAGCGCAGAACACTACGACGTGGGTCACTCCGCGAACGTGGGAGTGGGCGGCGTGTTCATCCTAACCTCGAAATGCCCGCCTGTCGGCACAGAGGTTGAAGTTGACTTTACGATCCCGGCTTTTGATCGCATACCGCGCCAACTTCGCTTTTGCTGTAAGGGGCAAGTGTGCAGGGTGGAAACCTGCTACGAGATTGCAGGGTTTGCCGTAGTTGGTCGTATAGGTCTTGTAGAAAATGAAAAGCGGGGCCACGTCTTCGAAGAAGAAGTGGCTGCTGGTTTGTTGACCGTCAGTAACGCTCGTCACTGATGTGGATAACCATGTAATCCCAGAAATGGGACTGAAAGGGCGAAGCTGTGCATATGCCTATCGGATCTGAGAGTGAAACAGCAAACGGCCTTCACTGGTTCGCGGTCTGGAGTCGGTCGCGGCATGAAAAGATGGTCGCCAGCGCACTCAGCAACGCAGGTATCACAAACTTTCTTCCTCTTGTGACCGAAACCCATCGCTGGAGCGACCGACGCAAGTCAGTGGATGTGCCTCTTTTCCCCGGATACGTGTTCGTCCAAATTCCGAACTCAGCGGAAGCGCAGTCGCAAGTGCGCAAGATGAGCGGCGTGGTGCAGTTTGTAGGAATCCAGCAGGGCGCAGTGCCTATCCGAGACAAGGAAATTAACGACGTCAGAGCGGTACTAGAGCAGAAATTCAGCTGCTCTCCCTACCCCTTTCTACAACTGGGGCAGCGGGTGAGAATCCGCGGCGGCGCATTCGACGGCATCGAGGGCGTCCTCGTCGGACGTGACTCCGCTTCCAAACTTGTGATCTCGATTGAGCTGATTCAGCGGTCCCTTGCCGTAAGTGTCTACAACTTGGACGTGGAGCCGGTCGGAGGCTACGCCGCAGCGTACACTCCGACTGGAAACCCGATGCGAAACTCACAGCAGCATGCGTGAATGGGGTTTGACCATGCTTCGGATCTACA
>JBEKRE010000145.1:0-4269 GCA_049519055.1 Candidatus Sulfotelmatobacter sp. | reverse complement strand
TCATACTCACTGGTGACTAGAAATGTTTCGGTAATTCGGGAATTTCCTCGCAGGTCGCTGGAAACCGCATAAACACTGGATAAAATGGTGAGCGCGGGAGGAATCGAACCTCCAACCTACTGATGGAACGTTAACTCAACCAAATCAATGGTTTCAGCGACTTCCAAACGTTCCGAGTAGGCAGTTTGAGGCGATTTTAGGCGTATTTGCTACCAGTTTGCTACCAACTTTGCTTTTCATTCGCCTAGACCTCGCCTGAACCTTCATCGGATAAGCCTCGCGAAATTGTCAATTGGTAGAAGACAGTAGCAAATCTGCCTGCACTTTGCCTGTGACTCTTCAACACGTGAGTGGATCAAAGCGATCTGCTGGTAGCAATGCCCGCGCAATCTACTTCCCTTTGGGGCCGTTCCACCTGAGGTTCGATTCTAATTAAAGCGGTCGTCTTGAAATCACACATGGACGACATCAGGCACGGAGTTGGAAATCTCCCCGAGCTTGTAATCGAACTCTGCCGAGGTCGTCTCGCAAACCTGTTGGCGTTTGGGGTAGGGTTGCACTTCCCAGCGCAGAGCCCGTTGCAGCATACGCTTCATCCGCCGGTCCCCATAAATCGCGACATACCGATGCTTCGGCATCCCATCAAGAAACTCGCAGCCCTGCTCGACTAGAAGCTTCTTCTGAGCGGCCCTCGTTCGCTTGTACTTGAGGCTTCCGCCAGTGCGATCCCGAGTGAGACAGTGCACCTGTCGGGCGTCGTGAACCTTGCCATCGGGCGTTCTGAATCTTTCTGTGGGGCTTGTCATGCCGCAGTACAAGAAATTGCACGATTGGTAAATTGTGCCTATCTCCCCTGCCTCAGGATCGGAATAGGCGACGAAAATGTTGTAGCCGATCTTCGTCATCTCTCTGCACGCTGCACTAATTAAGAACGATGCCGAATGGGGATGAGCCCAGTGGATACAGGCTCCGCGACACAACGTGACCACCTTGTGCGCGTGCTCCGTCCCGCAGATGGAGGCGGCGACGTTTGTTCCCGCCGTGCGTCCAAAGCGCGCGACTCCAGCCAAGTGATCGCCGAAATAGAGCCCGAAGGAGAACTCCGTGGTCCCCATCGAAGCCAAATACTCATTTGCGAGGATCAGGTTCTTCGCCTCGTCGTAGCTGATTTCCCGCACAACCGCATTCTTGAAATCAGAAGCCAGCCTTTGTTTCTCCGCAATATCAGCCTCGGGTTGCTGTGCCATGTGCTCGCGGATCACGCGCTGATGGCACTTCCCGTTTGAAGGGAACGCCTGAAAGTCTGTGGATAACTGCTCCCCGAAAGCCGTCACGTCCTTTGCCGCGTTTTTCAGCACAGAGATGAGATTTTTTCTGAGGGTCGGATTCAGGCGACTGCGAAGCCGAACGACCGCTTGCAGTCTTTCCCTTCGGCTGGCAGATTCGATGTCGACTGAACCCGACCCTCGCGGAGTTGACGCAGGCGATTGAGCGGGAAGTGGAGAAATGTCCGGAGGCACGACGCCTGCAGACCCATCCCGGAGTAGGACCGCTGACGGCACTGGCGTTCGTGCTGATCATCGGAAAAGCGGATCGGTTCCAGTGTGGGAAGCAAATCGCGAGTTATCTGGGACTGGTGCCGTTGGAGGACTCGAGCGGGAATCGGCGACGGCTGGGACACATCACGAAACAAGGGAACTCTCTATTACGTTTCCTGCTGGTGGAAGCGGCGCAAGTAACGGCGCGCAGCCTTCCGGAATGGCGCAGTAAGTATGTCCACCTGACGATGCGGCGCGGCCGGAAGATCGCCAAGGTGGCAATGGCGCGAAAACTGGGGGTTCGCCTTTACTGGATGATGCGCAAGGGATGGGATTACGAGCAAGTGAAAAAGTTCGGTTCGCACGCGGGACAACCTGGAAATCGCCATGGTGTGAAGTAAAACATCGAGCAATTGATTGGGTATCCCGCTCCCCTTTGCGGGGAGTTCGAAGTAGTAATCATGATCGAAGGTGTGACCGAAGAGATGCATGGGTCGAACTGAGTTTCTGACCTCAAACGGATTACGAGCGGGCCTTGGTTGGTATGGCAGAACCTTCAACGAGAGCGAAATGGCGCGCTCTTCGGAGTGCACGGGTTAGTACGCCCAAAAAGTGCTTGACGGGAGCGACATTGTCAGAGAGGCGATTTTTCGACAGCTATGCTCCGGTCAACGCCCGCTGAGCCCCAGTGTCAAGCTCTATTGGAAATCCAACCTCCACTTTTTCGCCAGCTTGAGCACCGGGAAGAGAATCTTGCCACCTTCTTGGATCAGGACGTATTGGCCGTCTGGCATCTCGCTCTTTTCTTCTGGAACAATCGTCAAAACGATGGCCTCGATCGGATACTCCCTCAGCTCAATGTAGTTATAGGCCGGTAGCTCAAAAGTGACGCTATATTTCCTGCTGTTGTCATCCCTCGCAATGAGTATCCCTTTCGGCACGGACTGCCTCTTTGACCCATCGTTGCTAAGGAAGGGCAGTATAGCTGACGCAATCAAGCGACTTCACTCTTTGACCTTTGGGTTGTGAGATCCCGGTAGGGATACCACTGTGCGTGGTACCCCCCGGACGGACCCGGACGGGCGCTCGTTAGCGCATCCGGTTCTTATCTAGGATGATTGGCGGCAAAGCGAACCGCGGGATAAGGATGGAGCACTCGGGGTTCAGGTAGCCATCGGCGGCCCAGCTTAAGCGTACGGTTCCATGAGAAGCGATCCCTTTGGCTCCGGCGGCGCAGTCTGCGCCACCACAGTCCCAGCAGTCGTTCTCGGAACACCGCAAGGTTGTCGAGGTTTCCTGGTACCGCGTAGTAGTTGAAGTAACCCTGCACGACCGATTGGAGCCATCGTCCCGTTTGAGCTATGGGATCATGCATGCGCCGCTGGAGCTCCTGCTTAAGCTGCCGCAGTTTGGCCCGCATGCGCTTGCGGATCGTTTTGCGTCGCACGGTGAAGCTCCCCAGACTATTCTTCCCGCTAATGTGCGTGAAGCCTAGAAAGTCGAACGTCTCGGGTTTCCCTTCCCCTCTACGTTTCCGGTTCTCTTCGGCAAATCTGCCGAACTCGATCCGGCGCGTCTTATCTGGGTGAAGTTCCAGTCCAAAAAGGGCCAGTCGTTCCCGTAGATTCTCCAGGAAACGATCAGCATCCGTCCGGTACTGAAATCCCAGGATGACGTCGTCCGCATAGCGGACGGCCACCACCTCGCCTTGCGCCCATTTATTGCGCCAGACGTTCACCCAAAGATCGAAAGCGTAATGTAAGTACACGTTAGCGAGCAACGGTGAAATCACCGAGCCCTGCGGCGTACCTGTCTTCGGTTCCGACCATTTGCCTTCCTCCATCACTCCGGCCTTCAGCCATTTCTGGATCAGCCGCAGTATGCGAGGATCGGCGACGCGATGCTCTATGAACCTGATCATCCAGCCTTTGTCGAGATTGTCGAAAAAGCTTCGGACATCGGCGTCCAAAATGTAGTTCACCTTCTTCTTCAGGAGCGCGTACGACAACGCATCCAGCGCGTCATGCTGGCCGCGCCCCGGGCGGAAACCATACGAAAATCCGAGAAAGTCCTCTTCATAGATCTGATTGAGGATGGTGGCCACGGCGTACTGGACCAGCTTATCTTCCAGGGCCGCGACTCCAAGTGGACGTTGCCGTCCATCTTCTTTCTTTATGTACACTCTTCTCGAAGGCAGCGCTCGATACGCTCCGCGATGAATCCGGCCATGGAGATCAACCAACCGATCTTCAAGTCCGGTCTCATACTCTTGCCAGGTGACCCCGTCCACTCCGGGTGCGGCTTTCCTCTTTAGTGAGTAAAAGCTTTCCCGCAGCAGATCGACAGTCAGATGGTGGAGCAGAGCGGTGAACTTCATCTCCTTATTTTCCCGTGCTGCTTTCCGCACGCCTGCCAGCCCCTGGGGCACGCCCTTCCCGCTCTGAGTCGGGTACGTGTGAGGTTGACCTGCGTTCTCCTTGATCGACGGCCTTCCCTCCTCACTCTCCGCCAACGGTCTTCTGTCTTTGTTCGAATGATTCATCGGTACTATTCCGTCGTGTGACTCCTCGGGGACGTACATGCGGGCCGTGCGGCTATTGCCTTCGCCCACCGCCCTGCTGCCTGGTTTGGCAGCGGGTGTCTCCGAGGTCTCCCGGTTCTCGTGCATGAAGCTTCTAGGCGTGTCTGGGGTCTTCGACTACGCCGGACTGAGCAGAAACTCGCGCTAGCG
>JBEKRE010000144.1:0-4620 GCA_049519055.1 Candidatus Sulfotelmatobacter sp. | reverse complement strand
GCGTCACCCTTTTCGAGAAAACCCCTATTTTATGCGCTCTTCAGGTCCCCGAGGCAGGTGCCGAATTTGCCGAAACTGTTAACCAACTGATTCTCTTCGACATTTAGCCGGACAGTAGTGAAAACCTATATTCTCAACGAATTTCTGACGCAGTTTCGGACCGAAAATGTGTCGGTGAGTATCGATGATGCTTCTGGTTGCTTTAGATTGAGTCATTTGGAACTCCTGGAAAATGGGATGATTAGACGGTGCTAACAGTCTCTATCAAACACGTCCCGCTATCTGTGTCGTTTTGCTCATAATCAGACACTCATAATCAGACACTCATAATCAGACAAACGGCCGACACTCTGCCGCGGAACTGCCTTTCTCGGTAGTAGGCTACTTTGAGTTCTCCCGCCCAGGAGAGATGGAGACGGCGTCGATGGCGATGGCCCAGGAGTTGCGGATCGCAAGCGCAAGCAAAGACAGCATACCAGCAGCCACCAAGGTGAGTCCGCGCTGAGGGGCGTGGAGGATTAGGGCACCCCCCAATACAAAGAGCCCGTAGGCCGCAGATGGAAAAATCGCGTAAGCAAACCGGTCGGATCGTTCGTCGAAACTCTTCTTATCGCCTCCCAGTAAACTGGTCCCCGAGTAAACCAAGCCAATGACTCCCGCCAGGCAAATGCAAAGAGTGGCCGTGAGCTGAGTATGGTTCGGGAAGGTCAGAAGCGCGGCAAGGAATAGTACAGAAGCAAAATAGATCACTGTCGGGGTAAGGTAAAGGGGAATCTTAGTGGTGTCCCCTAGCCTTCGTTCAGCGGCGAGCGTGATTACGACAAACATCAGACCGAGCAGGGTCGCGGCTGCCGCCGACATGAGGAGATAGAAATTCGCCCACCGCTCTAGTTCATTCATAAGTCACGCTTCATCGTGGCATAAGGTCGGCCATACAGTAGAAAAATTGAAAGTATCCCACTAGCGCCTTCCTGCTCAGGCTGCCGTCGATTCGAGAGCTTTGTTACGGGAAACGCTTTCCGTTAAGAGTTCTCTCAAAGGCACTCTCGGATTTGTCGGTTCATTGACGATGCCCTCTGATTGCACGCCATCTCGATACCGGGCCAAGACCTCACCCAGGTACCTCGCGGTGCCATCGAGCATCAAGTCCGTAGACCCCGCGATATGTGGCGTAACGAAGATCCGTGGCTCCATCAGCAGCGGATTCCCTTCGCTCACGGGTTCATCTTTCACCACATCCAAACCCGCCCCATAGAGGTGGCCGCTCTTCACCGCCGCCAGCAGAGCCGGTTCATCGACCAGGGTCCCACGAGCTACATTGATCAACACCGAATTCTTCTTCATCCCGGCCAGCACTGTCCCGTCGATCATGTTTTCGTTTTCCTTCGTTCCCGGAATCGCCAGAACCACATAGTCGGCCTCCGCCGCTGCTACCTTCAGCTCATCGTGTCCATATCCTCTAACTCCATTCGGCGCGTGTTCCGGATGTGTATCCACTCCAGTCAAGATCATCCCGAATCCCCGGAGCCTTTCGATGAGCAAATCTCCGATTCCGCCCAATCCCACAATGCAAGCGGTCTTACCCGAAAGCGCCCTATTCACTTCCCACTTCTCCGACCGGTTCTGCACGCTGCCCTGTGTAAAGGCCAGTTCCTCATTCAGCCGGCGAGAGACCGCAAGCATCAGGAGCACTGCAACTTCCGCCACTGACTCGCCGTTGCCCGTCTTCGTCGTTGGCGCCGAACCCACCCAGACACCAGCCTTCGTTGCCGCGTCAACGTCCACTCCCTCGTACCCTGCGGAGGCCATCTGGATCAGACCAAGCTTCGTTTGATCTTCTATGTCCTTGGAGTCGACCTTGCCGAAAGCAATGATCACCTCCAAGTCCGTCGATGGCGCCTTATCGCCCGGCTGCCATTTCAAAAACTCGTCTTGGGAGTGTTCCAACTTAAGTCGCCTCAACATCTCCAGCGCAAACGAATTCTGCTTTCCCAAAAAACCGATCTTCATCGCGACCTCACTCCCGCTCAGGCGCCCGCTAATGACTTGGGCGTGCCCGATCTTTTGTACCAGTCATACATAAACGATTGATTGCAGGGAACGAATGCGGACGGGACTAGCTCTCTTTCACTTGCTGCGCTAGTTCGCGAAACTCCTTGGATTGTTTGTGGCTGGCCTTCACCTGAAGCTGTGCGAGCTGCCGAGATTTCTCACTGGGCATGAGCAAGACCAAGGCTTCCAGTTCAATGGCCGCGTCGTGCGCGTGGTCGGCCTGTTTCAACATCAGGTGCTCGAATTTCCGGACTGACTCATTGTGATCCATATTTCCCTCGTGCCGAAGGTACACCCTACAGACTGAGCAAGAGTGAGCACTCTTGCTCAGAAGAACGAGATGTCCATTGGTAAGCTCGAACTCCCAACGAACGAAGAATTAAAGAAACGACGGCGTCTTGCCGAGGAGACTAGAAAATGTCCACAGAAAGTTCAGTTGTCGCGGTGTATCAAACCCATACGGACGCGGATCGAGCAGTAAAGGACCTTCAGCGCGACGGAGTCGACATGCGGAAGTTATCGATCGTCGGCAGGGGCTACCACACAGATGAGCAGGTGGTGGGTTACTACAACACTGGCGACCGCATGAAGTATTGGGGCAAGACTGGCGCATTCTGGGGCGGCTTTTGGGGCCTTCTATTCGGTTCTGCTCTATTCATGATTCCGGGACTCGGCCCCATCCTGGCGGCTGGGCCGGTAGTCGCGTGGATCGTGGGTGCGTTGGAAGGCGCAGTTGTAGTGGGAGGGGTGAGTGCTCTGGGAGCTGGTCTCTACAGCATAGGAATTCCCAAGGACAGCATTGTGAAGTACGAGACAGCGCTCAAGACGGATCAATTCTTACTGATCGGCCACGGAACAGCGGCGGAAGTGGCGAAGGTAAAGGACATCATTGAAAGCACACATCCTCTCTATTGCACTTTGCATACCGCTGAACCAGTAGCAGCATAACGCCGAACCCGGCCCGGCCGTACTAAGCCTTGGGGGCAGCATGCAGCCCCTGATCGCTCAAGTAATTTTGATTGGAGCCCCGATGACCAGTGAGACGTTAGAAGTTCCCCGAACAACTCCGCGAAGACGCGGGTCAAGCGACAGCATAGGAACCGTCACCGGCAGCACGTTCTCCTCGCTGATTTTAGAAGCGGCGGGACCAATCGTGGTTGAGTTCATGTCTTACGGCTGCGTACACTGCCGGGCGATCGAGCCTGTCCTTGAGAAGGTGGCAGAGACGGTGAAGTCCAAAGAGAAGATCTTCAGAGTCAATACCGCGGTCGATGAGGAACTCTCTGACAGCTACGACATCCAAGGCACGCCAACTTTGCTCATGTTTCTGAATGGGAAAGAAGTTGGACGAGTCGAGGGGCCGCACCCGACAGTATCGAGCGTCCTGACAGCGGTAACACAGCCGTTCGAGTCGTGAAATGAGCCGATTGCCGCAAACGCAAACCAAGCTAATCCTGTTATTTAATGACGAATGCGCCGTCTGCCGCCGCATTGGGCATTGGGTGCAGAGGTCGGCACAGAGCAGGTCGGGCGAGACAAGCCTCATCGTGCGACCGATTGGCGACGATCCGGATGCGCTGCTGGCGCTCCATCCGGACCTCGACATCTGGGATGCCTATGAGACGATCCATCTCCTCATGCCCGATGGCTCGATGAAGCTCGGTGGAGAAGCCGTTGCCGAGGTTCTGCGAAGTTTGCCCAACACCAAATGGTTTGCCGGGTGTTTCTGCGTCAGCATATTTGGATTCCAACCATTTCAGATGATACTCAACCTGAGCTACACCATTCTGGCCGACGTGCGCCCCCTTTTCGGATGTGAGAGTTGTGGAACGCCGGGCTGGCTGCGACCGATTGCATCGGTCACCAAATGGGCGAAGGGCATATTCGGCGAGAAGCGCCCCTCCAGCCCGAGTCCGCATTTCACATCCCTTGCGGCTAAAGGGGCTCGGCCGCTACAGGTCGCGGCAGAGCGTCCCCCGCAAGCGCGCCACATCTGAAATTAAGACAACCCCAGCCTGTTCAAGGCACGACCACTGCTGAACCCTCCCCGGTTTCCTCTTTCACAGAAAGAAGGGCCTGGTTTGCGTCTTCCAGGGAAAATACAGTGACTTGCGGGCGAATATTCAGATCTCACTGGAGCGGGAGAACAAATCTCGAATCGCCCAAGCAAAACCCATAGCTCCCCCGCGTCCGCCGCGCCAGCGGCTTCATCCACATCCCCCTATCGCAAGTGCCCCGGCGGGAAACACTTGGGATCCCCGCGAAGGTCCCGCGCCGGCGCACTTGTCGATAGGGTCCTAAGATATTTCAACAGGTAGCCTCAACTCGTGGAGATGTTCCCGAATAGTGTCGTGGCTGAGCGAATACTCTGCCCTGACAGCCGTCGCGACCGGGACGCAAGTCGCTTGAAGTGGCAATGAATTCATTTTGTCTCGCTTCTCGATAGTTCACTGCTTGTCGTACACGGCCGTACTTTTGAACTTCTTGCCTTGGGCATCGGTTCCGCTCGAGATCACCGTCCGGCTCTTGCCGTCGACGGATAGGATAATCGTACCGGTAATCGTAACC
>JBEKRE010000143.1:0-4403 GCA_049519055.1 Candidatus Sulfotelmatobacter sp. | reverse complement strand
GCTCTACTCCGCGCCAGTCTAGTTACGACCTTCAGTCCACAGTCCAGGTTCAGATGGAGCCTACCAAAGAGATCCCCATTTCATGATCCGTTGTGAGCCTGGGATCATGAGAAACTTAGCTAAAGCGATCTGCGCGAGCGCCCAGACATCCGTGGAAGCTGTCGAATGACGGAGGCCACCGAAGTTACAAAAAAGGTCTGGGCTTAGCGTAAGACTCGGCACCGATACCAGTGATACCGCTTTACGCGGAAATCCAGCTGAGAAGGGAAACTGTGAAACTGTAGCGGAAGATCGAATCTCCTTAGTAACCCGCACAAGCACAGGATATTAACCCGGAAGTGTAGGGCTTCATCGGCACTTGCTGGAATGATGGCCATCGGGGGAGCGATATGCCGGTAAAGACGATGTCCTGATCTCGATGAAAGATATCAAGAAGGTTTTTCACACCGATGAGGTTGAGACGCACGCGCTGGCGGGAGTCGACCTGGAGATACGGCGGGGCGAATACGTGTGTATCGCCGGGCCATCCGGCTCCGGCAAGTCTACGCTCCTGGCTATCCTCGGGCTACTGGACTCGCCCAGCGAAGGCCACTATTTCCTGAAGCATGAGTCAGTGGAAAATCTCGATATGGCACGGCGTGCGGTGATTCGCAATCGCGAGATCGGCTTCATTTTCCAAAGCTTCAACCTCATCGGCGATCTCTCCGTGTATGAAAACGTCGAGTTGCCCTTGACCTACCGCGGCATAAGAAGCGCGGAGCGCAAGCGCAGAGTTCTGGAAGCGCTGGAGCGTGTTGCAATGAGCCATCGCATTCGCCATTATCCCTCACAGCTTTCGGGAGGCCAGCAACAACGCGTAGCGGTCGCACGAGCGCTGGCGGGAAGCCCATCAATTCTGCTCGCCGACGAGCCTACGGGCAACCTTGATTCGCACAACGCCAACTCTGTGATGGAGCTCTTGCGGCAATTGCACCATGACGGCTCCACCCTCTGCATGGTCACACACGACCCGCGTTTCGCGTGCCACGCCGAACGCGGCATTCAGTTGTTTGACGGACGGATCCTAAGTCTCCCTCAGGTTGAAACTGCCGAGGCTGGATAGAGGGGTTGCTCTCCTAAGTTCCGCCGACGCCACCCAGCCCGGTTTTCACCAGGTGAGTAACGAGAAACGTTAGATCCCCATCGGAACTGACGCATGGAGGCAGCGCAGAGAATGACAAGCGCCACAATCACGCCGGCGGTTGCTCCCAACTTATGTTTCTTCACCGTCGCGACGGCAGAGCCGCTCGTCGTCCGGACAGAACCGTGCGCCACGGGGGTTAGCGTTGCGACTGCTGCGCTCGACCGCCCTGATCCGATAACCGGGGGACGGACCAGTCGCCTGAGCGAGGCTTTCAGACACGACTGGAATTGCTTTGGAACTCAAGGAAGGACGGTAGCGCGAGTCCGTTTCGCGTTTCGGCCGCTTCAAGTCGGCTCGTACTTCGGCTGCACTTTGATAGCGCAGGTCGCGATCTTTCTCCAACGCCTTGTTGATGATGCGTTCCAGCTCAGCGGGAACGTCCGGGTTCAGGCGCACTGCCGGTGTGGACTCGGCCTCCGAATCGCTTTGAAGATAAGCGCGTTGCCGTCCTGCGGGGGGAACCAGCAAGTCAACGAAAACGGACCATCTCGATCAAAACCCACGGGGAGCCGAAGGCTGCCCGACCGACCTTTCGAACTGCCCTGTAACACGAACAGGCTGGCCCCTAGCGGGTTTGTGCTGCGGCTGCCGCTGCTGGGACAGAAATGGCCACCGAATCGGGTTGCGTCCAGACAGCCGTACCGCTCGTCAAGTCGAGACGGTGCATGGTGATCTTGAGGCTGCCGCGATCGACTTCAACCATCAGGTAGTGGTAGTTCACTTCCTTGCTCTGAAAAGGATCGTCCTTGGCGCGATCAATGGGATAAGCGTGCGCTCCGGCGCCGCCGGTCACGAAATAGGTAACGCCGCCGTGCACATGACGTTCATAGTTGTGCACATGTCCAGAGAAGACGACGATCCGGGCGCGGAAGTTCGCCTGCCGAGCCTCCAGCATTTCAGCCAGTGCCTGTTCCTGGGAACGAGCTGAGTGCCCTCCGCCGAACATCTTCATATCCGACGAGCTGGTGTAGGGAGGATGGTGGAGAACAATGAACATGAAATCCACGTCGCCGGGAAGGTAATCCAATTTCTGGGTCAGCCACTGACCTTGCGGACCGGAGAGTTCATCGAGCGAACTGTCCAGCACCAGCATAAGCGTGTTGGCGGCGCGAACGGAGTAGTAGCGGCTGTTCTTCAGATCGGGGAAGCGCTTGAAATAATTCCCCAAAGCAATCTTTTCGTCACCGTGGAGATCGTGGTTGCCGAGCGCCGGGTAAACCGGAATCTTTTTCTCGTGCCACACAGCGGTTTCCGTGTCCCACACCTTCCAGTCGTTCTTGTCATACCCGTTGTAGACGATGTCCCCTCCGAAGGAAATGAAAGCGGGATTCGTCTGCGCGACTGCCTGCACCAGGGCCTGACGCACAGCAGGATTGGCTGCCTCCGTGTCCTTGGGATCGTGGAAGCGCGCATCCCCGTAGGTTACGAAGTGGAAGGGTGTGCTCACTTGCAGCCGCAGTTCCACCGGCTGAGCTTGGGGCTGAACTTGCGAGTGCGAGCGTGAGCACGCAATGCAGCCGAAAAAAAGAACGATGACAAGTAAATTCTGGAGAAGCTTCATTAGTGCCCCACTACCAACACTTCAAACTGCCCCGCTTCGGCTGTGGACAGAAAGAGTTGATGTGATTTGGGATCAAGCGCCAGGGTTTTCGCCTTGGGCACGGTTTTCACATTTTCTACAACCGAATATTTGTCTGAGCTGTCCCGGTGAATCACTGTGATCGTGCCTTCGCCATTGGAATTGAAGATCAAACCCGACTCAGGATCGAAGGCGGTCGCGTCGACGTGATCTCCGATCGGGAGCGCAGTAATCACTTGACCGGTGTCCGCATTCATCACCGCCATCACCTTGCTGCGGCAGCCGAGAAACAGGCGCCGATTTTGGCGGTCCATGGCCATGCTGGAGGGTGAAGCACATGGCGCCGTCGGCCAGCGCTGCTCGACTTTCAGAGACCGGGAATTGATTTTTAGAACAATGCTCTGATCTTCCAGGTTATCGTAAACATATCCTGAGCCGTCCGCCACGGCAAACTCGGGACCACCTCCGAGATCGACCGTTCCCGCGACTTTTCCGGTAGCCGCGTCGATGACCGTGGCGCTGCTGCTGTCGCCATTAAATGCAAACACACGCGAGGTGGCAGGATCGTAGATGATGGCGTCGGGCTTCTTGCCAGTCGGGACCTGAGCAATCGTCTTCAGAGTTTTTAAATCGAAAATCGTGACCGTTGAAGATTGCCCGTTGCTTACAAATCCCCGTCCCAGTTCCGCAGCGATGGCGATGCCATGCACACCGGGAGTGTTCTCGATTTTGCCGACGATGGCACCCGAATCTACATCGAGCACTTCGACCTGGGTTCCGTGGGAAACATATAGGCGGCGTGCACCCTCATCGACGGCAAGATAGTCCCAGCTACCTTGACCGGGAATCGAGATCTTCTTTGTGATCGAAAATTCCGCCGCGGACGTAGTCGAGATACCAGCCAGCGCGAGTCCCAACACCAAGACACCGGTGAAGACTGCACGCCTTCCGGTGGATAGCTTGCTGCGCGCGGCGCTGCTCATCATTTGCATGCGAATCCTTTCATGGGCACGAGGTGGGGTAGGGCCGATGCCGCGATCCTACGCAGCCAACCTGAAGTTCGTCTGAAGGCAGGGGCGAATCTCAAGTTGGCGTGGATCTTGTTCGTTATTCTCTGCGAGGCTCCCAGCGCAAGCCGAAGGAATAGGTTGGCTTGTAGTATTCGCGCTGGATCGTATACCACGGGCTGCCGTTGTAGAAGCCGAAGACCTCGTCGGTGAGGTTCAAACCCTGCACGAGTACAGTAAGACTTTTCTGGACGCGGTAGCTAGCTTGTGCGTCCACCTGCAGGTGCGAGTAGAGGTAGATGTCGCCTGCCGGACCTTTGGGTCCAAAGCTCGATGGATCTTCGGTAGTGTTGTTTTCCCATTGATACTGGAAAATACTCTTACTGTTGTAAGTGGTCCCAAGACGCGCCGAGAAACGGCCTTTATCGTAGGTCGGACTGAAGTTCCAAGTCACGGGAGCCTGGCGCTGCAGCGCCGGATTGTCATTGCGAACCGGCAACGTACCCGCGCTCGAGCCTGTCCAGCTGAAGTTCGCCGAAACCCCGAAGCCGTTCAACCCACCTGGAAGGAAGCCGAGATGCTGGATGTAGGCGGCCTCCATCCCATACAGCTTTGCATTGACGCCGTTGATGAT
>JBEKRE010000142.1:0-7169 GCA_049519055.1 Candidatus Sulfotelmatobacter sp. | reverse complement strand
AACACATCCCAGTCGTCGTGCTGAGTGGACTCGGGCAATCGAATGAAGCGAAGCTCTTGAAAGAGGGTGCAACGGCATTTCTTATGAAGTCAACGGAATCCTTCGAGAACAATTCATCGGCCATGATTCAGGCATTGCAAAGTCTGCTGACAGTGTCAAAAGCCTAGAGCCCGTTTGCCGCCCCCGCGTTGGGATCAAAACAACTTTATGTCTCAGTCATGCTCGGCTAGCCTTAGCACCCTAAGATTGCACACCTAATGCCCCAAGGTTCGGGTGTCGTTGTGAAGTAAGCTATCGGTGAGCGATAAGATCGAGACCATGAATCCTTCATCTCAGCAATTCACCGTTCTAGCGGTCGACGATTCGCCTATATATCGCAAACTGGTGGAGCGTTCCCTTTCGGGGGAGCGATACAGTCTATTGTTTGCGAAGAATGGGCGCGCAGCCCTTGATCTGTTCGCGGAACATCAGCCGGCTGTGGTTATCACTGATTGGGATATGCCGGATATCGGCGGACTGTGGAACTATGCAGGCGCATACGTCGCGACTTCCAAGAATTTCATTCTCACCTCATCCTGCTTACGGCCAATACCGACAAAGCGCAAGTCATTGAGGGGCTTGCTGCCGGAGCCGACGACTACCTAACGAAGCCATTTCATTCCGGTGAACTGGTGGCGCGGGTCGAGGTGGGCCGCAGGATCGTTGAACTTCATCGAGAAGTCCAAGCGAAGAATCGCTTATTGGAAGAGATGGCATTGAGGGACTCCCTAACAGGTTTGCTCAACCGTCGTGCGGTCGATGTGTGGGCTTCATGCCAACTGAGTGCTGCCGCACGGCATGACTTTTCTTTTTGGGTAGTGATGACTGACTTGGATTTTTTCAAGAAGGTCAACGATACTTACGGACATGATGCAGGCGACACAGTCCTCAAGACCTTCGCGGACATTCTCAAGACCCGCTCTCGCCAGTCCGACATCTGCGCCCGTTTGGGAGGAGAAGAATTTCTTCTAATGATGACCCATGCCGACAAGGCAAGGTATGAAGACTGCGGTCGAACGGATACGCAAGCAATTTGAAAACACGGGTATTACCTTTGAAGATACGACCATTACGGCGACCGCCAGCTTCGGAATTGCCGGATTTCGCGGGACCAAGCCGCCTGAATGGAATACCCTCGTGACCCGTGCCGATACCTCTTTGTATGCAGCGAAGCACAGGGACGCAACCGAATGCAATTCGAACGAGACGGGTTACATGAACAGGACTCGGATGTGTTGAATCAACCCATTCGACGATTGGGACCAGCGACCTAGGTACCGTGCCAACCTCTTCGTTTCGTGGGATTCATGCTGCTGTTAGCTACCTTTAAATAATGATTATCGGCTGCCCTTCAACCCCATGGCTGTAATAGTGCGCCGTGAAAGGCGCAGGACTTCAGCGAGTGCAACTCGGGGAGGATCCACGAACAAGATCCGTTTCACGCGGGCACCGCCTTGACGGCTAGGGTCTTGCCGTCGTGAGGAAGACGAATCACGAAGGTTGTGCCCTTCCCCTCTTCCGTCTCGAAGTGAATGCGTCCGTGGTGTTTGTCAACGACCACCGAGTGTGCGATGGCCAGGCCCTGCCCGGTTCCCTTGCCGATTTCTTTGGTAGTGAAAAAGGGATCGAAGACTCGGGCCTGCACTTTTTCAGGAATTCCCGAGCCCGTGTCCTGGATTCGGATCTCGACGCTCTCCTGGCAATTCCGCGTTTGCACCTTGATTTTTCCTTTTTCGGGGCCGCCTTTTGCGACGACGTCAGCAATGGCATGCGCGGCATTGACGATCACGTTCAGAATGACTTGATTGAATTCGCCAGGCAGACAGGAGATCAGAGGTAGCGAAGGATCGAGCTCGGTCTCCAAGTCGGCCACATACTTCCACTCGTTCCTCGCCACCGTGATCGTACTTTCAATTGCATGATTCAGGTCTAGCGGAGTTTTCTCTTTCGTGCCCGGATGTGAGAACTCTTTCATCGCACTCACCAGCTTCGACACTCGGGTCACTCCTTCGAGCGTCTGTTCGATGGCCTTGGGAATTTCCTCAAGCAGATAGCCGGTATCTGCGCTTTCCAGTGCAGCCGTGACTTCCTGAACTGCCTCGCAAGATGGATCATGTGCCTTGGCGCATACCAGCAGTCGCTCATAGCTTCCCAGCAGTCTGCGCAGGTCCTCGAAAGCATCTTTCAAGAACCGCACATTGTCTCCGATGTATTGCGTCGGGGTATTGATTTCATGTGCGATTCCGGCTGCAAGCTGGCCTACTGATTCCAGCTTCTGCGCCTGGCGGAGTTGCCCTTCCAAAGCCCTTCGCTCGGTGATGTCGGAACCGATCACGAGGGTTTCGGTCAGGTTTTCACTGCCCATGTGAACCGGTGTGATGGTCATTCCCAGCAGACGGGTTTCTCCGTTTGTCTCAAACGGGAGTTCGCACCTCCGGGAGTCTTCAGCGGACCACCAGGATCGAATTTCGCTTTCCATGTCTGGCCGCAACCATCTCACACCGCAGTCCGTCAGTTTTCTCCCGACCACTTCCGACCGAGATAGTCCGAATGTGCCGGCGGCTGTCAGATTCCACCGGGTGATGCATGAGTCCTGGTCCATACCCATAAGGATGGATGGCACGGCATTGATAAAAACCTCTGCTTCCTGGTGAGCCGTGCGCAATGTTTCCTTCTCGCTTCGCAGACGCTCAGTGATTTCTTTCACGATCCGTCGCATGACGAACAGCGCGATGGCACCTGCAACCACCACGGCCACTACGATCACGAGCAAAGCAAGACGACGAGCCGCGGCATAGCGTGCTCCGCTCCGGCGGGCCGCCAGCTCAAGCTGTTCGCCCTGGAGGCGCACGAACTCATTCCAGGCGGCTTCATACTTGATTAAGGCCGGGGTGGTTTGCTGTGTCATGATGGCTACGGCCTCGTCGCGTTTCCTTTCATCGACAAGCAGATGCAGGGCCCGCTGGTAGCTCTGGATGTAGGGGAGCCTGGTGTCCTTAACCACATCCAGGGATCTCTTCTCCTCGTCTGAGGTACAGAGGTTGTCGAGCTCGCCTACCAGGCGTGAGATTCTGTTGGTGTTGTCCAGCCGTGCGGCCAGCAGCGAATCGATTTGTTCTGTGTCCTTCAGCAGAAATATCTGCAGGGTGATACGACTGTTGCGGTGGGAGGAGGTGGCCGCCTCTCGGGACAGGCGCAGCTTGGCCCACTGTTTGCCCATTATGTCTTGCAGGTCGGCGTTGATCCGATCCATTCGGCGCAGTCCCAGATTGCCAACAGTAACCAGGAGGGAAATGAGGAGGCCGAACGCCAACCCCAGCCGAACCACGGCCTGTCGGGTGGCAAGCGAGGACGGCAGTGGGAGAGCGCGGCTGTCGCTCTTGTCCTTCTCACCCATGATCACAATGCGCTGCAAACAGATACCACCTTGGCGGCCAGAGTCCCGTCGGTATGCTCATCGGCACAGGAGGCCTTGTTCTCCAGAGAATTTGGAAATATTCACATTAAAACGTCCGACGGGGGTACCGAAGGTAACTGATGCGCCGGGAGGTACACGCCGATTAAGCGAATCGATTCGTTCCTAGCATCATCGGTTCGCGCGCAGAGGAGTGTGAAAGCGTCGGAGCAGAAATCCGCCGGTTGGGTCGGACCCGGGACAAGTCCCGGGCCACAGCGTACAAAGCACAAATGGACGCGACGATCAAACCCAGTTAGAGGAGCCTCATGGCTGACAAAATTCTTTTCGTAGACGATGAACCCGCCGTTTTGGATGGTTATGAGCGAATGCTCCACCGGGAATTCGAGGTGAACACGGCGGTGGGAGGAGAACAGGCTCCGACCAGTATCCACGAACACGGCCCCTACTCCGTCGTGATCTCCGATATGCGGATGCCGGGCATGAACGGAGCGCAATTCCTGGCTCAAATGCGACGGACCGCACGGCTCGGCTGCTCAAAATTGCTCACCTTTCGCCTGCGTCATGTCGTGGAGTGACGCACATCACAGGTTCGCGCCGTGCTAAGATCGGACCCTGCGTGCCGGGTGGGGGGTGTGTGGCCAGTTTGCCGTCTCTTCCCTCCACGCCGTCAATCGGCCGGGGGGTATTACGCGTTGAGGGGAAATGATACACCCCTCCAAGCCTGGTCCCTTCTGGGAATGTCGAGCGGCCCGAGTGGGGAAACGGGATGATCGGGAGTGTGGGGGGCGCGGGACGGGAAGAGCGAGCAGGGGAACGGGGGAAAGACCTTGCGTCAAGGAATGCCATTAAACTGTCCACTTTTGACCAGCTTTCTGCCTTGGCTGAGACAAAGAAGCCCAGAGCTGATCGAGGAAGATGCGCGATTGATGGATCGTCTACAAAAACGAACTCTGAGAGGAAAGCCCACACAAACGATGCGGCCTAGTCAAGATACCAGAGTAGACGTGATTCAAGACCAAAGTTTTTCCCCTATGAAGTAATGATGCAGGGATGCAGAACGGGGTTAGGCAGCGGGTCGGCTCCGGTACGGTTCGGCACTCGGTACTGCCTTCGGCAGAACTGAAGCATGCCTCACGCTACTCGTGTGGTCCGCGCAGACGAAGTCTTCACCGCCCCGTTCGCTGACTTCTAGATAGTCGGCGATCCCTTTGCAGTTCGAACGATGACAAAGAATCAGTCGATCCGGTGGATGGTCAAGGCAAAAGTATTCCATGAAATCCTCCCAGGGGTGAGGGCGTGAAGCTTAAACAGCTAGAGTGGGAGTCCTGGAGCGGACGCCAAGCTTAGCAGAGCCGTGGGCGGCCACGATAGAGCTCCACGGGCTTACTTGATGTCAGCCTCCCTGGTCTCACGTGCGGTCGGTATCTTCACTTCTGTGATGTGAACTAAATCGATATCCGGGTAGACGTAACCTTCCACGTGCACGTAGTGTCCTTCGTGACCCTTAAGGGTGTCCGGATTGTCCACCTTCCAGGCCCTCTGCTCGGTTACGAACCTCAATTTCTCGCCATCTTCCTGAACTATACCCATGATGGTTGTCAGCCGAGCCCCTATGTCCGCCGGAGTCGCCGGTGCCTGATTGGGCGCGTCCTGCGAGAGAGCGACGACAACGCTTAGGGCAAAGCACAGAGAGCAAATAGCAAACAAAAGAGTTTTCAAGGAAAGGAACCTCCGTTCCAAGCGGTTAGTGCCTCGGCATTTGTTAAAGGCGGGGAAAGCGGTTACCCGCCTTCCCGGCGTGCGAACTTACAAACCTTTACGCTGCTAAAGCAACTTTATGGAAGGTCGAGGTGACGGACTCAAACGTCTGAATCTTGGGCGTCCCATCGATCATTCTTGCCAAGGTTTTCAACACTTCTGGGTAAGTATTGGTGTTGTAAGCTTCTGCATCGGCCCTGGTCTCCCATAGACTGATTGCGATCGCATCTAGGCTGCTGGGATTTGACAGTGTGATTTCGTCCCTAAAACCCTTCTGTTTACGAAGTAAAGGCAGGATGTCGTTCTCGAAGCTCCGGGTATAATCAGAAAGCATATTGGATTTCAGATGAATCGATACATTGCGTGCAAACATGGCAACCTCCTAGGGTTGGGGTTGCTAAGAAATAAAACTTCAGATGGGCTGACTTAGTTCAGGGAACCTGAAAGAGTAAGAAGAGGTAGCTCGCTCGCTTTTAATGCTAGGCTTGTGGGTCATCGTTGTCAAGCCGGACCGGCCTTGCGTCACCCATAGCTACTCCAATTCTAGTTTTCGTTTTTCGCGCAGTAAAGTCTTCGAGGCTCCAGGGCTAATCGGGGTTCTGAATTGGACCGTGATGAATCGTACTCGACTGCCGGGCGTAAGCGAGGCAATGAGATAATCTACACGCCATCGTTCGCAACCCCTTGCGGAGCAGATGAACAGCGACCTGCGACAACCCGATTATGACCTGACATGCTGGTACATCAACGCGCGTCGAGTGATCGAACTCGTGGGTGCTCAATCGATCAGTTCTGAGATGCGCTCTCTTCCGGCGCTCACAGATATAGACGACAACCTGCGCAAACTGGCTGCATCAGAAAAATCCACCCACTTTGGGTCAGTTGCTTTTGAAGAACTCTGTCTCGTCAACATTGCTCTTTACGCATTATAAAAGGGCGCCCCTTTGAGGTAAGTTTTGAGCGTGATGCAAAACTCTACCGATGGGAGCACCCTCAATGAACATCAAATATATCGGAATGGACGTTCACAAAGAAACCATTTCGATCGCGGTGATGAACAGCGACGGAAAGGTGGTTATGGAGTCCATCATCGAAACCAAGGCGAGCACGATCCTGCAGTCTATCCAAGGGGGATACGCGGTGACTTGCATGTGACCTTAGAAGGGACCTGGGCAGCTTGGCTGCATGACCTACTGAAGCCTCACGTCACGGAACCAGTGCCTGTCGCAGTGAGTTCGTTACTGCGGATGCAGCAGGGCGATGCTGTTGATGCCCGAATGCTGCTATTGAGTGAGCAAGGGTTCGCTTCGGTGACCCTAACAACAGATGCGGAGTCTGGTAACGGTTGCTCCGCGACATGCGATCCACGGAAAAACGCTCTGCTGAAGGACGGTAACAAGAGCGACAAGATTGACGCGTGCAAACTCGCCGATCTTCTGCGTGGCGGGTATCTGCGCTCGGTCTACCATGGAGAGAACGGCTTGCGAACCTTGAAGGAAGCAGTTCACCCATGCGGTTCTGATTCTTAGCCAAAGGGTTCTCGCCGAATAACTGGCTTAGAAACTTTAGTTCCGATTGGCACAGAAAAATGGGGCGGGTCAGGCGGGGGGCAAAGCCAAAACTAGTGGTGGGGCGGGAGGGGGTCGACAATTCTTGTGGGCACGGTACGAAATGCTGAGTAAGAAGGGCGGGCTGTGCCCCACCCTTCGCCAACGACATAGGCTACTTGGCCGCGCCGACCGGGATGTGGGGGTTGCTCACGGTGCGGTCGCACGTATCGCCGTAGGTCCAGCCCTCGCCAGTGCTCTCAAGCAGTGCCTCCGCTTTCAAAGTTCCGTTGATTTCATAACAATGTCGGCTCCCTCGACCCGAGTAAACTTGGTGATCGCCAAACCAACCAAGGCTCGGAAAGGAAGGAGCCGAATATGGTGATTATAGGACTGGATTACCACCC
>JBEKRE010000141.1:0-4640 GCA_049519055.1 Candidatus Sulfotelmatobacter sp. | reverse complement strand
AATAACCCCTCTAAGAATGAGGTGAGGAATGAGGTCGGGCTGGATGTAAGTCACCACGCCCGCATCTCTCTCAGAGGGGCGGGGAGAATCTTTTTTACTTGACATCCTTTTTCATAGGATGAACGAATGGACCCCCTCGTGCAAATTGGGAAGCCCATGCTGACTTTGCACATTGTTTTCGTCCGGCGCTTGCCTTGGCAGCAGCACCTTCGGCGAGCGCTGCGCCCGGGTTTGAAAAGTGCCTCTGCATTTTCCTCCTTTCACGCAGGTGCAATCGGAAGGCATCGAGAACCCTTCAGTCCCTACGATGTCGACGAACTTGTGTGTGACCTATTCCAACCATACTGGCCTTCCGTTTTGCTCCCTAAACGCCATCGTCTGAGTGCCTCGGACCACAGTGCGGGCGATTAGGGCTTCATGTCCCTGGTACTTTATCCTCGAGCCGACCACCTGGATGAGGTCTCCTTTGCTGAACCTCAAGTTCTTGTCACGTAGGAACCGCGTAGGGGCGAGGTGTACCTGCACGGAGCCACTTTCCGTTTTTACTAGCAGATGGGTTCCTTGATCCCCACTTATAGGCAGTAGAACTCCTGCACGCCCTCCACTGTGCCTTGTACAGTTACTTCATTCCAGGCGCTGTAAGCTGGTGCACGATGCCTGGGACTGGTGAACAGCAGGACCACGAGAAGAACCAAACCGATACCCATAATTATCTGCGGAATTCTCATAACGCTTCTCCTTATCTTAAGCGTTTGGATATGCGACAACTGCATCAAGCTGCCGCGGCCACGCCTTCAAACCTCCGCGTTACGGCTTTAGGGAGTTCGAACTTCAGCATCCCCGCGTGCAGTTCGACTACCGCTCTCTCCGGATCAACCTCGGTGGGAAGGTCGATCACACGCAAAACCTGATCGGGATACCCATCGACGTACTCGATCTCTTGTTCCCCATTCTGGCAAAAGGTAACTTCTCTTTTCCCCACGATGGCAACCCGTTTGGGCTCGATGCTGACTTGGAGTTCACCTTCTCCGAAACCGAGAACGTAAGCACGAAGACTCAACCGATCTTGTGATTTGAAACTCACGATCGATACCGGACGCAACAATTCCGTCTCCGCGTGGAACCAATCTTCCCAGTCGTGACCGAGCTCACACCCGCGCTTTTCGAACAGCTCAAATGCTCTGCGGGCAATTGCGAGTTGTACTGGTTGCATCTCCGCTCGTAGGATTTCTGGATTTCGCGGGCATAGAAGCGTGGCCGGCTGTTCAGCCTTGTGCGTAGACGACTCAAAGCAGTTCATAACACCCTCCTTCGAACACAACGGGTGAAAGAGGATCGCTTGGCCGCTTGCCGGGGATCAGCAGGAGGACCCAAAGCGAGCCGCTATGGATAACGGACCGAATGTGGAGAACACTTCTATATTTTTCATTCTTCTCGCCAATTACATGGGTTGCAGTGATCCACATCACGAAGCGCAATGTTTCGCAAGAATGCAAATTCGTCTCGACGGCCGTGATGCTGGTCACTGAGAATAGGGATACGTGGCGAATACGATAGGCCCAGCAGGAAGAGCTGGGTAAGTGGACCCCTCAACGTTCTCGTGTCTCGAATAGTAAGGAGGTTGCCATGCCGCTCAATAAGCTGCGGGAGTTTCTCGACACTCACAACATCAAATACATAATTTTCTCTCACTCACTCGCGTACACGGCGCAGGGCATCGCCGCCCTCACGCACGTTTCGGGAAAAGAATTAGCCAAGACGGTGATCGTAAGAATCGATGGAGATCTGGCGATGGCGGTCGTTCCGGCGTCGCGCCATGTCGACCTTCCACTGCTGAAACAAGCTTCCGCCGCGCGGGAGGTGACGCTTGCTTCAGAACAGGAGTTCAAGGACAAGTTCCTCGATTGCGAGGCTGGTGCCATGCCTCCGTTCGGGAACCTCTACGGGATGGCCGTCTATGCGGACGAAAGTCTGACCAGGAATAAGGAAATTACGTTCAACGCTGGCACGCATCGCGAGCTCATGCGGATGAATTGGGTCGATTTGGTAAGACTCGTAGAACCCAGGATCATCCCGATCACGAAGGCGAAAGCTGCCAAGACGGCCGCCTAGGTTGAGTGCTCGGCTTGTTGCAACTGAGCGCGCAGGCGCCGCATTCGAAAGTTCCGCGCCACGCTTCAGACAATCTGCCTGACGCTGTGGAGCACTGTCGCACCCGACCGGGGTAACCAGACTAGCCAGTGCGGAGGATCGTGTGGCTCAACGATCGGAGCACATTCTGGCCGTCGACCAGTTGGGGAAACTGGTTCCGGCGTTGCTGCGCAAGGGCTATGAAATTATCGGGCCCACGCTGCGTGACGGTGCGATTGTCTATGACAAGGTTGAGTCAGTCGATGATCTGCCCGCAGGATGGACCGACGAACAGGAGCCCGGACGCTATCGTCTGAAGCGCCGCGAAGATGAAGCCTTGTTCGGATATGCAGTAGGACCACAGAGTTGGAAGAAATACACGCACCCCTCGGAATTGCCACTCTGGTCGGCCGAGCGCCAGAGTGGGACTTTCCGAATCCTGAACAAGGAGGCCAAGCCCGAACGCCCGTATGCGTTCCTCGGCGTTCGGGTATGCGAACTGGCGGCGATCGCAGTGCAAGATCGCGTCCTGCTGCAGGACAAATATCAGGATCCGATATACGGCCAGCACCGTCAAGGTGCCTTCATCGTTGCAGTGCAATGCACTGGGTCCGCAGCGACGTGTTTCTGTGCCTCGATGGGAACAGGTCCACAGATGTCGGATGGATTCGACCTGGTCCTCACAGAGCTCCTTGGATCCAAAGGGGGCCGCTTCCTTGTGGCCGCCGGCAGCGAACCCGGTGCCGAGATACTCGCTCAATTGGAATCGGTTCCAGCCACCGCGGAGGACCATCAGCAGGCCGGAACCAGCGTTGAAGCCGCGGCACGCCAGCAGGTTCGCAGCATCGACACCGCGGGTATCAAAGAGCTTCTCTACGAGAACTTTGAGCATTCACGATGGGACAATGTGGCCAGCCGCTGCCTGACCTGGGCCAATTGCACCATGGTTTGCCCTACCTGCTTTTGCACTTCGGTCGAAGATGTGACGGACATTACCGGGGATCACGCCGAACGCTGGCGGCGGTGGGATTCCTGCTTCACCCAAAGCTTTTCTTATATCCACGGAGGCAGCGTTCGAACCACCGCCAAAGCACGCTATCGCCAGTGGATGACCCACAAGCTCGCCTCATGGATCGATCAGTTCGGCAGTTCTGGATGTGTTGGTTGTGGTCGATGCATTACCTGGTGCCCGGTGGGCATCGACATCACCGAAGAGGTCCGCGCTATTCGGGAAGGAGGCAAGGATGGAAACCCTTGAGCGCATCATCGCGAAACACCCGTTCTTCGTGGGCCTCGACGACGGCTTTACGAGCCTTATGGTCAGCTGTGCTTCCAACATGCGGTTCAAAGCTGGGCAGACCTAGCAAAATGACCAAACTTGACCCACTGTCGGCGAGTCAGTCCCATTTTGCCCTCGGCTGCATCTGGCGGCACCAGTTCGGGGGTCGACATCTGGTGAGCCAGTTTGTCGTAGGGCAGTTTGAGGTAGGGTGATTGTCTCCTGCATCAGCTTGCTCACATATTGGCCTAGAAACATCAGGATCCATGGCGAATCGGACGGCGGTAACGAGGAAGATTTTTCCAAAGTGTGAGCTTCGGTTCACGCACCGGAATTGTCATCGGGCTTCTGACTCAACGTATTATTGGAGCCATGTTCTTCTTTTCGGAATTGGTCGGCAACGAATGCCGGGAGTGTCTGTTCCAGCTTTTGTGACAGCCACGCCTGTAGCTGGGACTTGTGGTCGTCCGACACGGACACGAAGCGAACTCCCAGACCACCCGTTTTCGACCAGCAGATCATCGATTCCGCCAACACCGGTGCTTCGTGATCTGGCAGGGTGAACTGAACCCGCAGGCTCTCGCTGGGAACCAGCGGAACCAGCGGAACCAGGGTGCTCAGAGCCATACCCCCAACGCTGATATCTACGCTGGTGCATTGGATTTCCTGCATGCTTTCGTTCCGCATGATAACCGGAATAGAGACTGGATAACGGAAATACCGTCTCCGTTCTCTCAGGATAAGCCCATATGCAGGCTTGAGGGTCTTGTGAATTGACTGCGCAGAGAGCGGTCTCTCGAAGACAAACTGTGACTTCTTGCGGAAAGCTGCTGTTCTCGCCGCGTCATTGTGGCCGATGCCAAAAGTCACCGCCGTCCGGTTGGACGATGAGAGATGCACTTCATCCAGAATCAGCCCGGACTGCTCTCCCAGTTGGAGATCAACGATAACGGCATCGAACTTTCGGCGCTTTAGCAGGAGTGCCGCGCTTGCCGCGTCCTGACATGCATCGGGTGAAATAGACAATTCTCGCAGGGCGAGGCTGAACTGCTGAACTGTAACTGGATCAGCGGACACCAGGAGTGCAAGTCCTATGGACATAAGTGAAATCACTACTGTCCGGCTAAATGTCGAAGAGAATCAGTTGGTTAACAGTTTCGGCAAATTCGGCACCTGCCTCGGGGACCTGAAGAGCGCATAAAATAGGGGTTTTCTCGAAAAGGGTGACGCT
>JBEKRE010000140.1:0-4657 GCA_049519055.1 Candidatus Sulfotelmatobacter sp. | reverse complement strand
GTTTTTCGACGAGGATCATGGGCGTGGCGCATCTTGGACAACGGAAACAGGAGATGCGGGTGGAGGCAGAGCTTGTTGCGTGGAACTGAGGTTCTGGGTTGTCCAACAGGAGCCGCTGGCAGCACATCGCTTTGTAACGGGCCTCCGTCCGTGGATCATATAGTGCCCCGTCCCGGCCGGGCGTAGTCCGGCGATTTCATAGTCGATTGCTCGTGTCGTATTGCCCTTCTCATGCTGTGGGATTTGTGAGGAGCGCGGACCAACAGAACGCTCGTCCTGAGCGATGGAAGCACTGCAAGTAAACTGATAGACAACACTGCCATCAGAATGCCGTTTTTCATGGCACCACTCTACGCTCCACGCTGAGCCGCGTTCAACTATGTTAGATGTGAGCAGGCGATTCACTGAAGATCCCTCCGGGTAAGTTACAAAGCACTTGATGGGAGAAAATGTTATGTGTTCACGCTCAAGGCACATTCAGTTTATGTCATTGAGTTTCTAAAGTTCACATTCTTCGACACACAGCACGCCAAGTTTGAGCGGAACCTAAGCAGGTTTTCGAAGATACGGCATGCACTTTATCGAGATTTTCCCGATGTCCTACGCGCACGAGACAACATTAGTGGGGAGATAGGGGAATATTTTGCGATCAAGGCTCTGAATCAGTCCGAGAGGAACAGCGTCATCAGACTTTCGAGCGGCCTAAAAGACATCGATGCGATCCAAATTCGAAATGGGGCAACCTACGCCATCAAAACCATCGGGAAGATTCCACAAACTACGAGCAACATCTGGGCGAAGGATCCTGCGGGCACTGTGGATTACTTTGTAATTACGTGTGCTCGACCACGAGGACTTGAAGCCCATTTGTGTTCTAAAGATAAGTTCACGCAACGCAGCGAACTTCTTAAAGCTACACGCGATCAAGGAAATGGGCATTGCCAATTACCTATCGCAGCAGTTGTAGGGCGCAAATGACGGAAGTCCTACGATGCCCGGCTGATGCGGTGCTACCCGGTGAGCACGCGGATCAATCATGTCGGGAACGATGATGAGGAATGCTCCGCGCCAGTGGAAATCGCCGAGATTCAGAATCGGCTATTCTCTTGGCACGATGACCAACGACGAACGCATGCAGCGAGAGTCGAGCCTGATCGCCACGATCAAACAGAAGCTTCCCGACTTCGCGAAAATGTGCGCGGATGAGTCGGAACTCGTGATGCTTCACCAAGAACGCCTTTGCCGCCGATTACCAAGAGCACGAATACATGCTCCTCGGCATGGCGATCAAGTACGCGGGTCTCCGTGGGAAAGAAGTGCGTGTGATTGTGGAAAGAATCGGCAAACTCTCGAAGCAAACACAATCCAGTGACCGCTATTGTGGGAACGGGAACACGAAAAATGCGAAAAGAATTTAAGGTGAATTGAATGGGGACGAGTCGCGCAGTGCCACACAGCACGCAAGAAAGATCGTTCGCATGCGCACCCCATCGGATGACATGCAGCAGGAGTATACTCCGCTACCATAGGCTGTATCGGAGGTGGGCGATGGCTGTTCGGCTCGAACATGCGAATCTCACCGTGCGTGACATCAATGGGATGATCCGATTCCTGCAAACCGCGTTTCCTGAATTCAGGGTGCGCGGCGAAGGCAAAAGTCGCGACGGAAGCCGCTGGGTGCATGTCGGCACGGATGAAACCTACATTGCTCTGAGTCCGGCAAAGGAGGAGCCCGAAAAACAGTGGATGCCATATCAGGGCCAGCCGGGCGTGAATCATCTAGCCTATGCGGTCGATGACGTTGAGGCTTTATGCGAACGAATGAAGTCAGCGGGATATAAAGATTCCACGCCGCCCAACGCACATCCCTATCGCAACCGCCGATACTTCTACGACCCGGAAGGCAACGATTGGGAATTCGTGCAGTACCTCTCAGAAAATCCCGCTGAGCGCAATGATTACAAGTTGCCGGATGTCTAGGATGTGCTCGAACAGCGACGGACGCGAATTTCTCTACCAGAGCGGCTATCGTTGACCTCCCTCTCATCCACACCTAACATGTTTACCCAGTGTCCACTCCGTCGCAACCCGTAGGCCAGACGGTTTCCCATTACCGCATCCTCAGCAGGATCGGCGGCGGGGGCATGGGCATTGTGTATGAGGCGGAAGACCTCAAGCTCGGTCGCCACGTCGCTCTGAAGTTCCTGCCCGACGAACTCGCCCACGACGCGCAAGCTCTCAGCCGCTTCCAGCGGGAGGCCAAGGCTGCGTCCTCCCTGAACCACCCGAACATCTGCACTATTTACGAGATCGACGAGTCCGATGGGCGAACCTTCATCGCCATGGAACTGCTTGAGGGGCAGACGCTCCGGCACCGGATCGCTGGCAAGCCGCTGGAGATCGAGGCGGTGCTCGATCTGGGCATCCAGATCGCCGATGCGTTGGACGCGGCCCATTCGAAGAGTATCGTCCACCGGGACATCAAGTCCGCGAACATTTTCGTCACGAATCGGGGTCAAGCGAAGATTCTCGATTTCGGGCTGGCGAAGATCACTGTGAAGCCGGAGAACGTTGCCATGAGTGCCCCGACCATAGACTCGGAGGAGCACCTGACGAGTCCCGGCAGTGCTCTGGGAACCGTTGCCTACATGTCGCCGGAGCAAGTGCGAGGGAAGGAACTCGACGCTCGCACCGACCTGTTTTCGTTCGGTGCCGTTCTGTACGAGATGTGTACGGGAACGCTGCCATTCCGGGGCGACACTTCGGCGTTGATATTCAACGCCATTCTGGAACGCACTCCCGTAGCTCCTGTGCGGCTGAATCCAGACGTGCCCGCCGAACTGGAACGAATCATCAACAAGGCTCTGGAGAAAGACCGCGACATTCGCTGCCAGTCTGCCGCTGACGTGAAGGCTGATCTCAAGCGTCTGAAAAGAGACACGGAAAGTGGCAAGACAGCGGCCACAGCACCGTCGCCTGACCCAGTTCTCAAACATCGTAAGCTCTGGGTCACCCTAGCCGCCAGTATCGTCATGATCGGGCTGGCGGCAGGTGGCTTTTTGTACGTGCGATCCGTCAGTAAAGCCCAGATTGATTCGATTGCCGTGCTGCCCTTCACCAACGGGGGTGGAGATGCCAATTCGGACTATCTCATTGATGGCATCACTGAATCATTGATCGGTAACCTAGCGCACGTACCCCAGCTTAAGGTTCGCTCACGCAACTCAGTCTTCCGCTACAAAGGGAAGGATGTGGATGTGCAGAAGGTCGGCAACGATTTGGGTGTGTCCGCTCTGGTGAGCGGGCGAGTGGTGCCACGGGGCGACCGCATCGAAGTGAGTGCCGAGCTTACCGATGTTCGGGACAACACCGAAATCTGGGGGCAACGCTACAGTGGCAAGAGCGCAGACATCATCTCGTTACAACAGCAGATTGCGGGCGACATCGCGGAAAAGTTGCGCTCCAAGCTCAGCACTACCGAAAAACAGCAGGTCACCAAACAAGGCACGCAAAATCCAAAAGCCTATGAGTTGTATTTGAAGGGTCGTTACTATTGGAACAAACAAACCCTTTCGGACATCACCACCGCGATCCCCTATTTCAATCAAGCCATCTCAAAAGACCCCGGGTATGGTCTGGCGTATTCGGGTCTGGCAGATGCCTATACCGACTTGCCTAGCTTTGGTGGCATTCCCGGCGAAAACTATCCGAAGTCGAACGCCGCCGCCCGCAAGGCTCTGGAGTTGGACGCTACCTTGGCGCATCCCCATGCCGTTCTGGGCAGCAACGAGATGGAGTTCGACTGGGACTTTGCCGGAGGCGAGGCTGAGTATAAGAAGGCTTTCGAACTCGATCCCAACGATGCCTCAGCGCGTCAATGGTATGCGTTCGATATTGGTATGATCGGTGGCAGGGAGCAGGACGCCCTTTCCGAAAGTGATCGTGCCCGCCAGCTCGATCCGCTGTCACCGACCATCAGTTTTGAGGCCGGACTTATTCACATCATGGCGCGACAATACGACGGCGCCATTATCGTCTGCAAAAAGGTGGCAGTTGAGAATCCGACATTCGTTCCGGCGCGAAGTTGTTTAGCCAGAGCCTACTGGGGGAAACGCATGTACCCGCAGGTCATTGAAGAATGGAAGGCGATTGTCCAGCTCTCCGCCGACCGAAACGAATCTGATTTCGCTTCTGCGCTGGAGAAAGGATTTCGTTCAGCAGGCTGGAAAGGCGCTCTCACAAAAGGCATCGAAGTCCGGCAAGCACAACGCAAGACTGGCTACTGTTCAGCTTTCCGGATTGCTGGCATGTATGCCGAATTGGGAGACAAAGATCAGGCTTTCCAGTGGCTCAACACTGCCTATCAGGAACGCGATTTCTTCTTGTTCGGTTTGAAGACTGATTTTTTACTCGACCCTCTGCATTCCGACCCACGGTTTGCAGAGTTGGTGCGGAAGGTGGGACTGCCGCAGTGAGGATAAGTGACGAGTGGTCAAAAGGTATACCGGGCGGACTAGCAAGGTCGAGCCAAAACAGGGGCGAAAGGTCGCCAAAAATAGGGGGCTAAGAACGACCCGTTGCTGACCACCGTGTAGGCAAGGGCTTGGGAAAGCCTAAAAATAGCCGGATTTGCCATTTCCTGCGTCCCTCGCTGTGC
>JBEKRE010000139.1:0-4712 GCA_049519055.1 Candidatus Sulfotelmatobacter sp. | reverse complement strand
TACAGGCTCATCACCGTCGTCCACTATTCAAAGACGACGGATGAAAAGCAGACCGAAGGGCACGTCTACATCCGCCTTTCTTGACGCATAAGGAATACGACAATCGCAGTAATTGGGACAGGAGGTTTGGAACAAAATGAGCACAGGTCTCGCAAACCCTGCGGAAATGATTGCGCACGGCGCTCCCCACGTCATACACAATGACGCGGAACTTGAAGCGTATACCAACGCTCTCTTCCAACTCACGGCGCTGGAAAGCCCCTCTAGCTCTGAAGTGGAAGCAATCGAACTCCTAACCTTGCTCGTGGAACGTTACGAGCAGGAGCATTACTCTATTCCTGCGGCTGATCCGGCGTCAGTTGTGCGGTTTCTCATTGAACAGCAGAATCTCACGCAACGTGACCTGATTCCTCAATTTGGTTCGGAGAGTGCGGTTTCGATGTTCTTGGCCGGGCAACGGAATCTCACCATAGAACAAGTGCGGAAATTGAGCACTCGGTTCAAACTTCCCGCTGATGTTTTCATCCCAAAGGGCGCCGCAGGAGCAAGAGCCTAATACAACAAATGGTGCCTTCGACTCTGAAACCGGCGATGCCGCCTATTGTCGAAGCGTGTTTCCGAAAACCCCGCTTTTCAGCGAGCAAGTTTGTACGATAATTGGAAACCGTGCGGCCTGCTCGAGGTCGGGCTGTGGAGGACTCGCCAGATCGACCGTCAGGCGGAAAGCGAGGTAGGATCACCAGTCCATGACCCCGCCAGCTCCTTCTCTCTTAGCCCTCTGGTAAACGAGATTCGCGGCGACCATATCCTCCATGGCGACACCCATAGCCTTATATACGGTAATCTCGTCATCGCTGAGACGCCCTGGTTTCCGACCGAGAGCCACTGCCCCAAGAGTCGTTCCCGTCACGGCGTCCAGGCCGGCGAGTTCACCGCAACCCAGCGGAGGCGACTGAAAAGCGTCCAGCGTCTGGACAAACAGGTGGTGTTTGCTTGCTAGATCCCTGGGAAGTTCGCCGTGGGGAGGGTAATACCCTACTGAAGACACATGAGCACCGCGCTTTACCCACTCTGGCCGGATGACAGGCGTAGGCGAGTGAGTTGCCAGACATACGATGTCCGACTCACGGACAGCTTCCTCCAGGCTGGCAGTTGCTCGCGCGATCTTGCTCTGGACAGCAAGCTTCTGTGCGTCTTCGAAGCGTAAGGAGCAAACGTTGATGCGTTCGAGATCCCGAATCAATGGGAGCAATCGGACCTGTTCAAGTCCCTGAACACCAGCTCCAATTACTGTGGCAATTCGAGATTCGCTGCGGCTCAGCACACGGGCGGAAAGAACAGCGGATGCGGCGGTCCGGATGCCCGTAAGATACGTGCCATCCATGATGCAGGAAGTGGCTCCGGTGTTGGGGTCGAATAAGTTAATCAGGGCCAGATGGTTGGGCAGGCCGACGTCCAGATTGCCGTCGAAGACGTTGACAATCTTGACCGTCAACTGCATGCCAGGACGCCAAGCTGACATCACCAGGGAGAAACCCTTGCCCGCAACTGACACTTTGGGTCGCGGCGGACACTGAACTTCTCCTAACTCGAGCGCGCGAAATCCGTCTTCGAGTCCATCGAGAAGTTCTTGGGGGTCGAGATACTTCTCCACTTCCGCCTCGCTGAGGGTCATCACCTGTCGAGTCCCCTTTTTGATTTCGAAAGCGGCTTTGACTGAATGTCTCTCCATGTCACTCACCTAGGTTTCGTTTGCGCATCCGCTTCGGTGCCCAGCGCACTTCGAACCGCTTCGGGTACCTTGACTCTTCGAATGTGCCCTCCCCTGCCATCAAATACGATTTAGTGCACCTGCTGTAGAGCGCCGCCCTGATCGCGTGGGATTCTCACCGTCAACGCCCTAGTTCCGTATAGCAGGCTTCCCCGTCCCGCCTTTGGCCTCCTGCCCAGGAGAGCCCACGCTCCGCCGAGGGTCAGAGATGGCTGTACGACTTACGGAGCAGCATATCGAGCATCGAATAACAAGCCTCCCTTCCTGCTCAACGCGCGAGTTTCGCGGGTTCGGTTAGCGGCAAGTCGACGGTCATCGGAGGATGGTCCGAGATGCGATCTTCAACGGAGTCGTTCAATTCGCGCATGGTTACTGGGAAGTGTGGAGCAAACCGGTAGCTCTGTTCCTTGCCCCGCGGATGGTCGATGAATGGTTTGACGAAGATCCAGTCCAGCTTGAACCGGCCCACGAGTCCGCGGTAGTCGCGAGTGAACGAGTAGGTGGGGACAAAACCTTTCCCGGCCCGTCGGTTGCTGTCTGCGAGCGTTCGCCTCTTAGGCGGAAGCGTGCGATCCGGCTCGCCCCGAAAATCGAATGCGTGATCGTCGGCGAAGCGGAACTTCTCGATGGTCTTGAACAACGGATGCTCCCGGTTGTCCCACAAAATCGGAAGATGAAACGCGGTGGGATCGTTGTATCCGTGGAAATAACGGATCGGGGTAAGTGTGTACTGGAAAATGCCAAGGGGATGGAAATGGGAGACCGCCTGGCCGATCCAGAATTTGTAGTCCGTAACGCGCATCATGATCTCATTGCGAATCGACGTGGGTGTGTTATCGCGGCTCGTGGTGTTTAGATCCCCAGCAAATACCACGGGATTCTTGTCCGTCTTCAAATCCGCGAGCAGTGCCTGCATTTGTCGACGGCGACATTCTGGCGGACACTTATTTTCCAGGTGAGTAGCGACGATTGTGGCGCGCCCGGTCGGTAAGTCGGGTACGGAGATATCCGCCATCAGCGTCATGCGCCCGCCCTGGCGCAGTTCGCGCTCGACTCGCTCCCGGAACAATTTCTGCGCCGACCATCGCCTGCCCTTCTCGAGTTTGGAGATGGCGTTGTATTCCTTGTTGTACCAGTCATAGCAGACCGGCAGCCGAAGGATGCGGGCGCCAGCGATGGGATACCGGCTCAGGATCGCTGTTCCGTGCAACCCGCGATAACGCTGCCCGTCCACTCTCAAATCTTGCTGCAGACGTTGTTCTTCCTGCGCATCGGTCAAGTGCACTTGTTCCGTGCCCAGATCAAATATCGGATCCACCTCCACGAACTCCACACCGTAGGCATAATTCATGTGGAGAGCCGCCGCCAGTTCTTGGGTTACGTCCCGGTACTCGGTTCGTTTCATGCCCCAGTCGGCTTCGTTCAGGATCAGAACATCCACTCCTTGCAACCTAGCCAGTTGCGACTCGATGATTTCCTTTCGGTCGAGGTTCTGGCTTGCGATCATCCGCCGAAACTCGACCGGATCGTTGAGGGCCGAGCGAATCTGCTCGAAATTCAGACCTCTCTCAATATTCCACAGACCCACGCGAAGAACCGTGCCCAGGCCCGCTACACTCGGCCGGCGGGGCTGAATGTCCGGGACTCCGGTTTCACTATGAACGAAGGGAGTGTTCAACAGCGCACTGAAGCGGGCCGCTAGCGCGCCTTCTGGCTTGGCTCCCGAAGCCAGCGCGACCAGATCCTCGAAGGAAAGCAATTCCGGATTCGCCTGTGGCTCCGCTCCGGCGTCTCCCGCTGGTGCCGGCGGGGACTTCTCTTGTGCCGCGCACAAGGACACCGCCACCCCTAAGGCCAAGCTGCAGTACAACGCGGCTCTCGCTACCGCTGCGTTCATCGCTGGGACCTCCCACCTTTGTCTGCGATTCCCTGGGGCGATTCAACTTAATTGTTCGAACAACATCGGACGGATCTATCGCTGATGGCCATCTGGTTAAGCCTGAGCCATAGGTGCGCCATTCACCTGACTGGCAGGGCCGTCGCCAGGAAATTTTCGCTTCAGCCAATGGAATGTGCCGCGCACAATGAAAACGTTCAGCAGTATCGAAAGCAATGAGGCAATAATCACCGTGCTAAAGACGTCGCCGGCTACGATTCCCGCCGATCGCGCCACCTGCACCACCACGAACGACAACTCGCCGATCTGCGTTAGCCCCGCGGCCACGGCAATCGCCGTCCTCATGGGATAGCGGAACAGCCAGACAATCGTCATCCAGACCAGAAATTTACCCACCACGATGAGGAGCAGCATCAATCCGAGGAGCGGCAAGCTATGGCGGAGTACTCGGGGATCAATGAGAGTCCCCAGCGAAACAAAGAAGAGCGCAACAAAAGCATCGCGCAGGGGCAAAAGCTGAGTGTGCGCATCGTGCAGATCCGGCAAACCACTGATGGATAGTCCGGCCAGGAACGCGCCCAGTGCGACGGAAAATCCGACTGCTTGCGCCAGAGCTGCGGTCCCGAGACAGATTGCGATTGCGACCAGCAGGAGAAGTTCCGTGTTGCAGGTCAATTTAACTCGCCGCAGAAGGCGCGGGATTATCTTTATCGCAAAAAAGACTAGCGGAATCAGGAGGAGCAATGCTTTGCCGAGAGTCCATGCAGCTTGCGCGAATCGGCCTTCGCCGGAACCTCCAAATACGGGAAGGACGACCGTCATGCAAATCACCGCGAGGTCTTCTACGAGCGTGATCCCAATCATGACCTGGCCATGGATCGTTGCCAACATTCCGGAATCGCTTAGCAGGCGCGCCAGAACCATGGTGCTGGCTACCGAGATGGTTGCACCGATGACGACGCCTTCTGCAAAACTCCATCCCAGGAGCCTTGCGGCTGCGACCGAGATGCCCACCATCAACAGAATTCCCATGGGCGCACCAAC
>JBEKRE010000138.1:0-4749 GCA_049519055.1 Candidatus Sulfotelmatobacter sp. | reverse complement strand
CGCTGCGGTCAACGAAGGCGAAGGCAAGAAACCTGAGGTAGAGCCGAGCTTCACCGACCTGCTATTTCCTGAGGTGCTACATTTCGGGGATCAGAAACGTACTTGTTCAGAGAGTCCCTAGGGGTGAAAGCGCTTTGCTAAGGCTCATTGATGCCAAACGGGTTACCCGCGACTTTCAACGGAGTGGGGACGATGAATCTTTGTCGACAATTAAGAAGGCTGACTTCTTCGGTGCGACGAAGCACATTGCTTTGGCGACTTCTGGCCAGCTTTCAGATGAGGCCCTTTCGGACTCTCAGAAGGAAATCTTCGGCGTCGGCGTGCGCCTTCTCCATGATCCTCCGATCGTTTCGGTGTTCGATCTCCGTCTCATGAAGTACAAGGTCCACCGCGACCTTCGGTCTGTATCCTCGCTTTATGAGCATCCGGGCACGCTCTGCGAAAGCGTTATCTGCATCCCGTTTTGTTACTTCCTTGTCCGCAGAAAAGCTGGTTTCGGGTTCGCACTTATGTTCGCGAAACTTCACCGCGGCTAGGCGATCGTAAGCAGCCATCGCCTCCTCTCCGCTGAGAAGGGTTGGAACGGGGAATCTCCATCGACAGTTCGAGCAGGCCCATCCGTTTGCGTCGCCCTCGATTCGGAACAACGATCGCTCCATATCTGCAATCTCGACGAATTACCGCGGATGGAACACTCTCATCATATAGCGCAACGGTCGTCGGCAATGACCGGGCGGTCGGAGAGACGGGTCAAGCGAACGATAAAAAGAAAACGCACGGCGGGTTCGCGCGGGAAACCGAAGTTGTTGCTACTTCGTTAGGCCGATCACAACAACCGTTGGTGACGCAAACCCAACTTCTCCACCCGTCATAAGATTCCACTTCGCACCGAGTCGTGCATTTTCTCAGCCTGTGTGACATTCCGTCTGCACATCTTGATGCAATTGGGGTTCCGTGTGCCTGCCGTGGTGAGTGGCCAATTGCCCTAACTCTGGCAGCATCAGTTTTGATGCCAACCCGTCACTCAATGCAGATTCCTGCAATGCTCGCGACCGTCCGCGAACAACCTCCTGTACGCTGCAGCTTAGAAGGGACGAACACTCGTGGTCGGAATACTTCTCAAAGATCGACATGACAAACACGAAACGTTCGAATGACTTCAGCCGGAGCACGGCCGCCAGGGGGTGGTAAATGGGCGATGCAGTTGGTGCGCGGGCTCCGGTTGGCGGTGCCTCACCCGCGGAGTCTGATCTTGGCGAGATCATGTGAATCGCGTTCCTGATAATTGTGCGTCGCGCCCAGGACCTTGCCCACTCCTTAAAGATCTGAGTGCCATGGACGCACTCCTCTATTCCCGATACTAAGCATGCTTCAGCCCTCAGGTGGTTGGCCATGAGTAAGAAAGCTAGCAAATACAAGGCGTCCACCTCTTCCGTAAAGATCTCCTGGAAATCTGCAGCGGTTGCATAGTCTGTTAACCTGCGAGAATCGGTTGCGCCGACAGCGCTTCCGTTCCGCGCGTGCTCAAATGTCTTGCGGAGGTACCGACTTATTGTGTTCATCGAGTCCTCACGGGCACACCCTTATACGATGCGCCGGGACATTACCGAGCCCTTTCTGGGAGATGACAGTTTGTTCATCCACGAGATGATCGCCGAATTCTCCTCCTATTTTGAGTATGATTCGGATAAGCCATCGCCAAGGCTGACGCGGAATAAGGGGATTAAAATCGCGGCATGCTTGCCTACCACATCGTCAAGATCGGTGAACTGCCTGGAAATCAGCCTTCGGACAGTGAAGGAGCAACGTGCTACGCGTGGTCGCTAATGCGGAATAAGGATCAATTGGAAGTAGTCGCTGCCGATTTTCTCACGGGCGAAGTAAAGCGTCGCTACGCATCAGTGGAGTCGGAGAGGGTTGCGGACGTCTTTCGTAATCCCAAGATTAACTAGCTGTGGGCATCAGACTGATGCCAATACTAGTTGCTGGTAAGAGAGTTCGGAATCCGCGGTCATCGCCTGTTGTTGCAACCATCTCTATCCGTCCACTTCATATTAAGCACGGTTTCATTGGCCTCTGGGGGCAATCGGTACCTGCTTCGCAATCCAGCGTCTTGCGCGGCATTAATGGGCTGCTTCTCCCCTTCGAGAAAAAGGGAGTATTGCAAATGGGAAGAGTTGTATTGGGACAGGCAGTATTAGTGGCCAGCTTGTGCGGAGGTCTGAGTGTCGGGCAGACGTTGAAACCGAGACCCCCTGCGGGGACACAGGAGCAGAGCGAACATGCGGTCGCAGCCGAGCCAGCAACGGAAAACGTCGAGGCAATGCCGGTGGTGGTACCGATGACGGTGGGGGCGGGGACTCCGATCAAAGTAGCGCTGGATGTGGAGGTGAGGGTACGGGATGTGGGACAAGCGATCCATGGCAGAACGACGGATCCGGTGTATGCGTTCGACAAGTTGCTGATTCCGGTCGGAACGGTGGTGAATGGGAAAGTGTCGGCCATCGATGCGGTACCGAAGACGCTACGAACAATGCAGGCGGCGAACGGAAATTTTTCTCCGGTGCGAAAGGTGCATGTGCAGTTTAACGAATTGGTGATGGCCAACGGGCGTACGGTTTCTCTGCATACGGTCGCTTCTCCTGCTCCGGACGGAGTGCTGCGATTTGTGTCGGCGAATGAGGCAGAGAAGAAAAGCAAAGTGCAGGAGGCGGCATCGAACAAAGTGAGCGCGACGCGTCAGGCAATCCGGCAGCAGTGGAATGACTTGCAGAAGAAAATCCATGAACCAAGAAAGATGCACAAGATAAAGAGGGTCGTGCTGGCGCAGTTGCCGGTGCATCCGCAATACCTTGACGCGGGCACTAGCTTCAACGCGAACTTGTTGCAACCCTTGGATTTTGGTACGGAGGCAGTGAAGCGGGAGGCGATGACTGATATTGGAGCGCCGCCACCGACAGGAAGCGTAGTGCATGCGCGGCTGGAGACAGGATTGAGTTCGGCGACGGCGAAAAAGGGAGATCCGGTGGAGGTGGTGATTACCGAGCCGCTGGTGGCGTCAGATCATCTTATTCTGCCTGAGGGCAGCGTGATCAAAGGTTCCGTCATACAGGTTACGCCAGCGCGTAGACTTGGCCGCAATGGGCAGTTACGAATCTTGTTTCGCGAGGTGGCGCCACCGAACGGAATTGAGCAAAAAGTTGAGACGAACCTGGAAGGCGTGGCTGTGGCCAAGGGGGAACACCTAAGGCTTGACAATGAAGGCGGAGCCGAGGTGACCACTCCGCGAACGCGATATCTAACGACCGGAATTCAAGTTATGCTGGCGGCCTCTCAGGCGTCTCCGGATCGCGATGCGGGACAGGGAGGACAGAGCGTGGGTGAAGCGGGAAACGGCGCGGCGAACGGTGCATCGGGATTCAAGTTGGTGGGAATGGTTGTGGCATTGGCGGGGAATTCACGCGTGCTACGGGCGGGACTCGGTTCCTATGGAGCGGCGATGTCGATCTACTCCCACTTTCTGGCGCGAGGGCGGGACGTAGTGTATCCGAAAGATATGGCGATGGTGATTGGCCTGGGGACGCGGGGGGAAAAGCCGGCCAGCGGCTACTAAAACATCGGTCAAAGGGAATGGAACTGACACTGTGGCAACGGAAAAGAATTAAATGGTCGATTTAGACAAGCTTATCTCTTCGAGGCGATCATCAAGCCAAGAACTACCGGCAGGTAAATAACTGAAGCATGCACAACGCGGCTAGCGAGCACCTTGGAGGTAGATCTTACCAGCATAGCCACGTGGTAAAGCATGAAGCCCCCGGCGAGCCCCATGGCGGACGTGTAAGCCAGGCCACGCCCCCCCGGCGGCAGTAGCGTCGCCGATATCAGAAGGAAGGTGAAAACAAGAATCTCAGCGCGAGTGAAACGCGAATCCACGTCGAAACGCGGCAACATCCGATATCCCGCTCGCGAGTAGTCATCACGATACATGAGTGCGATGGCGAGAAAATGTGGAAACTGCCAAAGGAAGAGAATGGCAAAGAGAAACCAGGCGTCTCGGTTGAGGGGTGCGGCTGCTCCGGCCCAGCCAATCAGCGTGGGCATAGCGCCTGGAAACGCACCTAATAGAGTGCAGAGAGAGGTTTTGCGCTTCAGGGGCGTGTAGATGAGAAGGTACGAAAGCAAGGTTGACAGGCCTAGCAGGGCGGATAGTCTGTTCACCGCTAGAGCAAGATAGAGGCTGCCTGACAGGCTTAGCAGCATCCCGAGTGCAAACGCTTCGCCAGCACTCACCCTTCCGGTAGGTAGCGGACGGGAGGCGGTGCGCCGCATCTGACCGTCCCAGACTCGTTCCATCCATTGATTTAGCGTTGCAGTTCCGCTGGCTACCAGAAGAGTACCGACGAGCGTGCTGATCAAGCTGCGTAGGTTCAAAGGGCCATTGTTCGCTAGATAGTAACCGGTTGATGTGGTCATTAAGATCAGCAGGTTCACTTCGGGCTTGGTCAGGATGTAATAGTCCCCGAGTTTGGAAGTCAGAATCTGTCGGAAGGTCGGATTTGTGATCACGTTTGTGGTTGCCCTGTTACCACTCTTGGCCGGATTCAACAATATCGTCGGTCCTTCGAACTTGGTTGCGTTTGCGGTAGCAGACGAAGATTACGCCGACGGAGATTAATGTGGGGGGAGCGATCAAGACGAGGATGCCGCTTTTTAGGGCTTGAATCATGCGGGCGCCGGAGGAGGCGGCTT
>JBEKRE010000137.1:0-4845 GCA_049519055.1 Candidatus Sulfotelmatobacter sp. | reverse complement strand
CGTGCAGGTTTCCCGCAGCGAGTTCCTCAAGATGACTCACCGCTTTACCCAGGCGTGCATAATCCGGGGCGACACCAGCGGGTGCCGTCGTAGGATCGCGTTGTACTTCTCCCACGATATCGGCCCCCCGCGAGTTCGGCGACTGAGCCACCGACGCCAGATATGTTGGACGCCCCGATAGAACTTCAGGATACCCTGATAGTTCGTAGGTCGTCCGTAATACTGGTTGTGGCCACGGAGCTTGGCATTTAGGGTTTTCTGCTGCTGGTCCACAGGGTCATGACGGTGCGCTTGGCACCATTTGACGATTTCGTTCAGGCCCCTGCGGAGCCTTTTACTCATCGTCCTCACATGTACTGTGAACGTACCCTTCCGACTCTGGGCGCGGATATGTGTAAGGCCGCCGTTTTGCCTTCCCCATTGCACATCGTCCGAACTCCAGCAGCCGCGTCTTCTCCGGGTGGAGCGTCAACCCATATTTGGCAAACCGTTTGGGTAAGACGTCCATGACCTTCTCGGCATCCTCTCGATATTGAAAGCAGAGAACGGCATCATCGGCAAACCGGATCTCGTGGGCTTCACCCCGAAGCCGGGGCTTTCGTCTGCAGTTTCCGTCGCATGCGGTCCACCCGCGTCGCTCGCTGCGGTAGCGGTCCCCGCAGGCCCGGCTGCTGACGGTCACGATAAGACTCCTTTTCGGTTGCAATGAAGCCTTCGATCTTTTTCTTCTCCAGATATTTCAGATTGGCCTCCGAGCAATACCCGCTGTCGGTTATCACTTCCTGCGGCTTCTGTCCCGCTTGCTCCTCGACCGTTTTCACTGTGGGATTGATGGGAGTTTCGCACCATCGAAAAAAGGGGCTCCAAGATCGGGGAAACAAAGCGAGGTAAGGGATCGAAAATCATGCGAAGAATCGTGGCTTCGGTTACGTGAATTTGATGTCGCGTTCCGCCGAAGGTCGCAATCCCAGTGCTGGGGTTCGGAATGGGATGGCTTGGGAAAACTCTAGAGTTGAGAGGTAACTCCTATGAAACGTGCTCTCTCCCTCCTATGTGAATGCTCTGCTAGCTCGAATCTTCTTGCTCCGAAGTCACAGTACTGTGTGATCCGTATCACCATAGGTCAAAAGATAACCTGCAATCATGAGATTGGGGCTTGTTTTAGCGCTCCTTTCACGACAGGAGAAAAACCGAATGGAGCAAATCGTCCAAGTCGAACTAAGAACTGATAGCACGCACACCTTGACATGGCTCGACGCTTCCTTGAAGCCGAAACCGGGCATGGTGCTCCTCTGCAAAGACGATGAGCGCCCGTGGACGGTTGTGCATGCATATAGCACGGCTCAGGAAATAAGGATGAACAACACAGATTGGAAGGTTAGCCGCTTATAAATGGTCGAGCTGCCATCAGGGCCCGTCAAGACTTAGGACGCCACTCCTTGTACGGTAACCTGCTGGAGCGGGAGAACTACCGAGATTGTTGTCCCTCTCCCCAGTTGGCTGGATACCTCGATCCGACCGTGATGATCTTCGACCGTTCGGCGGGCCAGTGAGAGGCCCAATCCTGTGCCGTTTACCTTGGTTGTGTAAAACGGCCGAAAGATGTTGGGCAGATGCTCGGGCGCAATGCCACGCCCCGTATCCACCACCGTAATCGCCGCATCACCTTTCAAGAGCGAAATCTCCACCCGAATTGTCCCCGTGTCGTCAATCGCCTGCATCGCATTTAACAATAGATTCAAAACCACCTGATGAATCTGACCGCTGTCGTGTTCGACATCTGGCAACCTCGGGTCTTTCTGGAGTTCGATCCTGGTTGAGATGGAAGGCGCTTGCTGGCGAGCCAACACGACAGCTTGTTCCACAGTTGTATTCAAGTCGTCCAAACGAATATCGGGTAGGTGCGGACGGGATGCATGTAGCAGGTCGATGAGAATGCGGGTAATCTGCCCTACTTCGGCACGAAGTCCCTCGACCGCAGCCCGAGTCGAACTGTTTGAGGGTAGGTCCCTGCCAACGATCTCGATCACTCCTGCAATGCCTGCGAGCAAATTGCGGATTTCGTGAGCCCGCTCAGTGGCAAGTTCTCCGACTTTGGCCAAACACTCCGCACGCGACATCTGAGCGCAGTGCGCGTGTTCCACTCCTTCTCGGCTCTCTCTCAACTGCTGAACCATGTGGTTGAAGGTACGACCGAGGTCCCCGATTTCGTCATCGCGATGGGCAAAGCCTACCGTGACATCGAGGTGCCCTTCTCCGAGGCGGACAATTTTGTCCCGAAGTTCCGCCATGACAATCTTAAAATCATCACTACCGTTAGTTACGGCTAGCACCTTGTATCCGTTTTCGTATAGCAAGATCAATGGGTAGAGTAGGTCCATAACGGAGTGCGCTGAGTGCATGCCGATCCAAGGCTATGTTCTAGTGGCCGCCAGATTGCCTATCGCCATTCATAGACCACGGATGGGACACATAGGCAATACCAGTCCTCGCTTCGGACGTACGGTGCCAGCGGCTACGCCGCCGCTGCCTTTCGTAGGTTCATCTAGCTATCCATTGTTTGAGTCAACTGCGCATCCACTTCATCTGCAATAGTCATGACATCGGGTAACAGTAACCTGAAATCCAGAAGATTTAGGTTGCTGTGCAATGTGCCAAAGAGGGTTACTTGGAAGATTCGTGATAGGTGCACCAGCCTCGCGGGAGCGTAGCCTAGCTGATATCGCAGCTTGCCGTTGGCGATGGCGGGCTCGGAGAAAGCGGCATCGCTATCCTTCGTGGTGGCACTGGGTTTACTTAGGCGAACGACCAAGTCTCGAACCAGCTTGGGAAGATGTCCAGTACGTTCGTCGGCGCTGAGCGATAAGTGGTTGAGTTCGCTGCTCTCTTTTGCCCGCGCCAACCAGTCTGCGATGACACTTGCAATGCAGCGATCAAGCATTGCGGCTACCCTCTGCTTCTCCGGCTGGACTACAGGTTCGCGGGTAAGCATCTTTTCGTGGACGAGGTCCGCAAGTCTTCCCGCCTCGAACGGTATCACCATGATTTCGTCCTCCTCCAGAAGGATCGCAGCCATGGCGCTCTGCACATCGGTGTAGCCACTGACCAGCAGCGTAAGAGCATTCGGCTGGGGGTGGCGCATCGCAGTAGCTACCGCAAATCCATCACCGGGATTCGGCATATGCAAATTCGTGGTCAGGACATCGAAGGTCTCTGTCGTGATTAGCTTCAGGGCATCCGTGACGTTGGCAACCGCGAGCACGCCGAATCCCTTGTGTTCAAGAGTCGCAGTCATCATGGCGCGAACGGCATCATCGTCATCCACAAGCAAGACTTCATAAACGATAGGTCGTTCGCTCGGAACCATGCTCGGAAATGGAACAACCGGTCGTTCCGTCGACATCATAGCGGCACTGCCCCAGTGTTGACAGTCTGACTCAGGCGCATTTTGGAAGATGTACAAAATTGGACAGTCATTAAGATTGTCACTAGGTATTGTGGTCTCAGTTCCGATCCGGAACGGGGTCATGGGTTAGTGGCGAAGCACCCGTCGTTCGACCCTCAAGACCGCTTAACTTCACTGTTGTGTCCAATGAAACTTTAAGGCCGGACTCACACGGGTTCGGTCTTTTTTTCTTGCCCAGCCCATAAGAGATGAAGCCTGCGGCGGATATCGGGGTGTTCTTAAGGGCGTTGCGAGCCGAGAGCCGTTGCGAACGGGCGCAGAGCGCAGTAATACCGACCAGAGAACTTGCCAGTAGGGTTTGGCTACCTATACCGACCTGTGATGGAAAGGGCTTGCTCCGGTGATGGCTGGCATCGAACTTCACTGTGTTTGCGCGATTGCTTGCGGGTGAACACTCCCCCGCAGACCATGCACTCGCTGAGGCGCATTGGGTTCGTCGGCAAGTCCCCGTTGGGGATGAACGATTTTCCGGCCATTGCAATGTCATCCATCATTTTTAGGCATCTCCTAGAGCCGACCTTGTTGGACCAAGTTTTCACCGGAGGGATAAGACAGCGAGATGCGCACTCCCGTTGGCCTCTTTCATCAGGCGGCAGACGGACGCTCGACTGATCGAAAATTTGCGTGCCACCTGCGTCAGCGACATCCCGCTACGTCGATCCTCGACAACCTGCTCCCTATTGATATCCAATCGTGCCCGAACAATTTTCCGACCTTCGAGTTTCGGCCTATGAATTCCCGGCTCACCCGCTCGACGATCAGACTTCTTTCGAGTTCGCTGATCGCTGCGATGATGATTAGCATGACGCGACCCAGCGCCGAGTCGGTATCCACATTTTCACCGGAGCTGATGAATGCGATATTCAGACGATTGAATTCCTTCCTTCGAGAAAGTGCTTTACCGAGCGGGCCATTCCGGTCGAAGGCCCAGACCAAAATACATCGAACCGCGCCCGCCGGGCATCGGACATAAGCTGATCAAGTCCCGGTCGTTTGGCTTTCGTCCCAGTGATCGTGTCGGAGTATTCGGCGACGATTTCGTATCCGCGCTCAGCCGCTATCTGACGCAGGTCCAGTAATTGCATCTGCGGATTCTGATCGGGGCTTGAGCCTCGGGGGTAGAGGACAGCCCGCTTCATCTAGTCAGATTGTCCTTTAGGACTTTCAGCATTATTGATTTCGGCATAAATAATGCAATAACAGGTGTTCAGGAGCGGAATACCAATGCCCAGAGTGAAGGGGAGTGCCGACCTGCTCGAAGATCGGCGCAAGCGTGCTCTGGCGTTGCTCGATTCTGGTTACTCTCTTAACGAAGTGGGACGGCGCATCGGCTGCAATCCAAGTTCGGTGATGCGCTGGCGCGATGCCCGGCGGAAGGG
>JBEKRE010000136.1:0-5074 GCA_049519055.1 Candidatus Sulfotelmatobacter sp. | reverse complement strand
CTGACCTCGTTACCCCTCAGCAACAGTCGGCAATCAATCGCTGCTGCCCCAAGTGCAAACGCGGCACCTTGCACGTCGTCGTTCGCTTCACGACCCTTGTGCCCGCAACCGATGACTCGCATCTCGCGGAGATCAACTCCTCATGATTATGATCTCGCTCACGCCACGAACCCGGATCGCTGCCGCAGTGCGCGTTGTGTGCGTGCGTGCCGCAGTGTGTCCGCATGCACCTAAAGCAGTTGCCAACCTCCCGAAACGCCGTCTCATTCACCTCGTAATCGGTCGCTCCGCACCCATCACAACCCTCCGCTCACATCCCCTGCAATGCGCTTCTTCGCTCTCCGCACCACAACAAACCCATTCAAAACCCATAGGGCCTGGGTTCCCGGAAGCGGCTTAGTCCAAATCGCCGTATCGTCAATGCTCCGCCTCGACTGCCCGCCTTCAACACAGCTCTATCTGCGGAGCACTGTCGATACGGCACTACAGATTTGGCGACAGTTACGCCATCTTTCAGTTGTCCGAGGGCAACAGGAGTTGCCGTTTTGGCTCGCTTTCCGCCAAAAGTACGCGACGGGCCAAGACTCCGCAGCATCGGATCTGTTTTGGAAACAGCAAGTTGCGCGTCGCAGCACAGGGCCACTTAAATGCACCAGTTGAATTGAGTGAGCATCCTTCTCCTCTTTCAGGTTTCCTGAAACTAAGTCAGCCCATCTGAAGTTCTCTCCTCTTAGCGACTACACCCCTCAGGAGGTTGCCTATGTATGCACGCAATGTCTCTTTCCATCTGAAATCTAATATGTTGTCTGATTACACGCGAACTTTTGAGAAAGACATCCTACCTTTGCTTCGTAAGCAGCATGGCTTCATGGACGAAATCACACTCGCCGGTCCCGGCGGAGTCGATGTGACCACGATCAGCCTGTGGGATAACAAGAACGACGCCGACAATTACAACGCCCATACCTACCAGCACGTGTTGAAGACGCTTGCGAAATTTATCGAGGGAACGCCCCAGGTTCACACTTTTGACGTTGTCACCTCAACCCTTCAGCAGCACCAACTCGTGACCGCGTAAACGACACTCTAGTTGGTTGGGCACGAGAAGGCGCTGTATAGGTTCGCCTTCTCGCGCCACCACCTGGCATGTACTCGATTCGCGCCGAGGCACCCCACTAGATTCACAGCCTTGTCGGCTGCTCCGGTGCAATGGGGATTTGGCAACCGTTGTGGTTCTTGGCGCTCACCGTCCATGCGATGTGACCCACGTCACTGACATTGCCCGCTCATTCGTGTGAGGTGTTAGAACATCCCGCTTCACCGAAGAGCAGGTCCCACCACGGTGTGCACACCCTCTGAGGCGAGAGCTTAACGTCGGCTCATCTAGTAATTATATTGTCGGTGACGAGTCGTATTTTGGGCCTTGCCAGATCGAGGGCCGCAACGCTCGTAGCTGAATGATCGACCATGACCCCTGCTTACGTCCGTGAAGGAGGGCTACTATGACTGGCAAATCAACTGGTAGTTATTCTACCAGTGTTGTTGCGGCTAGAGGAGTGGCGACTATGGCCACTTACAGTGAGTGGATAATGAAGTCTGCGCGCATCGGCGCATCACTCGCTGGTGTCGGCGGGTTTTTCTTCGGAGCCTACATCATGGCGACCAGCGCCACGCTCAGCTGGACAGACGTATTAGACGCACTGGAGTCCGTTGTCGTTGTGCTCATGTCCGCAGTCATAATCGGTAGCTTTTGTATCGCATTTGGTTGGCTGGCCGGACTGGTTTTAGGCATTGTTGCGGCCCCGCTTGGCTCATTCACTGAAAGACGGGCCGAAAAGCAGAAGGGGACCCCCCATGCAGCACGGAATTGAGACCACTTTTGACAGCATCGAGAGCGCTCATGAGTTCGTTGGATTGTTGACCGAGGCGGTCGTAGAGGCAAAGCGAGACATCGAAGCGGACGTCCTGAGGGAATCGGGTTGGAAGGATCCACGGCGCCAGGAGGCATTGCGGCTCGCTCTGTATAACCTGGAAAAACTCGCGATCCACATGAACAAAAGCCGCCGGGTCCTTAATGATCTCCGTTCTCTCCGCCGCCTTCTTCTGGAGGAGCGAAGCGCTGGAGCATTGACTGTTCAACCGGGGTCGATTGCTGCTTAGCTCTGCTCGACATCGTTATGACTAAGCTCAACCTTCATGGCGAACCCGTAGCGGATTATGTCCGCCACAGTACGAATTCCGGAGAGTACTGCGAACTCACTTACCGCCTGATGTCGGATGGCGTGCTCCTGAAGCTAATGGCTTGGGGTCAGTACAGTGAAGCTCGGGTCAAACAGGCGACATCATATAAGAGCGGCTGGAGGATCGCCAAGGTGACACCCGAAATCATGGCTAATCCCGACCTTCTCCTGACGCAAGGCTTCAAAAAGAAAGAGCGATACCCTACTTCACTCTAGACGAACTCCGGGAGGCCGGTCTTGGCCACGGTCACCGACGAAAGGATGACAGGCACCCACAAGGACCTGCAATGTGAACTCCCGGTTTGCCGGGGAGAAGGCGGCACGTGCGAGAAACGAAAGGGAGCCGTATGGAACACATCTGCCTTGGATACAAAGAAGTCAACGTAAATGCTACCCGCCCCGTCCACATGCAAGAAGGGTGGAGAACAGATGCTCCAACGGTTGGGATAAGCCGTTAGATTACAAGCGCGAGATGATGCGAGAGGAAGATGACGATTAAACATGCCATGCATACCGACTTAAGTTCGAGGAAGGCACGACGTTGCTCGATACAGGTCACACCAAGTACGTCCCCGGGCCCAACATTGACCCGGGCGATCTGGGTGCCGATCTAAATCTGCAGACAAGGAGATTCACCAATGGATTTACTTTCAGGCTTTTCCGATCTGCACCGCTTAGACAATGAGTTCATCGACAAGCATGTCGTCGGTGGAAGGGTTGGCGTTTACATTCTCGACAAGTACCAACCGGGCCCGTTTACCACTCACTTCGTCGGACGCTCCGACAATGACGTTGCCGACCGGCTAAAGAAATGGGTTTCCGATGGCGGGTTTCTCTATTTCAAGGTCAAGTACGAACCTTCAACGAAGTCCGCGTATGAGTTGGAATGCCAGATATACCACGACCTAAAACCCGGGGAGAATATCATCCATCCCGAAGCGCCGGACGGCACTAGTTATACTTGTCCGGGTGCTTCGTGTGTGAAGTCGCAGAAGGATGAAGCGCGCTGTAATCTCGCGGCCTGAGAACTGCAGGACGGGGGTCAGAGCGGCCATGTAACGGTACTGTCAGTGGTTTTCTTGTTCCGATGCGGGTATGCTTTTGCTCCTCGAAGCACCCGCACCCGTTTTTTGTCGACATTTCGCGAGCAATTGCTCAAGTACTTGTCGCTCGGCTGAGAGATATTTCTCTTCTGGGCTATCCAGAACCTTTTCGAAAGTGTCGCAACCCGTCGCTGTGCTCGACCATTCGTCTTCCTCGCTGAGGCGACTGATGGTCAAAAGCCAGTGGGTTGTGATGGCTTGGTTTGGTGCTTTCTCCTTTGCCCAACCGCTCCAAGTGCAAACGGAATAGTGACCGTAGCCGGGACCGGGCGATTCAATTTGAAACTGCACCGCAAAGCCCAACATTTGCTTTCCGTTTTCTATAGGACTCGTTCTCCCAGTGAGAATCCGAACGTGGGGATCACGGCCCACAATAGAGCGAAATTTCCCCGCTAGGGCCCCGAACTCATCCTCTTCCAGTAACAGGATGGACCTAAGTTCATTCATCCACACGCCTGTAAGCGACATTCCGGACCTCGCAGTCACCCAAAGCCAGCAGGAGGCAATGTTAACACTAGGATGAACGCGTTCAGAGTTGTCCGCTGCCTGAAAGCAACCTCTGCGACTTCCGGCGGCAAGCGGTTATAGAAGAATCCCGAAGCCCACTCGAATCCAGTAGCACGAAAAGTTTGGGGCAGGATTTCGATGTGCCAATGAAAGTTCTCCTCGATTGTTTTCCAGTAGTTCCCTCTTGGACGCAGATCTCGGAGATACCTGCGGCCCAGTCGGCGGGCGAAGGCCGGCCACACGGCCCGCGTGCACGTCTCTGAGGAGTCACACTGCGGCATAGTAGCGATGATTCACTCGATCTGAGAAGAAATCTCGTTGGCGGACAGCGAGGAACGAAGGCTGCGGATCAGCGCCCGTCCGGGTCTGGGCGGGGGGCGCCAGGCAACTCGTGTCCCTACCGCAGTCGCCAGATGGTGGCTCTCCCGGTCAGCACTATTCACACCACATTCACAGCACCTTGGCCCATCGATCGTCCTTAGCAGGTTTCCCGAACAGACACAAATTGTCAGTAATCTGTGCACATGCTCGACGCCGCGCCACCCACGGTAGCTGGCTGGATCAGACGAAAGTTTGACTGCGGCTTGAAAACAAGGGAGTTGTCCCAACCGCATCGGTGACGGAAGTAACGAATAAATTTGGATACGAATGTGCAATCATTACGATCTTTATGGCTTCTTTATAACAAGCCAGGGAGAGTACAGATGCGGAAACAGAAGGGCTTCTCACTGATTGAGCTGCTGATCGTGGTAGCAATCATCCTGATCATTGCAGCGATCGCTATTCCAAACTTGATGCGTGCCAAGATGGCAGCCAACGATTCGTCTGCGGCGGCTGGCGAGCGCACCATCATCACCGGTGAAGTCGGTTACTTCGCCTCCTATCCCACGATTGGCTATACCAACTTGGCAGCCTTGGGTGGAGCGGTCAACGTGGCCTGCGTTCCGAGCACAACTACGGCCTGCCTGATCGACAACAACCTGTCCAACAACGGCCCCGGAGGCTTGGGTAAGAGCGGCTACAACTTCGCTGCTAATCCCATCGTTGCTACGGCCACCACTCCGCCCCAGTTCTATACCACCGCTACACCGCTCGGAACCACCAGCGGTACCAAGGCGTATTGCGCCGTGGATGACGGTGTGGTTCGGACCCAGGCTGCCGGCACAATCACACTGGTTGCCTCATACGGCGCCTGCCAGCTTCTGACCCCGTTGTCGAACTAAC
>JBEKRE010000135.1:0-6144 GCA_049519055.1 Candidatus Sulfotelmatobacter sp. | reverse complement strand
CATTCCGGACTTGTGGGGAACTTCCTGCTCGGCTCGCTCGCCCATCTCCAACTTGCCCGTGCCTACGCACTATCCGGCGACAGCGCCAAAGCGAAGAGCGCATACCAAGACTTCCTAGGACTTTGGAAAGACGCCGACCCCGACATCCCCATCCTGAAGGAAGCCAAAGCGGAGTATGCGAGGCTGCAATGAAACCTCTTGGGACGGTTCTTCTTATTACCTGTCGACGGTAAGGGTTTTGCTAGGCACTTTGAGGCGAATCGACGTGCTGCGTCAGCGTTCTGTTGATCTATTGACCGTCCCTCTGGGTAGACGCCGAAACCACAGGCGTGAGGTCGAGAGGTTGAGATGGGAGCATTTAGAGCGGGTCACGGAGGGGAGAATGTGGCACTAGCGGCACTTATTGAACTCATCATTGAACACAACTTCCTCGCCGCGCTACTGCGGCTGCCGCTGGCGTGTCTATCTGATCGCAGACAATGACGGAACTCCTTAGTCGGAATGTTACTGAGGAAGAGGAGTTCCTTCCGCCGGACCGCCCGTCACCATCTCAGTCTTAACCGTCGACTTCTGATTGGCCATCAGATCGATATCGGTCTCGAAAGTGTGATACCCGGGCAAACTGATTTTGATTTTGTGCTTTCCCGGCGCGACCAGCAGGGCCTTGCCGGGACCTTCGAATTCGGCTATGTGACCGATGAAGACGCCATCCACAAACACCGCCGCTCGATTTGGTTTCACTTCCAGCTTAATCTCGGCGGTGATTGCCGGCAGGGTCACCCGGGTGTCTTTTTCCATCTTTACCCCAATAGTTTGCTTTTCTCCGGCGCGAACCGAAACGTTTTGCACGAAATCCAGATATCCACCCTGCTTTACGGTAATGTCGTGTTCGCCCGGAAGCAGCAGGAGTTTTTTCGCTCCCTTCAGTTCGTGGAGGTAGCCGACGTATTGACCATCGATCCAGACGCCGGAAGTGTTTTCAACTTTTGAGGCGCCGACCAGTTCAACTTCTCCGAGCACTTTGTGGCGCCGACCAGTTCAACTTCTCCGAGCACTTTGTTCTGAGCGTGGAGCGATGGGGAGAACATCCCAGAGCTTAAGAGGACTAGCAGACAAGTGAGCGCACGGCCTTTGCAATAATTCATAGAGGGTCCTCAATGTTAGAACCTTCCCAATTTACACCTCGCTTCGGGACATTAGAATAACTGTTATTAATTTATACGATTTTCAGAGCAAAACGGGGACATCATTGAGATAGGAGCATTCCGCGGTGGCGGGACGCGGGGGCAAGCTGAAGCCTCGCGCTTCCGCGTGTAGCTGCTGCTTAGGATTTCCCGGGACTGCCCTTGTCCCATGGCTGCCCGACCTTGAGGTTTCTTGGCTGCCCCAGAAAGAGATTCCTCCAGCAGAAACTCTATCTGCTGATTCAGTGAGCGGTGCCAACCGGTTGGCGATTTCAAGGCAGTGCGAAGCAGGCCGGCAAGAGCTCGCCAGCGCCGACCAGCATCATCCTTATATCTTTATCTTTGATCTTTATCTTTAATCCGCCCAAGATAGCTCTTCGTGCGCTCTTTTTCCTAAGAAGCCACTTCAGCTTTTCGCTGCTTTTGTTGATAATAAATCACTTCTTGGCTTCGTTTGGTAAAACCGTTATGTCCCTCTACCTTCCATCCAGTCGCGCCCTCTTTCATTGGCTCAGGCGGACGTTCACTGGGGGAGGAACCGCTTCCCCCCGGCGGCCCCGCTGCAAGCTCTCCAGCCGGTCGATCGCACGACTGAGGCTCCTTTCAGCCGCGGCGTCGGCCCGGAGGACTCTATCGAGAGCCTCGGGATGTGGTATTTCTAGCCGGTCTTTGGCAACCCTGGCAACATATTCACGACTCATTCGGCCTTCAAGGGACATGATTAGAAGATCTGTGGCTAGGAGCAAGTTCGCAGCGGGACCGAGTTTCTCTGCCTCTGACGGTGGTAGTCCTCAATACTTTACGATCAGTCCTTTGGCGATTCCTACCCGTTCTTCAAACAGCTCGCGCAGACCATGATACGTTCCAAACATCTTCTCCCTGAGTTCGTCCGAGATGCCCCCGGTGTCTCTGATCTCGGCCTGGGCGCTTCGCAGCAGGGCGATGCAAGCCCGATTGCCCGGTGTCATCTCCTTGTCCTGTGCTGCTTCCAGCGCTAGTTCAACATCGCTCTGGGCGCAAATTAGTTCCGCATTTTCGTACCTCCACGCGCGTTTAAGCTTCCACCAGGAGGTGGCAATGCGTTCGACTTCCAACTCTTCCGGAATACCCAGTGGCTCGTAATACCGGCGCAGTTCATTCAGGAGTGCTCGATATTCCTGCAGGTTCTCAGTGATCGTTGGGTTTCCGTAGAAAACATCCATAGCAAACAACCCGTGCTTCAGAGCGTTCCCTCGGCTGTACCCCTTGCCTCTGGGGGTCTTGGGCCCGGTAGACTTTAATGCGTTTGGCCGCGACTTTGCGGGTAGAGACACTGGAGAGCTTCCTCGACATGGTTTTCCGTCCCACCAAGATTCCCGATTACTCGGGTTAAGTTTGGTTCTAAGTGATTAGATGCCGGCGGGGCTCTCATTGTCACTGGGCTATATACTTCTGGTCCTCATTCCGAGATTTGTCTCGGAAAAGATTGAAGACTCCAATAGGGCTGGCCAATTTCTGTGAACTGGGAGCGGATTCAGATGGGTGCCGAAGACCTACCGCTTGCCGCTGATGACATGCATCTGACTTCGGATTCGACCCAGTTGCTGACTCCCACGAGCTACTTCCCAACGAGGGAGTGATAGGCCTGAATGAGTGCCGGACCAATGGTGACGAACAGGAAAGGCACCAAAATGAACACAACCACGGAGTTGAACATGTCGGTTGCGAACTGGCAACCGTTTTGCCGATGGAAGTCTCACGTTGCGGATTGTTCCAATCCCGACAGAGCTGCAGTGATTCGATGGAAGAGAGTCTCGCAGGCTAACGTCGATTTATTTCAAGCTTAGACAAAAGTACTCAGATTTCGGTGATTTGCAGGGAAATTTTCCATGCTGCCCCGTTACGAATGGGGCATAAACAAACTAGAAGAGCCCACAGTACGAGACGGATGCTGACCGGCCGCGGTGCGACGAAAGCCGAGGGCTGTCGAGCGAAATGGCGTCGTGAGCGATTGAAGCTCAAGCACTTTGTCGCCTGTAGGTGCGGGGCTCGAACGAACGAGTTGTGGGCGGACTTAACAGGATCTGCTGAGCGAAACGAATCCTTCGATTTTGGAAGGTGCATTGCTGCATCGATTAGTTAACTTGTCGGGAGGAGGCGATGAGCTTGCGTGATCCATCCGCTCGAGAATCCAAGGACCCCTTCTTGCTTTGCCCTGGATCATCCTTATTTCTCGCGGCTGGCATCTGCATCCTTACGTCTTGGCTGGTTTCGCATTAGTCGGTATGCCTTAATCGCCGAGAACCATCCGGCAGAGCTGAACTGGAGAGAGTTCGTAAATCACAAGATTTGAGGAAGGTCGTTTTCCAGCAGAGGCATGCGGGAGCCGGTGTCTCGATCTTCCTGGCATTTTTCCTTTGGGTTGTGCTGAAACCGGTCACGAGACACCAATGGTAGGGCAATGGATAGAGGCTACTCGACAGTCCAGGTCGCGCAAATGCTTGGAATGGACAAGCAGATGCTGCTTTCATTGCTAGAGGTCCCATCGTGCGTACAGGCACCGCAAGGCGACGATGCATCTGCCTCAATGCGACCAGGTGCGGAGGTTCTTGCGCCGGTTGATGATTTGTCGTCGGAGAGGATGGTTATCGCGTCGGAGAACTGTGCAACTTCAGACCCTGAGGAGTCGAAAATGGAGGCTGCAGCGGGTTCGGACGGGGGCAGTTTTCGCCACTATAGGAAGGTGATTCTGATTCCGGCTCTGCTGGCCGCCTTCGCAGGCTGGCTGGTTTCATACGCATGTATACCTAGGTATACCTCGAAATCGTTGGTATTGGTGGACGCCCAGAGGGCGCCCGAGGATATCGTGCATCCTGTGGTCACCACCGATCTGACCGAACGTCTTGCGATACTGCAGCAGACGGTTCTCAGCGAGAGCCGCTTGCGATCCATGCTGGAGCGGTCAGGATTGGCCCAGCCCGGCCAGGAAATGGGGGACCTGATCGACAAAATCCGGACCGACATGTCCGTCGAACCAGTGGAGATCGATCGTTCGGAGTTTGGCGCAGCCCGGGACAAGGCCAGCAACCAGAATAGCCCGGTTCCGGGTTTCTATGTTACGTACACGGCATCGACCGCCCACGAGGGGCAGCAGATTTGCAACGAACTGACGTCTCTTATGTTGGAAGAAAATTTAAAATCGCGCCAAGATGTGGCCCGGGGCGCAATTGACTTCCTGAATAGAGAACTTGATGACACGAGACGAAACTTGGAGGCATTGGACGCGCAGTTTCTCGAGCGGTCCAAGGGGCACGATTCCCGCAGCTCTGAGAGCGAAAAAAAATACACGATGCTAGTGCTCGAACACGAGATCGAAAAGAAAAGCTACACAGATCTGCTGAGCAAGTTGAGCGGGGCGCAAGGAGCGGCAAAACTAGCGAAAGATGCAGAGGATCAGCAGCTTGGGGAGCAGATGCGACTGCTCAACCCCGCCAGTCTTCCCGATGCTCCGGAGTTTCCGAACCGGCTACTATTTGCCGTTGGAGGTCTCATCGCAGCTCTGGTGTTCGGGATCGGTCTCGCATTGTGGCTCAGGTACAGACCGGCCACCGTGCGGATTGCTCCAATCCCCACAACGTTGTAGCGATTCGCATCAGATTCAGCGTTTATCTATGCGTTTGGGACAACGATTGTGGCAATTCCGCTCGGATACAGTCTTGATCGGCGCAAGTCCCTGACTACAGCATTATGGGCATTTGAAGACTCAGTGTGCTGCGAAGACCCTTACCCGCGAACATTCCTTCACTTCGCGCACCGCAGGGATGGCTAGATGGAGCAGGTGCAACATTTTCTTGTTGCCGGATGATTTTTTTGACCGGAAAACCCGAATAACTGAACGGAGAAGCCGATTGGCTGACGAGCGAGAGCTTTGGAAAAAGATCTGCGAGAGAGACGCGGATGCTTTCGACGTCCTTTACCGGGAGAACGCGCCGCCGCTGCTGGCATACTTGGTTCAGCATCGCGGCGATCGTCAGGCGGCCGAAGACGTTCTGCAAGAAATGTTCAGTCAGATATGGACTCGGCCGAACGGGTTTCAGCCGGAGCGCGGGACGCTTCGTAACTATCTCTACGGCATTGCGCACCATCTTGCTGCGGACTGGTGGCGAAAGCAAGGTCCACCGGATCCGACCGAAAACAAAACGGGTTTTTGCCAGACGGAAACCACTTCGATCATGTGTGACGCACTCCGGCGGCTCCCGGAGGAACAACGAACACTGCTGTGGTTACGGTCAGTGGCAGGGCTATCATATGCGGAACTCGCAGAGACTCTGGTAATACCTGTCGGCACAGTGAGTTCACGACTGTCTGCGGCGAGGGAAGCATTGCGAAGAATTTGGGGAAAAACCCGGTAAGCCCGAGGAGGGGCGCATGCCGAGCAGGACCAGACAAATCATGAAGTGCGAAGAAGCAAGAGAGTTTGTCTCTGCACTTCACGACGGTGAAAGCATTCCATCTGTTGCAGCGGAGCACATTGGCGCATGCGAAACCTGCCGAGGACGCATGAAGGAATACGCAGAGATCGACGCGGAGTTGCGCCGTCTGGCGAGCGTGGAATCGCCGGCAGAAGGCAGAGTACGAACCTGGGAGAGAAGGAAGGGGCAAACATGGCTTCCGGAACTGAGCCGCGCTTTCCAGAGGGTATTTCATGCTATGTCAGTTCCGAGCACAACACTTTGTCCCAACCCGTCAATGTCTGTTCCAAGCACTGCACTTGCTCCCAATCCGTGGATGTGCATTCTCGATACGCTGGAAAAAAAGGTCAATCGGCACTCTTACGATACTTGGTTGAAGCCCACGCGCTATAGCCACTCCAGTGGCGGAATCTTATTCGTGCGCGTGCCCACAGCCGAGTTCCGTCATGCCGGCGATAAGTATGCCGACCTCATCCAGGAAGCCATCGACAACCTCGGTCTCGAATTCA
>JBEKRE010000134.1:0-5176 GCA_049519055.1 Candidatus Sulfotelmatobacter sp. | reverse complement strand
GACAAACTCATTGCCACTCTCCCAAGAGTGCGAGTCAAACAGTTCCCGAACCTCAACCATTTTGGTCCAGATCAGTCCGGGCCCCGAGAGGTTGCGGAGACGGTTACCGCGTTCTTCACCAATTAGGGACGCGCTGCATGGGCGATACGAGTTCAACGAGCGCCCGCGTGTGCGGAAGTGCTCCGACAAAAGGAATGTTTAACACTGTGATCATCAATGGTAGCCGGTTGGGATACGGCATGTGTGTCAAAATCATTTGGGTTGTCCAGGTTCCACGAAAAGCAAGTCAATGCAGAAAATGAAGTTCTGCCCGTGACCTGCATCTACCCCCTTCCATATTTCCTAACTCTCTTAATTTAAGGCCGTTCAGAGTTGCGAATTACGAACACAGCGCCCGATTTGAGGGGTATCGCGGATCACGTCACCCGCGGCGCCGTCACGTAGTGCATGTCAATGCTGGAGTCTGATACCTGGAGTCCGTCCCATGACCAGTGTGGGATGCTGAGGCCGCTAGGCACATCATCGGCGGGTAGCGGGACGTCGTCTTGGTCGTGGTCGCCCAAGCGAAGTTGTCGTGCAGCACTTGTCGCAGTGCGCTATCGTCGCCTATTCCGACATCTGCAAGAGCCTAGTCGAAGCAAGCAATCGCACCGCCATCCATTTCGTCGTTTTCCCCGCTGCCACTGTGTATCTTGACGACGGTCGGCTCGTCTCCGTAGGAGTCGGAATTCGCGCGGGGCCACCGAGTGCTTCGGCCCAGTGAGCGGCGACTCGCTCGACATGCTTGGGGTGGAAGCCATGGCTGAAGGTATGGCAGACCAGGTCATCGGCCATCACCCGATTATGCCAGACGCCGGCAAGACGGCGCAGGCCCCCAGTCCACGAGTCGTTTCAAAGACCGTTTGCATTCTTCCATGATGACAGTCACTACGTGTCAGGGCAAGATAATGCCCGCGGGGTTAGACGTTTGCGGACCTCGACCTAGTCCTGTGCATACCGCCTGTTGATTTCCGGCATCGAATAGCAAAAGTAGTACGTAATAGGAGGCTACATATGCGTCGCTGATTATCTTCGGGTGCATACCCAGCGCATCTTTTCCGCTCGGAGTGCTTAAGTCTTCCCCACGATGCTGAGCGACATTGAGGAGAAGATAGATATGTGCCCAGCACACGTCGCAAATACCGAAGTAGTGGTGACCGGAGAGGGAACGCTTTCACCCGCCTCACAACTAGCAGCCAGCAACACGGTCCATTTTTCAAATGAAAGCGCCGAGTATCGCACTGCCCGCAGTGCGCTGCTTGAGGAAGAAATCGAGTTGCGCCGCCTCGAACGGGTGGCGGCCCAACGGCGTGCGCTGCCTCAGGGTGGCGAGATTCCGAGGGACTTCGAGTTCCTCTGCGACACCACCCCAATTCAATTCTCGAGCCTCTTCGGCGACAAAGACACATTGATGATCTACAGCATGATGTACGATCCGGCGCGCAAAACGCCCCGCCCAATGTGCACCTCCTTCCTGCCCGCTTGTAACGGCGTAGCTATCAACCTTCGAGAGCGGTGCGCCATTTGCAGTCACGGCCCGCTCGCCCACAGAGCGCCTGATTGAGTACAAGAAACAACGCGGCTTCAATAACCTCCCCTTTGTCTCCGACATATCGGGCGACTACATGCTTACTTGCGTGAGCCCGAAGGACGAGGATGTGACCGGCTTGAGCGTGTTCAGTCGGCGCGACGGAACCATTCGTCATTTCTATAGCGGGGAACTGAGCGGGTTCCTGGCCGACCCGGAGAAGACTCGCGGGGCGCGCCGGACCTGGATCCTCTCTGGCAGACGCTGGACTACACGCCGGAAGGTCGCGGAACCGACTGGTATCCGAAACTCAACTACCGACGCGGCTAGCCACTATTGCGCGAAAGGAGATGGAGAACAAATGCTGACAACTCCACCCGGGTTGAAAGGCAGTCCGAACATGGGTATCGCAAGGTTGAGCGAGCGATTGCGCTTGTCGCAGGTTTCGCCCGCAGAGATTGTGGCCAACTGTCTCCGGCACATCGAACGATTGAATCCGCAATTGAATGCGTTCATTACTGTAATGGCTGAGCAAGCTATGGAGCAGGCCAGAGAAGCTGAAGCGGAGTTGAAGGCAGGCAGCTGGCGCGGTCCTTTGCATGGAATCCCCGTAGCAATCAAGGACTTTTACGACACGGCGGGGGTCCGGACGACTGCGGGATTCGAGCACTTCAAGGATCGGATTCCGGCAACTGATGCGGTTGTGGTCAAGAAACTCAAACAGGTGGGCGCGATCATTATCGGGAAGACCAACATGCACACCATGGGCATGGGCACGACGGGGTTGGAAAGCTATTTCGGTCCTGTTCGTAACCCCTGGAATGCCGAATATATTCCCGGCGGCTCGTCATCTGGATCAGCCGCCGCCGTAGCGAACGGCATGTGCTATGCGACCATCGATACCGATGCGATTGGATCCTGCAGGTTACCCGCCGCATGTTGTGGCGTGGTTGGGTTCAAGGGCACATACGGTCTCATCAGCCCGAAAGGCATTCTTGAAGGGGAGGAAGACCCCGGCCCGATGATCCGCTGGTTCAGTCATCCTGCCATCATGGCGCGGACCGTCGAAGATGTCGCGCTGGTGCTGGATGTGGTAGCGGAGAACGTCGAAAGTAGCTCCGCTCGGTATGTGGACGCGATGACTCAAAGCAGAACAATCCGAATCGGGATCGCTGAAAACCTCCGAAGCGATCCTGAGGTTTCGGAACGCTTCAGAAAAGCCGTTGAAGCGATCGGTGGACTCGGCTGCAGCACGAGGAACGTCGTTGCGCCGCTGCGCATTCCCACGGATGAACTGTCAAAAATCGAGACCGATCGGAGAGACATCGTCGACAAGGTGTTTCGGGAAATAGATATTTTGTTGCTACCGACGACGACAACCATCGTTCCAACCGTTGCAGACGCGCGCGACAATCCGCAGGCCTTATCCGCGGAAAACACGATATTTGCCAACTACTACGGCTTACCCGCCATAAGCGTACCTTGCGGGTTCGATCGTAACGGGCTTCCACTCGGACTCCAGATTGTGGGACGACCGTGGGATGAAGCGACGGTGTTGCAGCTAGCCCACAGATACTATGAATCGACAACGCGATCGTAGCCGAAAAGTAAGCCCGCTTGATTTCGCAGCAAGACATGGATTTATGTGAGACGGAAGAACATCCGAGACTGAAGTTCTGGGCGCGTGCAGCCAACCATTCGTCGGCAAGTGGGTCTATAGCAAGGTTGTTTTGACTGTCAGAGTAGTCGGCAAATCTGGGTTTAGAACATGAAGAATCCCGGCATTTCACTTCAATCGTCAATCACAAGGAGAAGATCGCACCCATGCTGCATTCAAGCAAAAGAGGTCTCTGGCTCGCGACGATACTAGTTGTGGCTGTCGCGGTGGGCGATGCAGCCGTGCCTCCTGCGAAACAAGTCGCGATCGTCGGTGGAATTTTGGTTGATGTGACAAACCGCGGTCACTCTTCCAACGACATCGCTGACTCCGTCGTCCTGATTGAAGGGGAAAAGATCGTAGCTGCCGGGCCTTCGTCTGAGATTAAAATTCCTTCAAACTTCGCCCGCATTGATGCACGCGGAAAATTCCTCGTTCCCGGTCTCATTGACGGTTTTGGCGCGCTGCGAAATCAAGACTTCGCGAACGCTTACTTGTACGACGGAGTGACCACTGTCTACGTGGGGAGTATCTTGCCTGGGGGCGGAGGTGATGGTGAGGTAAAAGTTCTGCGAAGTGCGTCGCCCACCCCGCGGCTGTTTCTCGGCGCTCCGATGACCGGGTATTCCGAGGAAGGAGCGGACCCATCGGATAAACCAATGGCTTCTCACCGATTGCATGATCGGCGTTTGTCGAATGAGCAACTCATCGCTCGAATCGACAGGCTCGCCGAACAGGGGTATCGGGGTGTCACGATCAGTTACGATATTTGGCCCGATCAGGTAGACGTCATTGTTGCCGAGACAAAGCGTGTTGGCCTTGCCACACTTGGCGAGTTGGGATTCACCAGCTACCCATACGGAATCCGGGCGGGTATCAATGTGTTGCTTCGAAATGATCAATACCAAATGGAACTGGCTCCTGCTGCAGCAAAACTGGCTTTCGCTGATAGCCAGCAGGCTGGCGCAGCATATCACTAGGTTTGCCGGCTCGATCCCGCCTCCGCACAGGTTTCGGACTATGGAGAGCAGATAGCGAAATCCGATACTGCGTTGATGCCAACTTTAGTATTGCAAGCAACTGCCGATTCTCTCGACGTGCCAAACCCGTGGAATGCTCCGTCATCCGCCCTGATCAAGGCGAGCGACCTCGACACGCCTGTTGATAAAGCGACCGGGATGTCTGGATATCTGCCGAAGGCGCCGGAGGACCGGCGAGAAGCGGTCAGAAAGTGTGCTCAGCACATAGAGAGTCTGGATGCTCGCTTTTATCAACTAGGCGCAAGATTCCTTGCCGGGAGCATCTCGCCTTCGTATGGCATCATGCCGGGCAGTGGCTTGCACGAAGAACTCTCACTGTTGCATCGCATCGGTCTTTTGCCGCGAGAGGCCGTTGCGGCCGCGACCAGCAACTACGCGGATGTGTATCCGTGGAAGGACGTGGGCCGGATCGAACCTGGGAGAATGGCGGACATCCTTATTCTCGATGACGATCCTCGTGTTGCTACATCGGCATTGGATCACATCAACATGCTAATTTTCGATGGCTCTGTGGTGGATCGGAAGAGTCTGCTGGAAGGTATCAAGCAAAATTAGGATCCGCATAGCTTTACGCGTCTGGCAGAAATCGCAGCAGTCTATACCAACAGGTCCTCGATAGTATCTAGCGGTTTACAGGGGACTGGACTTCGGAAGCGCCAAATTAGTTTGCCACCAGGATGCTTACTTGGCGATTTCAAATGAATCATCCTTTTTGCTGTTGCTGGCGAGCACGAGAATCGCTCCTGCAAACAGCAGCGTGTCCGCAAAGTAGTTAATCCCTTCGACCTGAGACGCGGGGCTCGGGTCTGACATCTGAACGATCAAAATCGGGCCATAGATGAATAGAACCAGCAGGACAATCCAGGTACCGAGATAAGTTGCCGCCATTCGAATCTTCTTAGCCAGCAGGAT
>JBEKRE010000133.1:0-5610 GCA_049519055.1 Candidatus Sulfotelmatobacter sp. | reverse complement strand
AGATTAGTACCGGGAAACGGGATGAGCAGGTCCTTCGGAGAGACTATTCCCATGAAAACGCTTCTAAAGGTGATAGGGACCTTCGATAGCGCCAGGAAAAGGTTCGCAGGCGGAGCTGCGTTCCCCTCCACCCAATGGTCATTGTGACCCTGGCGTAGCTATCACGGGTTGCCCCTTCAACCCTAGGATCAAGGAGCGATCGTATGTCTCGGTCGCGAGCGATTCCCCGGAAGTTTTCGGAAGTTGTTCTCGCTCAAGTCGTTCTACTCTGAGTTTGAGTGTCACGGTCGATCGCTCCCCTAACTCGCAATTCTCAACGGTCCAGCGGAATTCGTGCAATTTGTAAAGCACATCCGCACCGCGTTCCCGGATATCAATCTTAAAATCGAAGACGCCATCGGAGCACAAGATAAGGTTGTGGTTCGCTGGTTAGGCGTCATGACACATAGTGGGGACCCCCTGGGAATACCTGCCACGGGCAAGCCCGTCCGAATTACGGGAATATCTATCGCCCGGATCCTGAATGGACAAATTGTCGAGGGTTGGAATAACTGGGATCAGCTTGGGATGTCGGAGCAACTCGGAGTTTACAAGCGGCCCGAAACTGTGATTCTCGCGAAGAGTGAGTAAGGACTGGCGAGCAGACGCTAAGGCCGGCGTCGGTCCGCGGGGATGCAATCCAGTCAGTTCAGGGACAGATTACTGTCCCATTACCCGCCTTTTGATCACATCCCGATGCACCATCGTCACCTCCCCGCGGGATGCTCCTGGGCGTACTCTTTCCAAACAGCCATGGCCACAATGGATTCCCCCCAACGTCCACAACGAAGCAGTATTCGCTACCAGCTGCAACTGCCTGTCTCACTTAAGCTGGCCCACAAGGAACTGTACGCCCAGTCGGAGAGCATCGGTCTCGCAGGTATTTTGCTCTCCAGCGCTTTTCTGATTCCTGAGGGGTCCGCCGTAGAGCTGTCGGTTGGAATTGTACGTTCCCGACCCGGCACTTTCTTGTGCGGTCGCGGCAAGGTTGTTCGGACTGAGCAGAAAGAAACTGGAGATTTCGCTTTAGCAATCAAATTGGACAGAGATTTCGAGTTTGGCCCCTCTAACACCGAGGGGAAGGGGCCCCCGTTTCCCCAAGAAAAACGTCGGGTTGTTGGCAGCGGAGCGCAGCTCTTCCCCTTGGCTTGGCACACGGAGACGTAGTCGAGGCCTGCTCGATATTCTGGAAACGCGCGGTCAATCTTCCGCATGATCGCTTCAGCCCATCGAACTGAAGCCCGAATTGAAGCCAGATCAAACTTGTTACTCGGGGAGTGCCCCGCGGTCCTCAAAATAGGTCATCCGCCGTTTGCGTGTGCAGACTGGCGAGAATCGCCGCCATGATTCCGAGCACTCGCTTGCGGCCCTCGATGTGACCCCGGGGTGTTGCAGCTTTCGGCTCGATTCGCGTTTTCAATGAGAGAGGATTCTTTCTTCGCTGCGAGTGCAAGCCAGCGACCTTCCTGGCGTCTTCCACCAAGGACTTTAGCCTTGACAGTGTCTGATCGCATCGTTCGTGAAACCGCAGGGTCGCCAACCTCCAACTGATTGCGGTGGCGCGACGAAAGCCAAGCTGAATAACCACCGGGAGACTACAGTCACTGCGCCTTCTCGACTCTACTCGCCATCGCACGCAATACAAAAGGCGCCCACTTTACGGTAAGTTGTGATCGTTGGAAATCACCACTGACCGAAAGGAGCGCCGTCATGAACCAAGAAAGTATATTGGCATGGATGTTCACCAAACAACGATCTCGGTTGCTGTCATGGATAGCTCGAGCAAGCTGATCATGGAATGCATCCTGGAGACGAAAGCGGCCACGATTCTAGAGTTCATCGCCTCAGGCGCAGCAATATATCGCATCGGGCTACAACTGGGTGGTCGATCTCGACTTGCAAAGATCAAACGCGCTTGTGTTGATTGAATTTGGTGTGCATTTCCCTCGATGGTCGGTGACTCGGAAAGCGGGGATCCAGCTCGTAGTCGACGTTAGATCGCCAATTACCCTCATTGACATCTCTGAACCGGAGGGTAGGCCAAGATTCTCACTGTGTCGCACCCTGCTATGATCCTAAGTCGTGAGGGGGAACCAATGAGAAATCTGTCTGGAGTGGTTAAGCAGTTGATCAAGGAGCGGACACGGCTTGAGAACGAACTGCATCGCGTAACCGCCGCCTTAACCGCCTTCGGGAAAGTTTATTTCTCCGGAGTCAAATCGAAGCGAACGATGTCGGTTGCTGGACGCAAGCGGATAGCAGCTGCACAGCGGGCGCGATGGGCAAAGCAAAAGGCTGGCAGCCAGCCCGCAAGACCTAAGCGCACAATGTCCACGGCGGCTCGAAGGAAGATTGCAGCGGCTCAAAGAGCGCGATGGACAAAGATTCGAGCGAGGAAAGCCGCGTAAGCAACCCCATTGGCGCGTGTCGCCTTTCGTAGACCTCACTTCGTTACCCGCGTAATCTTGCCCGGTGAACTGATCGACAGTCACACTCTGGTTGGGGAGTGTGAGTGTTATGAGGTCATGTCTGCTTTACTCTGGTATCTTCCTTGTCCTTGCGGTCGTTGCTTGTACGTCTAGTCGCAAATTCAGGGAAGGCGATGTCACAAGCACCGAGTCAGATATAAGAACTGAGTTCGAGCAGAAGGGTTTTGTAGTTGAGCAAGTCAGCATGGTTAAGGATTCCGACAGACAGTTGTGCGGCTTCGTTAGGATGAGAGAACCCGGTCTGTTGCCCGGCAAGATCGAACTGACCAAAAACTGCACCGCGACGATGGATTCCGGTAAATCCATCTGGGAATGTAACTAGGCGCACTAGTTTGATTCAAGTTTAGGATTGTTTTTTTCGCTTCTTCAGTGCGCCAACTGCGCTATTGCTCCGCTTCACCGCCGCCTCGCCCGATAAAGCCTTGGCCTCGGACCTCAGGCCGCCGAGCACGCCCATGAACTGCTTTGCTACCTCACCCTCAAGTATGATTGTGTGTTCGGGCTCAAAGTAGACAGTAACCCGGCCCGTCACCGTCTCGTGGTTTGCCAGGCGAACCTGGTCAAGGTTGATCGCCTGTTCTCCGCCTCTACCACCTGTGAAGAAGAAGTTTGCCATCCAGTCGCTCCTAAAATGGTGAGTGTGATCTTGGGATGGTTGAGAATAAACCCCATGATTCAAGACAGATCATCTGGACGCGCACTTTGCACGCCCTGAGGGTCATAGAGCGCGGATGATTCGTTCGCTCGAAATTATTCATGGTGAAACTGAGCAGCGAAGCCTCATGATCTTCCAGCATACTTGGTGCCGATTCTTCCACACTGATCGATTTCTTGCAAAATCGGACCAACCTTCGTCTACCGCGCCGGAATTTTCTGAATCAACTCGCGACGTCGACGCGCCGGGGAATTTTGATAAGCAATTCTTCGGTGAACGCTTCAGTCTCGACGACTTACGCAGCTTCAAGCCGGATGTGACAATTGACGGCCGCACGAACTTGGAGATTGGGGAGACTCGCATTGAGGTAATTCCTGTGCATGGAGGAGGAACTCACGACGCCATGTTCATCCATCTACCAGATCAGGGTGTGCTGTTCGTGGGAGATTTCATCATGCCGTATCTTGGAGAGCCCTTGTGGAGGAAGGCGATTTCCAGGGACTGATGGATGCAATTGACGTTGTTGTTGAGAAGCATCCTCAGTACCTGCTGCACGGCCACGAGCCGCTCACCCGTAATTTCGCCTCCGCCTCCATGCTGGCGCAGCTCAGAACAGACCTGGTGTGGCTGCACGAGCAGGTATTGACTGCGGTCCGCCGCGGCGATGAACGTGCCGCGATTCACCAGGCGAACTTGATTCCTCCAAGTCTGCTTGCTGGCCAGCCTGACGTGTATCAGCCATACCTTATCTTGCGCGAACACGTCATTGACCGACTATACGACCAGAACGTCGGCTACTGGCAGCCGGACCTGCAGGGCCTCGAACATCTCAACCGGGCCGACCGTGCGGAACTCCTGGTCGACTACCTCGGTGTGTCGGAAAAACAGCTCGTCAGGACCGTGGAGCGCCTGGCTGCCGACGGCAATTACGAGCTGGCTGCCTCGCTGCTTGAATCGTGCGCAAGCAGGTTCGAGGGCAGCCCGTCCGTAGCTAACGCCAAACGCCTTGTCTATCTCAAGCTGATGGCGGAGTACCAGAATACGAACCCGTTCAAGTTCATCATTTACTCGGAGAAGCGGAGAACAAACACCCCAGATGGCCAGCGGCAAGTGATGAAGCAGGAGCTTGACCTCGGGTCGTGAGCGAGTGACGGGCTGCAAGTCGTGCAGCGCGCGCCAATGCAAACTCTCAGGAAAAATAGCACGAGACGGAAGCTGAAGCGTCCGACAACATGGACTGGCAACCCTGAAAGGCACTAATTCCCACCTTTCCCGCTGGTAATAGCGGTCTTTGCAGAGCCAGAGCCAGGCGTCCAGCCTTGAGTTCCCCCGTTCCCTAGAATGTATGTAACTTCCTGCGATCTGCAGCGTACTGCTTTATGGACGCCAAAAAGAACATGGCGAAAGAAGCGCAGCCCCGCGAGGCCGAAACCAGGCAGATGGAGGGGCTCGGTTTGGAGAACGTAATCGAGCGCGCACGCGGTCACGAGGATGAGGCTCTGGAAGAGATCTATCGCAGCTATGTCCGGCGCGTATTCGGATTGTGCCGTTACATGCTGGATTCACGGGAGGGCGCAGAAGATGCCACCAGCGAAGTCTTCCTCAAACTGCGGCGCACCATCGAGAGCTACGACGGCTCGATACCGTTCCCCAGATGGCTGCTGCGGGTGGCTGGCAATCAATGCATTGACGTTTTGCGGCGCCGGCAGCGTGGACTGAAGGTGTTTGTGGAAGTTGAGGACGGAAACGCGGTCATCGAGGCAACCAGCACGGAGCCGTCTCCGCTGAGTGCTGTCATCAGCAAGGAAGAGAGAGTGCAAGTGCGGGATACCATCGCACGCCTGCCGGAGAACTATCGCGTGCCTCTGGTCCTGCGCTATTACAGCGAACTGAGTTACGACGAAATCGCGCAGCAATTGGGCCTGGAGAGGAACCACGTGGCGGCCCTGATATTTCGCGCCAAGCAGGAGCTGCGCCGGAGACTGTCCCCAAGGAGCAAGTGATCATGGAATGTTATTCGGAACAAGCCTGCGCCCTCTTCGTGGACGGCGAACTGGCCGCGGATGAGGCGCGGCGTATGCGAGACCACATGGCCACGTGCCGTGGCTGCCGGCAGCTACTGGACGCATTGCGCGCTGAGAACCGCGTGCTGAGTGAAAGCCTGAACGAGCTTTCAGAAGAAGCAGCCAGCCCTTTGGCCTTCTCCCGGTTGCGCTTGTCCGGGGTGTGGCGTGACCTGACGGTGATGGCGGTGGTGCTGGCGTTAGGTTCGATCTTTTCCGGTTGGTTCGATCAGATGGAAATCCCCGGAGCGCTGGAGTGGGTCAATCCCTTCAGCCTCAGCGGCCTGACGAACCTGATGTTTAACATTTCTGACTATTTTGCGCACGGAGGTACTGCCATGTTGACTGAGTATGCTGTGGTCGT
>JBEKRE010000132.1:0-5685 GCA_049519055.1 Candidatus Sulfotelmatobacter sp. | reverse complement strand
GTGTCCTGAATGGAGGGGACGGGATGATGAATCGGCTGCGTATCCGGCTTGCTGCGCTCAAACTGTGCATGACTCAGAGAAACCGCGACTAAAATCACCACGGTGGCAATATTGCGGCAAACCAGGTTCAAGAAGATTCCCCACTGTGAACAGCCATACTGCGAGATTGTATGCGAAAAGCTGTTCCGAGAAATGCAACTTGTCCGCGCAGTCGACATCGCGAGGCACAAAATCAACTACGGAGACGGGCTTCGAAGCACGCTCACCATTCCAGGCATTCTCGAACGGTGGCCTTGACCGATGGGAGGGGCGGATGTCAAACTGTTGCTGGCAGGATTGAGAGAAAGCGCTTCGGCGCGGTTTTCTCTTCTGCGACGTTCGCCGTACAATAAACGTACAATGGAAGCGGGATTGTGGGGCATTTGGGCCTTTACGCCGAATGCAAAATCAATAAGTTACGTGTTATCAATGTCATAGAGTTGTTCAAATCCCCCCTTCCGCACCATTTTTTCAATCACTTAGACGCGTCCCACAGTCTGTTACAGTCTATTGAACGCTCTGTTCACTTCCCTGCCCGCTGGTCTCATCAAGCAGCTTGCCCACCAGACGTGAGTTCGCGTCACGATTAGCTGACGCAACTCCCCGACCGTAGCCGTCCATCGTCATAGCGATAGTGCTGTGGCGCATCAGTTCTTTCTGCACAGAGACGGGGGCACCCACTTCATCCAGCCAACTACGATAGCTGTGGCGAAGCGAATGCCATCCGATGGGGCTGAGTCCCGCTCGAATCGAAGCAGGTCTGAGTTTGTCCCGCTGGGCTGAGTTGCTGTTTAACGGCTTCCTGCCCAGCTTGACCGGACTAGCGAAAACGTAATCGCTGTCGGCTGGAAATTGCGTCTTCAGTTTCCAGCTTTTGAGAGCGGTTAGAACAGCAGCATCAAGGGGTAATTTCCTTCTTGACGCTACCGTCTTCGTGTCGTCCGTGTAGCCCTCGACTACGCCGCGCTGGATGCTGACCTCTGATCGGAGCCAGTCGAAATCCCCCCAGCACAAGCCAAGGATTTCGCTTGACCGCAAGCCTAAGCAGCCAGAAGAACCATGGTACGGTACGGTTCCTCGGTGACTTCTGCCAGCAGTTTGCGGAACTCATCCATGCTCAGAATCACTGGCTCTTTCGTCCGTTTTCCAGCGCCAGCGACTCGCACTAAGCTGATCGGGTTGCGTTCCGTGGGAACGTACTCCCACAGCATGGCGCAATCGTAGAGGATGCCGAGCATGTTCTTGATGTGCGACTTCGTTTTCGGTGCATAGGGCTTCTCGGTACTGGTGGACTTCAGGGTTTTTAGCCATTGCTCGACTTCATAGGCCTTGAGTGGAAAAGTTTTCCTTCCCCAGTCACGCTGAATGATTTTCAGCTTGCCCTTATAGCCCCGGCTTGTTGAATGTCGATGTGGCATTCTTTCCAGAATGTACCTTTGCACCACTTGCCCGACAGTGATTGCGGTGGGGACTGCTTCGGGATTATTGATCCGCAATCGCATTCCTTCGGACGCCCTCATTGCCTCTGCCTTCGTGCGATATTGCTTTTTGGTGCCGATGCGCTCGGCTCTGCGAGTCTTTCCCTCATACCAGCGGAAAACCAAGTTTGAGTTCTTGGGTCTAGGACAACCGATCCTGTTTGGCTTCCCAGTTGCCACATCCTATATTTTCTGCTCCCTATGTAAGCAGGAATACTTCGTGGACGAAACGGTCGCGTCTTTGCGACGGTGCGTCGGGACAATCCTAGGAATTTTGCAACCGCAGCGGTGGTCTCGCAACGTTGCAGTCGCTCGACCGCCATTCGACGGAACTCCTTCGCATACCGTCTCCTTCGTCTCGTTTCCACTTGCAGTTCCTTCACCTGCAAAGTGTGCCTTATTCGAATGTCTCAAGTGAAGGGTTCAGTCCAGCCTAAAGGTGTCGGATTTTCGTCAATCGCTCACCGCGACCGAGCCGCCGGCAGGACTCACACTCGCTCTCTCTGGATTATGGTGGGATGCCAAGGTCGATTGGACGCGGGCGCACGAATCCGCTCAGCAGGACGAAGGCAAGGATGGCTCGTGGGTGCATGCCTACCTCCATCGAAAAGAGGGCGATCATGCCAATGCTGCTTGTTGGTACAGTCGTGCGGGCCAGCCCGTCTCGCTAGAGTGAAAGCGCAAAAAGTGTCAGGCAATTCGCCGCGCACTTCTCCTAGGATGCTCAAGCAGGAGTTTTTCGATATACAACTGTAATTCACCTGCCATGTTTTTCTTGGCATCTTCGAAACTACGGCCACGAACCGTGAGTGACAGACTTGTACATAGGCCTTGCCAGCCGTCATCATGAGACCAGAAATCGATCTTTTCGGCAGGCTCGACGCGTCTCAGTATCTCGAAGCCGGCAAGAAAAGAGCATTTGCAAAAAAAGAACCGATAGGGGATAAGCTGGTCGCTTGATTGAACGCAGAAGGGTAGAGCAAGTTGTGCTTAGCCATGCTTATGCAGTGCTTGGGAATTCGATGGTTGCTAATTCATTGTTGCGCACAGTTGCTGGAACCCAAGATCGCATAGTCGTAGGGCTGAGGCAGGCGTTGATCTCAAGCTACGGGCTTCCTACCTGGGGGTCACGCTGCATCGGCGCTTCCCGACGTGTGGCGTAAGATCGAATCGAGGGAGCTATTCTTGGCGCAGGCCAACCTGGTTTCCAAGCAGACTCGGATTTATTCATTACGTCCAGACGCAGCCAACCGCTTGAATACGGTTTACATGGCAGGTTACTTCGTGGGCGGCGCTCTGGGTGCAGCCCTCGGATCGCTGCTTTGGAACCGCTTCGGCTGGATTAGCCTTTGCGCGCTTGGCGCAGCGCTGTTTGCTACCGCTTTAACTGTGTTGCTGCGGGGCCGGCAGTTCGCTCCGGCACTGCGCCCATCGTGATCCCCCACGGCTAGCCGGTCCGATTGGGCAGCGTAGATTCTCAAAGCAATCTGAGGAAACAACCCGATTTTGTACCGCCAACCTGGGCGAAGTCACCCAATAACAGGCTCCCCAAGTGATACGCTCGCCTTGTGCCAAACTGGCGTTAAGGCTTCTTGAGCGAAGGTTGGTGAGGTCTCACACGACCGTCCTCATCCATTTGACGACAGCGTCATCTTCGTTAGCTTGCGTCAAGGGTTTGGGCGACTTCGGAATACCGACGGGCCCAAGCTGGAGTTGCCATCCACGGTTGAAGCCACACCCAGAGTCAGAACAACTGCAACAGCAGCCCGGAAAAAGCCACGCACCGCACGAAAGGCGGCGATGAAAGGCCGCAAGAGGGCGTGACTGTGTGAGCCGACCTAGACCAGACCGATTGCCCTGTTCGTTCCGAACACACGCAGACCTCTTGAACCAGGAGAGAGAGCGTCGATCCCACATGCATACTGTTTTGGAAGGATGCGAATGCTAGTCATCACCTTCCAATCCTTTGGATTCGCAGATTAGCCGATCGGCACGTTCATCGAATCCACTCGCGGTTTCTCACGATTATGTGCAACAGTGACCATCTTTCGTGATTACGAATCTGACAAGATAGCCTCGGTGAGATTCAAACTTATGTTTCAGACTGTCGTTTAAGACTGTTGTTTCATGTTCCTGTCGCAACAAAGTCGAAGGCAAACGCATCGGGTGTCCGCGCCCAGGGCTGCTGCTTCAACGCGGGAGAAGCTAGTGGAAGCCGCCGGTCACGTCTTCGCCGAGCACGGCTATCAAGCGACCACGGTGCGGGAAATCGTCAAGCGCTCGGGCGCCAATATCGCAGCGGTCAACTATCACTTCGGCGACAAATTAGGCCTGTATACCGAAGTATTGCAGCAATCGGTGCGTGCGGCTCGGGTGGATGCAATCAACAGCGCGCTTGATCAGAATGCGCCTCCGGAGGACATCTTGCGGGCGGTCATCAGAGCTCGCCTTCAAAGCGTAACCACACCAAACCTGCAGGACTGGCACTTTCGAATCATGGTGCACGAACTTGTGCAGCCCACGCCGGCGCTGTCGCGAGTCGTCAATGAAGTGTCCCGGCCGATTTACAAGCGACTACTCGAACTGATCGGAAGCATCATCGCTTTGCCTCCCAAGGATGAGAAGACCCGGCTGTGCGCACACAGCGTCATGGGACAAATTCTTGTTTATGTTCTCGCAGGTCCTTTACTAAAGCAACTTTGGCCGGAGTTCGAAATGACACCGGAGCAGGTGGACCGGATCGCTGAGCATATCTGGGACTTTTCGCTGGCATATCTTCGGCAAGCAAATTCTGGTAGTCGGCAAGCGACGACGCCGAGCGAGAGAGGTCAGAAATGACGGAGCAACTGGTGATCGACAGGCCTCAAGAACTTCCAAAGCAGGACCAACCGCAACCAGAACCCCAACCAAAGCCGCCGCCTGCGCCGGCGGTGGGAAACGTGTCTGAAATAGTCCAGCAATTGAAGCAAGAGCGGGATCGAGCACAGAAAGAAGTCCAAACTTTTGATGCGGCGATCACGGCCTTGGGGAGTAATGGTTCCAATGGGCAGCCACTCCAACCAAACCCGCAGTCTGCTCCTGCCGCAGCGCATCCAGCCCAAGCAAAACCGCAACCGGCTCCTGCAGGAGGTCAGCCACCCCAACCGAACCCGCAACCTGCTCCGGCGGCGGCGAACCCAGCGCAACCAAACCCGCAATCTGCCCCTGGTGTAGCGCAGCCTAGTCAAGTAAAACCAAAACCTGCGCCTGCCGATGGGAAGCCACCCCGCTCGATGGCCCGTCGAATCATGGTTCCGTTGGTTGTCATTCTGATTCTCGCGGCCGTCGGACTTGGCGTTTGGAGAGTGTTCTTCTACACACCGCCGATGTCGCCAAACATCGTGCCGCTCAGCGGTCGAATCGAAGGTGACGACTCGGCAGTGTCCCCCAAGACGAGCGGCCGTATTCTCGAAATCCGAGTGCGCGAGGGCGACCGTGTGTCCACTGGAGACATCATCGCCGTGCTCGACGACGCGCAATTGAGGGCACGCATAGAGCAAGCGCAAGCCGAAGTTCAGCAAGCGCAAGCCAAGGCCAGGTCCGCGCGAGACCAGATTGCGGTCCTCAATGAACTGTTGCGGCAGGAAGAGGCGAACGTTGCCCAGCAAGAAGCCGCCCAGGACATTGCCAGCTTCGACAAGGAGGCGTACACGCGACTGGCGCGATCGGGAGCCGTGGCCGAACGTCAAGGAAAACAGGCAGTGTCAACAGCCGACCAACAGGCGGCTGCTGTGGCTGGCGCCAAACGCCGCGTAGCCGGAGTAAACATGCAGCTGGCGCAGCAGCAGGCGACTATTGCCGACGCGATGGCGAGCGTTGGTCATACACAGGCGCAGCTCACTGAGGCCATGGAGAATCGCCAGGATCTGACTGTGAAAGCGCCCTTTGACGGGACGGTCGTAACCCGCGTGGCAGAGCCGGGAGAGGTGATTACCTCCGGAACCCCGGTCATCACTCTGCTGGATCTCAGCAAGGTGTACCTGCGAGGTTTTGTTCCCGAGGGACAGATCGGCAAGGTCAAGGTCGGCCAGGCTGCCCATGTGTATCTGGATTCGAATCCCAAGCAACCGGTCGACGCATACGTTTCGCGCATCGACCCGCAGGCGACGTTCACCCCAGAGAACACTTA
>JBEKRE010000131.1:0-6169 GCA_049519055.1 Candidatus Sulfotelmatobacter sp. | reverse complement strand
GAATGGCGGGGACGACGGGACTCGAACCCGCGGCCTCTGCCGTGACAGGGCAGCGTTCTAACCAACTGAACTACGTCCCCACTCGCCAAATCAACAAGATGCGAAATAACCAGTGTTTATGCGGCTTTGCACGATTTGCATAAAATGCCTAGATTGCCCAAAGCGACCTGAATTGCTTGTGTTCCGGTCCGAACCGCCCATAAACCGCCCATAAAGTTCGACCACTTCCCTACTCTTTTGCATGTGCAAAACACCTTCTACGGGCTGCGGCGGGCGATCCAGAGTTCTGCCAACCCAGGCAAAACCACCAGCACAACTTTCGCAAATCTTTGTCACAGAAATATCCTAACAGCTTCTCGCTGAACACGAAAGACCACCTTCATTTTCCCGGCTCGGACTGCACGAAACTCTCAAATTTGGCCGCAACGGTGATACCAGTTGTTTGTGCGACCGAGCAGCGACCTCTGCCTTGTCGCGGCAGAGGCCGAGGACTGTATTCGACGCTGGGACCATGCATTCAATCGTTTACGTGGTCATCTTAACTAGGAGGGGTTTGGAGCGGTTCGATTGCTCCTTGACGCTGCGCGATGCGAGAGTAAAGCGCGTCCGCAGTAATCGGATCGTTGCCAGTGCCCTTGATCTTTACTTGCAAGATGAGAAGGACGGGCTCTGCACGGTCGAATTTTTGCCCACTGATGACCCATTCGGAAGAATTGATACTCGAATTAGCAAGTTGCAACCCAGACTCTAAGCGTCAACGGCGGACCGGTTGCGTTTTCCTGGAATAAAGAGCAATCCGACGCTGCCCGCAATCGCAAAGACCGCACCGTAATAAAACACAGCAGCGTGACTGATGTGATCCCACAACAAACCAGCGACAACGCTTGCGACCAATTCCAGAAGTCCGACGACCGCACTGTACCAGCCAACGGCACTGGCGCGCAGGAGTTCTGGAACGAAATCCGAAGCAAGTGCCTTGCCGACCGACCGAAATATTCCCTGAAACAATCCGTAAAAGAGGAACAAGACGGCAATCGCTATCACGCTTCTAGTACTAGCAAAGCCGAGATACGCGACGAAAAAGATCATGAACGACGCCAGCAGGATGTTTCTTCTACCCCATCGATCGGAAAGAGAACCCGCTGGATATGAAATCAGCGCGGCCATCAAATTGAAACCCGCATAGATCAGGATGGTGACCACAAACGAGGCGCCGATGCTCTTTGTCTGGAGAATTAAGAATGAATTACTTGAGTTGCCGATCTCAAAAATCGCTATCACCAACAGGTATTTCCAATATCCGACCGGGAATTCTCGCAAACTGACATCGATTTTGGACTTCGCTGCCACGGGGACTGGCCGTTCGTGAACCAACAGGATCATTGAGAACGCAAGCAGGCCGGGAACGATTGCGACGAAAAAGATCCATCGGATCTTGAAATGGAACGAAAGGAAAAGCAGAACGGCCAATAATGGCCCTAAGAAAGCTCCTAGATTGTCGCCAATTCCCTCAAGGCCGAAGGCTCGCCCTCTGTATTCATCGGAGACGGAAGACGCAATGAGGGCATCGCGCGGAGCGGAACGAAAGCCAGCCCCGAGGCGGTCTAGAAAACGACCGCCTAATACGCCTGGCCATGCCGTGGCAATTCCCATCAGAGGTTTACCCAAAGCGGACACAAGGTACCCGATGAGTGCCAGAGCCTTCCTTTTCTGGAGCTTATCCGAGAGCCAACCGGAGAAACCCTGAACGACATTCTGTGCTGCTTCTGCAATGCCTTCCACCACGCCGACGACACTTCCGCTTGCATGGAGTACCTGTGTGAGGAAGATCGGTAAGATGGGGTAGAGCATCTCCGAGGAGATATCAGCGAATAGACTTGCGAACGCCAGGAGAACTGTATTCCTGGAAATGCCAGCGGGATATCGCCTTCGCATTGCAGCCATAATGAACGAACCGCCCCGGGATTTTTCCTAGCCTCACACGTAGTCGAACATGAATCCAAAATCCAATGGCTCGGAAGAGCGGCCCTCGATAACCGCTCTTCCCGCACCTTCACCGAGCAGCAACGCTGTTGCCCGGCCGATACCGACTCCACCACTCGTAGTCCAGACTTTCATCTTATGCAGCAGCCCGCCGGATTGGCCCCGCTTGTGCGACCTCAGCGCATGTAGCCGCGCATTGACGGCACGCTTCAGCACACTTCCTCATCGTTTCGCCTTCGGATTTCCCGCACTCTGCCGCACAGGCTGTGCAGAGCTCGGAACAGATACCGCACAGCCGGTCAGCGAATCCAGAGCTGCCCGTAAGTAGGGTTACGCAGGTTCGGCACAATTCAAGGCATTCGTTACAAAGCCGGATACAGTCCCTCATCATGGTCGGATCCTGGTCCAGGGACTCAGCGCGGCATTGGGCGCACCAGCGTGAGCACTGCAAACACTCTTCTATACATCGCTCAACTGCTTGATTTGAAATCGTCATGTGATCCTCCATTTTTATCGAACTCTTGTTTATTCCTGGCGTCTCGACCACTCATCTCGCTTCGGTATGACGTCAGGCGCCGCTGCTTTCACCGCGAATGAACGCGAGCAAGTCCACATTGATTTTGCTCCTTCACAGTTGAACTCAACCCCGACACCCGCGCGCCCCAGAGTCGCGCTGTGACACATTCATATTCGTCTCCGGCGGTGATGCGACCCAGTTTCTGCGGCGGCGCTGTGGACATTTCTGATTAAGCCAGAAGGGTGGAGATGAGTCTATTAGACGATGGTATTGACCGATGGCTTCGCATAGGCCAATGTTGGCAGCCGTCCGATCACGTTTCTGCCACATAGGCGTCGATCAAGTGACGCACCATCGGTTCTCCAGAAAGACAGCTGGTTATTCGCTGTTCCAACTCACGGTCGGCCTGGGTTTGTCTCTCATGCTGACGCAGATGCTCTGCCCAAGAGTTCACCAAAAATATCTCCAGATAACGATCCGCGACTTCAGTATCGCGAAAGATACCCCACCGATACGCGCCGTCACGACGGCGTATCCGCCCATATTCATGCATTGCATCCACAAATTCTGCTGTCCGTTTTGGAATGACGGCGTATTCGATGGTAACCAGTACCGGTCCCTTCTCCACATCAGCCCCAACTTCCCCGATGACGATGGGCATGCGCCAGTGGTTCCAGGGACTCAGATCCGCGGTCGAATCGGGAAGTCGCGCGAAAAAGGCAACTGCTGCGGTGGCGATTGTCCCCATTCCGGCATAGACAAGCGCGGTTCTAACGCCTGATCGTTGCGCGACGGCACCCCAAGCCGCGGTCCCGAGCGCATAACTCCCCTGATAAACGAGAATGAAGATGGCGAGTACTCGTGCTCTTACCCAATCAGGCGCCAGGTTCTGGACAAGGGCATTGATAAGGGAAATGAAAATGACCCATGCCGCACCGCCAACCAACATAACTGCAGCCAGCGTGCTCAATTTGTGCAACGCACTCATCGCCAGAATCACTAGCCCCAAGCTCACGACGCCCGTCGACACTAGGGACTCCATCGCCCACCTGTCACGGGCTGACTGCATGACCAGAGCACCGATGATTGCACCGCCACCAAAGCAGCCAAGCAAGAGCCCATAGCCGGTTGCATGCTGATTCACACTTCGAGAAACCGTCGGCAGCAACGCGAAGAGGGCGCTGGAGAAGAACATCGCTACGCCCGTTCTGAGCAATACCGTGAGGATCGCGGGAGAGTGCCGGACGTATCGAATTGCCGCGACCGTAGCTCCCGAAAAAGATTCCGGCGGCGCGCTCCTCTTGCGGACAGGCCTCTTCCACCTGACCACAACAAGAATGACACCGAAGAACGATATGGAATTTGCGACGAAGGCTGTCGCGACACCAGCCACAGATATGATCGCGCCAGCGAGCGCCGGCCCAACCGCACGGGCGAGGTTGAACTCAATCCCGTTGAGCGCGGAAGCCGCTGCCAGGTCTTCCTTGGGCACCAATTCCGGGAGGATTGCACGCCAGGCCGGCGTTTCGAACGCGTCTCCCGCCGAGAGCGCAAATGTGAGCACCAAAAGTATCCAGGGCGACATCACTCCTGCGATGGTCAAGATCGCTAGGATCGATGCGACGCCCATCATCCACGACTCGGTGAAAAGAATCAGCTTGCGTCGGTCGACGATATCGCCAGCGGAGCCTGCTGGAAGGGCCAGTAGAAAATATGGCAAGGAAGCGGCAGTCTGCGTCAGCGCAACATAAATCGGCCCGGCGCCGAGTGAGACCATCAACCATGCAGCGCCAACGTTCTGCATGAAAGCGCCGGCGTCTGAGATGACGTCCGCGATCAGCAGATTGCGAAAAACCGTTACTCGAAGCGGTCGCCACAGACTTGGGGAAGCAGTTGGCTTCATTTCTCTCCGCGGTTGTCTCTCAAATCGCGACTCCCGAAGTTAGCATTTTATGGGACGCTGCTACTTCTTCGCTTCCCCACTGGCCTGCTTGTTCCACCCGTGGAAAAGCGAGAGGTCACCCGCATTCCATGCCGCGCGGAGTCCGGGAGTACTCAGATCCCAGTCTGGGCGGATTTCACTGGTCACGACGCGTAGATCGTGCCAAAGATCGATGACCGACGGACGGCCCCAGAACCAGTAGCCGTTATAGATGCTGTAGATCACAAGGCCCGGCTTGAGCACGAGCGTATGCGGGATCATCGGATTATGCTCGGGGTCGGTGTACTCCTGGATGTCGAGATCCTTCTGAATGGTCCGGTCGGGGTCCGAAAGGAAGGTCCACTGGGCTCCGACTGACGCGCGGAATTCCTGCAGAGTATGGTGATCGTCGGTGGCAATCGTGGCGATCTGAGTGTACGCCACCGCGATCTTCGGGTAGAACGCGGCGAGTTCCAAATGCTGCTGGTGCTCTTTTGGGCAATAGTGGCCGCGCGCGAGTGTCAGGATCAGCGGATCGTCGCCCTGTAACTCGCTGAGCTTGCGCGGTGTGCCCGTGTGATCGGGCAGTTCGTAGTTGGGGAAAATGCCTCCGGGCACAATATCAGAACGCATGATTGGACTCCTTCCGTTCCTCTCAAAGATCCAGATTGACGTTCGGACCGTCTTGCCATTCCATGTCACGTCGCGCGGAAGACCGACATTTACTGAAAGCAATCGGGGCATTCGTACCTCGTCGAAGTCCAGCCTCTGGTTGTAGTCCTTTTGTTTTTTACCAACGACGAGCCGGAGCGGCACCATCCACGTGGACTATCTCTCCGCTCACATGGCCTGCCTGTGCCAGGTAAAGAACGGCATCGACGATATCCTTGACCGTCGCCTTTTTCATAGCCGGCTGCAACGTCGAGTCAGTGGAATCATTCTGGTGCATCGGTGTATCCACTTCGCCGGGGGCTACGGCATTAAAGCGAATGCCGTCTTTTGCATACTCGATTGCCAGATTCTGGGTTGCTGAATTCAAGCCACCTTTCGTAATCATGGAAATCGAACCATTTACGCCGGCGATTGGCCGATCGGCAAGCGCCGCGGTGATGCTCACAACGCATCCCGATTTTTGTTTCAACATCTCCTTTACGGTGCGCTGAGTGATGTAGAAGAATCCGAGCAGATTAGTGGAGACAAGGGCCTCGAAGTCTTCGGTAGTGAAGTCAGTGAAAGGCTTTTTTAGGAAGATGCCAGCGTTATTTACCAGAACGTCGACGGTTTCGAAGTTGTTGATCGCTGCATCGACAGCATAGGCAGCCGTTTGCTGGTTGCCGATATCGCCATCAAGCAGAACCAGACTGTCCGAGCTAGTCAGCTTTCGATTGGCTTCGCGAGACGTCGCGACGACGTTATAACCTTCTCTCAGAAACGCCTCGACTAACCCCGTGCCGATACCCCCCGACGCTCCGGTTATGATTGCTGTTTTCTTGCCAGCCATAAACACCTTTCGGTTTGAAGGCTCGAATCCAATACACTGCTGGGCACCGTCCCTCTCAAAAGCGGCTTCACCCTGCTTGCCGCGCCGTAGAGCCCTGGCGTGAAGAACCGACGAATCCCTGGACTAGTGCGGCGATTTCGTCTGCGGCGGTGTCCAAGGCGAAGTGGCCGCCATCGACGATGTGGACTTCGGCTTTCGGGACATCGCGGCGATAGGACTCTGGCTCGGAGGGGTCGAACGAAGACTC
>JBEKRE010000130.1:0-6423 GCA_049519055.1 Candidatus Sulfotelmatobacter sp. | reverse complement strand
CCGGTCAAAATCATCACGCCAGCATCCATTTTTCCTTCGATCTGAAGCAACTCGCCCCGGTTGGTCACCCAGGTCTGGTGCCAAACATCTCGGGCAACGTCGTGGATTGTGAAACTCTGACCTTTGTGTCCATCGGTGCCTTGGTAATCCTCGCGTAAGACGCAACCGTCGAGAATGAGGTCGACTTTGGCGTGGGCGACCTGAATTGGGCTGCCCACATCAAACACGTCCCAATCTCCCGCCCAGAAATCAAACTGCCGATAGGATGGCACGCTGCAATGAGTCGCGGCAGAGGGCTCTTCCGCAAAGGCGCGATTCAGCAGGCTGTTTCCTGCCAGTAGGACGGCCACGACAACGATGGAGATCCTCAAGTTCTCAATCGACTCATATCGATGTCCTCTCCTCTGGATCATGATGGAAACTGAACAACCGCGTATCGACCAGCCTTTAACTCGAACGGTGCGACGTTCTGGATACCGCAGCAATCTCTTCGGGCGGACCATAACCGCGGCTATGACCTTGACCAGAGACCACGTACATCTTTAGCTCGTTACAGCACCATCTGCTGGGGATGGCCGGCCTGGCGCAGGAACAACACAGAGTCCATTCTTCCGAGGAACTGGCTCCAAGCGGAAGCAGGTAGGAACCATTTCGGTATGGACTGAAGCCAATCAAGTATCGAGTCAGGCACTTCGGGCACTCGACACAATGACGAAAACGAGGTGTCATACAAACATCAACCGAGGACGTGTCAGATTAACGAACATATTCCAGGAGAAGACGAGGGGCGGGATTTCGCCCACCCCCCGCTTGGCGCCTTCCGCCCCCTCATCGTTATCGGAAGGTTTCCATGGCTATTTTGTGACTGCACCCCCCAGCATCATGCGGACGAGGGCTGGAAGCTGCTTTCGCATACTTTCGCTGAGGACCACTGGACTTGGGTTGGCTTCCGTTTTAGCCTTGGCCGCGTCTGGATTGCCGCTGCCGTCGAACACTGGAACCGCGAGGAAACCCACGGTTTGGTTCGTGGCTGTGTCGATTGCGCTTCCGGCAATCTCGCCGGCATCGTTGATTCCCTGAGCCAGCGTCAGATAAAGGGACGTGGGCTGAATGACAAGCGTATTTAGGTCGATCAACGTATTGTTTTGCCAGATCGTCGCGCGCGAAGTGTTGGCGTTTGTATTGAACGAGTTTCCGACGACCTGGCCTTTCTCGTTGATATCGAAGGCGGCGTTGTTCGTGTCTGTGCCGTAAGGTGGGATCGCCTGCATTTTATTGGTGGGCGTCCAGATGAAGGCGCCCGGATTTTCCGGGGCATTTTCGTCGCCGGAAAGATTTCCGAAACCGACGACTGTACCTTGGTTATTGATGGCGAAAGGAGTGTTCCAGGCCAGGCCTCCGATATTTCCCAGATCGGTGGGTTTTCCATTTTCCCAGAGCAATGCGTGTTCCGCGCTCGCTCCTCCGACCGCATTCGAACAAAGTCCAGAGATCCCGACGACCTGACCCTTGTCGTTGATCGCTGTCGCAGCCGAATCTGGGTCGGGAGTGAGCGGGGGAAGTTGCGTCATCTGGTTCAGGCGGGGTCCCCAAATGGCAGCCTCAAATTGAAGGAATTGGTTGTAGGGAGGTTTATTGTTACAGGTCGGATCGTGAAACCCGTTTTCCGCCCATCCGACCACTTGGCCCTTGTTATTGACCCCGGCGGCATAACTGTCAAGCCCACCAGGAAAGGGCGGAAGCGCGGTCATCACGCCGTCTTGCCACGCGAAGCCGCTACACTCGTAGCCATCGGGGCCAAAGAAAAAGGCCGAGCAGCTCCAAGCCTCGCCTAACGGATTTTGTGCCGCAGTTTCGGCAATGCCGACAATCTCGCCCTTGGTGCTATGGTTTGACCAAGAGATGTTGCTGTTTGGGCCACCTAGAGTACCGAGATCCATCGGAACCCCGACCCACAGTACAGCGTGCACACTGGTATTGCTCGCCAGATTGTCGCCGCCAGAAATCCAGCCCAAGTTGTTAATCCCGACGGGCTCCGGAACGCCGCCGAACGGCGCCGTGCCCAGATTGAATACGTAATACTTGGGCGGCTGTTTGTTGCCCTGCGCCTGAACAATTTGAACTGGGAGAATTAGCGCTGCGAACAGGGCCATCGCGGTGATGTACGTCAACTTCTGGGAATGCATATTTCCTCCATTAGGGTCTGCTTCTGAAATCCGAAGAACTGAACTGCCGGTTCGCGCTTTTTGACGAGTTGCCGTCTCGCCCCCGCGGCGAAGAAGCACGAACCCCGCAGCGCAACTCCGACATTACCGCTACTGGTGTGGAAATATTGGACGGTTGCGGACATCGCTCTCTGAGAGTGGACGTTTGCGGACGTTGCTGTCGTCCGGCCCATACGGTACCGTATTGACGCAACGTGAACTCTCGTTCTACCATACGCGGCAGTATGGACAAAGATTTGAACAGAGACGACTGGCTGAAGGCGGCGCGCTTGGCGCTGTTGACAGGTGGGGTGGAAGCTGTACGCGTAGAGAAGCTGGCGCGGAACCTAAGCGTGACCAAAGGGAGCTTCTACTGGCACTTCAAGGACCGCGAAGAACTTCTCGACCTTCTTTTGCGCGAGTGGGAAGAAGAATTGCTGAAAGACATCATTCCGCGGTTAAAGGGCCGACGAGGCCGGGAGACGCTGCGCCTTCTGTTGCAGCTGATGGTGAAGCGGGTGCCGCTGGGCGAGGAAGGAATCTTGCCATCAGATGCAGCGATGTTCACCTGGGCTTCGGTATCTCCGGTGGTGGCGCAGCGGGTTAACCAGGCCGAGAGGAAAAGGATCCACCTGCTGAAGACCATCATCGGCCGTTCCCCTCATGTAGAACTTTTGTACCTTGTATGGGTTGGATTCGTTGCGAGAGGACAGCGAGATCCGCATTCGCGCAAGCGATTTCCACACATCGCACGCATGATGCTGGACTTGTTTCCGCCACGGAAGCCAAGACGAGACAAACGGGTGAGAACGAAGCCTTGACGCAAAGGAAACCAACATATATGCGGCGATGGGTGAAGCGGGTGGGTTTTGGTATTGCGGGCCTCGGGCTTGCGGCGGCGGCTTTCGTCGGTGTCGCAACGTTGCGAACGAAACTATCGGGCGAGCAGGTGACCCCGGCAGGCATTCGGCAATCAAGTTCGCAGTATTTGAAGATGCGCGATGGTGTCGAGATTGCTGTGACCATCGACTTACCTCCGGATTTGAAGCCGGGTGATCGGGTTCCGGTGCTGATGAGAACCACGCGCTACTGGCGTGAAGCGCAGATCGGATGGACTCTGAGAACGCTCGTGGCGTTGCATCGGGCTAGCCTTCCCGACGAAGTGGAAGGAAAGAAGGTGGCATATTTCAATCAACGGCACTTCGCGGTGTTGGCGGTGGATGCGCGTGGCAGCGGAGCGTCCGGCGGAAAACGAGCTATGGAGTGGTCTCCAGCCGAGGTAACTGACATGGGCGAGGTCGCAGCTTGGGCTGCGAGGCAGCCTTGGTCGAACGGCCGTGTGGGCACGCTCGGAATTTCCTACGATGGCAATGCGGCGGAGCTTGCGGCAGCTGCGAATCAACCTGCGGTCCGCGCCGTCATGCCCCTCTACGACAATTTCGATGTTTTGTGGGCAATTCAGGCCGGAGGTGTAGCGCAGCGCGGGCAAATACAAGAATGGAGCGATACCGTCGCGGCACTCGACCGCGACGACGTGTGCGGGGCGCAAGAAGACAAGGGATGGAATTGCTGGAAAGACCGGCTGATGACTCCGGGCGTTCGCCCCGTAGATGCGGACCCACACGGAAGACATCTGGCGGAGTTGGTACGTCAGCATCACAACGTGAATGTGGCTGAAGCAGTCGCCGAGGTTGAGTTCCGCGACGACCCTTTGGGCGCGTTCAATCTTCGGGACATCAGTCCTTCGGGACTGCGCGCGCGAATTGAAGCCTCGAAGGTGCCCATGATGGTTTGGTGCGGATGGCTCGACGGAGGAGGCGGGGAAGATGCGCTGACTCGCTACAAGAACTTTTCGAATCCGCAAGTCGTGATCATCGGTCCCTTGTCGCACGGCGGCGACTTCAATGTGGATCCGTTCGCATCGAACCACACACCCCCGGTTCCATCAACCGAAGAGCAATTTAAGATGGAAGCCGATTTCTTCGATCGGGTGCTGCGGAACGATACGCCCGAGCCAATTGAATCTTTGATTCAGTACTACACGATGGGCGAAGGGCAGTGGCACACGACGAAAACTTGGCCACCGGCAGGACTCTCGGTTGAGCGCTTGTACTTTGGGGAGCACAACACATTGAACGCGGCGGCGCCCTCGGCAACCATCGCCAGCGACGCCTACAGGGTGGACTTCACGGCTGCGACCGGCAACCAGAGCATCTGGGCCACTGGATTCGGCGGAGGCGATGTCGTGTATCCAGATCGGGCAGAAGCAGACAACAAACTGCTCGTCTACACGAGCGAACCTCTTGATGCCGATCTCGAGATCACTGGTACGCCTGTCCTTACGGTCGAAATGTCCTCAACCACCAGCGACGGGGCGATTCATGCGTATCTGGAAGACATCTCGCCGGAAGGCCGGGTGACTTATGTAGATGAGGGAATTCTACGGATGATTGATCGGAAAGAAGTCGACCCGAAGAGTCTACCTTACGAGCCCTTAGGGCCGGCTCACAGTTTCCTCCGAAAAGACGCGCAACCGTTGATACCGGGCGAGGCCGCGAGAATTCGTTTTGCACTGTATCCCACATCGGTGCTGCTGAGAAAGGGGCACCGGATTCGAGTCGCTCTGGCAGGCGCGGACGCGAGTGTTTTTCAGCGGTACCCTAAAGACGGAACTCCTATGTGGACTCTCTATCGCGAGGCACGGAAGGCGTCGTTTATTGATTTGCCGGTGAGGCGTAACCGCGAGACGTCACAATGACGAGCCGTGGAATTTGACTTTCACTGGAAAAGCAGTTGTATTCATGTCGCCTCTTGGAAGCGCACCTGCGCCTCATCGTCGGCCTTCCGAGGAGGGGCGTCACAGCGCAGTCCGGATACGTCCAGGTTTTGGGTCGCAGCCGCGTTATCATCAGCGTCAGCCAAATATGGAACTGGATTGGCAGGTCTGTTCGCGAGCCCGGTTGACGCGTGACGCGCGCTTCGATGGCAAATTTTTTATTGGCGTGTTCACCAGTGGAGTCTATTGCCGGTCGATTTGCCCGGCACCGCACGCGAAGGAGAAGAACGTTCGCTACTTTCCAACCGCCGCAGCGGCAGCCGAGGCGGGCTTTCGCCCCTGTCTGCGTTGCCGGCCGGAATGTTCGCCCGGCACTCCGGCTTGGCTGGGAACTCCGAGTACCGTCTCCCGTGCCTTGCGCCTGATCAGTGAGAGTGGGTTGGAAGAGGGCGGAGTGGAAGCGCTCGCAGGACTTGTCGGGATTGGCTCGCGTCATCTTCGTCGTCTGTTTCTTCAACACCTGGGCGCGACGCCAAGCGCGGTGGCCAAGACGCGCCAAATGCATTTTGCCAAGAACCTCATCGACGAAACCAATTTGCGGATGAGTGACGTTGCCCTAGCTTCTGGTTTCGGGTGCGTGCGAAGATTTAACGCCGGAATCCTCAAGGTCTACCATCGAACTCCGACTCAAATTCGGCGATTGGCGCGACAAAGGACGCTACAACCGGAAAATCACTATCTTTTCCGTCTTCGTTTCCGCCCGCCTTTCGATTGGCAGGGGATGTTGGCGTTCTTAGCTCCTCGGGCAACACCCGGCGTGGAAGAAGTGGTCAGCGGCGTTTACCGTCGCACCATTTCCTGGGACGGAACGGATGGCTGTTTTGAGGTCTCTCTTGATGAGGGAAGCAATGTACTGGTGGTGCGCCTGCAGTTTGGCGATCCCCGCTCGCTTTTCTTCATTACAGAGCGCATCCGCGCCATGTTTGATCTAAATGCCGATTGGGCGGCAATCGTCCAACATCTTAGAGCCGACCCCGTGTTAGTCACACAGGTTGATTCTGCTCCGGGACTTCGCGTGCCGGGTTGTTGGAATGGTTTTGAACTCGCAACGCGTGCCATTCTCGGTCAGCAAATCACGGTCAAGGGCGCCACTGTGCTGGCAGGTCGATTAGTGAACAACTTTGGGAAGCCGTTCACCGCAGGCGATGGCCTCACCCATCTTTTTCCCACACCTGCTGTGCTGGCCGACGCGAAACTTACCCGGATCGGTCTCACCGGAGCTCGAGCCGAGACTATCCGGGCTCTCGCTCGGGCCGTGCGTGATGGACGAATCAGTTTCGAGGGTGTGGTGGATTTCGAAACTTTGTTGAATCGGTTGTGTGAGATTCCGGGCATTGGGCAGTGGACGGCGCAGTACGTGGCTATGCGAGCGCTCGGGGAGCC
>JBEKRE010000129.1:0-6455 GCA_049519055.1 Candidatus Sulfotelmatobacter sp. | reverse complement strand
AGCACGTTCTCGGTCAAAGTTTCGGCCATCTTCTGTGCCTGTTCTAGCGTGAGGCCACTCAGAAGATTAAAGCTCAAAGTAGCGTGGTTTAGGAGTGAAATGGCTTCCTGGGAGAATTGAAGGTGATTGTTGCCCGCCCACCAGCAGGCTTTCTGGCGACGAAACGACATGTCGCGCGCTCGATTCTTACATCCGCCATTTGAACCTCTAAGTGGTAGCCAAACGTCGGGCTGGTCATGTAAAGCGGTGGTTCCACCTCAGCTTTGGTGGCAACCGTCCCTCAGCCGCCTCCAGGTGAACTCCTCCGCCTGCTTTCCCAGGGAATCACCAGTATCAAACCTCAGGTTTAGGAAGACTGGTCAGAACTGACGTTTTGATCGAATCCTTCCAAATCGGGATTCTTAAATGGTATTCAATTTGATTCGATCTCAAACACCGCGCCCGACTTAGGCTCTGCGGACTGGGCAGTCGGAGTAATGTCCGTTTCGCAGGGGAGGGAGTCGACATGGAGTGCACCCCGAAAATGAGACAGGCGATGAAGGGGCCAGCTACATTGAATGGAGGAGAACAGTGCTGGTGCCCCGACAAGAGTATTCCCGTGAACTGAGGTTGGCTGCGATGCGCGAGATCGACTCCGGAGAAGGTATGGCGGAGGTGGCTCGCATGTATCAGCTCAGTCCCAAGCGGATGGAGACTTGGAGAAGCGAGTGGCGCGCGAAAGGCGAACTGGCGTTTCCTGGCAAGGGTGCGCAGCCCAAAAGCAAACTCGATGCCGATCGGATCTCTGAGCTGGAACGTAAGATCGGCCAGCAGACGATGGAAATCGATTTTTTAAAAAAAACGTTGCGGCGTTTCAGGGAACAGCTTCTGCCAGTCGCCGTCAATGGCGGCACCGACTCTATGAGCAAATCCAAGAGGCGGGCGAAGCGGGGGCAATCGTGAAGGGGCTCTGCCGGGCCGCGGGAATCAGTCGGGCGGTCGCGTGCCCCTGATCAGAACGACCTCCGCGGTTGGCATCGTCCTGTTCTTTGTTGGTGCCGTCATAACCCACCTTCGCGTACGCGACAACTTCGTCGCCGCTGCGTTTTTCCTCCTGCTCGCCGTGGCTGAACTGGTGCTGGGACTTTACGCCAGATAAAGATGGAGTGGGATTTCACGTGGGCATACGCCGAATCGTCATGCACTCTTTGTCGGGGCAACTGCGCCGGCCGACTCATCGTTAGTAGTCGGGGCGGACACGATATTAAACGCGTAGTCTGGGTTCTTGGGAGCATTCATGCGCCGAATCTTCTTTGTCATCTTCGCAGTCCTTATCGTTGCCGCCGTTGGCGTCTACGCAATCTATGCGCTTGAAATGAAGGCCGCGCGCGCACGCCTCGTTGGCCGCAGCCAAACGATACAGACGACCTTCGGCACATTGGAATTCGCCGAGATAGGCGCGGGCGTGCCGATGCTGATCGTCCACGGCGCAGAAGGCGGCTTCGATCAGGGCATCGACATGACCGGCGCAATGGCCGCGCGCGGATATCGGCTCATCGTTCCGTCCCGCTTTGGCTATCTCCGCTCGACCATGCCCGGCAACCCTACGACCGCGATGCAGGCCGATGCCTATTTCCAACTCCTCGACCATCTTGGCATCGACAAGGTGGTTGTTGTTGGCATCTCTGCTGGCGCCTGGTCGTCCATGCAGTTCGCCATCAGTCATCCGGATCGCTGCCGTGCGCTTGTGCTTCTCGTCCCCGCCAATTACTTGCCGGCGGGGGCGACCATTCATGGTGGCGCCGTCGCCAGCGCGATGGTCCACTCCAATTTCCTCGCCTGGGCACTCTTGAAACTGATGCCGATCATGCCTGGCGGAATGACCCGGATGATGCTCGGCACAGACGCCACCGTCGTGCACGCCGCAGACCCCAGTGAGAAGGCGCGGGTGCAGCAAGTTCTGGATCATCTTTTCCCTGTAAGCCAGCGTATCGCAGGAATGAACTTCGATATTCAGACTGCTACGACCCGTGAGCCGTACCTGATTGAGAAGATCGCCTGCCCGGTCCTAGCGATCAGCGCTGAGGACGACCGATTCGGCACGGCCAGTCGGGCGAAGTACATCGCTGCCAACGTACCCGACGGCAGGGCCATCATCTATCCAACCGGTGGCCATGCCCTGGTCGGCCACTATGCCGAGGCCCTGCGCGAGATCAAATCGTTCCTCGAAACCGTGCAGGCCGGCCCCACTTCCAAGAAACTGGAGGCTGTCCATTACCTCGGCGCCGAAATGAGACGAAAGCCACGACGGATCGAGTGAACAGACCCCAATTCCGAGTGTCTGCGCTGAATGGGCAACGTCATACTTAGGTCCGCAGCTCCGGCCTGGCCAACGTGCAGGAACCGCACAGAAACGCAGGCGCAGAGCGGAAGGGCAATTCTGGGCGATGGTCGGCAACACGGAAGCTTCCCTGGAACAGCCGCGTGCTGAACTGATCCCGAGCAGGAACTTGCGCCGCCGCACGCACAGTAGATTGTCCACTCGCAGCAGTCGCAAGACGCGCTTGTGATTGAGGGTCCAACCCTGGCGTAGGGGTTCGGCAGGCAATTTATTGCATGTTGTTAGTCCGTTCGCGCGTCGCGCGTGCTGGAATATGAATCGAATTGTGAACGTATCCCAACGGAAATGCCGCACAAGAACTCTTCACGAACCCGCAAGATCCGGCAAAGCCTCTGGGGCCTTGGGTGCTGGAGGAACAGATAGGCCAGATACGGAAAAAGATCAAGACTCATCCCGATTCGGGCCTGCACGCTCTGCGTCATACTTTTCTGACCGAGGCGGGAGAGTACACCGACCCCTTTACGTTGCAGTATGTTGCCGGACACGATAACATGAAGACCACCATGCGCTACGTACACCCGCGGGAGGCTGCGGTCCACAAACTGTTTGAGCGGCTGGCGGACTTGCAGCAGCCGGAGGGGCGCAGCGCGGGCAACAAGTCGGTGAAAAATCCGGTGCAGTTGGAAATGCCCTCACCGGCCGAACTTGCTAAGCTATTGATTCCAGGTAATTTACAAAGTGCGGAAGTGGTGGAACTGGCAGACACACCATCTTGAGGGGGTGGCGCCGAAAGGCGTGGGGGTTCAAATCCCCCCTTCCGCACCAATTTTATTGCTTTAGATTGAATGGTTTATAAGCCACTAGTGAATTCCGTACAATGATCGTACAATAACCTCCGTAGGAATCGAGACTCCCGGAGGCATTTTCTTGCTGACTGTTTACACCCGCCACTACCCTCCCTGTTCGCAGACCGACCAGAATTACAGGCGTTGCCACTGCCCGAAGTGGATTATGGGCACCATCGAAAGCACTGGCGCCTTCGTGCGCGTCAGCGCGCGGACGCGAGCCTGGGAGCGTGCGGAGAAAAAGGCCCGACAGATGGACGCAAATGCCGCCGATCCATCGCCGGCGCGCGTGACCGTGGAAGCCGCACTCGACGCATTCATCGCCAAGAAACAGGGGCAACGACTATCGCACAGTTGGCTCTACAAATTCACGCTCATGCAGCGTGAACTCGTCAATTTTGCGCAGGGTCGAGGGCTAACCTATATTGACGAGTTCGGCGACGACGAACTCGGCCTGCTCAGTCGATCATGGAAGGTCGCTCCGATCACCGCCCAGAAACGGCAGGAACGCTGGCACTCGTTTTTCTCCTACTGTGTGCGTAAGCGCTGGGTGAAGCAAAACCCCGTCGAAGAATTAGGCCCGATCAAAGTCCGGCCCGTGCCCACCGATTATTTTTCGCGCGAGGAGTTTCAAAAGCTGGAGAACGTCACGCATGATCCGGCTCACTGGACGACAAATCCCGGACACCGGATTCGCATCCGAGCGCTCCTTCTTCTTATGCGCTATAGCGGACTGAGATTGAACGATGCGGTAACGCTTGAGCGTGCACGTCTGACGGGAAATCGCCTATTTCTCTACCAGCAGAAAACGGGGCTGCCGGTATACGTACCATTGCCGGCTCATGTGGTCGAGGTTTTGCGCGCGGTCGAAAACACAAATTCGCGCTACTTCTTCTGGACCGGAAATGGTCTGCACTACCGGGCCAGCAACTGCTGGCACGCCAGTCTGCAGCGGCTCTTCAAGTGGGCAAAGCTGGACAAGCGGGCACACCCCCACATGCTTCGAGATACTTTTGCCGTCGAGCTACTTTTGGCAGGCGTTCCCATCGATCAAGTGTCGATTCTCCTCGGACACGCTAGTGTGAAGACCACTGAGCGACATTATTCTCCTTTCGTCAAAGCGCGCCAGGAGCAATTACTGTCGTCGGTCGAGAATAGCTGGCAAATGCAGGGTCTGCACCTCGTGGAGAAGCGCGCGTAGGAGATCCTCCCATTTTAACCCGTGTGGTCTGCGAGTCAGGCACGAGTGCGAAGTCGGTGGACGCGGATCAAAACGCTCTCGGGGATGCGCAGGGTTTGGTACGCTCTCTTTCGTGAAGTCTCGTGGCTTCCCCATCTGAGGACGCCATCTTCACGGTCAAATATTCGTCTTACGGTTTTCTCGCTGATTGCCCAGAGGGCGGCCACGTCCGAGACGGAATAGTGCCGCTCCAGGGCAACAGAATGTAGACCTTCGCTTTGTACGGCCTTCTTTTCGGCTGGGTTACATTTTGTTTTCTATCCCCACTGAACCAAGTTTAAATAAGAAGATTCTTATTGGGCGGATTTGTCCAATGAGTATTCAGAAGTGCGTTATGCCCGCAGCTCATTACCGATGGTCTCCCTCGATTTCCTAGCCCTTAAAGGTGAAACCGGTGAACTGGCGGCCGGAACCACCCCTAGACCGGTATTTGGAGAGTTAGGCACCACTGGCGACTAACGAACTTTGCTCCTGATGCCGATGTATCACGGCAGTGATTTGGCCAGTCGTTGAGAGCGGACCTGAGGATGCATACACCCCTTGAAATCCGGTAATTGCTCGCCGTGGTGTTTCTTGCGGAAGACCTCATCTTTACCAGGGCAGCTAAGCGACTGAAGCTGTCCCAGTCAGGACTGAGCCGCCGCTTGAATGAACTGGAGAGTCGATGTGGTTGCAAGCTCTTTACCCGCGATCACGCCAACGTAGCCATCACGGATGCAGGTCGAGCGTTCGTTGAGGAAGCCAAGCTTTCAATCATTCACAGTGAGCGTGCAATACAGGCGGCGAAGACGGCGCCTGCTGGTGTAGTCTCACATTTGACCATCGGCCACTCCCCTTATCTCGATCCTGTGTTGACCTCGACGCTGTTTTCCATTCGCCTTCCTCTGCATCCCAACCTGCTTCTCAATATGCAGAGTGATTACGCACCAGAACTCGTCCATGGTCTGCTAACAGGGAAACTTGATCTTGCCCTGATCGCCAATCCCGACGCTAGTCGCAAGCTCACAATGACGAAGATCACGGAGGCTCCCTTCTACGTTGCCATTCCCGATGATCATCCACTAGCGGCCAGAGAAACGCTTACCTTAAAAGACATGCACGGCTGCACTTGGATTATTCTTGATCGCAAGGTACATCCGACACTGCACGACATGATTTCTCGGCGCGCGGCAGAGGAAGGGGTCATTTATAGGAACAATCAGAATGTGCTGACGGCCGAAGAAGCTTTTCAATTGGTTTCGGAAAATGTTGGCATCGCATTTCTAACGATGGCCAGCGCACTGCGAACCAAAAGCCCCGGTATAGCAGTACGTCCTCTCGTCGATAAAGAGCTTCGAATCGATCTTTACTTGGCATCTCGAGCTGAAAATCGATCGAAACTTGCAAGTGAATTCGTGCGGGCGTTCATGAAACGGATCGAGCAAGTTCTCGCACCGCGCCAAATGAGTCTGCCGTTGAGCGACAGTACCCTAATTCCGGATGAGACGATGGCGGCAAAGCACAAGCCGAAAAGTGAAAGGGGAATAGGGACCAAACCTGACGCTCGAGTCCGCTCTCGAAGGCCTAAATCTCGATGAAGCTGCTTTAACTCTTACACGTTAGCGAGTAGACACAGGCGAACCATCGAAAACGACTGACGCCAGCCTTTTCAGGGTCAAAATTAACAGTGATTGCAAGTACTTAGAGGTCCCTCCCGGCGCTACAAGTCGCTGATAATCACTGCAGGCAAGCCCAACTGCCGGTAAAACTGCCGGTAACTTTTGTTCGCCTTTTGTTCCATCCTCGATCTTTTACTGGACTACCACCAGATCATTGGCAGACTACAAAGGCCACGGCTTCGGCCTCGGTTTCGCGGACCTGTTTCGTGGTTAACGTGCGGCGGTCGCCACGATGCAACATTTCGTGAGCTTATGTTGAGCACAACATAAGCCCACTTATGTTGAGTTGACACTTATGTTGTCTTCGGCTCTGAAACGGGCCACAGTCGGGGCGAAGGACGTTTTCTACACAACATAACTCCAGCGCCCCGATACTGGGCGGATCACTTTAC
>JBEKRE010000128.1:0-6550 GCA_049519055.1 Candidatus Sulfotelmatobacter sp. | reverse complement strand
GCCGAGCAATTCGGCCTGCGCCTGGTCGAAATTAAAGCTAAAGATAATTCGCGAGCCATCGTCTATCCGCGTCAGATCGCCATGTACCTGGCCAAGCACATGACGGAAGCGTCGCTGCCGGAAATCGGACGCCAGTTCGGCGGAAAACATCACACCACAGTTCTTCACTCCGTCGAAAAAATAGAAGAGGTCCGCAAGAACGACAAAGATTTAAACAGGTTGCTCAATAAATTGACGGAGCATTTGGGCGGATAAACGCGTTCATTTTTACGTTTTGCACGGTGCAGCGCAGTCTTCCTTTTTCAAGTCTGTGAATGTGATGTGGAAACTGTGTAAGGCACAGTCGAAACCAGAAAAGCGGAAATCTTATTGTGGGGTCTCCGCCGGGTCCGGGACCGATTTCTCACACGAAGGGCTGGTCCCCAAAGTAGTGACAATAGGCCGGTTCGTAAAGTTTTCCACTTCTCCGGCGTGCCTACTGTTACTGCTGGTTTTATAGGTTTTGTATTTGATATAAGGGAAGTAATAAAAGTAGCAAGCGGCAGGGGAGACAAAGTCTATGCCGGTGGAAGCGGCCGTTGCGGTGGGAACGATGGAGATCACGGTCAGCAAAGTGGAATTACTGCGAGAGTTGACAGCCACGCAGGGCGTGGTCGAGCGCAAGACCACCATTCCCATTCTGTCGAACTATTTATTCGAAGCCGCCGACGATAAACTGTCACTCACTGCAACCGACCTTGATCTCAGCTTGCGCACCTCATGTAATGCCAAAGTAAGAAAAGAAGGCTCCTGCACCATCCCCGCCCGCAAACTTCATGACTACGTAAAACTCCTGCCCGACGCCGACATCACCATCAAGTTGCTCGACAATCACTGGGTCAGCATCCGCTGCGGCCGCTCCAACACGAAGATGGTCGGCATGGCGAAGTCCAATTTCCCCAGCCTTCCAGCATTTCCGACCGCGGGCGTGGTAAGAATTCCTGGGCAAGTATTGCGCGGCTTGATTGCCCGCACCGGATTCGCCATTTCCAGCGAAGAATCTCGCTACACCTTGAATGGCGCGCTAATGCTCCTGAAGCCGGAATCGATTACCATGGTCGCTACCGATGGTCACCGCCTCGCCCACTGTGAGCGCGGCGGCGAAAAATTTGAAGGCATCTCCGGCGAAATGAAAACCCTAGTTCCGAAGAAAGCGATGGATGAGCTCAAGTCCCTGCTAGATTCCACCGACGCTGAAACCGTCGAGTTCGCCAAGGACGACTCCACGCTTTTCTTCCGCATCGGTTCGCGCCTTCTAACCTCGCGCCAACTCACCGGACAATTCCCCAACTTCGAAGCCGTGTTGCCCAAGGACAACAACAATAGCATCACGCTGAACAGTTCGGATCTGAACTCCGCCATCCTCCGCGTAGCCCAGTTCGCCGACGAGCGCTCGCGTGCGGTGCGCATGAAACTGGAAAAAGGTGAAGTCAAGATCTCCGCGTCCTCCACCGAGGCTGGCGAATCCGAGGACTCCATCGAAGCTCCCTACAATGGTGAAACTCTCACCATCGGCTTTAATGCGCAGTACCTCGTTGATTTCCTTAAAGCCGCCGGCACCGACGAAGTTCGCCTCGAACTAAAAGACTCTCAATCCGCCGGCCAGCTCCGCCCCGCCGAAGGCGACAATTACAAATACCGCTATATCGTGATGCCCATGCGCATCTGACGCGGCCGGTTGCAGCGCCGCGTAAGCTTCGATACCCGACTCAACTGCGCTTTTTGGACAAGCAAAAACGTCCTGTTTTGCTTGACCTTCCGCCCCTCCTGTCATAAATTGACCCCACTCTGTTTTGGAGGATTTTTCGCATGCTCGACGGTTTCAAGAAGTTCATCCTGCGGGGCAACGTGGTAGACATGGCGGTCGGCGTGGTGATCGGCGCGGCTTTTGGTGGTGTGGTCACGGCGCTCACCAAAGATCTGCTCACGCCTCTGATCGCGGCGCTCGTCGGTAAGCCGGATTTCTCCAATATCGCCTTTTCCATTCGGGGCACGCCATTTCCAGTCGGCGATTTCATCAACGCCTGTATCTCGTTCTTTCTGATTGCCTCCGCGATCTACTTCTTCGTAGTTACTCCAGTCAACGCCCTCGTAGCCCGTATGCATCGCGGTGAGAAGGCTCCCGATCCGACTACCAAGAAGTGTCCCGAATGCCTCAGCGAGATTCCCATCGACGCGCGCCGCTGCGCCCACTGCACACAGCCGGTCCTGGGACGCGCCGCATAAACATCTTCATCCAATGAAAAAAAGGGGTCCGCCCGGCCCCCGTTCATATATCAGGAAGATACAGCTCCAAGGCTCACTTCCGCCGCGTCTATGGGCTCGGCTGCTTCCTTGGTGCCCACAACATATCCACAAAAGCGGCCCTTTGTCCCACATGTTTACCAATTCGATTCGCGCAGTGCTCTAATGTCGGTCGGCAAAGAAACTCCACTTTCGCAGCTCGCACCTCCTGCCGACATAAATCGAAAGGCCATCCAACTTCCTTTCTCCCACCCATTAACTCCCAGGATTCTTACCCAGCGAGATTCAACCGCACCGCTCTGTGAACTAATTCCGCCGATCAAAAAGAGAGGCGGCCCGTGAAGGCCGCCTCTCTAAACCGAAAACAGAAACTGTTTCTACCGCCCGGCCGCTGCTCCCGCCGCCATCAACCCGGCGATCTGCATCCCTTCAATTCGCGCTAGCACATTGTCCACGCTCGCGCCCGTATCCGTGCACGCATCCACATAGGGATGGCGGCTTCCATCCGCGTGCATCACCAGCACCGCGGTCTCCGCCTGCGCCTTCTTCACCACATACGGCAAGTGATGCCGGTCGTTCCTCGTTAAACTCGGACCCAACACCACCAGATCGAAGGTTCCCTTTTGCAGCGCCTCCACAACCGCCTTGCGCCCCATAGCCTTCTGCACCGAGTGGCCAGCTTTCTCAAACGCTGCGGCCGGAGCCACATGAGCCTCGGCATCCCCTTCACCATAAAGAATTCTCAGCTTCGCTGCTTTTGACATTGCTCCCGTCCTTGCACAGTACGAGCGACTCCATACTGGCAAAGCCACGGTAGCAACCGCCCCGCCCTCTGAGAACGTCACCGAAGACCAGCGACGAACGGGACCATTTTCGGTGTGTCTGGAACGGGCGACTGGCTCGCCTGATCGCTCTCAATCAAAAATCAGAATCTAAAGTCCTTCCCCTCACCCGCTTTCAGCGCTACACTTCTGGCCCAGAGGGGGTCCGCCATGGTCCGCGCTTACTTCGTCGTCGCCGTTCTATTCCTGCTCGCCGCCGCATGTGCGGCGCAGCGGTCCGAGCCTTCATCCACCGCCAGCTGCTATCTCGACGATGGACGCCAGGTCTACATTCGTTACAATCCGGTCGCTGCCAAAAACGACAAACTTCCCAACGGCAAGCCCTGGAGTCCGGGTGGCGCACCGATGACTCTTTTCACCGAAGCCCAGCTCAGCTTTGGAGGGTCAACCATTCCCGTGGGCGCTTACACCGTTTACCCGATTCCCGGGAGGGATAAGTGGACGCTGGCCGTCAACAAGAACGTCACCGCCGGCGCATCCTACGATGAGAAGCAGGACATCGCCCGCTCGCCCATGGAGACCGATCAAGTAAGCGAAAACGCCACCGAACTAGAAGTGGCTTTCGCCCACGTAGGGGACAAATGCACGCTTCGCATCTACTACGGCAAGAGCGCTTCTTTCGCCCCTTTCACCGCCCGGTAGTTGATGCGCGTGCTCTTCTCGGTTTCGCCGAGTCACGAGCCTGAGGGTGCCCCATTTTTTGCGCTGTTGCGAGAACTGGGTTGTACGGAGCTGGCGGCCGGATCGTCCGACTCATCCCAGAATATCGCTGCTTCGGAACCCGGTTTTTTCTGAGACAATTCTCCCCATGCGATTCATTTTCTTCGTTCTCGCCGCCGCTACCCCAGTCCTCGCCCAGTTCGCCCGCCAGACGCAGCCCTCACACACCACCGAAAATCTCCGCGGTGTCACCGCCGTCTCCCGGCAAATCGCCTGGGCCTCCGGCACCCGCGGCACCTACCTCCGCACCACCGACGCCGGTCGCACCTGGACCCTTGCTCAGGTTCCTAACGCCACCAATCTCGACTTCCGCGGCCTCGTCGCCTTCTCCGCCGACGAAGCTTTCCTCGTGTCCGCCGGACCCGGTGACCAGTCCCGCATCTACCACACCTCCGACGCGGGCCAACACTGGCAGCTTCAGTTCACCAGCAACAATCCCAAAGCCTTCTTCGACTCCATCGCATTCTGGGATTCCACCCACGGCATCGTCCTCGGTGACCCCGTCCCTGACGATTCCGGCCAACTAAAATTCCAGCTCCTGATCACCACCGACGGCCAATCCTGGATTCCGATCCCGCCCTCGCAACTCCCGCCCACCCTCGAAGGTGAAGGCGCATTCGCAGCCAGCAACAGCTGTTTGGCCATCCTCAAGCACAACGACCCCAATATCTGGTTCGCTACTGGCGGCAAAGCCGCCCGTGTCTTTCACTCCGCGGATCGCGGCCGAACCTGGCAGGTCTTCGACACCCCCATCACTCACGGCCCCGATTCCGCCGGCATCTTCTCCATCGCCTTTCGCGATGCCAATCATGGCGTCATCGCCGGAGGCGACTACAAACATCCCGACCAGGACGGCCCCAACCTCGCCTTTACCAGCGACGGCGGCAAGACCTGGACTGTCTCCAGAATCTTCCCCCAATCCTACTATTCGGCTGTGGCCTACGACCCCAAATTCCTATCACCCACCGCGAGAGACAAAGACGAAGACCAAGCTCACGTCCGCCTCTTTATTGCCGCACCCAAATTCATCTTCGACTTCCGCCCGCCTAAAGACCCCACCCGCGTCAGCCCGCCCGGGAAATCGGGCATCCAATTCAACGCCGTCAGCCCCTACCCCACCGGCGGAGCCCTTTTTGTCGGCCCCAAAGGGTCCGTCGCCACCATCCCCTGACCAGCCAAATAACTCATGTGGGATAAACCTCCTCAGTCGTCCGGTCTGATCCGAGCCCGGTCACACCGATGAAGAAGCATCCCCACTTTTTCCGCACCCCTCAGCGCCCTCCCATCATCCAAAGCAAAGGCCCATGTTCCAAGGTTTCCTATCTCCTGCGCCCTTTCCGCCCGGATTTGGAGTACACTCCAAAGAACGTTTTATCTAGTATGTTCACTCCTCATCCCAATTTAGCCGACGAGGTCAACCGAGCCATCGTGCAGTCCGAAATCGAGGGCGGGGTCTTCCTTCACGATCTCCCACCTTCGACCATTCTCGAAATACAAACTCTGCATCACTGTTACACCGCCGTTCTTCTCGGCGGCAGCGAGGCTCTACTCTCGGGACATCCCGAATTCTGCCCCAGCCCAGTGCTAGTTGCAATTGCCGGTTCTACCTGGGGTGGTTCCATGCTCAAACTCCAATACGTCGGACGCGGCATGCACCTGGAATTTCACCATCCCGAGTACGAGACCCCCATCATCACCTCGCCCATCCAAGAAATTCGCGACTCGCTTCCTACCCAATCGATCCCTCGCGCCATTGACTCCCTCAGCTACTAAACGCGCTCGCCCCATTGACTTGCTAGGCTCGCCCTTCTACCATCACCGCGAAGGCGTTGGGCCGAAGCCCAAACTTACATGAACATCACCACCCGCGAAGTCAGCCACGTCACCATTGTCGATCTCAATGGACGCATCACTCTCGGCGTCGAAACGGAAAGCCTTCGCGACACCATCCGCAACCTCATCTCCGCCGGCACGAAAAAAATCGTTCTTAACCTGGCCAACGTCGATTACATCGATTCCTCCGGAGTCGGAGAACTGGTCAGCAGCTACACCGCTGTCCGCAACTCCGGCGGCGAACTCAAACTCTTCGGCCTCACCAAGAAGGTTCAGGACGTCCTCTACATCACCAAGCTCTACACCGTCTTCGACATCAAAGACGACGAATTCACCGCCGTAAAGTCCTTCGACTACTTTTTCGCCAAGTAACTTTTTCTGATTCCCTGTCATCCTGAGCGGAGTGAAAGCTTGCGCGTTCCGCGCAGTCGAACGATCCCTGTAGGAGAAGAGCAATCACAGGCCCAAAGGAGAGTTCTATCGAATATGCCGGCTCCATCCTCTCCAAATTTAGGGAGTTTGTAGAGCTGCCGAATTTCGCATTCCGCAAAAGCCCGGGGCCTCGTGCCCCGCGGCCGGCACAACCGCGGAAGAGGGGTCTTCTGCGCCGCCGCGTGAGACTTAACATCCGCTCGGTACTAGCAACTTACTTCCCATACTCAGGCACCACTCCATCACCGCTACGTACTCCACTCCACGTCCCAGCAATGCCTGAGCCGGCATACTGCCCAGAATCGGTTGTCCCTGGACTGTGTAAGCGGCCGGCGAGCGCGCCACCCAATCCAGAAAGGGTTGCCATATCTTTTTTACTTCTTCCGTACTCAAATCGTGGCACACCATCAACAAGTCGAGCACATTGTTCCCCGCAATTT
>JBEKRE010000127.1:0-6621 GCA_049519055.1 Candidatus Sulfotelmatobacter sp. | reverse complement strand
AGTTGCTGTTTCTGGCGCTGCGGCAGGCCGCGAAGAAGTGGACGATGCCAATCCACCACTGGCGGGAAGCCTTGAACCACTTCACGATTCTGTGGCCGGAACGAATGCCGGCCCTGGAGAGAATCGCATCATGAAAGCGCAGAATCTTTCTATATCGCTGGGCGAGGGAAGGGACGCTGCCCCTTCCCTCGCGCACCCATCCCCAAAAACAAAACCGGGCCGTTTACACAAAAGAATTGACACACCTCTACTTTGAGTTGCTGATCATTCGCTATCTTTCAACCGAAATCCGAATTTTCGCGAACCTTAAGAACCTGCCCCTTGTCGCCAGTTTCTTCGGCATCGGTCTAGGGATGCTGCTAGGGAAACCAAGCCAGCGGATAAGAGCGGCCCTGCCTATTGTCGTGGGGTTGTTGTTCGTCCCGACTCGGTTCGCCCAGTGGCTGCATCTCTCATTCGGAGATGTGTCCTGGGAATACTCGTTGTGGTCTTCCGTGGGATTGGGAACTCGCCTTCTATTTGTAGCCCGGTTTCTCGCTGTCGCGTTAGGCTACTCCGGGCTGATCATTGCTTTTTTCACGGTCATCGGGGGCAGCGTAGGCCACTACTTGAGGCAAGTGCCTTCTCTGAGAGGGTACGGCATCAATCTGGCAGGCAGTTTGGCCGGACTGGTCGGGTTCTCGTGCCTCGCTTTCTTACACCTTGGGCCTGCGTCGTGGCTGGCGGTGGGATTTATCCTATTAGTCCCCTTGATTGTCAAAGATCGTGTGACGGTAGTCGTACTTGCGATTGTCGTTGGTGCGGTTGCCGTCCCCCAACACAATACGTTCTGGTCGCCCTACAATCGAATCGATTTGGTTGAGATACCGCCCCCTGCTGGTTGGAACCACTCTTCGGCCTACTCGCTCGTGGCAAATCACTCCTGGTATCAGTGGCTCGTCGATCTGTCGCCGGAGTTCCTGAAGCGATATCCCCAGGCCGAGCCCAACCGTTTCGCGGTTCCATACTACGAACTTCCATACACACTTGTAGCTCACCCGAAAAATGTCCTCATCCTTGGGGCTGGAACGGGCAACGATGTGGCTGGGGCGTTGCGCCACGGCGCAGAACACGTCGACGCCGTTGAGATTGACCCGGTGATCTTAGAGATCGGACGAAAGCACCATCCCGAGCATCCCTACGACTCGCCGCGGGTGGCCGCGTACACAGATGACGCTCGCAGCTTTTTGAAGAAAACGAAGACTAGGTACGACTTGGTCGTTTTTGCCTTTCTTGACTCCACTACCTTGCTGAGTAGCTTCTCTTCTCTCCGTCTCGACAACTATGTCTACACTGTCGAGGGCTTTGAGAACGCGAAGGCGGTTCTAACGGACCAGGGTACCTTGGTAGTCTCGTTCGCTACGGGCCGGAACTTCGCGACGGACCGGTTGTACGCCACCCTCTCGACCGCTTTCGGAGCAGCCCCCACAGCTTATTTCACCGGCTTTTGGGTCAGCGGTATCTTGCTGGTGGAGGGCCAAGCTCGCAACACGAAGCTGCCGCAGCTCGTTGACGTTAGCGGCGAGTTGCAGGCGAGAGCGAGCCGGGGCGTGCTCCTCTCAACCGACAATTGGCCCTTTCTCTATTTGACGGACCGCTCCGTTCCAGGCACGGTGCTAGTCGCCGCTGGGCTTTTTCTTCTAATGACGTGGATCGTGCTACGAAAATTTGACCTTATTGCATGGAAAACTAATCCCACGCATCTTCATTTTTTCTTTCTCGGAGCGGGATTCCTGCTATTAGAAACAAAGGCCGTCACACAGCTCTCGCTGCTATTTGGTGGCACGTGGATTGTCAACGCATTGGTCATTGGCGCTTTCCTTATCATGAGCCTCTCGGCAAATGTCTTGGTTGGACTACGGAGAGTGCCAATGCCCGTCAGCTATGCCATCCTATTGATGCTCTTGATAGGAGATTTCTGGTTCCCGTATTCGAAGGTTAACGCTACGAGCGTGGGTTCCAGGTTGCTGGTTGGAGGCGGATGGGCCGCCTTGCCTGTTTTCTTCTCTGGCCTTGTGTTCTCCAGCAGCTTTAAGCGATTCGACAGGCCCGCGGAGATGTTGGGCATCAACCTACTGGGCGCGGTGTTGGGTGGAATTCTGGAAAACGCCGTGATGATCGGGGGCAGCCCAATGCTTAAGTCACTGGCTTTAGCGATGTATGCAGCGTCCGCGGTCGCTCTATTTAGGATTCGACTTCAGCCCGTTGATCCTCTTCGTCGTACCGTCCTGCCCCGCTTACGTGCCATAGAACGTTTGTGTTAGCCCTGGGCAACGATTGACATCCCTTTTCAGAGAACTCATCGATGCCCCAAGCGCTCCCGAGCGTCGCTCTCACCGCCGCGCGCACGTATCCCGGGTGTAGAACGTCGCGGACGTTTGGCGAGACGGAGTGTTTTTTCCATGAGAAAAGCGATCATATTTTTGCTTTTCGGGCTTTTGCTTTTCGGCGCCTTCGGGATTGGAACGGCAGCGGCGCAGAGTGCGCTCGTCGGCTCCATTTCGGTATCTGCATACGTGAGGCTGACTGACCCACTAGAACAGGCGTTCTCGCTGGACGTGCCGGCTCCGCGTTAACTCGGAAGCCAGAAGGGAGCATTTTGCCGTGCGTATACACCTACCCGTCAATCGGCCGGGGGGGGTGAGAACAGGACGGGAGGGAATATGCACCCCCTGGACCCTGAGCCCGAGGGCGCGATTCACAATCCGCTCCCAGCCTTCTTTTATCCAGAGCGCGACCTCGCAATCCGAGTCAGTGAGCACGGGCTAGGATTCTATTACAGACTGCCGGGAGCCGAACTGGTTTCGCTCGCCCGTCAAATAATGATTATCGGCTGCCCTTCACCCCATGGCTGCCGCAAGGCCAGTCACTCTCCTATGTGGTTGGCGTAATAGTGCGCCCCAGAATGCCGCTACGAGAGCCGTCACACCAACGCCGGAAAAGAGCCATTCCTTATTTTGGGCCAGCCATTTCCACATAACGGGGCTATTTTACCCTTCCGGGCCATACTGGGGTCATTGCACCCGCGTCAAATGCGAGGATGAGCGATGGTGTTACGCCCGAATCGCTGCCGATGTTGTCCTCGACAAGAGCCAGCCAAGGAAGAAGATGAAGGAAAACGAAGACGACGGCCTACTCGGAGTGACCGAGATCGGAGCAAGACCACGCCCATTGACTCCCAATACAGACCACCTACGAGGTTGACTGCTTGCGTCCCGAATGTCCGGCAGACTGAAACTTTCTGTTCAACTCGGTCAAAACCACACTTGCATACACCAAGTCTTGTAATTCTGGTTCGGCGTCCGCAGCCTCCCGGATCAAGCGGACTGCGCGTTCCCCAGCAGCTTTTCGCGCTTCAAGTATTCGTCGAGGGATAAGTTCCATGTTTGTTTCAAGGACGGCAGTCCGGTATGACTGCTTCCATGATTGGGCAACTTGGGTTCGCGGGGCGCACTCATTCATAGAGGCTCCTCGTCATGGGAACTGAAGGAACATAATTTAATTTAAGAAGATGAATCATATCGACGGTAATCGACGGTCTTGGCTGTCTGTCGGTGGGTGACGAGTTTCCTACCGACCGCCGGGATCTACGCTTTCATGGCAACGGACATGGGTCGAGTTTGCAGGAAAGCAGAGATCAGTTTGCCATTTACTTGCAAACCGCCGTTGTAGCGGACGAAGTCCTTCTTCTTGAATTGATTCATAAATTTACTGACCCTGGCGCGGGTCGTGCCAACCATCTCCGCCAGCGTTGATTGGCTCACCTTCAGGGGGCACTTCGGCTTTGATTCCTCGTTAATGTGCCCAAGCAGCAATAGAACCCGAGCCAGCCGCCTTTCGCTGAAATTGAAGAACTGATCCACCAAGTCTTCCTCGATTCGAATAATCCGGGAAAGCAGATATGCATTGAACAGCTTTGAAAACTGTGGGTCTCGCTCGAGCGTGCGAACCGTGCTTCCCCTTCGCAGTCGGGCGATGCTGGACTCACCAACTGCTTTCGCGGTGCAAATCCGCAGAGATTGCCCTCCGAGACAGCCTTCGCCAAAAAAGCTACCTCGCCGGAGGAAGGCAATTACAGCCTTCTTGTGACGAGCCGAGACCACTGTGAGCTTCACAGTGCCGCTCTCGATGTAGAAGATAGCGTCAGCTTTGTCACCTTGGGAAAAGACGACTTCTTTGTCCTTGTAGTTCCGAACAGACATCCCGGCACGGAACTTCTTGCGGAGAACCGTGGCGGTAAGACCGAGAATACGTTCACTCGCCATTCGAACCTAACCTCTAATCAAATAAAGAAATCAGCCAGCGGTGGCAATCGTACGCACCGACAGGCAAGTCGTCTAGATGTGCAAAACTGCTCATGGCCGACCGGACCTGGGAAATTCGGCCCGTCCGGCATTATAGGGGGGCCTCGGAAAACGTGGCCATGGCGCAATTGTGAACCCACCTTGCAACTGAAAGGGTTAAGAGTGGGAACCCTCCGCCTAAACGCAAACGCGTCCGAGTTCTATCCCAACCATCGACTGTCTGCTGACACCCCGGCCAACCCTGCCAGCGCCTCCCAATGTCTGGGATGTGCCGGTAGCCCTCCCGAATTCTCCCAGCGTACCAACGCGACACCGAGATTGTTCGCGCAATCGTGGACGCAGACATTGAGGTAAGAAGCGGTTGTATGTTTTCGGAATAGAACATGTCAGTGAGCCATGCGGGCTGGTCCGTCGACTTCCAAGCATGCTGCGCTAAGGCGTTCTTGCGCTGAGTATCGGCGCGTTTCACTTGAGCTTCAGGACCATTTGCCATTTGGCGTCCGATCCGTGCTGCGAGCATGTTCTTGGTCGCATCGCTAACGGCGCAACTAGCACAGTTCTCACGCCCGTCTTGGATCATTTTTCCGCAGCCGCGACAGGGGTTATCTCGGGGTGGCGCCTTAATCGTTGGCGGCAGTGAAGGCATACATTTTGCTTCTCGCTTGAAACGCTGCGTTAGCCGCGTTGCCGGAGCGGATTCGCGAGCAAGCCTGGCTGAACTTGACCACAGCGCGCGAGTAACCCACTCGGCAAAGGGTGCGACCGCGCGCCCCCCCACATCGGCGCTGTTTCCGATAAAGGAGCGGTAAATTCCGCCATCAACCGGCAATTCCCATCAGACTGTTCAAAGAGCCACTCGCGTTTGAGCGGTTCCCTCATTATCCAGTCGAGCAAAAATGTATCAACGTGTGGCCGGACGGGCTCCATCAGATCACACGCGAGACTGTCTCTTGCTTTGGTGTCCACGTGGAGCATCCCAAAGCCCGGATCGAGCCCAAGGGTAGCAGCTGCGAGACGTGATTCTGATTCGAGAAGACAGTAAAGGTAGTTGAGCATTGCATTCGGCGGATTTACTGCAAGCCGGGGCGAACCGGTGTGAGGGGAAACACGCGGGCCGAAGACACGCCACTATGCGGGTACTCAGGGCTGATCCTTTCGCGGAAAGGTGATCGGCAACGTTCGCCATGCTGACCAATAGGCAGCAGCCGCACGGGATTCGATCAAACGTACCCTATCAATACTCTCTACTTCCGCCAGCCCAGATCGGTAACAATGAATCTTCTCGGCACATTCCGCAGCCAGCAGCTTGTGTCGAGCAACCAGTTCTTGTCCCGAAAGCTTCTGGTCTATGAGCTCCCGTGCAATTCGCAGGGCGGCTCCCGACGAATGGGCCAGGGCTTGTGTCGAGGCAACCTCACGTCGTTAGACGCGTTTTGTCCAGTGACAAACAAAACCTTGCCCGTTCGGTTCAGCATCACGAATGATGCACCAACATCCGCGAGCCACTTCAACGCGGCGAGTTTCGCAAAACCATCCTCCGAAATGCAGACGAGACGCTTCAGCCCGTGGCCAACCCGGGCGAGCCTGGTCGTGCGACGCTCGGGTCCGATGCCATCCTCGATTTCGAGATGACCGGCCTGCATCTTTGCTTTGATTCCAAAGCGGGTAAGCGCTAGAACGCCTCTTCTAGAAATAGGCGATTTGCGGGATAGAGTTTGTTGCGGTAGGGTGCCTGAAGCTGATTGGAGATCAAGAGATACCACAGAGTGCTGCTCAGAGCTACTACGATAACCCGCCGATTACGAAACCCCATACTGCGCAAGAAAAAAGGGCCGACGCGGTGTTTGAGATCGGATCAAATTGAATATACTTAAGATCCCGATTTGGAAGGATTCGATCAAAACGTGGTCACTTCTGACCAGTCCTCCTAAACCTGAAGTTTGATACTGGTGATTCCCTGCGAAAGCAAGCGGAGGAGTTCACCTGGAGGCGGCTGAGGGACGGTTGCCACCAAAGCTGAGGTGGAACCACCGCTTTACGTCATCAGCCCGACGTTTGGCTACCACTTGGAGGTTCAAATGGCGGATGTTAGAATCGAGCGCGGGACATGTCGTTTCGTCGCCAGAAAGCGTGATGGTGGACGGGCAACAATCACGCTTCAATTCTCCCAGGAAGCCATTTCACTCCTAAACCACGCTACTTTGAGCTTTAATCTTCTGAGTGGCCTCACGCTAGAACAGGCACAGAAGATGGCCGAAACTTTGACCGAGAACGTGCT
>JBEKRE010000126.1:0-7172 GCA_049519055.1 Candidatus Sulfotelmatobacter sp. | reverse complement strand
CCGAGCATGACCCATCCCGCAACATATTTAGGGTAGATTTGGACAGCCTTGCGCAGATGCTGCTCCGACGCACCAAGGCGATGGCTCTTCAGAGCCGAACAGGCAGCGCCGTACTCCTTCTGTGCCTTAGGAGGAAGCTTCAGGCTGTCGACGCTCGTAAGACCGGCAAGTCCGGGAAAGGGCTGGATGGAACACAGCTTTTGAGCGCCGCCGCTACGCTTCGTTGACAGCCCGTCTTCCGCAACAATGCGGTCATCGGGAATCCTCGGCGAGATCGCGGTTTTGGCCGAGTTCAGAGCCGGGCAACCATGGCAGGAGGCCGATTCTTGCGCCACCGCGAACACAGTACAAAACAGGACTATCAATAGTGCGCCAAACCCCAGTTGCCACTGAGCGAATCCCGCGCTGCAGTAGCCAGTCCGCAAGTAATTGAGATTGCGAGTGGAGGTTGGGAAACTGCGAACCGGTTGGGGATCACGATCAGCGCTGACTGCGACAAACAACTCGCTTGCGCCTACATCAATGCCGGCTGCATCCGGGTGCAAGACGGGCAATTCCTGGCACCGTTTCTTGGATCTCTTCGCCATTGGCTCCTCCGAGCTGCCGGTCGGATGCCCAAGACGCGAATCAAAGGCAAACTCCCAACCGAGATCAAAGCTGTTGAGCGTCATCACACGTCTGTACGCGCCCGGTCCCACGCTTCTCGTCGTGCTTCTGAAGCGCCAGTGTAGGCGCGGGCTGTAGCCGTCATCCGACCGGCTGCCCATCATCATCTCTCTCCCCGCGTTCCTGTGCATCCTGTCTGGCAAACGCCAGTTGCACGCTTAACAGGACTAATCTCGGCGTGGCACAATCCCAGCCTATTCTTACCGTTCCAAGATACGATGCCTTATATTATTCCGCAGCGCGAAGTGATCCCGAAAGGTACTGCGCCGCGTGTAGAAGCGACAGAGTGGGCGAAGTTGGGAAGGCCGATTATGAATCGACGCCAATTTCTTGGAATTGTAGCCATTGGAGGGTTTCCCAGACTAAGCCTGTCGAAGTTGAATGCTGCGCTTCAGAACCGACCGCCAATGCGCGCCTTGGAGGCGGATGCAATTGTACCGAAGGCGTACGGCTCGGGTCATTTTGGCGAATGGATCACGGATCAGTTCGGGCTGCCAGCCTACCGGTACACCTGCAACCAATTGACCGATGCCAAAGCCAATTCACCAGTGCACAAGCAGTGGCGTGGTCCCACCGAGCACACCCATCAGATCGGAAATGATCGTCTAGTTGCGGCCGTATCGAATTACGGCTACGTGCAGGTGCGGCAGGACGAAGGTTCACCGAAATTCCTGAACGACTATTCTCCAGAGCATGGCCACTATGGCGGTGGGATCGGATTCCTCACCGATGGGAACGAAACAGTCAGTACCTACTATCCCGGAAATGCCAACTCTTTCGACAGAATCCTGGGCGAGGGCTATTTCCAAAAGATCGTAAGAGATCGCCGCTACGAAATCGACCAGGTGATTTTTGCGCCTTTTGGAGATGATCCGGTCTTGCTTTCGATGGTGACCGTCACGAACCACCGGGACGCTGCCGCGGATCTCCGATGGATCGAATATTGGGGATGTCACAACTATCAGTTCTCTTATCGTTCATGGATGCAGGCTGGGGAGGAAGACGAACCGAAGGCGGCGGAGTTCCGGCGCCAGTTTGGCGGCCGCTTTGCGCACGAATTCCGGACGATGCCAAAGGATGCCGGTCTAATCGAAACTCAGAGATTCCTTGGACGTACACCGGAAGATAATCAGACGTGGGAGAAGGTTGAAGCCTCGCTGGAGAAGGATCCCTCGGGATTTTTTGGTGCCCCTGTAAAGGATCTCGCGCCCGGAGCGACGATGGAGGATCTCACGCCTCCGTCCACATTCCTGGTCTCGCTCGACGCGCCCATGGATGGGTTTGCCACCGACGCGTCGGCTTTCTTCGGCGGGGGTCGCGTCGATCATCCATCCGGACTGTCAGCCAAGCTGAACCGTGATTTAAGCAGTACTGGTACGGCGAGCGCGTTTTTGGTGGAGCGTCGTGTTCAACTGCGGCCGAAAGAAAGTCGGACGCTCTACTTTCTGTATGGGTATACGCCTCAGGGATTCGATCTGAATGAGCTTGTCGCAAAATACTCGCATGATCCCAGACAGTTGTGGGCGCATTCCAGCGCAGCCTGGAAAGCAGACGGGGTTCGATTGAGTGTGCCGGGCGAGCCTTGGGTCGAAAGAGAAACGTCGTGGCACAATTACTACCTGCGTAGCAACCTAACCTACGACAGTTTCTTTCGCGAGCACATTCTCTCTCAGGGGCATGTCTATCAGTACATCATGGGGTTCCAGGGCGCGGCGCGCGATCCGCTGCAACACGCCCTGCCTTTCATCTTCAGTGATCCGGAAATTGTTCGGGGAATCATTCGCTACACGCTCAAAGAAATTCAGCCGGACGGATCCATTCCTTATGGCATTGTGGGAAGCGGCGTCCCTATGCCGGTTATCTTCCGCCCCAGTGACCAAGAGATGTGGTTGCTGTGGTTGGTGAGCGAATACGTGTTGGCCACGCGTGACAAGGGATTTCTCGACCAGAGGATTCCCCTTTACCCACGTCGGGAAGCAACTCCCGCTGACCCGACGATTCGCGAACTCGTGGAGCGCTCTTTCGTCCACCTGGTGGAAGGTCTAGGTGTGGGAGAGCACGGGATCATGCGCCTCTCGAACGGAGACTGGAACGATGACGTTGTGGTTGGCCACGTTCCGCGAGCGCTGGCCGAAGAGGTTCGCCGCCAAGGCGAAAGCGTTCTGAATGCCGCTATGGCGTGCTATGTTCTCGAACACTATGCGCGGTCGCTCGTTTATGTCGGAGATACGAAGACCGCGGAACAAGCACGCGTGAAGGCCGAAGGCCAACGGCGGGCAGTTCGGGAGTATTGGGCCGGACGATGGTTCCGCCGCGCGTGGCTCGGTCCGCACATAGGGTGGATTGGCGAAGACCATGTCTGGCTGGAGCCGCAGCCATGGGCGATCATCGGGGGTGCGGCCACACTCGAGCAGCGTAAGATCCTGGTCTCCGCGCTCGACGAATTCGTACGGAAACCCTCGCCGATTGGTGCACTCCTACAGAACCCAGGCGATCCCACGATGAGAACTCCGGTGGGAACTCTGACCAACGGTGGAGTTTGGCCTTCCATCAACGGAACGCTGATCTGGGCCCTGGCGTTGGTGGATGGCGCTCAGGCTTGGGACGAGTGGAAAAAGAATTCTCTGGCGATGCATGCCGAGGCTTATCCGGAAATCTGGTACGGCATCTGGAGCGGTCCCGACACTTACAATTCGGTGCTGTCGAGATACCCGGGCCAAACTATGTTCGCGGAGCCTCCATCGCCCGATTACAAGACGCAGGCGGATTGGGGTTTCAACTGGACCGACTACCCGGTCATGAATATGCATCCGCACGCGTGGCCTCTTTACAGCGCAGCCAAACTGTTGGGACTCGAGTTCCATGAAGGCGGGATTAACTTCAAACTGGATCTTCCGTTGGCGGAGTATGAGTTCACCTCTCCACTCCTGGGATTCAAGAAATCCAAGGCTGGCTACAGCGGTTGGTACGCACCTGCTACCGCTGGACGCTGGGACATTGAGCTCAGATTCTCTGGCTCCGAAATGGCACGAATGCGGCAGATCAGGATTAATGGTTCTCTTGAGCGGTTGCCGAGGTCCACCCAAGTGATCCAGTTTGCCGGCGAGAGTAAGTCTGCTACGCCACTACGCTGGGAAATTACGTGAACCACTCTACACAGCTACATCATTATTTTTTGGGACTGCGGATTCGCGGGCGTGCTTCCTCTAAGAAGGCTGGCCATTCTGGCATTGAGAAATGATTGCATCCCTAGAGTACGCACACAAAACTCAGGGAGCTTCCAAAGAGCAGGAATTCTGCGGACCAAATCTATGGATCCGTTCCTGATACCTCGCCTCTAGCCCCTCAGTCTCGGGCCAGTTCGGGAGTTAGGGGCGAGAAGCCGAATTCCCAGGACTAATCACCTGATGACCGCGGAATAATCGCTAAACGAACTATCGACCTGTTACTATTTGTATCGTTTTATTTCGTTTGTCCAGCAGAAGGCAAAGGATATTTCGATAGGTTTTTGATAAATGTAAATTTGTGGGCTGCACATCTGCCGGTTGAGTTCGACGGAAATCTGCTTGTGGAAGTGTGGCCACAATGAACAGTGTTTACAAGCTAGCGGGGGGGTGCTTTTCTTGAGAGGACGAGCGTGAAAGTTTTGTCCCTAGTTCTGTTACTTGGGTGTGTCTCCGGGGCCTTTGGCCGACCCAACTCCTCCTTCTATGTGTCGACCACCGGGGATGATTCGAATCCCGGCACCGAAATGGCACCTTGGCGCACCGTTCAACATGCCGCAGACACCGTGCGTGCGGGTAGTGCCGTAAATGTGCGGGGCGGAGTCTACGAAGAGCTCGTAAGCATCAAGGCATCCGGTAACGCGACTGATGGATATATTACTTTTCGAAGCTATCCGGGCGAGACGGCGGTGCTGGACGCAGAGCATTTCACTCCGACGGGCAGAAGCGGAGTACTTACCATTGACAACAAGAGTTACGTGAGAATCGAAGGCTTTGAAATTCGCAACTACCGCACCGCCGAACATCGGCTCACTCCATTGGGCATCAGTGTTAGGGGGGCGGGCTCCCATATAGAACTGTTGAAAAACAACGTCCATCATATCGAGCAGACCTTTAATGGGCGTGATGCTCCGGGACGAGGCGGCAACGGGTTTGGCATTGCCGTGTATGGCACCGACGCCAAGACTCCTATCAGCGAACTGCTGATTGACGGCAATGAGGTGCATCACCTCAAAACCGGTTCGAGCGAGTCGTTGGTAGTGAACGGGAACGTCACAAACTTCCGCATTACGCATAATGTTGTCCACGACAACAACAACATCGGAATCGACGTCATCGGTTTCGAGCGCACAGCGCCCGACCCTTCCGTCGACCAGGCCCGCGACGGGGTCGTAAGCGGCAATTTGGTTTACAACATCACATCGCGTGGCAATCCGGCATACGGCAATGACCAAAATTCCGATGGTATTTACGTGGACGGTGGCACCAGAATCCTGATCGAGCAGAACGTCATTCATGATGTGGACTTCGGAATCGAGCTGGCAAGTGAGCACCAGAACCACGCCACAAGTTACGTCACTGCGCGGAATAATCTTATTTATCACTGCCATACCGCAGGTGTCTCCATCGGGGGTTATGCGCCCGAGCGAGGACGCACCGATCACTGCACGGTAGTCAGCAACACGCTCTACGAAAACGATACGTCGGGAACAGGGTCCGGTGAGTTCCAGATGCAGTTCAACATGGCGGACGATATTTTTGAGAACAATATTGTGCACGCAGGGCCCCGCTGCCTTATATCGGTGAACAAATCTAAGTTCGAAACCAACCAGCCGCCCGTCACTATCGATCACAACCTTTATTATTGTGCGTCCGGCTCAAAGGCGAGCACGTGGGAAGAGTCTTTTGCCCAGGTGACAGGATTCGACAACCATGTTCGGTCAACGGTGAATGACCATCATTCCCGTTTTCTGGATCCGCATTTTGTTGACGCCCCCAAGGACTTTCATCTGCGATCAGATTCTCCTGCGATTGCTGCTGGCACCACGGACGGAATGCCGGTAGGAGAACTGGATCTTGAAGGCTCACCGCGAGTCAAATCCGGAAACATCGACATCGGCTGCTACCAAAGAAAATAGGAGTAGTCCATGTTGAACTTGGACGTGAATCGTCGCGAATTCCTGAAGATCACCGCCGGAGCCGGCGCTGCCTTGGCCATGCCAACCACAGGACATACTGCTGTCCCCTCCAAAATGATCGGCATCCAAGTCGGAGCAGTTTCATTTGTGGATGAAGGCACCGAGAAAGTCCTTGATGTGCTTCAGGAACGCGCCTGCGTGAATACCCTGTTTCTTGCGGTATTCAGCTACGGTCGAGGTATCGCCGGAAGACAGATTCCGGGCCAACCCCTGCCCGATCACGGCAAGCAGGAGTACGATCTCAATTTTCACGGCGGGAACTTTGCCACACCTCATCCCCAGTACTATAAGAACACGGTTCTCAAAGACACTCGCGCGCCCGACCACGGCGATCTGGATATCCTGGCCGAAGTGCTCCCTGCGGCCAAAAAGCGTGGCATAAAGGTCATCTGCTGGCTTGAGGACGTGGTTCGCACCGACTTGCCGCACATCGGAAAGCTTCAAGAGCGAGATCTTTACGGGAGGAACGCCGAGACTCTGTGTGTCAACAATCCGGACTACCGTAATTTCCTGACCGGCCTGGTCGAAGACTATGCCCGTTCCTACGACATCGACGGAATTATGTGGGGATCCGAGCGGCAGGGTGCGCTTTCGGACAGCTTGGGAGCCACGCATGACGTACCGCCCGTCGATCCTGGTAACGTAACTTGCTTCTGCGGGTTTTGTCAGGGCAAAGCAATAGAGCGCGGCATCAATGTGGAGCGCGCAAGGCAGGGATTCCTGGAGCTGGAAAAATTCGTTCGCTCGGCGCGGAGCGGCAAACGCCCGGTGGACGGCTACTACGTTCAATTCTGGCGGCTACTGCTGCGGTATCCCGAACTAGCCGCGTGGGAAATGCTCTGGACTGACAGCCTTCGCCAGACTTACGCCGCTATATACGAAACGGTAAAGACAGCGAGGCCGGCGGTGCCGGTGGGTTGGCACATCTGGCACAACAATTCCTTCAATCCCATCTACCGTGCCGAACAGGACCTTCATGAGCTCTCGAATTATTCGGATTTTATAAAGATCGTTATGTACAACAACTGCGGCGGCGAGCGGATGGCGCTGTATGCAGACAATATCGGCTCGTCACTCTATGGAGATCTCTCGAAACAGGGCCTGATCGATTTTAACTATGCACTGATGGGATTCAAGGAGCGCAGCTACGATCAGATCCCACACACGGGGCTTTCGCCTTCCATGAGAAGGCCGGTCGGAGTCAAGTCGATTCTTTTTTTGCTTCGTGAAACATCGTTGTTCTCCTTACCGAGTGGCCACTGTCGCCATGCTTCCATCCGCACTCTCGAGGAGCGATTATTTC
>JBEKRE010000125.1:0-7416 GCA_049519055.1 Candidatus Sulfotelmatobacter sp. | reverse complement strand
GCCGAGCAATTCGGCCTGCGCCTGGTCGAAATTAAAGCTAAAGATAATTCGCGAGCCATCGTCTATCCGCGTCAGATCGCCATGTACCTGGCCAAGCACATGACGGAAGCGTCGCTGCCGGAGATCGGACGCCAGTTCGGCGGAAAACATCACACCACCGTTCTTCACTCCGTCGAAAAAATAGAAGAGGTCCGCAAGAACGACAAAGATTTAAACAGGTTGCTCAATAAATTGACGGAGCATTTGGGCGGATAAACGCGTTGACTTTTGCGTTTTGCACTGGAGATTCGTTCCGGTGAACCCGATGCTGACAATAGTTACAAAATATAACCTTTGGTAAGGCGATGAATAGAGGCTACTCGACGGTTCAGGTCGCGCGAATGCTCGGAGTGGACGAGCAAACGCTGCTTTTATTGCTGGAAGTCAGCCGCAGGCCGGGGTCGAAGGTGGCAGCGACATCGGAAATCGCTGTCGAGCGGACTGTCCAACGAAAATACCATTTTCCCTGTCCGTGTGGTGCAACCATGATAAGCAACGAGAAGACGGTGATCTGTACCGATTGTGGTCGGGTCTTCGGGATTCGCCGGGTCGGGAAGCGCACCCACTGGCACGTGAACACAGCTCAGCCCATCGGAGTTCAAGATGCAATGGAACTACTTGAACGGCCGGTCATGTTCATCACCCTTTTGCTTTTGTTGCTGTACTGGTTGTACGTCTAGGAGTCGGCCGCGGGCTGAGGTTCGGGGAGCAAATGACATCAGAAATCTCAGTCGAGCGACAATTCCATTTTCACTGCTCCTGTGGCGCAATCACAATAACTGGCGAAAGGACGGTGATCTGTACTGGCTGTGGTGTAACCCTGGGGGTTTGCCGGGTAAGGAGGCACCGACAACGCTCGGACACAGTTACTTACTATGGTAGGAACATCCTGGTTCGCCGAGTTAAGAAGCGCGTACAACGCTCAAACACAGCAGCCGCTTTTGCGGCGGCGAACCCCGGGATCTGGTTTAGATTCAGCGCGTGGGGTAGACGCGCACTGGACAGACTCGCTTTGCTCCTGGAAGAAAGTGAGCTGCACCAAACGCGCGACGAACCACATGAGCTACCTGTGACCCGCGACCAACCACGTGGGCCTGTAAGCAACAAGTCGCCAACAAGATCCCTTCTTGAAGGAGTGCACGTCAAGGTCCGGCCGACTCGGCCAGACGGCAGCCCGCATCCGCATGCGGGCAAGACTGGCAGGATTACAAGATTTATGAACACCTACACGGATCCGTATTGGCTCGGGCTACCGAGTGCGATGATAAAACTGCACGCAGGAATCGAGCCTCGAGGATTCATCTGGGTCTCACTGGAATGTTTGGAAGCGCTGCCGGACTTGATGCATTCCTTTCCACACGAGTGCAATGATATTTGACCGAGGCGTAAGATTGCAGAGCCCCATGTCTAACCCCGCTTTTCTCAAAGCTCACGTCGTTCTGGTTCTCCTTTGCGTCCCCTCCTTCTCTCAAACATCCCCCAAGAAGGACACAGTCAGTCAGGATTTCTCGAAGGAAGGTGCGGTCATCGAGCAGATTACGACCAAGATCGTCTTCCAATCGGATGGCACGTATACGTACGACCAACACGCCCGGGTTCGAGTACAGTCCGACGCCGGCGTTCGCCAGTACGGAGTCATACCATTCTCCTACCAGGCATCGGGCGGAGGGATCGAGGTACACGATGTCCGGGTCACCAAACCGAACGGGTCGGTAGTCTCAACTCCCCTTGACTCAATTCAGGACATGACTTCGCAAATCTCTCGTGACGCTCCCATGTACAGTGACCTGCGCGAAAAACATGTCCCGGTCAAGGGACTCGAACCCGGCGATACATTGGAATATTACGTCCGATGGCAAGTAGAGAAACCGCTCGCCGAAGGACAATTCTGGATCGGCTATCAATTTATAAAGAGCGCAGTTGTTCTCGACGAGCAGCTAGAGATGAATGTTCCGCGTGAACGCGAAGTGAAACTCAAGAGTCAAACGATCCACCCAACGACGCGCGAGGAAAACAACCGTCGCATTTACACATGGAAAACATCGAATCTCGAAAGCCTGGGCGCGGAGGAACAAAAGAAAGTCCAAAATTACGACGCCATTCGTGGATTACTCCCGCCGCCAGATGTGCTAATCAGCAGCTTTCGTACCTGGGAGGAAGTAGGCCGATGGTATGGGCGTCTGCAACAAGAAAAGATTCAGCTGTCGCCGGAGGTAAAAGCCAAAGCTGAAGAACTGACCAAGGGTCTCTCGGATGACGATGCGAAACTACGCGCTATTTACAACTATGTCAGCCTGCGCTACCGCTATGTGGCGATTTCGTTTGGCATCGGACGCTACCAACCCCATGCGGCGGCGGAAATTATCGGAAACCAATACGGCGACTGCAAAGACAAGCACACACTGCTGGCAGCATTGCTGAGCGCCGTCGGAATTCGAGCCTACCCAGCCTTAATTAACAGCGGAGCCGCAGTGGATGCCGACGTGCCCTCGCCCGGACAGTTTAACCACGTCATCAGCGCGGTGGCAAAGGGAGACACACTGTCCTGGATGGACACGACACCGGAAGTAACGACGATCGGGTATCTGGTGTATCCTCTGCGCGGGAAACCCGCGTTGGTCATCATGCCGGACAAAGTGGCATTCCAGAACACACCAGCCAATTCTCCGTTTGCCAACAAGAAAGTCGACACACTTACGGCCAAACTCGACATCGAGGGTACGCTGCAAGCGCACGTGGAGGGCATGGCTCGAGGCGACGACGAACTCTATTCCAGGTACGTCTTTCGACGATGGCCTGAGCCGCAGTGGAAAGATCTGGGCCCGCAGATGTATAACGGAGCGCGTCTGGGTGGAACGATTAGCAACGTACGAGTCAGTCCGCCGGAGAAGACAGAAGAACCCTTTACCATAGCGTATGACTACACTTTGAAAGATTTCTCCGGAGGTGACAAACATAGGTTCGTAATTCCACTTTCACCGCTGGGTATTCCTGAGGTCAAGGACGACGACTTAAAGCGTCAGGTGCCTTGTGGCTTGGCTATGCGGGAGAGCACGAATCCGAGTCGCGAATCGAGTTGCCTAAGGGATGGTCTGCCACGCCCCCAGCTTCGATAGACTTCAAAGAGAGTTTTGCCGAATTTCAGGAAAGCTCGGAAGTGCACGAAGGCGTGCTCATTACGAAACGGCGTCTGCTGCTCAAAGCGAGCGCTGTAATGCCCGATCAGTTGAAAGGTTATAAAATATTCCAGAAGGCAATTTCGGACTACCACAACACCTACATTGTTCTACACTCACCCGCGGACGTCGCTGCGATCAGCCCTACGGACCCCCCCGCGCAAGGGCCCGCCCGCTTAGCACAGCTAGTCCGACAGGTCGTCATGCTCCCGGGCAGTTCTAATTCACACGCGCTCCAGGCAGAGCAGGACGCCCGGAAGTCGATGCAGACGAAAGATTACACATCTGCGATCACTGCTCTGAAGTATGCGGTTTCGATTGACGCGATTTTTTCCCGCGCCTGGATTGAGCTTGGCCTGACTTATGCGGCCAGTAAAGACAAGAGTTCAACCCTTGATGCTCTGCAGAAAGCTGTAGAGGCCGATCCGAAGCAAGCTCTTCCCTACAAGATGCTGGCTTTCAATTACATGTTCCTCGGGAATCAGGACAATGCCATCGTCACCTGGCAGAGATTGCAAAGTATCGCTCCCGACGATCCCGACGTCGCGCAATACCTCGGCGCGCTTTACATGGAGCAAAAGCGCTACCCGGACGCGGCGTCACTTCTTGAGTCGGCAGTCAAGGCGAACCCGTCCAATGCGTATGCGCTAATGATGCTGGGAACGGTTCGTCTGCGTTCCCACAACACGGGTGAGGGGCTTGACGCATTCCATAAGGCCCTGGAAAACGACTCCTCGGCGTTGATGCTCAACAATGTGGCGTATGAGTTAGCCGAGGCAGGAACTAACCTCACCGAAGCTCTCGGTTACTCGCAGCGGTCGGTGAAAGAAGAGGAAGAGCGATCACAGAAGGTAGATCTTGAGAATATACAGAAAGATGATCTACAACTCCCCTCGACGTTCAGTGCTTACTGGGATACGCTCGGATGGATCTACTTCAAGATGGGCGATCTGGCGCGGGCAGAAAGCTACCTGAACTCGGCATGGCAGCTAAGACAGGATGGACTGGTGGGCGACCATCTCGGGCAAGTATACGAGAAGGAGCAAAAACTGCCAGCAGCTCGTCACACTTACAATCTTGCGCTTGAAGCGAATCCCCGGCTGGAAGAGACCCCGTCGCGCATGCGCAACCTAGCCCACGTTCATCTTCCCAAGAACCAGATGAGTGCCGGGGAAGAATTGAGCCAGATGCGCACCATTAAACTTCCTGCCATCATCAAGGGATATGCGAGTGCAGACTTCGACGTCCTAATCGTTGCCAGCGGGAAGATAGAGAAGGCGAATTTTTCACGGGGGGACGAACTGCTTCGCCATGCGGGAGAGAGCCTGGAGAAGGCCCAGTTCGAAGAGCCGTTCCCACCAGACTCGACGGCGCGCCTGATCAGAAGCGGGAAACTGTCCTGTTCTTTTAACGCCTGCAGTTTCGTGTTTTATCCGCTTTCCGTGGGTGCGCTTGCTGCTGGCTACGCGCAACATTAAGGATCGACGGCCAAAGGACACGTGAAGGCCAGCGCTGGAATGGCTTCGTGACCGTCGCTGGAGGGAGCGGCCGTTTGAGCGCGTAGGCGAGCACTTGCGGAACGCCCGGCAGGAACGGGATCCGGAGATGCACCCGGCACGCAAGGGCAGGAAGTGGTATTCGGGATGAAAGCACACGTGGGAGTACACAGCCAGACGAAACTGATTCATTCCGTGGTGAGCGTGCTCCAACCTCATAACCCGGGCCGGGCGAAACCCGACCGGCCCCGCTCAGCGGCGGGGCTGGCAGTTTGCTTTCACAGGTGCGGGCTTACCCGGGACCGCCCACAGCCGCCGCCGGGCTCTAACCGGAACAGCGCGTCTACCTTATTCACCGACTGGGCCGTATGAAACCCGTGCCGAGCCCCCGCCGAGGAGTGATCCGCCTCTTCCGTTTTGTTGGAATTGATGTGTTTTCGCACTGGTCCTGGTTTCTAGTGGCAGTGTCCGAAATCCTGAGCCGAAGCGGGAAGTATTCCTCTATCACTTGGAATGTTCTGGAGTACCTGTCCCTGTTCGCGATCGTATTACTTCACGAGTTCGGGCATGCCCTTGCTTGTCGACAAGTTGGGGGAACCGCGAATCAAATAATGCTCTGGCCGCTTGGCGGAGTGGCGTACGTGAATCCGCCACCGAGGCCGGGTGCCACGCTTTGGTGCATTGGGGCGGGACCGCTGGTCAACCTGGTGCTCCTACCGGCCTTGTTCTTGATCAGAGGATTGAGCCAGTCAATGGGTTGGGCGGAAGCGGCGCCTGATCTCTTCGCGTTTCTGAATGCGATTTGGTTCATGAACCTGTTTCTGCTGATTTTCAACATGCTGCCTGTTTATCCCTTGGACGGCGGCCAGATCCTTCGTTCCCTGCTCTGGTTTGGACTGGGACGAGCCCGCAGCTTAATGGTGGCTTCGATAATCGGCCTCCTAGGCGCAGCGGGATTCATTAGTTTCGCCATCTGGGCTTTTAATGTCGACATGGGCACGATCGCAATTCAGGGCTGGTTGGGAGTCGTCTGCGTCTTCATATTCATGAATTGCTGGGTCGGGCTGCGGCAAGCGCGAGCCCTGTCACGTTTAGCACAATTGCCGCGCCGAGAAGGGTACGCTTGCCCGATCTGCAAAACATCGCCACCGGTGGGAGATCTGTGGAACTGTGTCTTGTGCCGGCGGCCATTCGACACGTTCCAAACCCTAGGTGCCTGTCCGCACTGCCCGGGGCGGGGGCCCCTAACCCCATGCCTGAACTGCGGGCGGTTGACTCACATGAGCGACTGGATTGTTCCGGCGGGAGAGAATTCGTTAAACCTTAAGAAGTCGCGGCCCACCCGCATCGTGATTGCCGACAGCCATCCGATTTTCCGCGATGGTCTGCGCCGGCTTCTGGAAACCGAGCCTGATCTTGAAGTCGTTGGTGAAGCCTACTATAGCGCGCACGTCGTGAGACTGGCGCAGCAGTTGAAACCCGACATCCTCTTGCTGGATCAGGCGATGCTGAAGAGTATTTTGGAAGGGCCTGGATCGAAAGCGTTGCGAGATCTAACCAGCAGCGAGAATTCGACTCCGGTGCGTTTGATCCTGCTTACGGCTGCGACGATGGAAGGCGAGATTGTAGAGGGTATACATTTAGGAGCAAGGGGAGTCGTACCAAAAGATTCCGCCACTCAAGTGTTGCTGAAAGTGATCCACAACGTGATGGGACGAGAGCAAGTTTCCAATTTGGCACAGCATTCACCTAAGCAGGTGCGGTATTCCAGCGGCGAATCATGGCAGAAGAAATTTCGCTTGACCGCTCGCGAGCTGGAGATTGTGCCCAGAGTGGTGGCGGGATACTCCAACAAAGAGATCGCACAGTCCTTCAAGATCGGCGAGGCCACCGTGAAGCACTTTTTGGCCAATATTTTCGCTAAGCTGGGAGTGTCCTCCCGCCTGGAGTTGGCAAAGCTGTTGGCGATGAATAACTCGGCACCCGGAGATTCTGCCGATCCCTATGCGCCTGTCTGTGCTCCTCTGAAGCCAAAACCGCATCTCCGGTCGGGGGGCGCAATGGTAGCTCCTGAGCCCGATGACACAGAACAGATCTTCCCTGAGATGAAATTGTCGGAGGGTGAACAAACCAAACGAGCTAGAAACCAATTGGAGGTGAACATGCGGGAGCGCGAACGTGAACGTCTGGCTTGCCGTGATGCATACGATTGGGACGTGCAACGCCGCGGCAAAAAGCGAAAGCAAGGATGAAGCTTGACCTACTCCCCGAAAAGGGTGCAAATCTAGATCGAATGACGCGACATCGGAGGCAATGTCCACGAAGAAGCAGCAGCCGCAGACCAAGCGCAAAGCGGAGACAACGGCGGCTCTTGGACCGATCGCCATCGCCCACGACATAAGCTGGGTGACGGAGCAGATCGCAATCGGAAGCTGTATTCGGGATGGCGCCAAAATGGCCGAGGCGTCCCGGCAGGGCGTTACTCACATCCTGAACCTGAGCCGCTTCGATAACACAAAACTCGCCAAGCTCCACGGGATACGCATTCTCTGGAACTACGTCTCCGACGACCTGGCACCAAAGTCACCAGAAGTTTTCAGGCGCGGCGTGAAGTTCGCCAAACCGGCGTTGGCCAAGAAGGAGAACAAGCTGCTCATCCACTGCGCGGCGGGCTGGCACCGCGCCCCGATGATGGCGCTCGCCGT
>JBEKRE010000124.1:0-7492 GCA_049519055.1 Candidatus Sulfotelmatobacter sp. | reverse complement strand
TGGAGTGGGTCAATCCCTTCAGCCTCAGCGGCCTGACGAACCTGATGTTTAACATTTCTGACTATTTTGCGCACGGAGGTACTGCCATGTTGACTGAGTATGCTGTGGTCGTTGGGGGTTTCGTTTTTCTATTGCTGCTGGGCGCGAGCGCACTGCTGCTGGGGCGCCGATGGCGGCTACCCAGGACTGGCTTCGGCCTGCTGATCGTCCTGCTTACGTTGTCGTTGCCCAGCTTTGCGCTGGATCGGCGTCACGGGGAGTTCGTTACCGTGCCGGCGAGCGAGACTGTGGACGACACCCTTGTGGCCACCGGCAACACTGTGCGCATTGAAGGCGTGATCAATGGGGACGTGCTGGCTTTTGGCCGGACCGTGGAAGTGCGTGGCACCATCAGGGGCGACCTGGTGAGTTTTGCCAAGAGAACTGTGGTCAGCGGAATCGTGGAAGGCCGTATCTTCAACTTTTCAAAGTCGCTCGACGTGGACGGGCAATTGGGTCACAGCCTCTACGGTTTTGCGCAAACCTTGCGTTTGAATGACCGTGGCCACGTGGGTGAAGGTATCCTGGCTGCCGCTGGCGACGTCAGCCTCGAGGGCGAGGTAAAGCGCAGTGTGGACATCTTGACTAGTGGCAATGCCGATGTGAGCGGCAGTATCGGCCGCGATCTGACCATGGCCGGAGTTAGCCTTACGCTGACGAACACAGCCTGGGTCGGCGGCAACCTGAGCGCTCGCGTGCACCGGCTGGAAGAAGTGCACATCGCCGACGGCGCGACCATTGCGGGAAAACGTGACATCAAGGTGCAGGTGCGGGAGAGCCGGTTCACGCGCCCCAGAATCTACTTCCTCCAGGCTGTCTGGTTCGCTGCCGCCATGCTAGTGGGGTGGCTGGGCCTCGTTCTGTTTCCCGGTTTTTTCCGGGCCACGACTCAGGCGGTGGGCTCAGGCTGGCTCAGCCTCGCGCTGGGGGTTGGGGTCCTGGCGGGTGTCCCGGTGGCCATAGTCGTGGTAGCCCTCACGCTGATTGGCATCCCGATCTCGCTAATGGTATTCGCGGTTTATCTGGCTGCGATCTACCTGGCGAAGGTTTGGGTTGGAGCCTTCCTGGGGCGGATACTTCTGAAACCCTCCGGAGCGACGAAGGGCGATTGGTTGCTGGGACTCCTGGTGGGCCTGTTGATCCTCACTATTGTTGGGTTCATCCCGTATCTTGGTAGCCTGGTCCGCTTGGGTGTGGTGTGCCTGGGTTTGGGAGCTTTTGCCGGGCAGCTTTATCGGGTTTCACGACCGGTAATAACGGCCTGAAGAGGCCTACGGAGGAGGCAAACGATAAGCCGACTTGCGAGGAGTAATCTTCGATGCTGTCGCCTCAGAGCCTCAGCGGAAGCGTCGCTAGGCGCCAGTCCGAGTATCTGCTGCTTAACCGGCGAGAATCATAATCCTCCGACGCCAGTCTTGGATCGCTACCTCCGGGAAGTGGGAAGCTTTTTTGGTGGTTGCCGCTTGTGTGTGGATGACGAATGAACCAGAAGTGAGGTTTCGCGGATTCATACCGAAAAACGATAGATCCCTATCGGGAACTGCCCGACGGCAGAAGTGTGTGGAGTGGGCAGATTACGTGCGCCGAAAAGGTATCGGCGTATCTCACCTTCATGCAGTTCGAGCTGCAACTGCTTCCGACGCGCAGGCAAGCTGGGCTTGTGACGCTAACGTACACGAACGATTCCAGCTCATTTTCTGTACGACGTCAATGCTGGTCAGCTAGTCGGGGAAACTGCGTCGAACCAAGGAAGGCGAAAAGGCCCGAAGCAAGAGTGCAGTCTCTGGCTGACGAAATCACTGCTTTGTGAACTCGGTCGGCCACCTGTGCTCTCGAATCAGGGAACAACCAACCCGCCAGTTCCGCCCTCGCCGATCTTGCCGTCGCAATCGTCCAGGGGCTCGCTATGGTGTGCCGAAGACTAGCTGCTTCCGCTGGGGCTCACCCAGAGCCAACTTCTATTCACCCACCCAGGGCGGCTGAGAACACATTCGTGTTCTGGGCCAGAGCTGCGTAGACACCCCGGTAGTTCGCGGGATCGTAGCGGACAGAATTCGCCATCGGCACGCCGAGGCTGGCACCTTGCGCGAACGCATCCAGGTTCGCCCCAAGGAAGACGAAGGTCCAATTGCCCGCCGCTTCTTTCCTTCGGATCAGTTCACGGATGGCTTGCAGAGTCCATTCACGCGAGGAGTTTTCTTCCCCATCCGTCATGATGACTGTGATGATCTTGTCGAAGCCGTCGCTGCTCACCGTTTGCACCGTGTTACCGACCGCGTCAAACAGAGCCGTGTTTCCGCTGGGGTGGTAGATCGTATCGTCAAGCTTGGCGACTTTGGCGAGCGGCGCCGCCTTGTATTTCATTTGCACGACGGTGTCGAACAGCGTCAGCGAGAACCCGTACTCAACAGCCGGCTCTTTCGCGAGTTCGTCGAGTAAAGATTGAACCCGCCGATTACGTCCTGGACCTTCGCGCACATGGAGCCCGACTTGTCGAGGATGACATTGACCGGACCCGCTGCTTGCCGCCTGATTGGACAGAATGTGAATTGTTTGCGCTCATTTCTTCTTCTCCTTGCGGGCAGCGGTCGGCGATCGGAAGTAGGTGGTTTCCCGGGCGAAGCCCAGTTTGTCGAGCAGACGCTGGCTGGGTTCCTTGCGGCGATTGTAGACGTTGCAGAGATATTGCTTAGACAGGTCCAGTTCGGCCGCGAACTGGGTCAGCGTCTTCTCACCCTGAACGCGCTTCATGATGCCGAGCAGGTCTTCGATGGTCGTCGCCTTGTATGCCATGGGATATAGTGTATCCCTTATGGGGATACAGCTCAAGCGCTGCTCACGCTCCTTGGGAGATGCCGCAGTACATGGTCCTTTTTTCAATTCAGGTTCCAGGACCAAGTTTCGTCGTAGCCGTCGGAAACGTCGACGCGTTTGAACTCCATCACTCTTGGTCCCCTCGGAGATGTCGGGCGACTTCGCCATCTGATGAGCGATGACTCGGTTGGCGAGAATGTACCGCACGAGCAAGGTCGTGTGACTCGGCTCGATGGCTTGCACAGTCACGTCCACGCCGCACAGACGCCCGCCCTCTTCGAGGTCACATGAAAGATTTCGGTTGACACTGCTCTGGGTGGTTTTATAATCATTCTCATCCGATAATCATGCGTCTCACCCATAAACAGTTCCGTGAGCTGGCCGCGAAGCACGGTTTGGCGGTCACGCACCAGCGTCAGGTGGTCTATGAGGCCGTCGTCGCTTCCCACGGACACTATTCCCCGGAAGACATTTACGCCGTGGTCCGACGTCGCATTCCATCCATCTCTCTCGCCACGGTCTACAACAATCTGCGGCTTTTCATCGAGTGTGGACTGCTGCGAGAGGTCACTCCTCATGCGTCCACGTTGCGCGTGGACGGTAATCTCGAACCTCATCACCACCTGGTCTGCTCCCGCTGTAAATCGGTGCAGGACATCGAAGGAGATTTCATCGATTTCAACCGGCTATTCCGGCAACTGCCGGGCGGCTTTGATCTGACGCAGCCCTTGATCGAGGTCTTTGGCCTCTGTCGTCGCTGCAGGGCAAAAAAGTAGCTTTTTCACGCAGTACGCAATCAAGAATCGAAGGACGAAAACATATGGAAAATACACTCGCGACTTCATCGGGGAGTGTTGTCCCCGAAGCTAAGGAAAAAAATACCGCAGCCGAATCGAAGTGCCCAGTAGGGCACGGCGCTCGCAAATCCTACACGAATGTTGATTGGTGGCCGAATCAGGTGAACCTGAAGGTACTGCACCAGCATTCCCCACTGTCCGATCCGATGGGTAAGGAGTTCAATTACGCGGAAGAGTTCAAGACGCTCGACCTGAATGCCGTGATCACGGACCTGCATGCCTTGATGACGGACTCGCAGGAGTGGTGGCCCGCTGACTTTGGCCACTATGGGCCACTTTTCATTCGTATGGCGTGGCACAGCGCGGGCACGTACCGCATCGGCGACGGCCGCGGCGGAGCGGGGTCTGGTCAGCAGCGCTTCGCGCCACTCAATAGCTGGCCGGACAACGTGAACCTGGACAAGGCGCGTCGGCTGCTGTGGCCGATCAAGCAGAAGTATGGCCGGAAAATTTCGTGGGCCGACCTCATGATTCTGACGGGCAACGTCGCCCTCGAGTCCATGGGATTCAAGACGTTCGGTTTTGGTGGCGGGCGCGAGGATGTCTGGGAGCCCGAAGAGGAAATTTATTGGGGACCTGAGGGCACGTGGCTGGCGGACGAGCGTTACAGCGGTGACCGTGATCTTTCCAATCCGCTCGCTGCCGTGCAAATGGGTCTGATCTATGTGAATCCGGAAGGGCCCAATGGCAAGCCCGATCCCATTGCTGCGGCACGGGATATCCGGGAAACGTTCGCCCGCATGGCGATGAACGATGAAGAAACGGTCGCGCTCATTGCCGGCGGACACAGCTTCGGCAAAACCCACGGCGCTGCCGTCCCCGCTCAATATGTAGGCGCTGAACCAGAAGGTGCTGACATCGAAGACCAAGGCTTAGGGTGGAAGAATAAATTTGGCAAAGGTTTTGGTGGTGACACCATCGGTAGCGGCTTGGAAGTCATTTGGACCACGACGCCGACGAAGTGGAGCAACAACTTCTTCACCAACCTATTCAGCTACGAATGGGAATTGACGAAGAGTCCGGCCGGAGCGCATCAGTGGACGCCGAAAAATGGCGCTGGCGCCGGTACGGTGCCGGATGCGCACGATTCGCGGAAGCGTCATGCGCCCTCCATGCTGACCACGGACCTCGCCTTGCGGTTCGACCCCGCTTACGAAAAGATTTCACGGCGCTTCTACGAACATCCGGATCAGTTCGCAGACGTGTTTGCGCGGGCATGGTTCAAACTGACGCACCGCGACATGGGGCCGATCTCGCGGTACCTTGGCCCGCTCGTTCCGAAGGAGTCTCTGGTGTGGCAAGACCCTGTTCCCGCCGTGGATCATAAATTGATCGGGGAGCAGGACATTGCTGCTCTGAAGGCGAAGATCCTCAAATCCGGACTGTCGATCTCCCAGCTGGTCGCAACTGCCTGGGCATCGGCGGCGTCGTTCCGCGGCTCTGACAAGCGCGGTGGGGCGAACGGGGCGCGCATTCGCCTCACGCCACAAAAGGATTGGGAAGTGAACCAGCCGACCGAACTGGTGAAGGTTCTGCGGACGCTCGAGGCGATCCAAAAGGATTTCAACAGCTTGCAGTCCAATGGGAACAAAGGGACGAAAGTCTCCCTTGCTGACCTGATCGTTCTGGGCGGCTGCGCAGCCGTCGAGGAATCTGCGAAAAGGGCCGGGCATGAAGTGAAGATTACTTTTTCGCCCGGGCGCACGGATGCTTCGCAGGAACAGACGGACGTGCACTCATTCGCCGTAATGGAGCCGATCGCTGACGGGTTCCGCAACTATCTCCGAAGCGGACAGCCCCTGTCGGCTGAGGAGTTGCTGCTGGATCGGGCGCAGTTGCTGACACTGACTGCCCCCGAGATGACGGTTCTGGTCGGCGGCATGCGCGCCCTGAGTGCGAACTTCGGGAAGGCCAAACACGGCGTCTTCACCAACCGGCCCGAGATGCTGACGAATGATTTCTTCGTCAACCTGCTCGATATGAATACGAAGTGGCAGGCCTCCTCTACATCCGATGGCGTGTATGAGGGGCGCGATCGCGCAACGGACAAAATCAAGTGGACCGGCACGCGCGTCGACCTCCTCTTCGGTTCGAACTCCCAGCTCCGGGCAATCGCAGAAGTCTATGCATGTGACGACTCGAAGGAGGCGTTTGTGAAGGATTTCGCGGCTGCCTGGAACAAGGTAATGAACCTTGATCGCTACGACCTTGCCTGAGCTCGGCGAAAAAGAAAGCTTTCAACTTCGTGCTGTTGCTGTTGTTTGGATCGGCTAAACCGAAGTCGTCGCTTTTCCTGGCTCGCGGGGGCGCATCGCGCGCCCCCATGCCGCCTTTATCAACTGGGGTGAACCTCCGCTGAGACAATCCTCAATTGACACACTTGCGGTTCCATGGATTTTTCTATTCAAACAGATTCTTTTCTCCAGAATGGTCCTCGGTTGGCGAACGGAGGCGCGCTCGGGTGGAGACCAACCAGCCAGACAATTGGCGACGCTGATTCGCACAGCGCGAACACCACGCCGAACCTGTTTCAATCCGCGCCCCGCGTTCTACTGCGGGGGGACACCCGCCGGCGCTATGGGCCACTCCCTTTCAACCTCTTTCGAGCCCTTGCACCTATAAACCTACAAGGGTTTTCCCGGCTGTCACGCTGGGAGTGCTCGCAAGAAACAAAGAATCAGGGGAACGGGTGGTCCACCCGATTGGTCTGCCTTTCCTCCGCTGTAATGGTCTAGTTTTGCTCCTCCCGTTTGTGGAGAACCCGAACAGTCGCCATCATGCCAAACTCCTGATGAAACATGTGATGGCACTCGTAGACTAAATCTCCGACATCCGCGCTGCGGAAGTCCATGCGAACGTTAACGTTTGGAAACGCGGACTTTAGCGAAGAGGCTTTCCTGACGCGTCGAATCCGTCCACGTCGCGGCGAAGAGTTTCCATCAGGCGGTTCGCTCCACTAGGCCGCTAACGACGATGACGATGTCGTCTCCGTCGTCTTACGCACCGCCAATGACATCATCACTCGCGCGACCCCGCTGAAGATCATGCTGATACCAACCAGGGTGCCGATCGCCCAAGCCGAACTCGACGGCCATTGCGTGTAGATCATCAGCCCGAGCAACAGGGTAATGATCCCGTCCACCAGCACCCAGGTCGATCGTTGCGTCGGGCGTATCTTGAAAAACAGAACGATGTCCAAGATACCTTCAATCAGGAAGAGCGATGCGAGCACCAAAGTTAGCGACGCCACACCCAGTACCGGATGCATGATCAGGTAGGCGCCGAAGCACACATACGCGACGCCCACTAAGAACTTCCATATCATGCCGCCGGCTCCATGCGCGCGAAAGGCAAGTATTAGGTGGACCACGCCTGCCAAAACAATCAGCCAGCCGACGACCACGTTAACCGCCACGGCGGCAAGAAATGGCGAACCGACCGCCACCGTACCGAAGACAATCAGCAAAACGCCCCACAAAATGGAAACCGTCGAAGCGTGCCGTACTAGTTCGACTGGAGTGTTCTGTGCCATAGAGGCCTCCTTAGAAAACGGCCCTAAGCCTACCTCAAAGAGCCAATTAATTGAAAGCCTAAGAAGCAAATTTCCTCGTTCTCGAAGGGAAATTACTAAGATGCCACTTTGCATTCGGGCGCATGATCAGCCACGGGATCTGACCGAATTTCCGGTCCGTTTCGCTGCCGAGACTGCCTTGGGCACGTTCCCTGCGGTTTCACCGGCCAGGGCGTTTTCATCGTCTCCCTGCTTGGACGAATAGAGAAAG
>JBEKRE010000123.1:0-7759 GCA_049519055.1 Candidatus Sulfotelmatobacter sp. | reverse complement strand
AGAGCTTGAAGACCGTGGTGGTCTATCTTGTGAGATCGCTCGGACTTATGCCCGAACCGATTTCTCACGACTGGCACGTTCAACCTAGTTGTCAAAGACCGAATCGCGGTCCGCCGAGGCGGCGCGAATTCAGTCCAGGCGAAAACGCACGAATGCGAATCCGACTGTCCTCGAAACTTGATAAACATACAGCGCGGCGAATAATCCCGTCAAACATCGCTTCCCACAGAATTTCCAGATGATTTCCACATCAGGAATTTTGTAGAGCGACGACAGGAAAGCTGCCAGCCCAGCCTCCAAACAGGTTCCTGACCGGCCTTTCGGTCCGATTCGGAATGACATGGCTTTTGGGCGGCGCTCGAAACAGCGCGCAACCGTATGGTCTTCCGATCGGAGACAACGCCACTTTCGGCGCACGCCGACACGGAAGACAAGAAATTGAGAAAAGATCCTTATGGAGGTCCTTGCTTTGAAGGTACCCTTCGGAAACGATGTTGCTCTCCGAATGAAGTCCCGTGGCCGGGACGATTGAGAACTTTAGTTGTTACGCTCTCTAAAAGTTAGATGCCGGACGAGACCGAGAGTTTCAAAAATACGACCGGCTTAGCCACACGTCTGCTCTCGGTGAATTGTTTATAGCAGATGAACGGAAGAAAACGCAAGGGGCAATTTAAAAAATGCAGGGGGTTAGGGATTTGGTTCCCGGGGCCACGAATTGACCTTTCCCCGACGACTGTTTAGCGACTTGGCAGCTGATCCCCTCGCTTCGAGGAGGGCTGTCCGCGCCTGAGTTGCGATGCATTGGGATTTCCCGGGCGGGGGCGCGCACGCGCCACGTCTATCTTAGAGTGGTTAGATTTGTGTGGGTGTAAGCTGAGTGGATATGAAAAAACAGGCGGCGGACCAGTCGTTTCATGATCGTCGGTACCAGGAGCGGAAGCGGGCGGAGGCGGCGAAGAAAACGGTGCAGAAGAAAGTGGACGAGAAATCTCTTACGGACAGCGGGAAAAGTGGCGAGACCCGAGTACCTGGAAGGGAGTCATGAAGAGGGCGAAGTGCGACCACTGGAGCTAAAGCCCAGCTCTCTTTTTCGTCCGCAACACGGCGCTGAAGCGCCACTCTTCCCCGGTATCCCGGCGTCAGTTTTTCAGCCTTATATCTGGGCGTCAGGGTTCCCGCAGCGGTTTTTCCTCATCATGTCTTTCAGCATCGGGTCTCTGGCGTCGGTTTTCCGCAATTTTCAGAGTCACTTTATATTCCAGCCGAGCATCGGTGGCATTGACCTGGGTGTCTGGCGTTCTGTAGATTCTGTTTGAACTGAAAGTATTGATATGGCCGACCTGACTGGAGTGCAGAAGGCATACATCTTGCACTGGGGCGAGATGGGGACGCGGTGGGGGATCAACCGGACGGTGGCGCAGATTCATGCGCTGCTGTATTTGTCGCCGCGGGCACTGCCGGCGGAGGAGATTGCGGAGACGCTGAGCGTGGCGCGGTCGAATGTGAGTACGTCGATCCGCGAGCTGGAGACTTGGGGGATTGTGCGGGCGGTACATGTGCTGGGCGACCGGCGGGAACATTATGAGTCGATGAAAGATGTGTGGGAGATGTTCCGGCTGGTGATTGAGCAGAGGAAGCGGAGGGAGATCGATCCCACGCGGGAGATGCTGCGGCGGAGTTTGGACCAGTTGGATCCGAAAGAATCGGGCGCGGATTTTACCCGGGAGCGGCTGGCGGCGATGGCAGGATTTTTTGACGCGGTGACTGAGTTGCACGATCAGATGAAGAGTCTGCCTACCGGGACGGTTAGGAAGTTGTTGCGGATGGGGACGAAGGTGAGCGGGAAGAAGAAGTAGCGAGTTGCGCGTGAATTCGAAGGAGCCCATCTTGACCTCACCCTTATTTTTTGAAACGGATTCTCGAATCAAGGACATCCTTGCTCAAGCGCGCTCCGTTTTTCCGGATGGTGACTTCCGTGACGGGGCCGAGTTCTATGACCATGCAGAATGGCGACTTGCTTTGGATTCTACCTTTTTTGCAGTTAGGCGCTCCACCGTGAGGTTCCCATCGATCTCTACGAAAAATCCTGGGCGCAAACGGAATCGTCCTGCGGACGATTCCACTTCGCTCAGCATGACACATAGAATTCATTTTCATCGAGGTGCTTAAGAGATGGCGCAGGACCAGCAGAAAAAGATTTGGGTGACTTTGACGGGGTTGCCTTTGACGATTGCGTTGGAGTGGCCGTTTCATCGGTCGACGTCGGGGGCGGATTTTTGGGTGTTGCATGGGGACGTACGGCTGGAGAGTTCGGAGACGCTGCATGCGCCGGTGGCGGTGAATTTGTCGGCGACGGTGCGGGAGGTGCTGCCGTCGCTGGAGCCGAAGGATGCGGAGGCGCCGGTGATCAATGCGCTACGCAAGGAAGTCGACAAGAGGCAAATTGAGTTTGTGAAGTCGGGGAAGCTGGTGCCGGTGGCGTTTTCCAGCCGCTACTACGACTTCACGAGGCAGAAGTGGGTGTTTGGAAAAGCTGCGGATGATGCGATTGCGACGTTTATCGAGAGGAAGGTTTATTGGGGGACGAAGTTGAGTACCGAGCACCGAGTACCGAGTGCGGAGAGTGCCACCGGCGGGGATACGCCTGCTGGCCGCGGTGAAGATGGCGGCGGAAATCAGGTTCCTCACTTCGTTCGGAATGACAAGGCCGTCGAAAAGCGAGTTTGGATTGGGGATCCGACGGACGCGCAGTATTTGGAGACTAAGCCGGCGCACTTGCTGGAAGTTGCGGGACGGTTGGTGGCGGGAGACGGGCTGGTGCGAATCGAGGGCGAGCAGGCGGAGGCGACTGCGGGGTTGATGGGGCAGGCGGAACGATTTGAAGCGGCGATGCGGGCGGCGGTGGAGGAATTGGAAAAGAAGCACGCGTTTGAGAGAGGGTAATAGCGGGCATAGAGTTGCTAGTACCGAGTTGGTCGAATCCTTCTTAATCTCTGTTTAGGTGATCGTTCTAGCTAAGGCATCCGCAGGGGTTTAAAGCCCGGCGCTGAAGCGCCGCTCTTCCACGCTTGTGCTGGCGTTCCTCTACGTCACCTTTGTTATGCACGCCTTCGCCTACGTCACCTTGCGCGTTCTTCTTTTCGGTCCTCAGCTTGCAATGAACGGCGGGAGAAAAGTCCCCAGCAGAACCTGGGGGCGATGGCGTAGTTTACTTGCACCAACACAATCGCTGCGATGGCATAGTACGTGTTGATGAAGCAGAGGGCGGCGCCGGCGGCATAGAGGGATTGGGCGATGACGATGCGGCGGATGACAGCGGGGTGGATTTCGGGCGGGAGATCGTCGGCGAGGAGATGGGCGCGGGTGGCGTAACTCCAACTCCAATAAAGTGTGAGTCCGAGGAGGAGAATGTTGCTCCAAAAGGCGAGCAGCGCGGTGCGGTAGTGGATGAATTCGGCGAGAAGCGATGTGGAAAATGGAGTGAGACATATGGCGCAGAGGAAGCCGATGTGGATCCAAGCGAGATTGCGGTCGGAGCGGGCGAAATAGTTGAGTTGGGTTTGCTGGCCAACCCAGAAGATGCCGTTGGTCATGATGCTCATGAGGAAGATGAGCAGGCGCGGAGACAGTACGATGAGTGCGCGACGGAGATCGTGTTCGGAGTGAATGGCTTCGGCGGCGGGGACGCGGAGGTCGAGGACAAGCAGCGTCATGGCGACGGCGAAGATGCCGTCGCTGAGTGCGGCAATGCGTTCCACGCTCTGACCGGCAACACGGTTGTAGAGGGAGTGCATCCAACGAAGTTTAGCATTGGGGTTGGCGTGGGCTGGAGGTTGAAGAAAGGAATAAGGGAGCTAGCCGAAGGCGCAATTATCGTGTCGCAAAGAACGCGACACAACCCGCGGCTCGCCCAGATTCCCTTCGGCTTCGCTCAGGGCAGGCTCTCGCTGCGCAAAGAACGCTCGCTCGGTACGACAATGAGGGCAGAGTTCGCCGAGAAAGGCCGCGGAGTTCGCGGAGAGTGTGTTGGCGGAATGCGACAGGTTGCGGGTGCTCGGGACCGGGCTTGCGGCGCTTTGGTGATGGTGTGTTTGCTGGTGGTGATGTGCCCGGGAGCGGCGTGGGCGCAGGGCAGCGAGCCGCCACAGAATCCTACTCAAAATCCTTCGCAGGATCCGGGACAGACACCGGGGAAAGAGCCTCCGGACGCGCCGGGAGAAAGCAAGAAAGATGAGAGCGCGAATCCGGTGCAGCAGGTCCAGGACAGGACGAAGCAGGCTGTGGGCATGACGAAGGACGTGGCTACGGCTGGGCTGCTTAAGGCTAGGGATTGGGAGTCGTCGCGGATCGCCGGAATTTATGTGGGGAAGAACCGGAAGCTGCTCACACTGTCGGCGGAGCAGCGGAAGGATATCTATTTGAAACAGACGCTGACTACTCCGGAGGCTTATGTGAAGCGCATGTTCGGGGCGCTGCTTGATCAGGCAAGCGGGACGCCGCGGCAGTGGCAAGGTGGGATTGGAGGATTTGGTGAACGGTGGGCGTCGCGGGAAGGACAATTTATTGCGGCGAATTCGCTGGCGGCTCTGGGCAACGCGAAGCTGGGATATGAGGTTCGGTACGACCGGTGCAAGTGCGATGGATTGTGGCCGCGGACGCGGCATGCGTTCATCCGGAATTTGCTAACTTATGACCGGAGTGAGGAGCATTTGCATCCGCAGTGGGCGCTGTATGGAGGCGCGTTTGGCGGAGGGGCGCTCTCGGCGGTGTGGAAGCCGGGGTCGCAGAATGCGTTGACCAATGGAGCTTATGGAATGTTGGGGCAGCTGGGGTACGGGACGCTGCTGAATTTTGTGACGGAGTTTGCGCAGGAGATTAATCGGAAGCAGGGAGTGAAATAGGGGCTGCTGGCGGCGGGGATGGACCGGGGAGGGCAGTGGTGATGGCGGCGAAAAGCAGGTTCCTCACTTCGTTCGGAATGACAAGAAATTAGCGATCGAATGACAAAGCTTAGTAATGGGATGACAGAGCTTGCAAGTTCCTCACTTTGTTCGAAATAACAAAGTTAGATCATTCGGAATTCAAACCCTGGGGATCGGTCGGAACAACAATCCTCTCCTTAAAGCAGGTGAGGGATCCTTCGACTGCGTGAGATCGTCCTCGGACGATCTCACTTGGCTCATGATGACAACGGCACCCACTATTGGAGCAGTGTGCCTCCATTGCCGTTGGACTCTTCTTCGGGCGCCAAGACTACCGCAGCGGCTACGCGGTCGCCGGCTTCCATGTGCAGGAGGCGGACGCCTTGGGCGTTGCGGCCGGATTCCCGGATAGTTTTCGAATCCATGCGAATGATTTTGCCGTAGTGGCTGATCAGCATGACCTGGGAGTTCTCGTCGACCAGAGCGATGGCGACGACTTTGCCCACGCGCTCCGTTGTCTTGACGTTGATGACGCCTTTGCCGGCGCGGTTGGTGAGGCGGTATTCATCGGCGGGAGTGCGCTTGCCGTAGCCGTTCTCGGTTACGGAGAGGATCAGCGTGCCTTTCTGCGTGAGATCGACGACTTCGCCGGGCGGAATTTCTACGTCGGTCGCTGACGCTCCTTGGACACCCGAGGGGGCTGTCCCCACATTTTCCGCTCCGGGCTTCGGAGTTACCGTCATGCCGACGACGTAATCGCCTTCCTCCAGATTGATGCCATTAACGCCATAGGCCGCGCGGCCCATGGGTCGCACGTGGCTCTCATCGAAGCGGACGGCCATGCCTTCATGCGAAGCAATGAAAACGATTTGATCGCCGTTGGTAATGCGGGCGGCGACGAGTTCGTCTCCGTCTTCGATGTTGATGGCATTGATGCCGTTGGAGCGGACGTGCATGAACTCGCGCAGCTCGGATTTTTTTACGAGGCCGTTGCGAGTGGCGAAGAAAATGTATTTATTTTCTGCTTCGAGGTTGCGCACGGCGAGCATGGTGCGCACGGTTTCGCCGGGTTGCAGGCCGATTAAGTTGCCGATGTGCTTACCGCGGCCGGCGGCGCTGACATCGGGAATTTCGTAGACCTTCAGCCAATAGACGCGGCCCTTGTTGGTGAAGATGAGGATATAGGCGTGGGTGGAGGCGATGAAGAGGTGCTCGACGAAATCTTCGTCGCGAGTCTTCATGCCCGTACGTCCAGTGCCACCGCGACGCTGCATGCGGTAGGTGGAGATCGGCGTGCGCTTCATGTAGCCGGAGTGGCTGAAGGTGACGGCGACCTGCTCGTCTGCAATGAGATCTTCGAGGACGATTTCCGCGGCTTCGTCTTCGATGCGGGTGCGGCGCTCATCGCCGTAGGCCTCTTTTACTTCTTCCAGTTCCTTGATTATGACGGAACGAAGTTTTTTCTCGGAGGCGAGGATGGCTTCGTATTCCTCGATGCGCCCCCGAACTTCGTTCAGTTCGTTGGAAATTTCGTCGATGGAAAGCTTGGTGAGGCGGTGCAGTTGCAGTTCGAGGATGGCCTCGGCCTGGCGCGCAGTGAAGGGCTTTTCGGGATTCAGCTTGGGAGCGCGGCCGGCGGTGTTGATGTCGATTTTCTTGCCGCCGAAATAGGCGACCAGGTTTTCGCGGGCATCGGCGCGGTTGGCGCTGGCGCGGATGATGGTGATTACGTTGTCGAGGTGATCGAGGGCGGTGAGATAGCCTTCGAGGATATGTTCGCGGTCTTTCGCTTTTTGCAGCAGGAAAGCGGTGCGGCGGCGGACGACTTCGACGCGGTGATTGATGAAGTGCTTGATGGCCTGGATCAGGCCCATTTCGCGGGGCTGGTTGTTGACCACCGCAAGCAGGATCATGGAAAAACCTTCCTGCATGGCGGTGTGTTTGTAGAGCTGGTTAAGAACGATTTGCGGCTCAGCGCCGCGCTTGAGTTCGACCACGATGCGCATGCCGTCACGATCGCTTTCGTCGCGAACATCGGAGATGTCTTCGATCTCTTTGTCGTTGACGAGTTGGGCGATGCGTTTGATCAGTACCGACTTGTTTACCTGATAGGGGATTTCGGTGACGATGATGGCTTCGCGATCTTTACTGAAGGTCTCAATCGAGGCTTTGGCGCGCATCATGAAACGTCCGCGGCCGGTGCGGTAGGCTTCAAAAACTCCGGCGCGGCCGTGGATGATGCCGGCGGTGGGGAAATCCGGGCCTTGAACGAATTTTAGAATTTCCGCGAGTTGCGCGTTCGGATTGTTGACCAGGGTGATAGTCGCATCGACGATTTCCGTGAGGTTGTGCGGCGGAATTTTTGTGGCCATGCCGACGGCGATTCCGTCGGAGCCGTTGACGAGAAGATTCGGAATGCGGGCGGGAAGAACGTCAGGCTCGACTTCGCTGCCATCGTAGTTGGGGCGGAAGTCGACGGTTTCTTTGTCGAGATCTTCGAGCAGTGCGGTGGCAACTTGCGCGAGCTTGGCTTCGGTGTAGCGATCGGCTGCGGGAGGATCGCCATCGACGGAACCGAAATTCCCTTGTCCGAAAATCAGCGGGTAGCGCAGGCTCCAATCTTGCGCGAGCCGGACTAGTGCGTCATACACGGCGAGGTTGCCGTGGGGATGGTATTTTCCCATAACGTCGCCGACGATGCGGGCGCACTTGCGCGTGGCGCGATTGGGCTGGAGGCCCATCTGCTGCATGGTGTAGAGAATGCGGCGGTGCACGGGCTTGAGTCCGTCGCGGACATCGGGCAGAGCGCGGCCGATGATGACCGACATGGAATAGTC
>JBEKRE010000122.1:0-8022 GCA_049519055.1 Candidatus Sulfotelmatobacter sp. | reverse complement strand
GCGATCGTCTCAGAGGAGGTCATTGAACGGGCCACGCCAACCCTGGGCGATCCGACCCACGGTGTCGTTGTCGGCGATGGCTTCTACTACATCGCCAACTCGGGCTGGAATGCGATTGACGATCACGGTGATCTGAAGGCAGGGTCGAAGCTGACGCCGGCGAAGATTATGCGTTTGCGCCTGCGCAACGCGGGGAATTAGGCAGCAATGAATTTGTGACACAAGAACTGCAGGAGCGCATCCTGCTGAATGCGCGTATCAATATCTCGGTACGTAAAAGGAGTCAAACGTGCAAATACATCAGCGCCTGGTTGCAACGGTATGGCTGATTCTGGGCCTAATGGCGTCCGGGCTGTCTGTCGCCGCTCAGTCCTCCCCGGGTTCGGGAGCAGAGATAGGTCATGCAGAAAGTGCGGTGCCGGGACTGCATGACTTCGATTTTTTATTCGGACACTGGCAAGTCTATCATCGAAAGCTGAAGCATCGCCTCGTCAACAGTCACGAGTGGATCGAATTCGAGGGAACGTTATTCTGCCAGCCACTGATGGGTGGCTACGCTAATGTCGACGACACCGTGTTCGAAGTTCCGGGCGGCACCTACCGCGGCGTAGCTGCCCGATCGTTCGACGCCAAGACGGGGCAGTGGTCGATCTGGTGGATGGACAGCAGGACGCCACTTGGGCCGATGGATCCGCCGGTGAGAGGCAGCTTCCACAATGGCGTAGGAACGTTCTATGCGAACGACGATACCGAAGACGGGAAACCAGTCCGCACGCGGCTCCTATGGTCCGAGATCACACCCACCTCAGGTCACTGGGAGCAGGCACAATCACCCGATGGTGGAAAAACATGGGAAACGGATTGGATAATGGACCTCAAACGAGTGGAATAGCTGGCGCTTCATAGATCTTCGCGGTGTTTTCCCCGCCGTGCGGAGACTTAAGACGATTGATGAAACGAGTCCATGGCAAGATTAGTTTCACCGGGGTAGTCGACCCTGAAGATTGCGTCGAGCGGTTGTGTGAAATCCCCGGCATTGGGGAATGGACTGAGCAATATGTTTGTACGCGAGCGGTGGGCCAACCAGACGCCTTCCCTTCGACAGATCTGGGCCTTCCTCGTGCCCTGAGTCTGAGCGGTCCCAAGGAACTGGAGCGCCACGCGGAGGGGTGGAGGCCGAGGCGTGCATATGCCGCGATGCACCTGTGGGAATCCGATGTTCCGATCGCTCGCAAAGAGGAAGCGCGGTCCGAACCACAACTCGCGGCTTCCAGGAAGCCACCTCAAGCGAAGATCTTTTCTTGGCCTGACAATGTCTTATAAAAGGAAGCTATGGGCAAAATCGGGGTAGCCGCATTTTGCGGTTGCGCCGGATGGATTTGGAGCGGCACCGCAAAAAGACTTGGAAAACCCGATGCGATTGCGAGGGACTGAGCTCCATGGATGGTTCTTTCAAACCGAAGTGTTCCATCTGCCGGAAAGATGGTCCGCTCAGCCCTCAGTCTTGACACGGAGGTTCGCTCACTTGAAATGGATCATTCGCGTTGCTCTTCTGTTCCTAGTCACGTGGAACTCCCTCGCCGCGGATAAACCCGCTGGTAAGGACGAAAAGCCGAAGCCGAGTCAATCGATCGACGAACTCCGCCAGCAGATTGAAAAGATCCTCAAAGACACCCACACGAATGGGGTGTCGATCGCGATCGTTCACAAGAATGGGCCCGAATGGGTCACCGGCCTCGGCATGGCCGACCTGGCCGGCAATCGCGCCGCGACCGCCGATACGCTCTTCCGCATCGGTTCTACGTCGAAGGCCTTCGTCTCGCTGTCGATCCTGATGCTGGTCGACCAGGGCAAGCTGTCTCTCGACGATCCCCTTCACACACTGGCGCCAGAAGTGTGGTTCGACAATCCATGGGAATCGAACGATCCCGTCCGGCTGGTGAACTTGCTCGAGCACACCACGGGCTGGGACGACTTGCACCTTCGCGAGTATGCAAAACAGGCTCCCGACTCAATGAGCCTGCGCGAGGGCCTCGACTACGACCATCACTCGCGCACATCACGCTGGCGTCCCGGGACACGCATGGCCTATTGCAACGAAGGTCCGGCGGTCGCTGCCTACGTGGTCGAGAAAATAACGGGCCAGCGGTTCGAAGACTATGTGCAGCAGAATCTTCTCAATCCTATGGGGATGAAGACCGCGACCTACTTCGAGCCTGCTCCCGGTACGGCGACCACGCTTTATCACCCCGACGGCAAGACTCCTTTTCCGTACGGGCACATCATCATGCGCCCGGCCGGGGCCATCAACGCGTCCGCCAACGACATGGCGGCATATCTGCAGTTCTATCTCAATCGCGGCGCGGCGAATGGAAAGCAGGTGGTCCCCTCCCCCGACATCGATCGTATAGAGAGTCCCAAGAGCACCTGGGCCGCCAAAGAGGGTTTGAAAGCCGGATACGGCCTCAGCAATTTCTGGAGCGTTGAAGATGGCTTCGTCTACCACGGCCACGACGGCGGAGTCGATGGAGGCCTCACCGACATGTCCTACATGCCTGACTTCGGCGTCGGATATTATTTCAGCATCAACAGCGAAAGTGGGGATGCCTTCGAAAAAGTAGGCAAAGCGGTCCGGGCTTACATTACGCACAGCCTGCAGAAACCGGTGGTGCCGCCAGTCGCCCAGTTACCCGTCAATGCGGCGGACTACGCTGGATGGTATGAGCCCGATTCCCCTCGCACCGAACTGACACATTTTCTTGGACGCTTCGTGCGTCTGAGCCGGGTTCGGTTCGAAGACGGCAAGATGATCTCATTTGCACTAGGAAGTTGGCACCAGGTCTACATACCAGTCGAAGGGGCACAGTTTCGTTTCGAGGATAAGGAAGCCCCGCCCGACCCGGTCGCAACTCTTGAGCTGCTGACCCCCAACGCAGAGGGTCGATTCATCCAAACCGATTCGCAAACTACGATTCGGAGGATTCCGGGGTGGTTCGCGATCGGAGAAATTCTTGTTGCAGGGTTCGTGGTGCTCTCAATCTTCTCAATCGTTCTCTACGCGCCGTTCTGGATGATCGGCGGCCTAATGCGTAGCCGCCGCCGTCCCGCAGAGCGGGCTATGCGTTGGTGGCCGCTAACTGCGGTTTTTAGTCTTGTTGCCTTCGTGGTGATCTTTATCCTGTGCAGCGAGGACCTGATTGAACGGCTGGGAAATTTCACCGTGTGGTCGGCTGCGTTGTGGGTGTTGTCTGTTCTGTTCGGATTGGCGTCGCTCGTGAGTTTTCTAGTTGCTCTACGAGGTTCAAGCGCTGGAGTCCGTCCAGGCGTCCAAAGGTTCTCGCGGATCGTATCGCTTGCCCTGGTGATCGCGGCGGCGTATTTGGCCTATTGGGGAATTATTGGGGTGCGGACCTGGGCCTGACCATCCGAGCGTGGTAATGCCTCTATCTTTCGGCAGCGCCCGCGACCGATGCCAGGCTTTCGATGCGCGCTGAAAAGATGGGCGCGCCGCACCGACTCCGGATTATCACGGGGCAGCGGCCATCAAACCTGCGCCAGCAATATCTCGGTCAGAGCTTCTGGTTCCAAGCGTGCGATGTTATGCCCACAATTGAGAGCGAACGTCTTCCAGTCTGGGTCGACGCTTAAGCGTCCGTAGAGGTCGAGGAACGGACTTCCTTCCCATCCATGCGCTCCGACGTAGGTCTTTCGCGAAACTTGGCGCCAACGCCCGGATATGTCGATTGCCTGGAGAAATGTTCCGATCGGATGAGGACGGCATCGGGGGTCAAGATTGGGGGGTGGGGCACAGGTCAATCCGTCGGCCATCGCGCCGGTGATGAAGGCTTCGCGGAAGCGGGAGCTTGTCAGCGACCACACGGACTCACCGGTCTGAGGCACATAAGCGTCGGCATAGACCAGCGCTCGGATATTAGTGGGTTCGAGGTCGGCTGCGCCGGTGATGACCATTCCACCGTAAGACTGGCCGACCAAAACTAGATCGCCAGAAAATTCCCTGATCGCCCGGACTGCCTCGTCAATGTGAAATGCGAGATTGGTTGCTGGGGCTGGAACCTCGCCGAGACCGGCAAGAGTGAGCGCCTGCGCTTTGTGGCCTCGTGCAATGAGCAGATTCGCGACTTCTTCGAAAGCCCAACCGCCCTGCCACCCTCCGGGTATCAAAATGAATGTCGCCATTTTAGCACCTATGTTCCACGCAGCTTCGGCAAATCGTTGGCTGAAATAGAACTACTGGGCAAAATTGTTAGCTGTAAATGTTCGGGGCGCGAAATTGGTTGCGGGCTACTGTGCCAAGTTTTCGCTTCTGTGAAAGCAACTCCACGACCGCCGCGGAGCGGGTGATGGTTTGCAAAAAATGGGGAGAACGAACGGCGGGCCGTAGCCTGCCCGAATGGATCAACAGTGGGTCAGGTTCAGTTCCGCGGGGCTGCCAGGGAAATTGCGACGACCGATCTGCGTATTCGGGGGCCTAGGTGAACATGATACCGCCGAAACAGACACGCCTGTTACCCAACGGGCAAGCAGAACCGCAGACGCGACTGGACCTATGCAGAATTAGAGCCGTAGCCCCTCTAATCGCACCGGTCTTCCGAAACACGCCTCAGTAAGGGTGTTCAGGTCTCGGCGAAGTGCTGGGCTGCGAGCTTGTTGTTAAGCTCCAAACCAAGCCAAACAAGAATCTCGGCGGAGCTCAATCATGGTCGCATCGCCCTCCAGGCGGACTCATTTTCTTTCGAAAAAGAAATCGTAGCATCTTGAATGGCAGAATCTCATCCCGCCAGCCCTGATTTCTAGTTCGCCCGCGTGTACTTGTTGATCCAGTTCACCTCCCAGGTCTTTCCGCCATCATTGGAAAACGCCTGTTCGGATTGCGCGGAATTATCACTGATTTTCCAGATGGAAAATCGAACCCAGATTTGTCTGCCGTTGAACTCCTCCTGGTCATAAAATTCGCAACGGCCATCCTTACACTGCCCCACTCCGGGCTGCTCGCCTAGCTTGCCAACATTCGGCGTGGCGAAGTCGAGGTTCCATTCATGCGTGTTTGGATTGAACCAGCGCAGAGCAAGCAATTCGATATGGCCCCCGGGCCCGTCGGCCTTATATTCCGCCAGGTTGGCTCGTCCGCCCCACACTCGGTGAACCGCCGTCTGCCCCTCCAGATCAGCCCATGTCGTTGACCCCGTCAGTGGATGCATAAGCCGCGAAGACCGCGTATGCCACGTTCCCAGATCGAAGTCGAACGCGTGCCCATCGGGATCGGCGCTCATCGGCTCAGCCCCAGCAGCCATGTCCGACGGCGGCAAATCCTTTTCACGCGTCTTATGAGCATCAAATGACGTAACCCACGTCTTCCCTCCATCGTTCGAAAACGATTCCGTGTAACGATGCGAATTGGGCGTGATCTCCGACCACACTGCCCGTACGAAGATCGACTTGTCGTGAAAAGTATCGTGTTGGTACAGCTCGCCGCGGCCATCATGAAACTCGCCCACAAAACCCGACGGAGCTGGGAACTTACTGTTGAGGAACGTCTGACTCCACTGGTGCGACTGCGGATTGTACAGAAACAGCGACATTCCTTCCCAATGTCCCTTCGGGCCGTCGGCCTCAATCTCTTCCAAATTCGCGCGCCCCCCCCAAACCGGTCGTACTGTGACCGTGCCGTTGATTTCGACCACGTCGCTCGAAGCCGAGAACGGATCAGGCACACGGCGTATGTGCGTATGCCACACGCCGATGTCGAAGTCGAAATCGTGGGCGCCATCTCGGGCGCTAGCAGGCTCCGATCCGGCTGACAGGGAAAATGCTCGATCGGGCTGCCAGCACAACGCACACATTAGGAGAAATAGTGAAAGGAACCTGACCCGGTTCGCGGTGCCGTCGTTCTCGTTGCGGCACCCCCCCTGCGTGACCTCTGGAGCCGATGTCTGATCGATCGATCTTTGAGATGACATATTCCTCCTCGAAAAAGTAGCAGCTTTACGCGGGAGTGAGCGGTAAATGCTCACTCAATTTCTTTAGACTCTCGCCGGCAAGAAGAGCAATGCGCCACTCGTCGAGAAACTCGGCGCCGAGTTTCCTATACATCGCAATGGCAGACTGATTCCAGTCGAGTACAGCCCAGCGAATGAACAAGCGGTTCTGCTCCTCGGCCGCGCGGGCGACGCCAGCTAGAAGAGCCTTGCCGATTCCTCGCCCGCGAAGCTCGGGACGGACAAACAGGTCCTCCAGATACAATCCGGCGCCTCGCCAGGTAGAGTAGTGGCCGAAGAACAGCGCGAAGCCAGCAGTCGTACCGCCCCATTCGGCGATCAACGCGCTGAACTCCGGATGCTTCCCGAACCCATCGCGCGAAATGACGGCTTCCGTAGTTAGAACTTCCTCGAGCCGCTTCTCGTACTCGGCAAGTTCCGAGATCAGCTCCCTGATCACGGGAACATCGTCGACTCTAGCTGTGCGAACGGTCAGCATCGCAAGTACCGGTGCATCAAGGAGAAATCAGATAAACACCAGCAACGAACAGGTTGAGGATGCCATAAGCGTGGTAGGTTGATAAGGGCCGCTTTGTATGCAATTGACCATACCGCTTTCCCGAGGTGGAAATCCGCTCCATAAGCAGATCTACGCCGGACTGAGGAGCGCGGTTCTCTCAGGCAAGCTTGCGTCAGGTGCGCGGCTGCCTTCTACCCGCGACTTGGCCGAACAATTGCGCGTTTCTCGCGCGGTTGTCTTGGAGGCGTACGACCAATTGTTGGCCGAAGGTTTCGTGACTGGCCGCAGTGGTTCGGGAACATATGTTGCATCGGGACTGTCTTCTAGTCGGCTCGTTAGGGGTAAAAAGTCTGCAAGGCTCCGTCTATCTGGTTTTGGAGGCGCTGCTGCCGATGCTGCTGTCACCCTGGAGGACTCGGGCCGGCAACCTTATTACCGGTACGACTTCAAGTTCGGACGGAGCGAGAGTGACGTCGAGACTTTTCCGTTTGCCCAATGGCACCGCATGCTTACGCGACGCGCGCGGAGAGCTTCCGTCGCCGAGCTTGATTACGGGCCACCGGCCGGAAATCCTGCGCTGCGGGAAGCCATCTGCGCACATCTGCGGCGCTCACGCGCCGTGACCTGCGACCCCTCCGAGGTCATCATTGTGAATGGCTCCCAGCAAGCTTTGGATTTGATCACGCGAGTGCTGCTTGAACGCGGTGACCGCGTGGCCGTTGAAAATCCCAGCTATCAGGGGACACGGCAGATTCTCCTTGCGGCCGGAGCTCGCTTGGTTCCTGTGCCAGTCGATACCGACGGGCTAAGCCCTGCCAAGCTTCCCAAGAACGCGCGGCTCTGTTTCGTAACGCCATCCCATCAATTTCCGACGGGAGCAATTCTTCCCCTCGCGCGTCGCCTGGCCCTCCTCGAATGGGCGAATCGCAACAATGCCGTCATTGTTGAAGATGACTATGATGGCGAGTTTCATTACCGAGGACAGCCGCTCGAATCATTACAGGGCCTGGATACGGATGGACGGATCATTTACGTTGGGACTTTCTCTCGCACCGTGTTTCCATCGCTCCGGGTTGGATACCTGGTCGTGCCGAAATTGCTCGTTGCTGCTTTCACAGGAGCGAAGTGGATCAACGATCAGCACTCCGCTGTTCTAGAACAGCAGGCTCTCGCAGAATTCATCACCACAGGGGCGTATGAGCGTCATTTGCGTCGGCTTCGACGCAGGAATTCATCGCGTCGCGTGGCCCTGTTAAACTCCGTCGGTGAGTATCTAGGCGATCGAGTCGAGGTGACCGGCGATGGCGCTGGAGCACACATCGCATTGTGGCCAAAGCGCCGCCTCGACGAAGCCCTGTTGCTTACTCGCGCCGCAGAACGCGGCGTTCGGATCTACGGAATGTCGCGTTATTTTTTGACCCAGCCGTCGCAGCCAGGGTTTTTGCTAGGCTATTCTCGGATGAAGGAAGAGGAAATTAGACAAGGCATTCGTCGTTTGAGTGATGT
>JBEKRE010000121.1:0-8077 GCA_049519055.1 Candidatus Sulfotelmatobacter sp. | reverse complement strand
TGCCGACGATCGATAACTTTTTCATGTCGACTCCGCCGCGCTGAAGTTCTTTTACCGCTCGATCAGCATCCGTATGAGTCTGATAAATCGCGACCACTGAATTTTCTATAGACATTTCCAGCTCCTCGGCGTCTTGCCGTCGTTCTGAGTCCATCAAAAAAGATCCAGCTAGCACTATGACGACGTACACACAGAAAAACTGGTCGCTATTGCACAGTTTAGGTGGAACCCGGCTAGCTTTCGCTAGACTTCCGCTCATAATTGTGAGACCTCGGTACAGCCCAAGTGGAGAACCATGCACCAGGGTTTAAGCCTGCGTGATCGTTGCCCTGGTGATTGACGCGACGGACCTTTCCGCTCGCCGATGAGCCAGATTAGTTGTCAGAACTGTGCAGTTTGGACCAGCCGAGCCATTCTTTCCAAGCCCATGCTGGATCTATCGAGAGACGAACACTCGCAGTCAGGGGCGATCTTCAGTCCTCTTGGAAAGAGACAATGAAATATGCCCCCCATACTGCCTCGCAATTCGATACCCAAGCTGCCTAAAGCTCCCTAACCGCCTCTGTCGCATCCTGTTGCAGCTCCGCTTTATCGGGTCTATGTAGTCCTGCGTAATCGAACCCAAATTCAGAATCAACCTAGCCAGAAGTTCGCCATGCTACATTTACGGCAATGCGTTCTGAGATAGAACAAGCCGTGCAGCTTTTGCAGCTGGGTGACGATGCGGCGCTGGAGCAGGCTCTCGCTCTGCTCCAAAATACCGTGTTCTCTTTCAGCATGCGCCTCTGCGGCCAGCGCGAGGATGCGGAAGATACCATGCAAGAAGTGCTGCTTAAGTCTGTTCCGTACCTGCCAAAATTCGACAGTCCCAAAGCGCTCGTAGTGTGGCTTTACAAGGTGGCAAAGAACCGCTGCCTGATGAGTCGGCGCAGGAGCAAGTTTGCTCCCAATCCCGACCTCTCTCTGGAAGAACTCATGCCGGATCGAAAGGAACTTGAGCAACTGGGGGCCGATGGCAGCATCAATCCCGAAGCATTCGCCATTCGGAGTGAAGAAGCGGGACAGTTGCGAGACACCATTCAACGGCTACCGCCACAATACCGCATTGTTTTGGTGCTGCGCGATATGGAGGGTCTGACCGACGAAGAGGTCGCAGAGATCACCGGGCTACGTTCTGGGACAGTGCGGGTTCGTCTCCACCGGGCGCGGCTATTCGTGCGAAAGGAATTGATGAAGGTGAAGGCGCGAAGGCCGCACGCCGGACGGATGATCGAGGCTGTCACGTCTCGGACCGCCACCAAGCAGCCCAGACCTGCGCGGTGTAAGGCGATGTTCGCAGAACTTTCGAACTACTTGGACGAACAGCTCGATGACTCTTTATGCGATGAATTGGAGAAACACCTTGACGGTTGCGATGCCTGCAAGGCGTTCCTCGCCAGCCTGGAAGCCACGATAGAGGATTGTCGTCGCCTGCGCAGTCCAGCCCCGGATTGCGTCAAGGCAGCCAAGTTGCGGAAGGAAGTAATATCACACTACGAGCGAGCTATGGCGAACAGGTGACGCTCTTGCCGTTGCGGATGTATCGTCGCCTACTCTTCCAGAACCGATTGTGTCCGGATACGACTTCATTGAAACCGTGACGGGCGTCGATAGTGCTGCTCCTCTTCGCACGCTCACACGTCGTAATAACGCCCGTTAACTTCTTCACCCATGATGGCGAAGTCGCACTTAGACGTATTAAGCGGATCGGACTTCCACGAAAAATCGATAGACGGGATCTCAACTTCCGCCTCCATCTGGCACGTCGCACGGGTGCCCGCGAATCGGAAATGCTTGGAGGCGTTCTCGTACTTCGCGGGTTCGCCGGTTGATATCCAAACCATTTTGAAGTTCATTCTTGCCGGAGTAGCTATCGAATCCAACGCTGGCCAGCGTGGCTGATCGACCACTGCTACGTTCTGCATCCCAAGCGTGAAGGTGTGCCCGTCGGAACTAATACTCAGACCGCGCTCCGGAACAGAAACGACCCAGTAAAGTCCAGACGGGGCAATGGGTGGATGAAAGTCATGTATCTGGTTGGCGGGAACAGCCTGTCCCCGGAACAGGGTCAGTCATATGTGAGTAAAGCTACCTTGCTGGGCTGTTCGGGCGGCCCAATATTCACCGATCATGACACCATAATCCGTTGTTGGACTACCAAAAGCGATTCGATTCCCCTTGTTATCGGTGCCCATGCCAGTGAAGGTGCTGCACCGGGCCACCCGTCCCTTGAAATGGTAAATGTGTGCCGGTTCTAGACTCGGGCCTGCTGGCTGATTGTGGCTGCCATTCTTATCTAGCCACGGAATTGGGCAAGGATCTGTGCCGCCGTTCGCCGTCATCAGTGGTTGGTCCTGTAGCGCATAAAGCGCGGAGGGAACAGCCAGTGGAATTAGGGCCAAAGCACCAGCTTTGATAATGTCCCTGCGACTGCAGGCCGGAGACAAGTGGGTACAGGCCATCGCAGATCCTCCGATCGGCAAAATTGTTCTCCAACACCATAACGCAAACGGAGTCGACTGTTGTAAGTTTTCCAGGTTGACTGCAGTTAGAGGCGGCGCCTGCACTCTAAGAAGACGTGGCGGTATGTCCCCCATCGTGCGACTGAGGAAAGGTTCCAAGCATATGTTTGCAGTCTCTTATGGACTTGCAGGAAATGTTACTGACCCCGCAGTTGCGTGTTGATCTCGCGGTCAAGAGACGAGATGTCGGTTGCGCCAATATGTTTGGCAGTGATCCGGCCATCCCGCCCGATCAGAAATGCGATCGGCAATCCGAAAACCCCTCCATAAAGTTCACCTGTTTTAGCATTGCCCATCACAACCGGGTAATTCATTCTGAAGCGCTGGTAGAAGTCGCGTACAGGTTCCGCTTCATCATCCATGGAAACACCGATGATCTGCAGACCCTGGTCGGCATACTTATTTTGTAGTTCGACGAAATGAGGAATCTCGTGCCGGCACGGATCACACCAGGTTGCCCAGAAGTCCAGTAAGACGACTTTGCCCCGATAGGATGAGAGATCGAGTTTTTGTCCAGTTAAATCGGGAAGAGAGAAATCGGGGGCCAGGGATTGTTCGGCGATACCTTTGCCCCTCGTACCTGCCGGCGCGCCATGATGACGGGTCGTGAAATAAAGTCCTGCTATTGCGATCAACGCTAAGCCGTGGAGAATCCGTTTCTTCAATATGCCGACCCCAGCCAGGAAACGAACAGATCACTAGTCACCCTTGCCAACCGGATAGCCTTTCTCGACCCAATCCGCCCCGAAGTTGTTCGCAATATAAAGAATTTTCACATTGGTGAAGCCCATTGCATCCAGCGCATCGTCGGCAGGCTTGACGTTCGGACAGTGGGTCCACGGACAGCAGCCGCAATATAGAACGATGAACTTGTTTCGCGGCAAGGATTGCACTCGCTTCCGCAAGGACTGCAAGCCACTCTCACTGGAGGCCGGACCAATGTATTCCGAGCCGGGAATGTGCGCCTGCGTGTAGAGGACATGAGAGCCCACTTGAATCATGAGCGGTTTCTCACTCTTGGCAGACTGCAGGATCCTGACCAGTTCGCTAGGGTTGATCAGGCGTGAGGCCGCGATGAGACTCGCCTGATAAGCGAAACCCAGCGATGTCAGCGCACCCGCAGTCCCAAAGATAAAGACAAGGAGTATCGGGCGAACCTTGATAGGAAGACTCATTGCAGTTCTCCGCATTATCAGTTCCCGATCATACAGCCCGCAAGGAGAAGCACTGAGTTCGCAAGCCATCGCGGGCCGAAAGTTTTCTTGTAACAAAACGCGCCCTCTTGCATTTATTCGTGTGCTTGGTCGATAGAAGCAGCAGGAGGCGATCATGATCACAGCCAAAGTCGAACTGACTCAACCACTTAAGCAGCAGCGCCAATTTGTGGCCCAGACCGGAAGCGGCCATCATCTGCTGTTGGACGATGCCGCCGGAGGCACCGGCCCAAAGCCGATTGAACTGGTTGCTGCCGGATTGGCCGGGTGCACGGCGTTCGACGTCGTCACTATCCTCCGCCAGAAGTATCACCAAAAAATCACCGGCTACGAGGTGCGGGTCGAAGCCGATCAAGCCGAGCGTCCGCCCCAGGTGTTCACGGCAGTGCGAATCCACCATGTAGTCACCGGCTTTGAAATTGACCTGGTGGCGCTGGAGGAGGCCATTCGTCTCTCCGAGGAAAAGTATTGCTCGGTAGGGGCCATGGTGCAGAAGACAGCGAGTTTCCATACAACTTACGAAATCGTTCAAGACAAGACCGAGTGGGCAAAGCCGACTCAGGCCGTTGGAGTGCAAGGTTGAGAACCACGGTCAAAGTGTTTCTGAGCCTCGCTATTGCGTGGCTGACTCTTGGGGAAGCCTCAGCTCAACAAGAGGCGCAGTCTTCGTCGCTTACTCTGCAGCAGGCAGTGACGATCGCGCTGGAGAAAAATCCGCTGCGCAAGGCAGCGATCGCAGACGCAAAAGCCGCCTCTGCCGGAGTTCGTGAGGCCCGCTCGTTCCTCATGCCTCACTTGAGTTTTTCCGAAACAGCGACTCTTGGTGATGACCCGGTTTATGTTTTCGGCAGCAAGCTTCGGCAGCAGCGTTTCACCACTGCAGACTTCGCGCTGAACAAACTGAACTCACCTCTGCCCTTCGGCAACTTCGCCACGTGGTTTGGGGGGAGCTGGAACCTCTTCGACTCATTCGCCAGTTGGCACGGAATCAATCAGGCAAAACAGATGAACGAGGCCGTCGGACACCAGTTGGACCGCACAGATCAGGAGATAGTCTTCCGGGTCGTCACTTCCTACTACGACGTTCTACTCGCAGCCAAGGAACTGGAAGTCGCCGAGCAGTCGGCGAAAACTTCCAACTCGATCATGGACCGCAGCCAGGCGAGATTCGACAGCGGGCTGACTGTCGAGTCCGATCTGCTGACAGCGAAGGTTCGCCTGGCGCAGCGACAGCAGGAAGTGATCCGGGCCAGGAACACTCTGGAAGTGGTACGGGCACAGCTGAACACGGCGATGGGTGTGCCGCTTGACTCTCCGTTCCAGCTCACCGAAGCCTTGGTTGAGCGCACGCTTCCCGCCCCTTTGCTCCGAGAAGTCGAAAAGCAGGCACTCGAAAATCGCCCCGACTTGAAGCGCATTGCCTCCGAGGAAGCAGCCCAGCGGCAGAGTGTGTCGGTGGCCCAGTCGTCATTCGGTCCGCGGGTGAATGCCTTCGCAAGCTGGGAAATGGATAATCCCACGTTCGTCGCCGGTGGCGGGGGCAACAACTGGTTGGGTGGGATCGAAGTGCAATTCGACATCTTTCAAGGTGGTGCCAAACGGGCGGAACTCTTTCGGCAGCGAGCCCTCGAAGAAAAGGTTGTGGCGATGAAGCAGTCAGCTAGCGATGCCGTTCGCCTCGAAGTGAGACGGGCTTATTACGAGACGGATGCCAATCGGCAGCAGATCGATGTGGCCCGAGCGGCAATCGCCCAGGCACAGGAGAGTCTGCGCATCAACCAAGACCGCTACGACAGCGGCCTGACCACGATTACCGACTTGTTGGGCGCCGAAGATGCGGCGCGCCGCAGCCAGACTGACTACTGGGAGGCCGTCTATCACTTTCAGACCAGCTACGCCAACCTGGAGTTGGCGAGCGGAAGCTTGAACCCGCAATCTCCGGTGGTGATGCCATGAAGCCTATGAATATCCGACTCAGGTTTTTGTTTCTGATGCTGCCCCCAGTTCTTGTCCTCGTCGGCTGCTCCAGCGAGCAGCGCCGCACAACTCCGCCGCCGGAAAGGGTGCAGAACATTCCCGTGCTCGCCGTGCAGCAGGCCAACGTGCCAGATTTACTGGATGCTGTGGGCACGGTACGTGCAGCCCAGACCAGTGAGGTCGCGAGCCAGATGATGGGGAACATCGTCGAGATCCGGGCTCACGAAGGAGACCACGTGCAGCGCGGTCAAGTGCTCGCGGTAATCGACGACTCCCAGCCACGAGCCACGGTAGACCGCGCAACCGCAGCCGTCCTTGCCGCCCAACAGCAATTGGTGGGAGCAGATTCCGACCTGGCCTTGGCGGAATCAACGCTGAAGCGTTACCAGAACCTTTACGAAAAGAAATCGGTGAGTCCGCAGGAGTTCGACGAGGTGAAAGCCCGTCAACAAGCGTCTCGCGCGCGTCGCGATATGGCAAAGGCAGGGCAGGCCCAGGCGCAGGCAGCATTGAGCCAGGCACGCACGTCTCTGGATTACACGCGGATTCGGGCACCGTTTGAGGGCGTCGTGACAGAGAAGAAAGCTGATTCCGGCACGTTGGCTTCACCCGGCATGCCGATCTTCACCGTCGAGGACGTGCGCCGCTATCGACTGGAGGCCACCGTCAACGAGAGCGATCTCCGGTACGTGCGAACCGGACAACGGGTCTCGGTCGCGATCGATGCCCTCGACAACGCGCGGCTGAACGGCAGAGTGGTGCAGATCGTCCCGGCCGCAGACTCGGCGAGTCGCTCGTTCCTGGTGAAAATCGAGCTACCCAAAGACACACGACTGCGTTCGGGGCTCTTCGGGCGAGCCCAGTTTTCTCGCGGCGGGCGGCAGGCGCTGTTGATTCCGCGTTCTGCGGTCGTCGAACGCGGTCAATTGCAGGGCATTTATGTGCTGGACCAAAACAAGGTTGCGAGTTTGCGCTACATCACATTGGGAAAGCCTTCCGGTGCCGAGGTCGAAGTGCTGGCGGGCCTCCAGGACGGCGAGCGCCTCGTGGCCAAACCGGGTGCAGTGGACTTGAATGGCAAACGCATTGAGGTCCAGTAATGACTGACAGCAAAACCAACTCGGCGACACAACCCGCTAAGGGCTTGCGCCTGGCTGGTCGCATTGCCCACACTTTCATTGATTCGAAACTGACACCGCTGGTGATCGTGGCTGCACTTCTTCTTGGCGCCTTCAGCATTCTCAAGACCCCACGGGAAGAAGAGCCCCAGATCGTCGTACCCATGCTCGACGTTTTTGTTCAGATGCCGGGCGCATCGGCTGACGAAGTGGCACAGCGTGTCAGTCTTCCCATGGAGAAGTTGCTGCGCGAAGTGCCGGGGGTTGAGTACATCTACTCGATCAGTCATCCCGGCGTGAGCATGCTGGTCGTGCGCTTCTACGTTGGCACCAGAGAAGAAGATGCGATCGTACAGACCTACAACAAGCTCTACTCCAACTTCGACCGTATCCCGCCTGGTGTTTCACAACCGATCATCAAGGTCCGCTCGATCGACGACGTACCGATTATGGCCCTGACGTTGTGGGGCAAAGACTATGACTCTTATCGCCTGCGGCGAATCGCTGGTGAGCTTGAAAACTCACTCAAGCCGCTCAACGACGTTTCTGAAACGAAGATCATCGGCGGGCAGCCTAGGCAAATACGAGTAGTGCTAGACACACAACGGCTCGCGGCCTACGGCCTTACGCCGGGCGCAATCGTTGGGCAGCTCGAGAACGCGAACAGCCGTGGCCAAGCCGGTAGTTTTGCGCGGGACAATCACGAGTTTCAGGTCGAAGCAGGTACTTTCTTCACGAGTCTCGAAGACCTGCGTCAGGTTGTGGTCGGGGTTCACGCCGGGCGCCCCGTCTACCTGCGTGACGTAGCAGAGAAGATTGAGGACGGCGCCGCCGAAGCAAACACCTACGTGCTGTTTGCCAATGCTCGCGGTGGTCCAGGACAGACAGCTGGCGCGGAGTATCCCGCGGTAACCATCACGCTTTCGAAGCGCAAAGGTACGAACGCCACCGACATTTCCGAACGTGTGCTGGACAAAGTCAATGCGCTGCGCGGCTATGTGCTTCCAAATGACCTGAACATCACGATCACGCGCAACTATGGCGAGACCGCGAAAGACAAGTCCGACGAACTTCTCAAACACCTGCTGATCGCAACGTTGTCGGTCACATTGCTGATTGCACTGGCGCTGGGCTGGCGTGAATCAGGCGTCGTACTTCTGGCGGTGCCGGTCACGCTCGCCCTCACACTCGCCGTGTTCTACCTGTA
>JBEKRE010000120.1:0-8596 GCA_049519055.1 Candidatus Sulfotelmatobacter sp. | reverse complement strand
CGGGCTGGCAGAATCTTGGGCATTCAGCACCAGTGGTTCCTGAACGAGAAAGATGACCGGTTTACGCTCGACGCCGGTGAATCCCTCCAACGGAGTTGGCATGAAGAGCGAATTCTGCGTGTCCTGCAACAGCGATTAAGCAAGGGACATTACGACTTCGTTTTTGTACTACTGCCGTCAGAACAGACTCATGGAGAACACAAAGCGGCTTCGATTCTTGCTCTAGAATCTGTTGAACGGTTGCCGGCAAGCCGACGCCCGATCGTACTGGGCGCACAGGCTGGCGGCGGCGATCCTGCGCCTTACACGTCGCTGCTCGGATATTCACTCACGGCTACAGACTCACCCAGTCCGCAATTTCAGTTCGATCGCAATACTTGCTTCGGTTACCGGGAATCCCTTTCCTATCAGATCGTCGTGGACTGGGTGATCGCCGAGCATAAGTCCCAGGGTCTGTTCCAAACCAGATGCCAGCAAGATCGGTTTGAGAATTTCTGGCTGTTCACCGTAAACCGAACTTCAGCGGCTGGTGAGGCCGAGTCGCTGTTTGCTGCCGTCAGACCAAGGCCCGAACGCGCCAGGGAAGTTGGAATTGCAGGCGCTGCCAAGCCGCAATAGGCGAAAGGGGAGAGTACGGATTCGCCGAATCGGAGCCCACAACCGAAAAGAATCAGGGAAGGATTGCCAACGTGTATACGAAACAAACGCAGATTGAAACCGATGTTGAATGGGTACATGAGATCGGCAGGCATATTGCCCGCGGCGATACGTTGGATGAGGCGCTGGCCGCAACCGTGAGTTTCGCTATCGCGCTAGTCAATTGCGACCGCTGCTTCATCTATGTCCGGGACGACGCAGAACTGGCGCTCTGGGTTTGGAAACATATGGATCAGGAGGAGCCGGAGCAAACCAAACTCCCGCTTGGGCGAGACTACACGGCCTTGCTGGCGCAACATCGGGTTCCAATCGCCATTTCGACCAACAGCCGGGAGCAGTCTGAGCCGAGGATTTTTGATCAATGGTCAACCGATCCTGGCGAGACGTTTGTATCGGTACCGTTGCTAGCCCGCAGGGAATTGGTCGGCGTGATCAACTTGCAGCACAGCCGACCCCGCCGATACAGCCTCCGAGAAGTCAAGCTGCTTTCCAGCGTCGGATTTCTGCTCGGTGCTGATATTGGTATCTCGCGTTTAGAGAGCCGGAATTCTGATCTCCTGATGGAATTGGAAACACGGAAGCTTGTCGAGCGCGGCAAGGGCATTCTGCAACGGGAACTGGGACTCAGTGAGCACGAAGCCTTCCTGGCTTTGCAGCGCCAGAGCCAGCAGAAAAAGCGGCCGATGAAAGAGATTGCTCAAGCCATCATTCTGAGCGCTGAAGTAAGGCAGAGTGTCGGGCAAAACTGAATAACATGGGGCGCGGTGGCCAAGTGGCAAGGCAAGGGTCTGCAAAACCCTGATCGGCGGTTCGATTCCGCCCCGCGCCTCCAAATGTTACTCAGAAGCCGTCGAAACTGCCGGAACAGTGACTTAGGCGACGCCCGATGACTGTCGCGGCATTGCTCTCGATAAACGGAAATTCAACGAGCTTTTTCCGATGATAATCCGTGCGGCGGCGCGTGCCCTTCAATAACTCATCGAAAGACACATGGGTCTTGAAGGTACTGGTCTGGGATCCGACTCCAACTATGTTCAGCTTGCGGATCTGGAGGTCGGGGGTATCTTCGCTAACGAAGATGCGTTCAACCTCCGTAATCGAGTTGGCGAGTATCCGCAAGAGGGTCGTCTTTCCGGTCCCGGTTCCGCCGCTGACGAGCAGCGTTTTGACGGTACGCTCGATCGAAGATTCCACCGCTATTCTTTGCGTCGTCTATTCGCGAGTCCCAATTTTGTTGCAATTTGTAGCTGAGAACACTTCGGGTGGTGACTCGGTGCTCCCTCCGGCCAATTGCTGACTCTTGCTGAGGGGGTAGCACCTCCCAACTATGCGCCGCGGTGCGCCACTGGTTCTTTGCGCCGCTCAGCCAATGTTGTGGGCGTTTCATCACCCGTTACCCCGTTTTCCTGAGCTTCCTATGCACACGTTGCACGACGCTTTCCGGGATTCGCAACGTGGTATAGCCTCGCTTAAACCGTGTTTCAACGTTCTCCCACTTGATCACCCCAGGTTCGGCGGCGAAAATACGCCGGATTGTTCGTTCGCTTAAGCCCCAGAAATCAGCGACTTCGCTTACGCAATAGTGTTTTTCAAACGCCACACTGGCCGGCATGGCTGGTTTGCTTGGAGGAGCGTAGCTGGGCTGGAGGGAGGGTTCTGTTGCCATAGCACACCGTGTTTTGATGTATGTAGTACGGGATTGAAATCTCGTCAAACGGAAGAGTTACCGGACGCCAGAGCCATCTGCGATGGACACGGAAGGAGAAAGAGGCCATTCTTGCGATTTTCAGTGGGTAACGTGCCGTAGTGTGGGGTAGGGGGATCTGGCTGTGACCACGAAATGGGTGGTGACAGGTCAGACACACCTAACCGTTATGAAAATTTTCTACTCTACTCCTCTTTTCAACGGGTTACAAATCGGTTGATTTGATCTGTTCTGCTTGGAAATGATTCGTTTTGATCGTACAACCATTACAATTTCATGACAGTGTGTTTCCAGCTTGTGAATTGCGTCCCTTCGGTATTCGTCAAATACCTTCTTTACCATGGAAACTCTCCTCTCACGAAAATGTGTGCTGTCTGGCAGAAAAACAATCGACCGACATCACCAAAAGAGCAAGCTGCATCCTGCTGGCGACTTCATGAAGCGACTTTGAGCCGCAAGTCAGTACAACACTTCACTCTCTCCCTTTTCGGAGATCATCTTCTGGAACTGCGCCACGATCTTGTCGCGTCGCGCCATCACGGCCTTCACTTCATCTTTGGAGAGATAATGCTGGGTTTTTCCCGCCAGTTCGTTCCCGTCTAGTGTCTTCAGTTTCTCGAACAACTGCCGGTCGCAGCGTACCAAGTCCTTGGGGTTCCGCAGGTCTTTGAAAAGCCGAAATGCGCGGCTGAAATCAATCCTCCAGATCCTCCAGTCCGCACTGATCAGCACGTTTGTGAGGTTGGGATCGTCATCGTACACCAATTGGTCGAAGACCCGTATTTTGTACATCTGCTTGTCCCAAGCTTCTGGATCGGGGGGCTCTATCTTCTGCTGAACGCGATCTGCCTCATCCATCTTCACCGGTAGCCACCAGCTCAGTGAACCGGGATTGCCACCCACTGAACGCTCCACATATACCGGCAGCATGTCGTCCATGCCAACCAACTCTGCCAGCGCATAAGCAGCGATGTTGTATTTGTAGGAATCTACGAAGTCATACACAGTTCGGCCGCTGGCCATCTTCATCGAGGCCTCGTGTTCGTCGATAGGCTGGAAAGAAGCGTCATGGGTCAATACGCCGTCGCTCAGCGTAAGCCGCGATGTGTGGGTAACACCTTTCTTGGATGGCTTGGTGCCTACGACCTTGGCGGTGAGAAGGAATTGCTTAATCTGTTCCTTGGTAAGAGTGGTCTCGTCCGCAGCCCTGACAAGATGCGGGCAGATCAAGCAGACCACAGCGGCGATAGCCAGCCTCCGCCACTGCTGACGCACTTTGTACATCGGAGCCCCCCATTTTATGCCCAACAATCTACCCTTCTGAGCCACCATTTTGCAACCTAAAGTCTTCACCACGGCCACCAGCCTCGCATTCCAAACTCACTCGTTTCACGCTCTTGACTTTCAAGCCTTCGTAGCCAGCGCCTCCAAGCGCAGTTTGGCTGTTCTGGCGGTTTCTCGCAGCAGCGGGTCCGTATCATTTAGACATCGATTCAATTCACCTTCTAAAGATTTCAATCCGAAGTTTCCGATCGCATAGGCACCGCAAGACCTTAGCCAGGGATCGTCGCTCGTCACTAGTGCCACCACTGCATGTTCTCGGTTCTCGATTTGGGCACGCACCAGCCGGTTCGCTATGCGAGCGCGCTCCCCAACGGTGACCTTACCGTCCAGCAGTGGCACCAGCATGTCACGGAGCTGGGACTTTAAGAGGTTATCGAGGAATTCCAATGCGTTGTCGTGCACAGATACGCTCTTGGATTGCAAGCCCAAATACGCGGCGTGCAGATCAAGGTGAGGATATAACAGGCCGAGCAGACGAAAGATGCGCTCCAATTCTTGCTGGATGGACACCGACAATGCGCGGGCTACCGGATCTTGACTGTCCCCGATGGCGCCGAGCTTGTCCAGAATCTGGTACGACCGGTAATGCCCCAGAATCTCCGCAGCTAAGACCGTCTCCAACGTCTGGACGTCTGTCTCGATCTCAGGGTGGACGCGGCAGAGCTTGTTGAGAGCGCTAATGGTACGGTACCGCAGGGTGATGTCGCTTTCCAGGAGATTCTCCATCAACACACTCGCCGCCGCTGGTGTTCCGATCCTCACCAGGATGGTGGGGATTTCTCTTCGGGCCTCGATTGCCACCGAGGAGTCGCCGAGATGGTCGCGCAACACTCCGACGATCGTATCTCCAAACTCGCCGAGGGCTTTCACAGCTTCGCCGCCCAGTTCGCGATGGGACAGCCAATCCAGCAAATCCGGCACCAGCCGCCGCTTGCGCAATTTTCCCACAGACCGGATCGCATCCCGCGCGACCGCGGTGTCGGCGTCGGCCAGTAGCGTCGAGACCAGCGGGTCGAAGGAGTCCGGAAGCAGGCCTAGTAGCCGAGCCGCTTCCAGTCTGGCCGGCTGCCCTTCTGCACCTCGCTCACCGACCATGGCATCCAGAATCTGCCGTGCGGCCTCCAGGTTCTGGGCTTGGCCGGGGCGAGCCAGAAATGCCACGACAGCTGAACGCACGGAGAAGTCCTGGAAGTCGCCCACTTCCTCGATTAGCTCCAGCGGGTCCACATGGGCATGGTGGGTCAGGTAAAGCAGAGCTTCCGTGCGCACGTTCAGGTCAGGATCCCGAAGCAGCCGTTCCATGTCTGGCCGCACCGTCTGGTCGCCGGATGCCGACAGAATCGAGATTGCTTTCCTCCGGATCTCTGCGGAAGGGTAGCTCAGGAGGCTGCGAACTACGGGATGCACCGCCCTCTGCCGCTCCACTTCAAACAAGCTCAATGCGTAAAGGATGTTCTTGGGATCAGACGCCGTCAGCCCGTTCGCCAGCAACTCTGCGGTCGAACGGTCCAGTACTGACGTGGAGGCTTGTTCCACGTCCACTCGATGTTGGGTGATGCTTGCCTTCAGGGTAGCGACGTATTGTCGCCGCACGACAGAAACTGCCACCAGCCAGCCGCCAACCAGCAGCAGCACGATCCAGCTGATTTGACGAGGGGAAAACTGCAGGAAGGTGGCAAAAACAAGGACGATTAGGCCGGACAGGCCATCACCCATGCGCCAGATCACCGTATCAATGAACCATTTTACTTGTAGCTTCACGCCGGCAGAGATCGGCAGATAGAGCAACTCGGCCGTAGACTTGTCGACCGAATAACGCAGCACCTGGTCGCCACCCTTCAGCGCTACTGCAGAAGCCAGCGTGCCAAGAACGAGCAGACCGGCCGAACCCATGAATACAGTGACGGGAAGAACGAACAGCGCGGTGCCGATACCGAATCGGCGCAAGAATCTTGCGGTCAACAGCAACTGAAACAACAGCCCCAGCATGCCTGCGTAGAAATAAAAGTCACCAAAAAAAGCGGCCATTACGTCTTTCTTTACCAAGAACTGCTTGCCAATCGCCAGGAACTGCCAGTCCGTTAATGTAGTTACCAACGACGAAATGCAGATTACCGCCGCGATGGCTCGCAAATAAGGCGAGGAGAACAGCAGCTGCAAGCTAGCGGACAGGTTTAGCGAGGTTGTTTCGGTGGGTCCTCCGGCGGTCCGCTGCGCGTCACCCACCAGCACTCGCCCGCTGCGCCAGACCAGGATCACCAGCCCGGCGCAGATCAAAATAAACAGCGTCATGGCCAGCAGCAGACTTTCCGTTCCGAGCCCCTTGGCCATGGTCTTGGAAAGGAAACCAGCAAAAATGCCTCCCGCGATGCCGCCACCGCCCACCATCCCAAAAACACGCTTGGCCTCGCGCGTTGTCAGAACGTAATTCGCCAGCGTCCAGATCTGCGTAGCCCCCAGTACGCCGAAAATTTTTACCCAAACATAAAAGGCAGGAAAAACCCAGATCAGGCGGGAGTAGTAATGGGCTAGCCCCCAAAACACCGCGCAAGTGGCGGAGAAAAATAGCATGCTGCCAACGAGCAGGTCGCGGAAGAGAAATCGCCGCGCAATCACCACGTAGCCCGCTATGATCGCCGCCACCAGCACAGAACTGGCAATTTGGGCGTAGGCAAGCTGACTCGCCTGGAACCGCGACAGGAATAACGCAGCCCCCGCCACGCCGCCAATTTTGTAGGCGCTGATGATCAGGAACAAACAGGCGCAAAGTAGGGTGCCTCGCCCCAGATCACCGGAGTGGATGTTCAGTGCGCGTTCAATCCACCTTTTCATTCGTAGAACCCGCTTTTCGGTAACCGGTCCTATTGGGGTGCGGTCGCTGTTGCCGGACAGATACCACCGTCGGCTGCCAAGACAGCAGGCTTTTTCGAAATGCTGGTAGCAACCTCAACCCCTCCGAGTGCCCCAGAACCCGTTTTTCCCGGCGAAGGCCCAGCGGGGCCGAGAAGCACTACCTGCTGGTCCATGTATCGAGCCGTGAATTTTGCGTCACCGCAGATTTCCATGGCTGATGCCCGGCCTCCAGGGTAGTAGCTGCTGAGCATACCAGTGTCGATCAGAAATACCCTGTCTCCAAAACGAGGCCGGATGCGCCCACCTTTCTGAACTGTGTGCCCTACCACAATGTGGGTCGCCTTGAAGGCTTCCAGGAGCTTGCCCATGTGCTCCGTACCCTCTTCTTCGCTCCACTGGTCGTAACCGCGAAACCACAGTGGGCCGTCAGCCTTCACGCTGAGCCACTCGCCATACCCCAGGAACTGTCTGAGCTCGCCTTGGCGTTGCTGGTCCGACGGCACCCGCGACTTGAGCTCAGCCGTGAGTTCTGCCTGGACGACGGCGGTAATTTCCTGGAGGTTAAAAAATGGGAGAATTATCTGCTCGTCCTGCAAGTATTGTTTGAGGGCATCGAATGTCTTGATTTCGTCGCGGATTCGAGCATTGATCGCATCAAGTTTCATCTGGGCCAGGTCAGGATGGATTCCGCCGTGCACGAAGATCACTCCCCCAATATCGGCCAGGGCCGAGTGCTCACGCAGCCACTTGCCATAGCTCCCCTTCGGACCGAAGGCCTCGCGCCGCTCGATGAAGCCTGCGGGATGCCGTGCCATCCACTCCTCTTCGGTTAGCTCCAGGGGCGGCGCAAGCTCGGCCAAAAGCTCCGCATGGCTGCCGCGCCATTTCATATACGCCTGAAAGGCAGACCTCTGGCGCTCCTCAGAATTAGCCTCTGCGAAACTGGCGTAGTTCACGGCCGTGACATAGCGAAGGTCCCCCATGATATTCATCATCTCGTGGTTGCCCAGCAGGCTGACCACCCGTCCGCTGGCCTGGGGCGCTTCCTTCTCCAGAGACATCAGCAGATCCATCGCCTCGCGCGGCTTCGGGCCCCGATCCAAAACGTCCCCCACCTGAACGAGCGTAGTTTTACCACCGGTCCAATGATGCTGCGCATCGATCAGTCCGACCTGCTTGAGGATGGCCACGAAGTCATCGAAGTCACCGTGAACGTCGCCGATGGCGACCACGGTTTCGGCATGCTCCAGTGGATTTTTGGCTGGTCCCGCCGATGCCAGGCCGACCAACACAAGGAACAGAAGGACGGAAATGCCAGCGCGGTAGGGAGAAACACTGGCTGGAGGGCGGACCATTTCTTTTCTGCCTTCGATAGCCAAGCCTTGACCTCAGAACAACATCCCTTTATGGCGTGCGTATGTTAGGCGGTCCTGCTGATCAAGTCAATATTAGGTCCCAAAATTGAACTTTAGAAAATTGAACTTTAGAGTTGCCGAATGCCCTACCTGGATACTAGAATGGCCGGCATCAATCGAACCTGCAAATCTGCTTCGCAAGCAAACAGGAGGGGACATGAAAGCAAGAACGATCGTACTAACCTTGGCCCTGTGCTTTATAGGCATCGGAGTGTGCTTCGCCCAGAACACTCTGATGGGCACCTGGAAACTGAATGAGGCTAAGTCGAAGCTCGCGCCTGGGGCGCCGAAGAACAACACCGTCATCTACGAACCCGCGGGTGATAGCGTCAAAGTCACGATAGATGGAACTGACGGCGCGGGCAATCCGACGCATAGCGAGTGGACGGGCAAGTTCGACGGCAAAGATTATCCCGTCACTGGCGATGCCAATTCAGACTCGCGCTCCGTCGACGGGAGGAGCAAACATAAATTCGGTTTCGCGGCGAAAAAGGGCGGGAAGGTTACGATTACCGGTACGATTATCCTATCCGTCGACGGCAAGAGCCGGACGGTGATCTCGAGCGGAACCGATGCCCAAGGCAAGAAGTTCAAAAGTACGGCCGTGTACGACAAGCAGTGA
>JBEKRE010000119.1:0-8679 GCA_049519055.1 Candidatus Sulfotelmatobacter sp. | reverse complement strand
TGTTCTTTGGATAGCTCCGTTTTCTTCAGACTTAGGTTCATGGGAAACTCCAATGGCGTCGTGGTCACCACTTTTTGACGAGGAAATTTCGCTACCGTCCCTCCCACCTCGTCTCGTTCGATAGTTATATAACTGAGTTTGTTCTCGATGGCGCGCAGGGAGGCACTGATGCCGGCGGGACCGGCACCAACAATCAAGACATCGTAGACGCCAGGGAGGGATTCAGGCACCCGGTTTTCTCTGATTTTTTTCGTGATGATGTCAATGCATTGGCTTCCCTGGTTCACTGCGTTCCTAATCAAGGCCAATCCGCCGAGCTCTCCGACGATGAATAGATTCTCGACCGTGGTTTCGTACTCAGGCGTGAGGTATGGAGTGTCCGCGCCCATGCTCGGATTGGCCTTGACCATAGTGATGGCGCCGACTGGGCATGCTTCTGCGCAACGCTCGTGGCCGATGCACTTTTGCCCATTGGCAATAACTGCCTTCCCTCCCAACATGGCGAGTACATCCCCCTCAGGGCAGACCGTTGTACAAGTCGCGCAGCCGATGCAGTGAGTCGCGTCGATGTGAGGATGCAAGCCCCGAGGGCCTTCCGAATATAAACTTGATCTTTGCACGATTAGGCGTGCCCGTTCCTCTTTCTGATTCAAGTTCTTCAGATAGCCGCGCACGAAGAAGGTTACAGTTGCGACCGCAATCAGAACCGAAATAAAGGTTTCCATTCCATCAGCTCCGGGTCAGATGAATCCAAGCAACATCGCCACTCCGATGTGGACCAGCGCCAGTACTGCAAAGGCATAGCTAAACGGCCTATGCACGACGTGCCAAAACTTGAACACACGCTGGGCGTGAGAAAGGAATATGACGCGACGGGAAATCAAGGCCTGTTTGCGGGCGAGACTAATCACTTCTTCAAACTTGGCATTCTGCGGGAGCGGAAACCCGCCCAGAGAATGAACCGTGGATTTGATTCCCAAAACCCTCAGGCGTAGATGGGCGACACGAAACGGCCGAGCCAAGTCGGACGCCACCATGTAGAGCAGAGCGGTGAACGCCGACCAATGCAACACTCGGTTGGAAGCGGGCAAGTGGAACAGCAGTCGCTGCAAATCGACCTGCGGAACGATCGTCTGGCGTTCGAGCACGTTCTGAAACTCGAGCAAGGACGATTCGGCGGACGCCACCTGGCGCGGAATCTGGGCGTAGAGATAGCGTCCAATCAGGCCGCTCAAGGAAACTGCGACCATGACCCAGAAGGCCATGCCGGCAAGACCGCGAAATTTGAACGACGCATGAAGGGCAATGCAGACTGGCGCGGCCACGCCCAGAACAACGTGGTGATCAAGCCAGTGTTTCGAGTTCCCCTGTTTTTGCAGCCACCCCCAGCGTTTCCGCAGCGGATACAAGAAGATTCCGCACAACAGCAAAACACCTAACAAGCCTAGGTTTATCCCCACAATGCCGCTGGGTCGCAACAGATGATGCTTTGGGGAGAACGCGCGCTCAGCCTGGCTGAGTCGATAGTAGTCCCCTCCATAAAACATGAGAATGACCATGGCCCCGATCGCAATGAGCGACATGAGCGTAACGAGCCTCTGATGTTTTTTCCCCGCAGTGCTCACGGCTGCTGCGGTTGGCACAAGGGTGGTGGTGTGTGCGTTCATTTCATTGGACCTTTCATATCGAAGCGATATCCCAGACTCAGGTGCCACTGCTGGTAGTTCAATTGCGCACCCCGTTCGATGGTGTATCCACTTTGCAGAAACGTGCGACCGCCCAGGTTGGTGTCAAAAGAGGTATCTACAAATACCGAGTGCTGGTTCACGGTGAACGCGGAATCGAGAGTCTGACTCCCAGCTTGAGCGTTCCAGGTCATTCGTCTGCTCACGGGGCGTGATAACGAAAGAACCCTGTAATCTCCACGCGCAAAAGAACTGTCGAATTTCGAGTAGTGGACGTCACAGCGAATACCGGTATGTCCGATCTCGTTCCATGTAACCCCGTACATTTGGTTCAGGCTTCGCTTTAAGTCTCCGGTCTTGTCACTCTGTCCAATGGTGCTGTAGACGGCGACGTTCCGCGCTGGCTGCACTCGCACGGATCCGTTCACACCCTGATAGAGGAGTTTGTCCACCAGGCCGGTGCCGATTAACGCAGTCGCAGCAGTGGGAACATCTCGAAAGTAGTTGTGAAAGATTTCGAAGGAAATCCATTTTTCTGGCTGGACCAGCACGGTGAGATAACTGCGGCTGATTCCTGTTCCTGGGTTGATTCCGTCCGTGCTGACGCCTTGCGGTGAGTCCACAATGAAGGAGTGATAAACGGAAATATATTTCATGTAAGACAGGGCGTTTTCCAGAAAAAGATAGGGACGATCGAGCTGCCACTTCAGGAAACTAAGCGCAATCCCGGTAGTGCTTGTGTAGTGAAAGTCATCGTAATTGCCGCCTTCAAAGTTGACAAAGGATCCTCCAATTTGCTGGTCCGGACGATAGTGCCAGGATGTCTGATCGGGTGTTGAACCAAAAAAGACTCCGGCGGTCACGCCATTGCCGACCTTGCGTCCAACGTATCCACCATCGATCGTGTCCAGGCTCACCGCCCAGGGCAGGTAGAGGCGTCCCACTCCCGCAACCCAGCTCGAGTTCGGGTTGTCGTAAAACAACTGGATGGTGTAGGTCCTATCCAAGTAATCCTGCATCGTTTCCTCATCGGGCTGGGAATTCATTGTCAGCCTTCCTCGCCAGTCGCCTTGCAAGTTCCAGTGAGTGCCGGCAATGCGAGTTGTGTCCGCGCGAAATGCCAATCCCACGGAGCTGCTGTGTCCCGGTGTGGAGCCACCGCTGCTGATGCCGCTATAGTCGAAGGCGATTCGGGCACGAATCCGGCTCTCCTCGTGCAATGCTTCCTCAAGTTGTGCCGTTTTCGATGGCTTGGCTGCAGTCGCCGGCTGCGATGGATTCTTGAAGGCAGTGCCTGTGGCCGATTCTTCGCCCAGCTTTGCGTAATCGGCTGCGGAAAGTTCAGCCCAGTCGCCGGGTTTCACATCCCGCTTGGTGTTATGGATTTCTGTCACCGCTGACGTTTCTGCGACCGAAACGATTTGCAACTCGGCGACAACCGCTCCCTGAGGATTTGGGGAATCTGCCGAAGATGGGTCGACCTCATGCACTAATAGCTTCATACCTGCGGTCAAACCGGAGCTGCGTCCACCGATCAAATAAGCAGCTCCCTCCGCGACGTACTTTACCTTGAAGCTGACATGCAGATTTGGGTCGGATGATTGCTCTGTCGCGTCCGGCAATGACGGCTTCATCCTTGTATTGGGCGTGCCTTGTCGGAGCCGCAGCCTTTCCCACAATGTGCCGTTGGCCGCCGGCAAAGCACCTGCGCCACGCGAACCGTGAGCCACCGGGCCTGCGGGGGGTAGCACGGTTAAGGTGACGGTGTTGCCCGCCGTAGAGAGTTTGTAGGGGTGGACACTATCGAGATCTACAACAACGCGCGTGAGCGGCGGATGGACGCCGTTCAACCCTATGCGAATGCGTTTTACGCCATTTCGATTCACAACCACACGGCGCTGTCTGGAGCTGGCCGAGGTGGTAGGGAGATCCAAGACGAAGCGATCAGGGTTAGTCGCAATCGTGAGTTTAGGAGTTACCGGGTGGGTGAGAATGATCTCGAGCGTTATTTTATCGCCCGACCGCACGATCTTGATCTTACGGATTTCTGCTGTATCGGGCCCCGCCCCTTGCGCCACACATGCAGACGCCAACAACAATACGACGCAGACGTCTGCGATCATTCTCACCTGTAGTCGCTCCTATGCTTAAGGACTGTCATCAATCCGGTCTTCATTGCTTCAATCTTCTTTGCGTCGATCTTTGTTGCTTGCATCTTCGCCGCATCATCTTCGCGCTTTCGCACGCGGAACAATCGCGGTCGTCCAACTGTCCATACTGGCGTGGCATTGGAGACAATCCGTCGAATATCCCAGCGCTTGATGATTGGGCGCCGTCGTTTTCTGAAATGCTTTTTGGTGGCAGCTGATGCACTCGGTGGAGAGCCCCTGACGGTTAAATTGGCCTACGGCTCCAGCCTTGTGACACGAATAGCAGTCCACGGCAGCGTGTGCGCCGACCAGCGGAAAACGATCCTGGTGCTCGTTGATGGATTGGATGAGAACCTGCCAGCCACTGACGCGGTGGCAAAGGTCGCACTGTGCTCCATTTTTCCGCCGGTGGATGTCGGCATGACAATCCTGACAATTGCTGCCCACGTTGGCGAATACCGGATTGACGTGGCATTCCTCGCATGTGACACCCAAGTGCAGGCCGCGCAATGGATAACCGGTTTTGTTGTGGTCGAAATCAGGCTTGGCGCGGATCGGTTTCCAGGCAGAGGCGGTATGACATTTCTCACAAGCAAGCTGCATGGGCCCATGCGGACTGCCACCAGACGCAGAGGTCGCGGCCTGCTGCCCGGCGGGAACACCGGTGGCCATCTGGAACAGCAATAACGCTTGGACTAGCAACGCACTTCCCGTCAATGCCTTCCTCCTCTTTCTTAGGTTAGCGATCTCTCAGTCTCAACTGATGATTTCAGTTCATGGCCCCGCTTTTTCCAAGGACGCCGGGTGCGTGGCAGGCTACACACGCCTTCGGCGTGGGCTTGTAAAAGAGCACAGCCTTTCCTTCGATCATTCGCGTTAATTTGTGGCAACCTTCGCAGCTCAGATTGCGGTGTGCGCCTTGTAATGTGAAAGCGGTCCGTTTGTCATGGTCAAACAGAGACGGTGTCCATCTCGCAGTGTCATGACAGCCGGCGCAGGCCGTGACTCCGGCCTTCGCAAATTGCAGGCCGTGGACATCCGCGTGACAGGCTTCGCATCTCGCAGGTGCCGCCTTGAAATCCACATGGATCAGCCCGGTCTTTGGGTTCGAAGGCTTATGGCAATCGGCACACTTCGCGGATTTGTGGGCACCGATCAGGGGAAAGGCAGTTTTCGAATGATCGTAGCGGGAGAGCTCTCCCCAGGTCTCGGTGGAATGGCAAACATCACATACGAGGGCCGTTCCATTCGGCTCCGACCGTTGCATGAATCCGTTAAATTGTCCTTCATGTGGATCTGCGTGACAACTTTGGCAAGCCAGGCCCTGCCAGTGATACCGCGCAGTTGGTTTCGGTTTGAAATTCGCAGACTCCTTGTGACAGTCGCCGCATGGAACCGCCACATGACCTCCACTCAGACGAAAGGGAGTTTCGTTGTGTCCGCGCAGGCCGAATGTGGATGGTAAAAACCTCTGCAGATTGTGGCAATGTTCGCAACGGTTGAAGTGCGGCGCGGAGGCAAACTGTCCGGCATGTGGGTCGGCGTGACAATCCGTGCAGTATCGAAACTTCATCGCATAAACCGTGGTTTTGCCCTTCGGAATATGGCACTGTGTGCACTGCAGCGTGGCATGCTTGCCTTGCAGCGGGTAGGCGGTCGTCGCATGCTCTTTCAGTCCGAAGGTAGAGGGTTTAAAGCCGTCGGCGGAGTGGCAGTTAGAACATTCGCTTCCGCCTATGCGCTTGACGAACTGTCCTCCATGGGGATCCGACTGGTGGCAGTCCGTGCACTTCTGAAACGCCAGAGCTTTCTTGAAGTCCCCTCTCGCGTGACAGCGTACGCACTCGACCTCTGCATGCTTGCCGTGCAAAGGAAACTTCGTCTTGGAATGGTCAACCGTGCGATTCAGCTCAGGCGCTAAAGTCCTGTTCCAGCCCGCGGTGCCGTGACAGGACTGACAGGTCTGCGAAAAACCACCACGATGAGGATCGGTATGGCAGTCGCTGCAGCTGCGAAATGGGATTCCGGCGTAGCGCGGCAGTTTGTCTGGTCCTGGAGTGTGACATTGCTGACAGGGAACCTTGCCGTGCAAACCAGTGAGAGGATAACGCGTGAGTGAATGGTCGAACTTACGAATATTGGTCTCTTTCCATTGTGAGAAGTTGTGACATTGCAGGCAGTCAGGCCCAAGCCGACCCTTATGCTGGTCCTGATGGCAGTTGGTGCAATCTGGGGAAACACCCAGAAATGTGTTGCTCAGATCCCTGACTTTGATGGTCAAGCGTTCTTTCTCGGATATGCGCTCTGGCGTGTGGCAGCGGCTACAGCCTAACCCTGAATGCTTACCCTCGAGTTTGTAGCCGGTCTTCTCATGGTCGAAGGTTCTAACGTCCCATTTTGTCGGCGTGAAATCTACGCCGTTGTGTTCGGGATGGCAGCTTGCGCATTCCAGACTTGAACCCGGTTTAATGTTGTACGCGCCGTGAAGCCCTTTTCCCGCAACGATGCGCCACGCAATTTCTCCGTGGCAGGACAGACACTTGAACGTGGGTTTTCCAGTTGAGAGTTCATGACAATTCGAGCAGTCGGTCACGCCCTTGATCGACTGGTGGGCACGGGAAAGGGGACCTGGAGAGATTTGTGCCGCGGCCGGAATTGAGGTCCACAAAATGCTCAGCACAATGCACCCGAGAATTCCTGGTTTCGCAAAATCGCAAATAGCATCAACCAGGAGAATGTTCAAATCCCTAGTTTTCTTTTCGACAACACGGAACATCGCTGATGTTTGCAACCGCTCGACTCCGGGTTTTAAAGCTCGGATAACATGCTCAGAAGATTCCTTTCTCCCCTGAGCATGCCACCCTTTCGGAGCTCCCATGATTTCGATCGAAAAACACTAATCCGTTGCGGCCGCGGCTCTGTCGGCTTCGTCGGCGGCATCATCTTGGGTTTTATAACGATCGAGTTTCTTTTTGCATTTCTCATAGTTTGGTAAGTCGATCGTGGCGCTGATAGCAACCCCGTTGGCATCCTGAGTGAACGATACCGGGTCGGCTATGTCCACCAAGGCGGCGCAACCCAAGATGTTGTAACTGGCCACAAAGCGTTGCGCCATGAAAGTGAACAGGGAATTTGCTACATCGGTGACCGGGGACGGGCCGGCGAGCAGAAAGGTTTGGTCCCGCAAGAGTCTGTCGGGTGCGATCCTCAACATCTGTCGGCAATATCGTGCTGTGTCGGCTTGCTCCAGAGACTGCGCCTCGTGTTGGTCCACGCCTCGACGGTAGGCATTTACTTTGGCAAGGCTGGTTGATCCATCGCCGTTCAAAACCATAGGATCGCCGGCAGGAATCCGCGCTATCGGAGTTCTCTGATGTTCCCGCGCCTGTAATTCGTTGAGCGCCAAACCAGCAGCCTGCTGACCCGGGTCGGCTAGGTCGGCTACCTTCCAAGGCTTGCAGCCGAGAGCAGGATCGAGGAACCTGTCGAGCAGGCCGTTATCACTGGGGTTGCCGAGCGTAGTGGCACCGGGCAGCGCCTGGGCGTTGGCCACTGTATTTTGAGCGAGCAGCCCGCCTGTGCTAATCAGATAGGTCACCGGCAAGTTGTCGCTTTGATCTTGATCGACAACGGAGAAGTCCCGGACTGACGGACAGACGCGGCCGTCGCTGCCAAACCCCAAATGCGGAACGCGCAATTGGCCTCTGCGGATAGCCCGGTTGGCAGCTCTGAAGAAAGCCGGGGCATTGCAGTAGGAAAATTGTCCAAACACATTATTCGGCAGGCCGTTCACGCAGCCATTGGCCTCCAAGACGCCCGGAGAGGCACCCTGTTGCACGAGGTTGTTCCCGTTGAATCCGAACCAAAGAGCCACGACAGCGTTGTCCGGAAGCGTGGGGGTAATCGGGGCTGCCCCTGGGGCCGGCAGGGACCCCGCGTCAATCACTAGCGGGTTGTAAATCGAAATTTGGCCGCTGGCGGGGTCGAGCATGGCAGCTTGAACAAAAGCCGATGAAGCCGTGTTTGTTTCGTGACACTCTCCCTGAGCAGGATTTGTGGCGGTTAGCTGGTATGGCGTCGCAAGTCCCGCCGCGGTAAGCGGAGCAACGGGGATGATGATCGTGCAGTTGGGATTTTGGGCGAAGAGCACTCCAGGCGCGATCAGGAGAAAGCTCAAAGACAAGGCTTGAAGTAGATTGCGAGTTTTCATTGACACACACTCCTCCTGCACAGATTCGGACACACTTCGGCGCTTAGGCAGATTCTCCTTAATGGGAGGGGGGGTCGCGATCCCCAAAATTCGAGTCGGCCTTAAATGTGGGCTGATTCAGAAGTCGACGCGAAGGAAGACAGCCCGGTGTCGCTGTGAGGACCTGGGGTTCATCTCACTTACTCACCACGACAAACATTAAGTGCAATCTAGAGTCGATGGAATTCCCCGACAAGGTCTCGAAGAGCCATCCCGGGAAGTACAGGATACAAACGGGAAAGTGTTCAGTGTGTGCGTGTGTATTTAGGACATTGAAAGACAGCGAAGACGACGGTTACCCCACGTCCAAGCTACGCAGTGAACTCGGGGAATCGCTGGCCACCGTGCGGAAGTTTGATGTTCCGCTCGCACAGGCAACCTCCTTGATCCTAGGGTTGAAGGGGCAACCCGTGATACCTACGCCAGGGTCACTAACTATACGAAGACTTACAATGACCATTGGGTGGAGGGGAAACGCAGCTCCGCCTGCGAACCTTTTCCTGGCGCTATCGAAGGTCCCTATCACCTTTAGAAGCGTTTTCATGGGAATAGTCTCTCCGAAGGACCTGCTCATCCCGTTTCCCGGTACTAATCT
>JBEKRE010000118.1:0-8843 GCA_049519055.1 Candidatus Sulfotelmatobacter sp. | reverse complement strand
GATTATTCCAGTAACCCTGGCACTTACCGCTTCCGGCGACCCAAATTTCGCCGATGCGCTCTGGCTTAAGAGCGAAATGTCCTTCCGGATCCACGATCTTAACGTCGAGACCCGGGAGCGAGATACCACAACTGACAATCTGCGTGGCGCCCCCGATTTCTGAGACCTCGGTCGTCATGCGGGTCTTCCCCAATGCCAGGGCACGCTTGTTGACGGAAACGATGTTGCGACCGCCCAGTGAGACCGCCAAAGTATTCTCGGCCAGCCCGTAGGCGACATAGAAACTCTCGGACTTGAGTCCATAGGGCTGAAACGCTTCCAGAAACCGGGTGTAGGTATCCGGTTTTACGGGTTCTGCGGCGCACATTAATACGCGAAGCGAGCTAAGATCACAAGCCTCCAGGCTTTCCTTGGAAAGCCTCCCGGCGCGCAAGCAATAGTCGTAGGCGAAGTTGGGGGCAGCCGCCGCAGTGGCGTGGTAGGTCGTTATGGCATTGAACCATAGGATCGGCCGCTGAATGAAGTCCATGGGAGAGAAGCCGTACGTCGTGCCACCTTTCAGTGCTGGATATAGGTAGCACCCGATCAGTCCCATATCGTGATACTGCGGAAGCCAGGAAACGACGACCGGGGCCGCATGGTCGATCACGAGCGGATAGGTACTCAGGATGTTTTCGTGCGTCACGATCACGCCCTTGGGCTCCATCGTCGAACCCGACGTGTACTGGAGAAACAAGATCTTCGAAGGATCGGCAGGTGGTCGATCCGAAATCGTGTCCACGAAATCTTCCGTGGCGATCCACGGAAGACCGGAAATGTAATCTATGTCGAGGCCCGACGCCGACACTCCACGTCTGGCGAGATTCGTCTTGAGAGATGCGTGGTAATCTCTGCTCGTCAAGATCCCAGCCGCCTGGCAATCCTTTGCGATGTGGACTGTCTTGTATAGGGCGCTCTGGAAGCCGCGCGAACTGGGGGGATAGACCGGCACGGGGATTAATCCGGCGCGCACGCAACCAAAAAATGCGCAGATGATTTCGAGCCCCGGCGGGTAGGCAAGCAGAACCCGATCGCCCGCCTCGAAACGACCCTCTTTCCGCAAATGTCCGGCGATCGCTTGCGCTCGGCGGAGAAACGACGCGTAGGTGTGGGTTTCGATCGGATCGCCGTTTACGTCAAGGTACGAGTAAAGTAGTTTGTTCGGGTGCTCATCTGCCAGCCTATCCAGGTGTTCCAGAATTGACGCCGTCATCAATCAGCGATCCTCCAACTTCGAATAGAACGCAAGTCAGTAAAACGAAACATCCGTCGGCACCGCGAGGGTGAAACACGATTCAGTCCCAAGGTGCAGACCGGAAATGTGGGCCGACTGTGAGAATGTGCGCGTTTTTTCCTCAGTATAAGCGCCGATCGACTACCTGGGGAGCGGACGTTCTCCATTTCGCCGCACAGGGCTCGAAGGAGACTTGCGGAGCAACGCCAAGCTTCTATGGCCTCCCGCAGGAAGCCCCGTTCGCCACGGTTCATTGGTTGGTATATTAGCAGAGCATTTGGACAACGCCATGCGTCATCGCTTCCTGGATGAAGCGCTGCACCCAGGTCTTGTCCGTTCCGAATTTCATTGATTGCCCTGAAGGGCTCGCAATCCATACTTCTGCGGGATTGTCGACGGCGCGCCAAGAATTTCGCCGCGGGTCTGGGCCATTCATGCACCTTGTGGAACGCGTCGGGTCCAATTTACCATGATCGCGGAGGCGCCGATGACGTTCGAGACCGAAGCGGTGATTCCTCGAGAGCCGGAGATATCGGATCTTGTACCATCGGAGACCTCAGCGTCGCCGATTATCGAGCCGGTCGGTGGTTCTTCCTTCCCGAAAGTCTTACGTAGCCGCCTGGATAGTTTTTTTGCCGATCAGAACATTTCTCCTAAAGCGGACGGTACGATGCGAGTCAAGATCGCCGCGGGTCTGACAGTCCTCGCGGGGAGCTGGATTGCTCTGTATGCGCTCAGGCCCGGTTCATGGAAGTTTGTTGCCCTCTACCTTTTAGGCGGGCTCGCGCAGACATTCCTTTTGTTGAACATCGCCCATGACAGCAATCACAACGCTATCTCGTCCCGGTCGATCGTAAACAAAACCCTGAACTATGTCTTCGATTTGTGCGGAATCAGTTCGTACATGTGGCGCATTCTGCATCATCGGGGCCATCACTCCTGCATCAATCTCCACGGCGAAGATGATGCGCTTTCGGGACGCGGCATCTTTCGCTTTACGCCTTATGAATCCCGCTTGCCGTGGCACCGGTTCCAGCACATCTACGCGCTGTTCGTTTACGCGCTGTTCTCTCTCGATTACGTGTTTTTCAGGGACTTCCAATGCTTTTTCTTCCCGACCCACGAATATCTGAGACGCACCAAACATTCTCTGCGAGAATGCGCGATTCTCATTGGCGGCAAGGGCTTCTACCTCACTTACATGCTTGTTTTGCCGGTGATGGTGCTGGGGAAATCGCCTCTGCTGGTTGCCGGGGCGTTCCTCCTGGTCAATTTGATCGTCGGTTTAACCGTAACGCTCGTATTCCAGTCGACGCACACCATCGACAGCACCTACTTTCCCTCGGACCGTTGTGAGTTTGACAACGGCGTCTATCACATCTTCGCGACAACGGCCGATTATGCAACCGAAAACCCGCTTGTCGGTTGGCTCGTGGGCGGGCTTAACCATCACATCGTCCACCATCTGTGCCCTTTCGTGTGCCATACCCACTATGCTCCGCTGACCAGGATTGTAAAGGAGACTGCCGAAGAGTTTGGGGTCTCTTATCGGCAGAACCCCACCATGACCGGGGCAATCCGGCATCATCTGATACTCTTAAAGCAATTAGGGAATGAAAACTGATTCTGAGCGTTTTATCTTTTGCGCATGGCCCAGCCGCCACTTCCTACAAGTGACATGAAAACTCCTCCGGTTCGAGGCAAATATCGGGACGGCTCGGTATGAGTTCATCAACGCCTGTCCCCGTTGTTTCCCGATTTCGCTGCTTTGCGGATTCTCGCGCAATGGCCCGCAATCCCGTGCAGGTTTTGTCCAGATACAACGAAATCTTCGGCGACACATTCCGGCTCTATTTGGGTGGTCTCGAGGAAGCGATCGTTACCATCGATCCCGCTGTCATTCAGCACGTGTTGAAGACCAACGCGGAGAACTACCAAAAATCCGAAATTCAAGTGAAACGTATGGGCCACTTCCTGGGGAAAGGTCTTCTGACGACCCACGGAGAAGCCTGGCGCACGCAGCGGCGTCTAATCCAGACGGGCTTCGATCGAAAGCAACTCGATGTGCTGTCCTCAATCATGCAGGACTCCCTCGCCGAGTCGTTGCGGGATTTCGACAGACAGGTGCGTGTCGGCCCTGTCGATATCTATCCCCACCTGATGAAGATTACCTTCGCTATGGTCGCCCGATCGCTATTTGGTGCGCGGTTGAAGGATGAAGACATCGATCTTGTCAGCCAGACCATCTGCACCGTCCAGGAATTCATTGTTCGGCAAACCCTTCAGCCCTATCTGAATCCCTGGTTCGCTGTCTCGGGCGAACTGCGCAAACACGAAGACATGCGAACCCGCGCGGACGCTATTCTGCTCGAATACATCAGGAAGCGCCGCAACGAAGCGCCCGGCCACGACCTGCTCCAGACATTGATGGATGCGCGTTACAGCGATGGCGAAGGCATGAGCGATGAACTCATCCTGAGCGAGAGCATGCAACTTCTGGTTGCCGGCCATGAAACATCGTCGAATGGGCTATCGTGGCTTCTTTATCTCTTGAGCTCGCGTCCAGATTGCCTTGAAAGGGTACGGCAGGAGTTTGATACCGTGCTCGGCGACGCGCCTCTGAGCTACAGCGACGTTCCCAGATTCGAATTTGCGACTCAGGTAATTCAGGAGGCGCTCCGCCTTTACCCGCCGTTTTGGATGGTCGACCGCATGGCTGTCACGGACGACCGCGTAGGCGACGTCGCCATACCCCGCGGATCGACGGTCATTGTGTATGTGTATGGTGCGCATCATGCTCCGCGCTACTGGCAAAGTCCGGAGAATTTCGATACGGAGCGTTTCACGAAAGCAAACGAGAAGCTGCGCACACCTTTCACCTTCCTTCCCTTCGGTGGCGGACCGCGAGGCTGTATCGGCGGAAATTACGCGATGCTGCAGATCCTCATGATTTTGCGCGACCTGCTCAGAACGTACGATTTTCAGTTGGCTCCGGGCCAAATGATCGAAGCGCGTCCGATGGTCATCCTGCGGCCGAAACACGGAATCCGTATGCTGTTCACCAAGGCAAATTCTCATCATGTGCTAATTAAGGGAGTGCATTCGCACCGATAAGTCGGCATATCAGCATTGACGAGTGGCCAAATCCCGATTGCTCTCGGATGACGCTAGTGCTTTTTCGGAGGCGCGCCCTTTCCCCGAATTTGAGCAGTTCTGCATCGCCGGTTTCCCAGGCGAGCACTCAAGTTTTCCTTAAGTCCCATAAGTGTTCTTATAAATAATTGTAAATACTGCACTTAATTTTTGGACGATGTGAAAGTGTGTAAGTAACTGTGTAATTATTCGGAGATTTCCACAGGTTAAACGCGGCTGCACTTGAGATGTCATTCGCCAAGGATGTGCTCTGCGGCCTTGAGAAGGCGTTTCCATCCGATCTGACCATGCTTGCGCCCGATGGCTACCATGTACTCGGAAGATGTTCGCTGACGCGAACGCTTCGTGGCGATTCACGAAGGTTCAAGTCGACGCGATCGTGAATGCAGCACACACTTCCCTGGCGATCATTTGTTCCTCCTCCGTGGCCGCGCGCGTCCCGTCAGCTTCAGGATTCCCGATCCTGCGCTAGCCGGAGCGGTTGGAGCAATTCGGGGAACAAGGTGAAATACTCCTGCAGGTTCATCGGCTCCTTTCCGGTGAAACGGAGAACCGAGTTGCTGGTGTGTTCCAACTCCCCGGCCGCAATCGCCTCAAACCATCCGAGGGAGAGATCGACGCGCCACGAGGCTGGTTCGCTTTTGTTCAACCGCTCTCGTCCGGATTCGACGGATTCCGACTGGTAGCCAAGCTGCCGGCCGGTCAGGGCAGAGAAGCGGCGAGCAACCTCGGCAAGGCTCAGCGCTTCGGGCCCGGTAACATCGTACGTGCCACCAGGCGGATCCGCTAACACTTCAGCCGCGGTCCGGGCGGCGTCCTCGCGGGAAACGAAGGCGCCTCGCGTCTCTTTCGCCGGACCGCGCATCACCCCTTCCGCATCGAACTTGTCCAGAAACATATCCAGATAGAATGCGTTTCGAAGCACGGTATACCTAAGACCGGTCGCTGCGAGATATTGTTCACTCAGAGAGTGATCGCGAGAAAAGGGATACTTCGAACTCGGAGACGCGCCCTGGAGCGACAAATAGACGACGTGGCTCACACGCGCCCGTGCGGCGGCTTTGAACGCATTCCGGTGCAATCGGGCACGTTCTCCTGACTTGCCAGACCCCGAGACCACCAACGCGGCAGACATACCTGCGAAGGCGTCATCCAACGTTATGGGCTCTGTGAAGTCGCCGCGAACCACCTCCGCACCATCCACTTTTGGCGCTCGTTGTGGAGTGCGCGTCATCAGGCGCAAAGAATATCCTCTTTGCGCCAGTAATGCAGCAGCACGTCCTGCGATACGTCCGGAAGCGCCTGTAATCAAAAGCATTTTCAACCCGATGATGAGAACCATTACGACGATACCGCGTTCGACGGAGATCTGGCATATGTTGAATCGCTCCTGGCGCAGTATGCTCTTATTGAAGAGGAAGCACACATTTCTAACGGCCGGCATGGCCTGAGAAACCAGTAGCTTCGCAGGAGAAGTAATGGACTACGTCAATCTCGGTAGGACCGGACTTAAAGTCTCTCGTATCTGTCTCGGCTGCATGAGCTATGGAGCGCCTGCTCCCGGTAGAGCTAAACCTGGCAGCCACGCGTGGGCTCTGGACGAAGAAGAGAGCGAACCCTTCTTTCGTCAGGCGCTTGATCTCGGGATCAACTTCTTTGACACGGCTAATGTTTATTCAGGCGGGGCCAGCGAAGAGGTGCTTGGGCGGTTCTTGAAAGCTAACATCCGTCGCGAAGCTGTCGTCATCGCTACCAAGGTCCACGGCGTCATGCGTGACGAACCCAACGGCCATGGTCTCTCCCGCAAAGCTATCTTCTACGAACTCGACCAGAGCCTCCGCCGTCTGCAGACCGACTATGTCGACCTCTACCAGATTCATCGCTGGGATTACGAAACGCCGATCGAAGAAACGCTCGAGGCGCTGCACGATGTTGTGAAATCGGGCAAAGTGCGTTACATCGGCGCCTCGTCCATGCACGCGTGGCAGTTCACTAAAGCTCTCTATCTGGCCGACTTTCATGGCTGGACCCGTTTTGTTTCCATGCAGAATCATTACAACCTGCTTTATCGCGAAGAGGAGCGCGAGGTGATTCCCCTTTGCCAGTCCGAGGGTATCGGCGTCATTCCCTGGAGCCCTCTTGCGCGCGGCCGCCTAGCTCGTCCGTGGCAAAGCGAACACACCAAACGCTACGAAACGGATCAGTTCGGAAAGAACATGTACTCGCACACCGAAGAAGCTGACCGTAAAGTTGTGGATCGCCTGGGTCAGGTCGCAGAACGACGCGGCGTTCCGCGCGCTCAGCTTGCTCTCGCGTGGCTGCTCGGCAAGCCGGTCATTGCTTCCCCCATTGTTGGCGCAACCAAACCGAATCATCTTCAGGACGCTGTAGCCGCGCTGTCAGTGCGCTTAACGCTAGACGAAATTGCTTCGCTCGAACAGCCGTATGTGCCGCATCCGGTGCTCGGCTTCAGTTGAGTCCAGGTCCGTATCAGCGGGTCCCACTGCAAAATTGACTATTTCGTGATTCACCTTTGCGAACGGCACCGACGTGGAGCGTCGCCATCTGCCCGTTGGCCAGCTTCAACTCGGAGACCTGGTCCCGGGAGCGCCTGACCGTTCTGGATCACTTATACTGGCAGGTGCCGCTTGGTATTTCTCCCTGGGGACATAGGAGCTGGTACGCTGGTGCAATGATCGATACAACTCGGACGCGTCGGAATCTGGACACGGCAATTCGAGCACTGTCCTGCCGCCAAGGCCCAGGAAGTAGCTGCGGAATTGGAACAACTCGGCTTCGGGGCCATTTGGTTTGGCGAAGCCACAGGGCGTGAAGCGCTGACTCAGGCGGGCATCCTGTCGGCAGGAACGAAACAAATCGTAATTGCCACCGGGATTGCGAACATCTACGCTCGCGATCCAGTCGCGATGGCTGCCGGCCAGAAAACACTGGCTGAGGCCTATCCCGGCCGATTCGTCCTTGGGCTTGGCGTCAGCCACGTTCCGTTGGTCGAACAGTTAAGAGGGCATCGTTACGAGAAGCCGGTCTCCACGATGCGGGCCTATCTGGATGCAATGGATCAAGCTCCTTACCAAGCGGTTCCTCCTTCCGCGAAGCCGATCCGGGTTCTGGCGGCACTCGGGCCCAAGATGCTACAACTTGCAGCGGAACGAGCTGACGGCGCGCATCCTTATAACGTGAACCCGGAGCACACCGCCCAGGCCCGAGGAATACTGGGCCAGGGCCCAGGCTTGTGCCCGGAGCAAGCGGTTGTGCTGGAGACTGATCCGACGAAGGCACGGAAGATCGGCAGGGATTTCCTCGAGGTTTATCTCGGCCTGCCTAACTACACGAATAACTTCTTGCGGTTGGGCTTCGACGAAGCGGATTGCAAGAATGGCGGCAGTGATCGGCTGATCGATAGCATCATCGCCTGGGGTGATCTGAACGCAGTCCGGAACCGCATTCGCGCCCATCAAACCGCCGGCGCGGACCATGTTTGCATCCAGGTACTCACAGCAAACCCGCAGTCGCTTTCGTAAGCAGAATGGCGGGAGCTTGCAGCGACTCTCCTGCGCGCCTAGAAGCGATGCCCAAGGTTTGGAAATTTCCGAATCCGGACATGGTGAATCCAAGCGAATCACGGTACGGTAATCACAACTTTGCCTACCTGCGCATTTGACTCGAGATATTTATAGGCATCCACCGTCTGCGCAAACGGAAATATCTTCGCGATCTTCGGATGAAACCGTCCATCCCCCAACCGGTCGTAGACATACTCCTTCGCCGCCGCGAGCTTCTCCGGATTGCGCGTGACCTCCATCAATGTATAGCCGCGAATGCTTAGCCCCTTACCCAGTGCCGTAAACAGCGGAAAGGGTGTGGGTTGCATCGAAAGCGCGCCATACTCAAAAACAATTCCGCCGGTTGCAGCGGCCTCGGCGAGCTTTTCCAGAAATGGCCCAGCAACCGGATCAAAGATCACGCGCGCGCCCTTGCCGCCGGTAATCTCCTGCACACGCGCTACGATGTCTTCCTCCTCAGTAGCGATCACGTGGTCCGCGCCCAGAGAAAGCAGTTCAGCTTTCTTATTGCCCTTGCGTGTCGTTGCAATTGAAATAGCACCCTCAGCTTTCGCAATCTGCGTCGCGGCAATCCCCACACTACTCGACGCGGCCGGGATCACAACAAAATCGCCTTTTGCCAGATGCGCAATCGCAATCAACGCCCCATACGCCGTCAGATACTGCATCCACACCGCTGCGCCCTCCGCCGGTGACAGCTTCGCCGGATACTCACCCAGAGCCGCAACCGGAGCAATTACCTCTTCGCCCAGCATGGCGTAGTCGTTCATGGAGAAGGCTGGAATCGTGGAGACCGATTTGCCCACCCAGTTCTTGTCCACATCCGGGCCAAC
>JBEKRE010000117.1:0-9523 GCA_049519055.1 Candidatus Sulfotelmatobacter sp. | reverse complement strand
GCCAACGCCGGTTTGGCGAACTTCACGCCGCGCCTGAACACTTCTGGTGACTTTGGCGCCAGGTCGTCGGAGACGTAGTTCCAGAGAATGCGTATCCCGTGGAGCTTGGCGAGTTTCGTGTTATCGAAGCGGCTCAGGTTCAGGATGTGAGTAATGCCCTGCCGGGACGCCTCGGCCATTTTGGCGCCATCCCGAATACAGCTTCCGATTGCGATCTGCTCCGTCACCCAGCTTATGTCGTGGGCGATGGCGATCGGTCCAGGAGCCGCCGTTGTCTTCGCCTTGCGCTTGGTCTGCGGCTGGTGCTTCTTCGTGGACATTACGTCCGATGTCGCGTCATTCGATCTAGATTTGCACCCTTTTCGGGGAGTAGGTCAAGCTTCATCCTTGCTTTCGCTTTTTACCGCGGCGTTGCACGTCCCAATCGTATGCATCACGGCGTGCCAGACGTTCACGTTCACGTTCGCGCTCCCGCCCGTTCACCTCCAATTGGTGTCTGTCTCGACGGATTTTTTCGCCATCCCGCAATTTGAGGAGCCAGAAAATGAAGCGGCGTCCCGCTCCCCGGTCGAACTCTGGGAAAGCCGGTGCTGCGTCGTCGGGCTCAGGAACAGCCATTGCGCCGGTGGTGATTCTGCTGCATGGCATGAACTACGATACCGAACCGCAGATCGACGCAGCCAGTCCTTACTTGCTGGAAATCACAAAATTCACCACGCTGGGCTGATTGGCGTTGACCGTGACAGGTTTCTCCCAGATCTTGGGTTCGGTGAAGATGGGGCGCTCCACTGTGCGCTCGGTCAGAACATCGTAGGCCTGTTGCTTGCCGGTCAGAATCCAGCCCTCATGCCAGGCGACGATCTGGTAGGTTCCCGGCGGCACGTTTAGGAGCTCGAAGCGGCCGCTCTCATCCGTAACAGCGTAGTAGGGGTGAGGAACCACCATCATCTCGGCATTCATCCAGACGTGACCGCCGTTACAGCGAAGATGAACCAGCCCGGGCGTGGACATGGTGCGCTCGGTGACCCTGTTGACGAACGGGAAGGGCAGGTTGAAGCTGGCCGCGCCGTCCATGTGGATGGTGTGCAAGGTGGCATCTGAGCTTTGCATGCTGAGCACGGCGTTTTCGGGAACCAGAAGGATGTGTGGGATGTAATGGCAATGTTTCTGATCTAGATGGCGCCGTTGCTCCGGGAGATCCAGCGCTTTGCCGGCCGAGATCGCCTTCAGGTAGACGATGGTGTTGGCCACGCCCGCCTCCGGCCCGACGATCAGCCGCTCCAGATCGGCGGTTTTCTTGGAGTCCGGATCGCAGATCTGCGGATCCTTGTTGACCGGAACAGCCAGTTGGCGGGGCACCGGGCCCGACCACTTTACGGTGCCGGAGATGGTTTCGCCATCAGTGACGGAGATAACTTTGTAGTCGCTCTGGGCGACAGCCGCAGCAGCCCACACCAGGCAGAAGGCCAGCGGCCAAGAACGCGTGATGATCCCGCGCATATACGACCCCCTAAGTCCCGCGGTGCGCGCAAACGCTGTCGAACCGCAGGCTGAATTCAGGTCGAGCACTTGCTTTTCCGCGTACACCAAATCCCAACTTGCGGGAAAGCACTGCACAGGGCCCGCCGAAGGGCGGGACAGCACTTTGTGTTGCGGTCGTTCTTGTTTCAAACGGGGAGGACCGGCGAAAGGACCGGTTCGGTGTGTGATTGGACTCACAATAAAGGTGCTCTAATCCTCATTGGGAGTCGAGATTACCAAGGTGGTATGTCGGGTGGGGGAGGCTCCAAGCCCGAGGTTCGGGGCGGGTTTGCTGGAGGTAACCTTTAATGACCGCCGGCAAACCGGGAGGTGGCCTGAAGCTCTTGAATTGAATGAATGACACCATTGGCCCCACGAGAGAACACAATATTGGAAAGCGTCCCAGACCAGCTATTCTTACCCTCTGAGAAATTGAGAGACCCCAATGAATAGTCGTAGATGGTCCCAGAGGCATTGGAAACGACACTGAACGGAGCGCCGTTTATGACAAAGGACCTGCGTGCAAAGGTGGACATGATTCCGTTATCCGAGATGCAGAACTCATAACTTATGTGCTTTGTGCTGGAATGAGGTGGAATGAGGGGAAGAGTTACTTACGTATACGCAAACTGTCCACAATTCTACTTGTTGACTGTGCTTAGTGTCCCCTGACGTAGCCGCCGAAAACTGGACCGCCTTGGGGTCGAGACCCTGAGATTGAGATCGGGAATTTCGAGAAATGGTTCAGATTCCGGCCTTTATCGGGAAATACTCACAGAACCAGATCGAGAGCCTGCAAATCCTAGATTCCACACCTTGCAGTCTGGGCGACCCATTCTACTCGACTTTTGTCAACATCGGCGTTTGGGAGAGCATCGAGCACTTCGACAGGGCAATCGGGAAATACATCCCCGAAGCTGTCATGGTGCAGACAGATGATGGACGACAAACATACTCACTTCACAAGAATCTCCTTGCATCAAAGGATATACACAAGCCCAAAGTTGCTCGGCGGATCACATTCGGCCGCGCGAGCCGTGTAAGAGTCAGCATCGAACTTCCGAGCCGGAAGAACTGTAAAGGCGAGCGATGGTGTCAAGCCGTTAGTGCAGGAGGGATGGCGACGATTAGCTTTAAACTTGGGAAGATCGAATCAAGTGTCGACTCGGCTGTCTTTCGACAGTGTCGACACGAGGCAGTGAGATCGCCGCGGCGTGTTTTCTACGACTTAGCGATTATCCGGAGATGGACCGACGCGTGCACCAATTGATGGCACGCGGCGGGGGCAGCCGTGGATGTGTGACATTCTTCAGCGCGAATTCGTCGCGGACGGGGTCAGCGGCGTTATCCGCTCGCGTTCGAGAAGCACCGTCGCATACGTTGGCCCTCCCCTGGGAGCGCTTCGAGTGTCTGGTGGTCTGCTGGAATTTCTTTCCGACGCGGATCACCAGGCGTTACTACTTGAGGGCGCTTGACGAATCATCGGCCTGAGTTACGCAGCATCCGAACGCAACAGAAAGTGAAGGAGGCCACTGCTATGTTTGCTCGTGTCGTGGTATGCCAATCGAAAGCTGGACAAAGTGGGCAAGTCGGCACCAAGTTAGAGGAGGACGTACTGCCGATTGCAGAAGCAACCAGGCTTTGTCGACTTCCTTACGCTTTCCGACAAGTCCGAACCCGAGAGACTGGTCTGCGTCAGTTTCTGGACTTTGCGAGCAGATGCCGAAACATATAATCGCCAACACTATTACACGATCGCCGACATGTTGAAGCCGCTTCTGGAGTCTCCTGTGACACGGGAGACTTTTGAAGCAAACGCGTCAACTGCACATGGAATTACGGTCGTCATAGCAGCCTGAACAGGCAGGGCCGAATCCTCTGGCGGTTCCATACAACTCCCGATCGTTAGTCTCTATCTTTGCCTCTGTCTTTCTGGTTCCTGATCAAGTCAACCGCAGTCTGTCGTCGACCGAACACTGAGGACCTTAGATGTCGCATTCCAGAGAAGTGCGAGTAACTTCGCAAGCTTCGCCTGGCGCTGCACCCGCCGCGTCACGAAAGACCCATATCGTACGGAGAAACGAAGTCAGCTTCCGCACGCTGTTCAGCAATCACCCTGAACCGATGAGGGTCTACGATCTGAAAACCCTCCACTGTCTCGAGGCGAATGATGCTGCGGTCGAGCATTATGGATTTTCTCGAGACGAGTTCCTGCGCAAGTTGCTGGCTGACATTCATCCCCTGGAGGAAGAACAGCTACTTCATGGGATCAAAAACAATTCAATTTCCACTAGCGGAGAAGACTCAATGTTTTCGAAGCGCGTCATTTTGTTGCTGATTGTACTCGCAGCAGTCCTGGCTTATGAATTCGGCCCACCTAACGCCGCAGCCCAAACTCTTTCAAGAAATCCTCATCTGACGGCAAATCCTGTCGGACCGGTGCCATCTTCGTTCGGCACACAGAAGCCGGTATCTTTCCGCCCCATGACTCCGGGGGAGAAAGTGCTTGCGGCCGCGCAGAAAAACCGGAAGATGCGGCCTATGATGGGTTTACCAACCTCCACGACGCAGATTTTCAAGGCGGCAATCACCTCGTCGTCCGGCGGTCAGAACACGCTCGGAGGTGCCACAGGAGATCTCAATGGTGACGGCAAATTGGATGTAGTCCTAGCGAGCCAGTGCGCCACAAATAATTGTTCCAATGGTGTTGTGACCGTTTTGCTGGGCAATGGCGACGGCACATATCAGACGCCGGTCAGCTATGTAACCGGGCAGGACACGGAATCTGTCGCACTCGGCGATGTCAATGGAGATGGAAAGCTCGACATCCTGGCGGTGAGCGAGTGCAATAGCGGTTGCTCTTCTGGCGCTGTGAACGTGCTTTTGGGCAACGGTGACGGGACCTTTCAACCAGCCGTGGCCTACAACACAGGAGCGGCGAATTCCAACTTCCTGGCGGTGGCAGACGCCAACGGCGATGGCAAACTCGATTTATTTGTAACCAGTGTTTGCGCCAGCAGTAACTCATGCTCGAACGGCGCCCTGAGCGTGTTGCTGGGCAATGGAGATGGAACCTTTCAAACGGCCGTCACTTATAATTCGGGGGGGCAGTCGCCAGAAGGCATCGCAGCGGCCGATGTCAACGGCGACGGCAAACTCGACGTCGCGATTGTCAATGAGTGCGCCAGCAGCAGTGATTGCTCGAGCGGTGTCGTTAGCCTGCTGCTGGGCAATGGTGACGGAACCTTTCAGAACGCCGTCACCTTTAGTTCGGGCGGTGCATATGCCGACTCCGTAGCTCTCAGAGACGTCAATGGCGACGGCCATGCCGATCTTCTTGTGGCGAATCGCTGCAACAACTCATCAAACTGCACTTATGGCGCGGTCGGTGTATTGCTGGGCAATGGTGACGGAACCTTCCAAACAGCAGTTCAATACACATCCGGTGGACAGTACGCTCAGTCCGTCGGCGTCATCGATCTCAACGGCGACGGCAAACCCGATCTGGTGGTTAGCAACGAGTGCCAATCCAACTCCGGTTGCCAGAATGGCGGTTCGGCGAGCGTTCTTCTAGGCAATGGAGACGGAACGTTTCAGCTGAGCGCAAGCTATTCCTCCGGCTCAAACAATTTCGAAGACTTTGAGGGACCACCACCCGTCACCTCCGTCATCCTGGGCGATGTCAATGGAGACGGCAACCCTGACGTTCTGGTCACAAATTCCTGTGCTGGCAACTCGTTTTTTTGCAGCACGGGCTCGGTCAGCGTTCTGCTGGGCTACGGCGATGGCACACTGCAAGCAGGCGTAATCTATTCATCCGGCGGTTGGGACGCGTATGGACTTGCCACCGCAGACGTGAACGGGGACGGCAAGCCCGACATCATCGTGGCCAATGAATGCGCGAATAGTACCACCTGCAACAGTGGAGCAGTAAGCGTCCTGCTAAACAATGGAGACGGTACCTTCCAAGCCGGAGGCAGCTATCCTTCAGGCGGTGCGTACGCGCTTTGGCTTGCCGCCGGGGATGTGAACGGAGACGGCAAAGCCGATATCGTTGTGACCAACGAGTGCAACAACACCAACGAGTGTTCCCAGGGCGTGGTGAGCGTATTACTCGGCAACGGCGACGGTACGTTTCAGGCGCCGGTTACATACTCAACCAACAACGATGGCGAGTCCGTCGTCCTAGCAGATGTGAATGGCGATGGCAAGCTCGATATCGTGCTGGCCAGCGAGGGCGGCTCGATAAGCGTAATGCTGGGCAATGGCGACGGTACGTTTCAGAGTGCAGTGAGTTACGACTCGGGAGGAGTTTACTCGCTCGGATTGGCGGTAGGAGATACAAACGGCGATGGCAAGCCTGACATCATGGTTGCCAACGAATGTTTAAGCCCCCAAAACTGCTCGAATGGTATTGTGAGCGTGCTGCTGGGCAACGGCGATGGCACCTTCCAATCCGCAGTTACCTACAATAGCGGCGGCATCAATGCTATCTCTCTGCAGGCAGCGGATATGAATGGCGATGGCAAGCTGGACATTGTTGTCGACAATGGATGCGCCAGCGATTGCTCGACCGGGGCGATTTCCGTCCTGCTGGGAAACGGGGATGGCACCTTCCAGACAGCGATCACGACGAACATACCCCAAAGCGAAGGCTGGCACACGATCGTGGTGGGAGACTTCAATGGGGACCACAAACTCGATGTCGCCTCCGGAGGATCCGGTGTGTTCCTGCTGGGCAACGGGGACGGAACGCTTCAACCGCCGGTGTCGCTCGGAGCTGTCGGCATCGGCACGGCGATCGCCGACTTCAACGGCGATCGACGGCCTGACCTCGCGGTCGGCGGAGTCACCATTCTGCTGAACATCTCCGATGGATTCGTGATTTCAACTACGAGTGCGGTCAGCAGCTCAAGCAATCCATCCGGCTTCGGACAATCCGTGACCTTCACCGCCACGGTTACCCCGCAAACCCAGGGCACTCCCACCGGAACCGTCACTTTCAGCGACGGATCGCAACAACTCGCGCAATCGACTCTGTCCGGAGGCACGGCTACCTTGTCGACGTCCGGGTTGGCGATCGGTTCGCATTCGATCACCGCCTCCTATAGCGGCGACTCGAATTATGCCGCCAGCGTTTCCACCGCGCTCACCCAGGTGGTGACGAATGCATCCACCACGACCGCGCTCACCGGAGCTCCGAATCCAGCGAATGTCGGTCAGAGCGTCACCTTCAACGCAACCGTTACTCCGGGAACTTCCGGTGTACCGACCGGGACCGTCAGCTTTTTCGACGGATCGACTCAGATTGGCGCGTCCAGCCTGAGCGCCGGATCGGCTACAGTCTCAACCTCAACCCTGACTGCTGGATCGCACAGCATCACCGCCGTCTATAGCGGCGACAACAATTACAACCCCAGCACCTCGAGCCCGGTAAATGAAGTGGTCAGCATTGCCGGCTTCAGCCTATCCTCCACTGCTCTGACGCCCACGACGACGCCAGCCGGAGGTTCGGCACAGTGGACCATTACCATCAACCCGTCGAGCGGATTCAATCCTTCGACGGTAAGCCTGAACTGCGCAGTTACCCCGGTCGTCGGTGACCCGGTTACTTGCTCGGTGAGTTCGGTCTCTGTGTCCGCTGGAGTCGGCACTGCGACGCTGCGCGTCTCCACCACGGCGTCTCAAGCTAATGCGCGACGGCTGGCTGACAGAAAGTCGGGGCCGGCGAAGTTGTTCCTGCTGGCTGTCTGCATTCCGGGCCTCTGTCTCGGCGCGTTTGGGATCGGCCGTCCGAATCGCAGAAAACTCCTCGGGTTCGGAATCGCCATGCTGATCATCTCCGGTTGCGTGGCGCAGACGGCATGTGGTGGAAGCAATGCGTCTGTCGCATCGAATCCGGGAACACCGCAGGGCACGTACACGGTGACCGTGACCGGGAGTGCCGGCGGGATGCAACAAACCACAAAGGTTGTGATAACGGTGCAATAGGGGCCATGGAGTGCCCGCGCTGAAATCGCAAACCGTATTCCTCAAAAATGTCGGATCGAGATCCGATACAGACCTGGCGCCGGCCAAACAAGCCGGCGCCGGGTTCCTTAACGAGAGATGGGACAGCTACGCCCCGGGCCAGCAACACCAGTGCGGCCTAGGTCCAAGGTTCAGGGGGAGAAATCTTAAGCTTTTTCATTCTCGAATGGAGGGTTGTGCGCTTCATCCCAAGCCTGTTGGCTGCGTCCGCCGCGCCGCCGGCCGCGCCTAGGGAAGAATGTGCCCTTGCATTAATTCTTAGTTCGCCAACCGGAACGTTCAGGATTTGGGAGGTCGTCAAAATTATGCATCGTTGTATTGAGGTTCTGCGTATGAGGTTCTGCAATTCCATTGCATTTCCCGGCCACTCCCAATTCATCAGAGTCTGACGTTCTTCTTCTCTAATGGTTTACTGAAGGCAAGAAGACATGCGACTTATTGAAGGCCCATAGGGCCCACGCCGGGGTCGATGGAAGGGACTACTACCTAGGACTTTTCTGTCATTCCCGTGGCCGATAATTTTCACTGCGGCTGCCATGCAATGGTGCATGGCAGCCCGCGCACAGCCTGATTAGATTAGAATCCTCATCCGAGCCCTGATGACTGCGTAGTTGCTGGTGGTGAACCTGCAGATTGCTTCTTGAGCCGCAGACTTGGCATCTCCAGTTGTCTCGCTCCAAGACTTGGCGACAAAGCTCCTTGTAGGAGTGGGGATCTAACTCCAAGCGTGGGCGCTTCGGAAGACTTCCGGTCATGACGCTTTCTGATCCAGGTAGGACAGGAACTTTTGCTGCTGCTCTCCGGGCAGAAACTTGAAGAATCTCGTCATCGAAAACAGCAGCATCTCGGGATCTCCGTTGACCAGATTGGCCCCCGCCAGGAAGCCGCACAGATCATTTCCAGACAGTAGCCGCGGGATCGGTCGCTGCCCAGCATTAGAGCCGCCGTCTCAATCGCCCGCTCGATTACCGGCATCTGACTCTCGTACAACTTGAAGTAGACGATCTCCACGGTTCCGTTTCCTTTCCCGTCAGTTCCCTTTCGACCGCCCGCTTGAAATCCTCTTTGGGCATCTCTCGTGCCCGGTGCAACCAGGTTGCACAATCGAAGTGCTGCCGGTCCCTCCGTGCCAGTTTGGCCAGTTCCAATCCCTTCGTCCATCCCACTTCCTTCAGCTGCTTTCTCGCTTGCGGCGGCAGGTGTTCGTGGATCGACATCAGGTAGTACGCCTTCCGCCGCGACCCCGGAAACCGCCTTTCCAGGAACTCATCGAGGCACTTGAGATCCTCCAGCCTCCAGTACTGTCCCGCCCGCACCTCACATAGGTAGCGTCCGAGTTCGACGAACTTGGTGTCCCTCTCTGTATCCTTGCGCCGCTCCCAAGCCAGAATCTCGTCAATCTTGTTCAGTACGAACAGGGCTCGGCGACGATTGAACTTCGGCGGCATAGGCGGACTCCTCCGGTCGGACCGCTCTGGATGAAGTCAAAAAGCGAAACGAAACCAATGCGGCCCCTGCAAGAGGAAAATTTCGGACAGAAGGGTGGTTCCTAACGTAATCACTGCGGTTTGGACGAATCTTTTAGCTTCGCACAAAGATCGCTCAGAAGATGGCTTTGCGAAATGAAGCTACTAATTCTTTCTTTCGACCATTTCTAGTTTGATATCGGTCAGAGGTTAGATGAGGGCCCAGATGCGATGAAGCTCCCTGGAGTGGGCGTGGAAACTTTGGAAGGAACGCGAGTATCGTGATCCGCCCTGCCCTAGTTTCTCCCCGTTTCCAGCTTACCGTTAATAGGCGCGTCTCTTTGGCAAAACTGCGGTCGCGGGATAGGAAATCATCGTAATATGCAATAATACATGTTATCGTTCTGGCATTATGCGCAACACCGAGAAAACCATCAGCTTCCGCGCCGTTGCCGAAAAGATCGACACGCTTGATGCGCTGGCCGCCGCGCAGGACCGTTCGCGCA
>JBEKRE010000116.1:0-9826 GCA_049519055.1 Candidatus Sulfotelmatobacter sp. | reverse complement strand
GATTGCCTCGATCAGCGAGGTGATCAACCAGGTCAACGACATTTCGAGCACGATCGCCACGGCGGTGGAGGAACAGAACGCCACCACCAACGAGATGTCCCGCAACGTGAGCGACGCAGCCCGCAGCAGCGGCGAGATTACTGGCAATATTTCAGGTGTGGCGGAGGCGGCGCAGGGGACGACGCGCGGAGCCAGTGACACGCAGAAAGCGTCGCAGCAACTGGTGGAGACCGCGGCCGAACTTCGTCGACTGGTCGAACAGTTCAAGATCAACGCGAGCGGAGCAGGTTCGAGCGCGACGCAAGCGCGGAGCAGGGCGGCCCGCGCAGGCAATTAACTTGGGTGTTCCAGGGCCTTACCACGCACTGTCGGGCAACAGGAGGACCGAGAAATGCTGCCAAACTTGGAAAATCCAAGAGTGCTGCGAGAATCTATTCGTGAATCTGCCGTCGCGAGGCGTCATTTCAGCGAACCCGCAGCCGCAAATCTGGCACTGCAGCGCGCGTTCCACGGAAAGGATGACCTGCTTGCGTCGATTCCGAGCATTCCAGCGGTCCTACAGGCCCTGCTTAATGAAATCGATCAGCCCGCCGATACCGTGAATCTTCTCAGGGTGGCTAACATCATTGGCCGTGATGAATCCCTGGCGGCACAATGCCTTCGGATAGCGAACTCTGCTCTGTTCAGTCGCGGCCCCGCTTCCGATTCTCTGCGTGGAGCAGTGCGCACGCTAGGCATAGCCCGAATCCGCGACATCGCCGTATCGTGCGGCCTGATGCGGATTGTTCCCGCTTCCAGTCGTGCCCTCGATCCCATGGTCTTCTGGCTGCATTCTCTCGCTTGCGCTATCATCTCGCGCAAGTTGGCGCGTTCAGTTGGTTTCGGTGATCCCGAAAAGGCCTACCTTGCGGGTTTGATGCACGACATCGGATACATCGTAAACCTGATTGTTCTACCCAAGGAGACAGCGGCTGTGATGGAAAGGGCTCAACGCGAGGGCCTTTTCGCGGGAGTGGTCGAGTATTTGGACCTCGGGATTCACCCATTGTCAGAGCGGAGAGGTCCTTGCGCGGCGGTGGCGCCTATCCGATGCACTGGTGGAGGTGATTCTCTGTCACCATGACGTGGCAGCGGCTGTTGTTAACCCCGCTCTGGTGGCCATCGTCTCGCTCTCAGACAGGTTAGGTCGAGCGTCTGATCTCGGATTAGGTTACGCCGAACAGCCAGATCCCACAGATTCGTGGGAAGCCGATTGGAAGATCCTAGCCGACAAATGTCCTCTCGCGGCCGAGATTACCTGGAGCGAGTTTGCAAAAGAATCAGCAAATTACGTGGGAGAGATCCATAAGCTAGTCGACGCGATGTATACAGGCGGTTAAGGCCTTAGCCCTGAATTGAAAGCGCATTTTCACAATGACTCCAATTCGCATCTTGGTCGTGGATGACTCGGTGGTGATTCGCAAAGTGCTCTCAGGCGCCTTGTCGGCGGACCGTGCGCTGGAGGTAGTTGGCGTGGCCAGCGACGGGCGAATCGCTCTGGCGAAGATTCCCCTTCTCAAGCCCGACTTGGTCACGCTCGATATCGAGATGCCAGTGATGGATGGGCTGGAGACACTTGCGGCGTTGCGCAAGCTGTACCCGAAACTCCCAGTCATCATGTTCAGTACGCTCACCGAACGCGGGGCGGCTGCGACTCTCGATGCTCTGTCGCTGGGAGCGTCCGACTATGCCACGAAGCCTAGCAACACCGGCAGTCCAGAGGTAGCGATTGAACGCATACGCGCCGAGCTCATCCCCAAGATCAAAGCGCTGTGTGGCGTAGCGCCCTCGAAACTCCTGCCTTTTCCAGCGGCCCGTCCGGCAATAAAAGTGCGAGCGTCTATCAACCCACGAATTGAAATTGTGGCGATCGGCACATCCACTGGCGGTCCGAACGCTTTGGCTGAAGTGTTGCCGAGGCTCCCGAACGACTTTCCTGTCCCGATTGTTGTGGTCCAGCACATGCCGCCGATTTTCACGCGCTTGCTGGCGGAGCGACTGGCCAGCCGCTCCGCGATTCCCGTGGAAGAGGGCAGTGCGGGTGTAGTTCTGTCACCCGGGCATGCCTGGATCGCGCCGGGAAACTTCCATATGAAGGTCGTGCGGGCGGGTGTGGTCTGGCGCCTGGACTTGAATCAGGGGCCGCAAGAGAACTCTTGTCGTCCCGCGGTGGATGTGCTGTTTCGCTCGGTGGCGTCGGCCTGCGGGGCAAACGTTCTTGGAGTCGTAATGACCGGCATGGGTTCGGACGGGGTGCTGGGAGCGCAGGATATTCGGAACGCGGGGGGAGGCGTAATCATCCAGGACGAAGCTTCCTCGGTGGTCTGGGGCATGCCTGGTCTGGTACACGCCTCGGGACTGGACGATGCCGCCTATCCACTCGATCAGTTGGCGGAGCAGATCACGCGCCGCGTGCTGCAGAGCCGTGGTCCTCGCGCCCAAGTCGACCTGAAGACCTATTCCACCGTGGAGCCTCCCGCAAAATGACGATTATCGCCCAACCTGCTGCTTCGCCGTTCCCCCCCGCCAAGGGCAGCGAAGCTGTCGACCCCGTGTACCGGCAAATCCGCGACCTCGTCTACAAGGTTTCGGGTATCTATAAGGCCGAGGAAAAACTTTACCTTCTCGCCGACGGCTGCGGGCGGCGCATGAAAGCGCTGGCAGCCCGGACGCCGCGTGAGTACTGGGATCATCTCACGGCGAGTCCCAACCGTGATGGAGAACTTCGGCACCTATTGAACGAGATCACTATCGGAGAGACTTGCCTGTTCCGCAGCCAGCCTCAGCTCGACGCGCTGCGAAAAGTCATCCTGCCAGAGATCGTGGCAGAGAAAAGCAAGCAGATCGTTAAGAGGCTGCGCATCTGGAGCGCGGGTTGCTCGACCGGCGAAGAGTCCTATACGTTGGCTATGAACATGCTCGAAGAAAGTGATCGTCTGCTAAACGGGTGGACAGTGGAGATTCTCGCCACCGATCTGAATGATCGTTCCGTGGAAACCGCCAAGTCTGGCATTTATGGCGACTACGCGCTTCGATCCACCACGGATTACTTCAAACGCAAGTATTTCTCGACCGTCGACGAGAAGAAGCTGCAGGTGCGCCCGGAGGTGAAGAAGCTGATCGCGTTCAGCCGACTGAACCTGCAGGATGACTCCAAGATGCTCTTCATGAAGGGTATGGATCTTATCTTCTGCTGCAACGTGCTGATCTATTTCGACGGCGCCTCGAAGTCGAAGGTGATCCATCACTTTTTCAGCAACCTTAATTTTGGCGGTTATTTTTTTCTCGGGACCTCGGAATCGCTGATGAAGCTGAATGACCAGTTTCACCTAGTCCATTTTCCCGGAGCGATCGGTTACTGGAAGCCGTCTCTTCAGAGTGGCAAGCTATGATCACTTCCCTCGACGCATCGATTCGGGAGCGCGTGCAGCGCATCGAGACCATACCCGCCATCCCGGCGGTGTTTCTGCCCCTGTTAAAGATGTTGAGCCATCCCACCGAGGAGGTACCGCTGGATGAAGTCGTGCGCTTGGTATCGTACGACGGCACCATCGCCGCGCAATGCCTGCGCGTGGCGAGTTCACCTCTGTTTGGACTGGCGCAGCCACCCAAGTCCATCAAGGGAGCTGTGATCAGCCTGGGCTTGCGTCGCGTCGAAACCATTCTTTTAACTTGTTGTTTGGGGCAGGCTTTCCCCGCTGGAAGCTGGGTGCTGGATCCGGCTGTATTTTGGAGACATTCGCTGGGATGTGCAATGGTGTGCCGGAAATTCAGCGAGAAGTTGACCACTGCGGATGGTGAAAAGGCCTATATAGCCGGACTCTTGCATGACATCGGTTTCATGGTCAACTGCCTGGCTTTTCCCAAGGAATTCGCCACCGCGATGGAGCATGCGTTGCAGGACGAGATTCCGCTATACGACGCGGAACAAGCCACAATGGGGTTTACACACTGTGAGACTGGACAGGTGCTGGCTGAAAAATGGAAATTGGCCAACGATATCACCGAAGTCATTGCCCATCACCATGTCCCCGAGCATAGCCCAGAGACGCACCCACTGGCGGCCCTAGTGCACCTGAGTGACCTTCTTTGCCGCATGCGCGGCCTGGGTTACGGGTACTACGAGCGCCACAAGGTGGACCTAGTCTCCAATTCCGCTTGGGCCATTCTCTTGAAAGAACACCGCGAACTCGAAGGTGTGGACTTGGTGAGGTTCACCTTTGAACTCGATGAGGCAGTGGAGGAGATTCACGCGCTGGTGTCCATAGTGTTCGGCTCAAGGGCGATTCGAGCCTGACCCCCCGGCGTTTGGAGGGGGGAAGATCCGCGCGATTATTCGCTGCGACCCCGAGTGAGAGTGTTTCTAGTTGTGGATGTGGAGTGAAATGACGACGGGCAGACCTTCAAACAGCAGCCTGGCCTCGAGGGCGGGGTCAGAGACCTCGTTTGCGGCCGTCAAAACGTCACACCCATTCGCCCTCAATCGTAATTCAGAGCTCCAGTTAAGCGACGGTGGTGATCGACAACCAATGTGTTTTTCGTTGTGCGATCCATTCGTTCACTCCGACAGTAGACAGTATCGAATCTGCCTGATCCATGAACTTGTTACTGCCATCCAGAACGGATTCTTTGAGTTTTTCAATGACAGCTAGAATTAGACAAGCGTTTTGCAGCACAATGTCGACGGAGTCGCGTGTTCTTCTGAAATCGGACCTGCCATACCATCGAGAAGAACATCTCCAAATTGATGAATACATGACGAGTGCGTTTCGTAACTCATGCGATCCAGGAGCGATTAATCCCTTCCGACCCTCAATTGCCGCGGTCACGTGTTGCTGCTTGGCCACGTGCTTCAGGGCATGGAACAAAGAGTCGCATTCCTTCAGAGCATCGTCATTCGCCTAGGCGCATCGCCTCCGACCGGTTACACGCCGACAGCTTGGGTTCAGATCGATGCAACCTCCATGACTCTGAGCCCGTTCTGTTGCTCGGCTAAGCGATCGAGCCCCGATTAGCCGGAACCTGGGAGGGGTGTCTCAGAAGAGATGGCTGAGTCAATCACTCTCCATCGGCGAGAACAAACATGATTCTGCGGCGACTTGCCGTCAGTAGAGCGGCTCGCGAGCCCTCGTTTTGGCCGAAGGAGAGATGAAAAGCTTGGCCATCGAGACAATCTGGAATGAAAATTTCTGCCGGAACTGATTGAATCCGGGATATGCTACGCACAGGCCGTTCACTTCAACTGATCTGATTTCTTCGTTTCGATCTCTTCCGGTAAGGCAAAGTAGAAAGTTGAGCCCTTTTCTGGTTGCGACTCGACCCAGATCCTGCCGCCCAACCGCTCCACAATCTTCTTGCAGATGGCCAATCCCATTCCGGTGCCTTCGAACTCCTCGGGCCCGTGCAACCGCTGGAAAAGGACGAAGATTCTATCAAAATACTCCGCGGCAATCCCCATGCCGTTGTCTCCTACAGAAAAGATCCATTCGTTGCTGACATTTTTCAATGCAGAGACATGCACTAGCGGGATTTCTGCGCTGCGGTATTTTATAGCGTTTCCGATGAGGTGCTGAAGGACTCGGGTCAGCTGCGTTTCGTCTGTCCTGATAACTGGGAGCAAATCGTGCGTCACAACGGCACCGCTTCGCTCAATCCCTGTTCGCAGGTTTTGAAGCGCTTCACTCAATGCGTCTTCACCCGAAATCTCGCGAAGGCCGTTCCCGTCCGCGCACGAATACGCCATCAAATCCTGAAGCAACACCTTCAGGCGGTTACACCCGTGTACGGCAAAGCCAATGAACTCATCGGCATCGGAGTCCAGACGCCCTTCGTAGCGCTTGGCCAGTAGTTGGGTATAAGTGGCTACCATGCACAACGGTTCCTGAAGATCGTGCGACGCGACATGGACAAACTGCTGCAGTTCTTCATTGGAACGCTTCAATTCCTCCACCTTCTTCGCCAGCAGGCCCTCGAATTTCTTGCGTTCGGTGATGTCGCGTGTGATCTTTCCGAATCCCCGCAGTTGCCCCGCCTTATCGCGCAACGCTGTAATGACAAGATGGGCAAGAAACTGAGATCCGTCTTTGCGTACACGCCAGCCTTCGTCTTCGAAGCGACCCTTCTTGGTGGCTTCTTCCAATGCGAAGCTAGGTTTCCCGTTGCTTACATCCTCGGCAGTATAGAAGCGAGCGAAGTGTTGGCCGATAATCTCCTCTCCGCTATATCCCTTGATCCGTTCCGCCCCTTCGTTCCAGCTCAGGACTCGGCCCTGTGGGTCCAGCATTAGGATCGCGTAGTCCTTCACACTTGAGACCAGTAGCCGGAAGCGTTCCTCGCTCTCGCGAAGAGTTTCTTCCACTCCTGCCATATCAGGAAACTGAGCAGTTGTTGAGGTTCCGAGCGGAAGCGGGGATTCCACGGACCGGGATATCACAGTCTCAGGTACCAAAGTTTTCCTCCGTCCTTGCATCCAAAGAGGTCATGTTTCTACTGCCTTTGCTAGGTCCATTAGAAGACCCATTTTGGTATTGCAGGTGACGTACCAACCGACGCACATAAATCCCGTATTTTGCCACTATTTCAGGCGCTCAGAGCGCTACGCTTCAGGCCAGGTTGTCCACGAGCCTGAACATTGCCTGCATATTGGACAACTCCTTGCCTTATTTCGCAAGTATCCAGAGCTACCCCGAAGCTTGAACTCGTGCCGGGCTGTGCGGGGCGGTCGCAATGTTTCTTGCCCGAAGGACGGGATGCCTTGCTTGGAGAGCCAGGGAGTCGGTAAGTCATTGGAATTGCGGAGTGTCAGGTTGGTAGAGGGATTGGGGGACCGCACGGACGAGATGCAAACTCCTTCGCCATCGTCTCGTAATGTGTCCCGAATGGGAAACGAACACGCAGAAGGCTAGGTCGGCACTCCAGAAAAGGGCCCGCCGCGGACATTAAAATTGCAATACAGCGGGAGACATACAACACTTCTGGCTGACCGCGCTATTTCACTTTCCAGCTTCAGGAATGTTAGTTAGTAACTATTTTAATAAGTGGTCAATTATAGACATTTCTAATCACACATTTGGATCACACTGTCACCAGTTTGTGTAAAGAGCGGTTCGCGAAATGATGAGAGCGACGCTTGAAAGGAAAGGATTTGAAGTAGTCCCTAGACGCGAATGCAACTGAAGCCCTGAAATTTATCACCACCGAGAGCTTTCGACGTTCTTATCACGGATCTGCGCTTGCCGAACTCGAGTGATGGTTTTGCAATCATTCCCGCGATGCGCCACTCCCAACCGAAGACCCTTAATGCTGCTGGTGAGTGGCTATCCCAACGTAAAGAGCGCCATGGAGGCTATCCTTCTGCAAGGGGACGATAGAGTCGTGAAGCCGTTCGAGTTAGGAAAACTTGCCGGCCTAGTCCAAGAAAAGCTGCTCATTCGTAAGCCTACCGCCCGGATGCAAAAGGAAAGAGGAGCCGCGATCTTGCAGCGCTGCACCAGCGATATCGTCGAAGACTGGCTAAGGCGAGTAAAAAAGAACAAACTACTCAATCACGTTGTGCTCACCGACAAGCAGCGTACTGGGTATCTTCCCAATTTGCTTGAAGACCTGCTAGTCCGCTTGAGAGATTCCGACGTTGCCGGAGAAGAGAGCGGTTCCGTCTGTTCTGCCGCCGCCACCGCTCACGGAAAGATGCGAAAAGAGCTAGGCTACACTCCCGGAATGCTGGTACACGACTCCCAAATGCTTCAAGTGACCCTCTTCGCGGAGGTTGCCGATCAGTTATGAGCGCTCTGGATTACACCCTATTGTTGGCCCATGTTATGACTATTGCGGATGAAGCGGATTCGCAGTTGACACAAGCGATGGATAGCCACATGAATGTCGTGCCGAAGCCAGCGGCGGCATAGCAGCTTGCTGCGATCATCCGAGGCAAAACATAATGAAGACATGGACGGTGATTACCAACCCAGGCAAACAAGCAGACCTTCAGTCCGGCCTTGAGAAAAAACAGGTTCAAAAGCCGACACACATCAGCCCCAGAGAGTTTGTTCATTGGCTAGGGCCTGAAAGCCATATTGATGACAATTCTCTACGATCACTATTTAAGCGGTAAGAGGCCTGCTGGAGTAAGGCACACATGCCTGACCACCCGATTCTCAAAATCCTAGCGATTGACGACGAGGTGCAGAATCTAGAGCTACTCAAAGACGCGCTGTCGAATGCGGGGGTGGAAGTCCTTACCGCAACCGATCCTAAGATAGGCTTGGAGATGTTCAAGCGGGTGCGTCCCCAAATAGTCTTGCTCGATCTGATGATGCCGGGAATTCGTGGATTCGAAGTGCTGGAGTGTATTTTGGCCGAAGATCCGGGGGCTGAAGTGATACTCATGACGGCGCATTATTCCACAGAGTCGGCGGTTGAGGCCATTCAAAAAGGAGCTTGTGATTACCTTAACAAGCCACTCAATCTAGAAAACCTCCGACGCAGGATCTCAGGCTTGGTAGCCGACGCCGAGGACAGGCGCAGGACCCAAGTCCTCGAGCACGAACTGCTGGATGCTTGTCAATTTGTGGGGATTGTCGGGCGGAGCCCACTCATGCTGGACGTCTTCGCGAAACTTCGCAGGGTGGCATCACATTTCCGAACTGCGCTTATTACCGGACCTACTGGGACCGGGAAAGAACTGGTAGCTCGTGCCTTGCATTCCCTCAGCCCGGTCGCTTCCGGTCCGTTCGCAGTCTGCGATTGTTCGGCAATTGTCGAAACATTGGTCGAAAGTGAGCTGTTCGGCTACGTGCGGGGTGCGTTCACCGGGGCCACCAACGATAAGATTGGGGTCTTTGAATACGGCAATGGGGGAACTGTGTTTTTGGATGAGGTTGGCGAGTTCTCTCTGACCGCGCAAAGTAAATTGCTCCGCGTTTTACAAAGCCAGGAAATTCGGCGGATCGGCTCTCCCGTTCCGCGAGCCATAGACATCCACGTCATCGCAGCGACGAACCGCAATCTGCGATCGATGGTGAGAGATGGAAAGTTTCGGGAAGACTTGTATTATCGGTTGGCGATGGTAGAGATTCCCCTTCCTCGCCTGATGGACCGGCGAGAGGATTTGCCTCTCCTCGAAAGGCATTTCTTGGAAAAATTTGTGGCCCAGTACAAGAAACCGGTGACCGGCATAACCCGTAGAGCGCAAGCAAGGATGGCGATCTACTCATGGCCCGGAAATATCCGCGAGCTCGAGAATGTCATAGGCAATGCGTGCATGATGGTGGACGGGAAAGTAATTGACATCGCAGATCTGCCTGAACCAGTCCGAGGCCAGTTACGAGATTCGGCTGGAAGGGATGAAATGTTGATGTCGATACAAGAATTGCAAGAACGCCATGTGCTACGCGTTTTAGAACACGTTCGTGGAAACAAGGCTCAGGCCGCCGAAATCTTAGGCGTATCGCGTGGAACAATTTATCAGCTGTTGGCCAATGCGAAGGCGGGGAACGGAAACTAAAGAACACATGGACCCGGATACTGAACTGTCGTATCACACCGGCGTGCCTCTAACTAACTGCAGATGGAATCGTAAAACTAAAGGATTGGCCCTTGAATCCAACGCCGCCGTTGCGGTGTGAGGCCGGAGACACATCGGGGACACAATAAACTGCTTCTTGTCGGTTCGATTCCGACCCGCGCCTCCAGAATTTCCCCGCCAGAGTTTCGCTGGTTTGATTCCAGGGCTATGCGCGACAAGAATCTCGATTGCCCCCCATGTTTCGGACAACGTTCATGCTGAGTG
>JBEKRE010000115.1:0-10376 GCA_049519055.1 Candidatus Sulfotelmatobacter sp. | reverse complement strand
AGCGAAATTAGAGCCATTCGAGAAAAGGAGACCACTAACTCAAAATCTAATCCAACGAGTTGCTCAGGCAATCATGATGTGATGGCGAAACGGCTGAGACCGTGGTTGGCAAAACCCTTGTCGGACGCGGCACTTCAAGTGCGTGTAAGCGATCGAGGAGCCAACCAAGCGCATTCCATCAGGGCCAGCAGCCAAAAGCTGCATCCAAAGGCCGAATGTACGGCAGCAATCTCACCTTTCCTCATTACTGATTGACGACTTGGCAAAACGGGGGCGTCCATGTACGTCCGCCGGAGAACGCCGGAGACCGTCTGGACGAGAATCACCACTACCCTGTTTCGCAATTGGGCCTGCAGGGTGATCACAGGCTAAGATAATTGCTTCTCCGATTGCGCGTGACGCAGCCCGGTTCGGGGTGCGATTGTGATCCCGGCAAATACAAGAAGAAAAGAGAAAAATGGCAGAATCCCCAATTACTCCCCGTGAGAAAGACTTTGCTGAGTGGTATCAGGACGTCGTGTTGCAGGGCGACATGGCCGAACCGGCAGAGATTGTCAAAGGCTGCATGGTCATCAAGCCGAACGGCTACGCTGTCTGGGAGGTGCTGCAGCGTGAACTCAACGACCGCTTCAAGGCCACCGGCCACCAGAACATTTATCTTCCGCTGCTCATTCCGCAGAGTTTTCTCAAGAAAGAGGCCGAGCATGTGGAAGGTTTTGCGCCCGAGTTGGCGATCGTCACGATAGCCGGGGGAAAAGTGTTGGAGGAACCTTACGTCATTCGTCCGACTTCGGAAACCATCGTCGGACATTTTTTCGCCAAGTGGATCAAAAGCTATCGCGACTTGCCCCTGCTGATCAATCAATGGGCGAATGTGCTGCGTTGGGAGCTGCGTACGCGAATGTTCTTGCGGACGACGGAGTTCTTGTGGCAGGAGGGGCATACCGCGCACTCATCACACGACGAAGCGCTTCAGGAGACGTTACGCATGCTGGACGTTTATGCCGAGGTGGCGGAGGACGTAATGGCGATGCCGGTGATCAAAGGGGCCAAAACGCAGGCGGAGAAGTTTGCTGGGGCTCTCCGGTCGTACTCGATCGAGGCCATGATGCAGAACGGCCTGGCGCTGCAGGCGGGCACGAGCCACGACCTGGGGCAGAATTTCGGCAAGGCGTTCGACGTGCAATTCCAGAGCAACGAAGGCAAGCTGGATTATGTCTGGCAGACCAGTTGGGGCGTGAGCACGCGGCTGATCGGTGGGCTGATCATGACCCACTCGGACGATAGAGGGCTGGTGCTACCGCCGAAGGTTGCGCCGCAAAAGGGCGTCCTGGTGCCGATCTTCCGCACGGACGAGGAACGCGCCCAAGTCATGGAGCGGGCCACGAAGCTGGCAAAAGACCTTGGAGCGCACATCGACACGCGAGACGGGCTGACACCGGGTGCGAAGTTCTTTCACTGGGAGCGTCGCGGAGTGCCGGTTGTATTTGAGTTGGGCCCGCGAGACCTGGCCAGCAGCAACATTGTGATGAAGCGCCGCGACACGGGAACGAAGGAAGTGGTCCCCCAAGCGGAAGTGGTGGGAAAGTTCGCGGCGTTGCTGGAGACGATACAGAAGGACCTCTACGCTCGGGCCAAGCAGCGGCTGAAGGACAACACCGTGCTGGCCAATTCTCTCGCCGAGGTCAAGTCGATCCTCAACGACGTGACAGCCGAGAAGGGTGGGGGAAAGTTTGTCATGGTGCACCTGAAAGACAGTCCGCAGAACGATGCGAAAATCAAAGAATTCAAGGCCAGCGTGAGGAACATCCCCTCGGTGGATGAGTTCGACGGAGCGGGCAAGTGCATCTTGACGGGGGAGACTGTGGACCGGCGCGTCGTGATCGCCAAGGCATACTAGAAGCAGAATAGGGACCGCTGCTCTGTCCTTGGTTTACTGCGGTGACGAACCCCCAGCGATCGTAAGGCCCTTCCGCGCTGAAACCCGTCAGGATGACATAGAGACGGCCGTTACAACTATCTGGAGATTGCTCAGGTTTCGGCGTACGCTCTCCTAACTTCAGCACAGACACGATTTTGCGAATAGGTGTGTTGGTCAGTGTTGGTCAGACGTACGGCTTAGCCGGCATACGCAACTTGGTCAAGACCAAGACGTTGATGAGACTGTTTGTAGTGCTTTTGGCCGTGGGGGCGTGGAATGTGTCCCGGCGGCCATGTGCCTGATGCGCCCGACGGACAAGGGTGCCGGGCATGTCGAATCGTCTGTCGCACGACAGGGTTGACACTGTGACACTGAGATCGCCGGCTCGTGTTTTCTGTAACTTAGCTACTACTCGGAGATGGACCGGTACATGCAATACCTCGTGGTAGCAAATGCGGAGGGGGCAACCGTAGACTTGTGCCATTCTTCAGCGCGAAGTCGTCGCGGGCGGGTCATTGGATTCGGGCGACATCACCCACTCGCGTTTGAGAAGCACCGTCGCACACGTTGGCCCTCACCCCCGAGGAGCGCTTCGAGTGTCTGGTGGTCCGCTGGAATGTGTCTCTGAGGCGGATCACCAGACTTACGAAGAAACGTTTCGACGAAGCGGTTCCCCAAAAGTTAGATCATATCTCGACGAACCAAGCTAAGAAGGAGTCGCCTCTATGTTTGCTCGTGTTGTGGTATGCCAATCGAAAGCGGGCCGAAGTGAGCAAGTCGGCCACAAGTTAGAGAATGACGCGCTGCCGATTCTGCAAAAGCAGCCTGGCTTCGTAGACTTTCTTACGCTTTCCGATAAGACAGACCCTGAAAGGCTGGTGTGCATAAGTTTCTGGACCTTGCGCGACGATGCCGAGAAATATAACCGCCAGCTCTACTACACGATCGCCGACATAGTGCAGCCACTTTTGGAGTATCCCGCGACGCTGGAGAGTTTTGAAGTAAAAGCGTCAACAGTACACGGCATTGCGGTCGACAGGGCAGCCTGAGACGAGAACAAGAAATGGCATCGACGTCATCTCAGTTCGAGGGCTCAAGAACGCACTTTCTAGAGGGTCCGAGATACAGGGCCAGCTCCAACAGTGCCATGCGACTGCTCCCCGTGCTTATGTCTCCTTAACCAACCTGCGATCCTCGATGCACGGCTCGGTATGTGGCCTCACCAGACGAGACCTATTCCGAGCCGATTTCTTATTTGTCCTGGTTTCGATCAAAGACTGAATCGGGAATCAACGCAAGCATAAGGTCTTGGCAGTCTCTTCTGGCGTCGTTTCGTAGGTGTCCAGTGATTCCAGGCCAGCGCAACCGTACCGGGGGCTTCGATTTCCCCCGGCATGCAGCAGTCCGACATAACGCGGAGGTCAAGTCATGGTTGATCGCAAGCTGGATCACGGCGGTGGGCGCGAAACCCCCGCGAGTATGGGCCCGAGCCCTGGGCCGAGGGAAGATACACTGCTCTCCGTTGAAGTCGGCGAGATCCCGGTGAGGAAGGGAGCGCACGACGCGCTGCAAGCGTCCGAAAGTCGTTACCGGCGGCTATTTGAAGCTGCCCAAGACGGTATATTGATCCTCGATTTTACTACCGGGCAAGTGTTGGATGTGAACCCGTTCTTGATCAACTTGTTGGGATATTCGCAAGATGAGTTAGTTGGCAAGAATCTCTGGGAAATCGGACCGGTTAGGGACATTTCCGCCAGCCGCACAGCGTTCGCTGATTTACAAACCCAGGGCATAATCCGTTACGACGATTTGCCTCTTGAAACCAAAGACGGTCGTCGAATCGCGGTGGAGTTTGTCAGTAACGTCTATTGGGTGGGTGGCACCCAGGTCATCCAGTGCAACATCCGCGACATCTCACGAAGCAAACACGCCGAGGAGGCTCTGCGCAGATCGGGCGAGCAATTACAACAGGCAAGCAAACTGGAAGCCGTTGGCCGCCTGGCTGGTGGAGTGGCTCACGACTTCAACAACCTCTTGAGTGTAATTCTGGGAAATGCAGAACTGTTGCTGGATGATTTTCGTGCCGAGGATCCAAGAAAAAGATATGTCGAAGCTATCACCGTCGCATCTAAGCGGGCCGCCGGGCTGGCAAAACAACTCCTTACCTTCAGTCGCAAGCAGGTATCTTCGCCAGTGGTGTTTGATCTCAATTCGATTGTCAAGGAAACTGGCCGCATGCTGCCACGAATAATTGGAGACCACATCGAGATTGATGTGAATCTTGCAGCGGATCTAGCCCCAGTACTGGCCGATCCCACCCAATTCCAGCAGGTCCTGCTGAACCTGGCGGCGAATGCACGGGACTCCATGCCGGAAGGAGGTAAGTTAACCATCGAGGTTAGTAATTGCGAAGTGAAGCAGGATGGCGACGAACCGACTGACGTTGCTCCGGGTCATTACGTTTCTCTAACTGTGAGTGACACGGGGACGGGGATGTCGCCAGAGATCCAGGGCCGTGTTTTCGATCCGTTCTTCACGACGAAGGACCTAGGAAAAGGCACGGGCCTGGGTTTGTCTACGGTTTATGGAATCGTGAAAGGAAGCGGTGGGAGCATTCTGTTAAACAGCGAGCGAGGCAAGGGTACGATATTCAGAATTTTTCTGCCCAGGGCGAAAGAGGAAATCATAGAGCGGGCCGCCGTGTCGATAATCCCCGACGAGTCTTTGCGGGGTTCGGAAACAATCTTTCTAGTAGAGGATCAAAGCGAACTGCGTAGTCTCATTCATAAGTTTTTGCAAAGCTTGGGATATAACGTGCTGGTTGCAGGGCTTCCGACTGAGGCCATGCAGATTGCGAACCAGTTCACCGGGCAAATCGACTTGCTGTTGACGGACGTGGTGATGCCAGGGATGAACGGTCGAGGATTAGCACAGCGGCTGCGACCGCTTTACCCGAACATGCGAGTTCTCTACGTCTCCGGCTTTGTTGAACACACCCATAGGCAGGACGCTGTCGATGCGAACGATGCTTTCCTGGCAAAGCCGTTCCTTCTCCGAGAGCTAGCGGCGAGAATTCGATCGCTCCTCCGTGAATCGAGACCAATATGGCACACAGGAACAAACCAAGTTCGTGCCTCCTGAGGCGATGTGCTCGTTACGTTCAATCCAGTCATCCGGCGCACACCTCCGGCAGTCGAGGGCAACTTTGTCATCGAGCGCGAAATGGGTAGCGAAGCGGACCGGGGAAAGCCGGTCTGGAATCACGGTAATCACCGTAGCGGGGGTGGAAGCGATGGCGTTCAACATAGACGAGAGTACGGCGCTGCTGCACGCGATGTACCCAAATTATCCTGACATGCGGAACTCGCGCCGGGGCCCGAGCGATCTGCAGAGTTGGCTGCAACAGTATCGGGAGAGAATGGCCGAGTCGGAGGCCAGCGAGAGCTCCCGCAGCTCATAAATACAAGTCTCTTGCTGAACTAACTAGCTCTCCAACGTGGTGAGCAGTTCTGTGCTCAGCGGGGGCCGCGCGGTGTATGGGTTCAGTTTAGATTCCGACGAACTCGGGCATGGGTGAATGTAGAACCGACCTATCCTTCAGTTCCCGTGGCGGCTTTCCCTTGGTTGAGTATATCTTCCACCTTACGCAGGAGTTCCGAAGGAAGGAATGGCTTTTCCAGCACGTTTGCGCCGTATTCGCGCAACTCGGGGAACTGATCCTCAAATCCCGTTATAAACAAGAACTTCGTTTCGGGGCGATCGGCACGAATTTGCTCCGAGAACTCAAGACCGTTGAGCCGGGGCATGACAATATCAGTCACCACAAGGTCTATTATGCCATCGTGTTGCTGACACAAACGGAGTGCCTCTGCACCATCGGCGGCAGGAAAGACTGAAAACCCAACCCCTACGAGCGTCCGTTGCAGAAGGTCGCGAAGGTTGCTGTTGTCTTCGACTAACAGGACCGTGGCAGGAGGCTGACGGCTGGGTGCAAGGTGGATTCCCGTCCTTGACGGAGCTTCTCGTGTGCGGCGTAGTTCCAACTCGTACATGATTCGTCGAGCGAAAATCTGCAAGGCATCTATTTGCTCGGCGGTCAGGAGATGAGGCACTCTGTCCATCACAGCTAGCGTGCCTAAGGGATGGGTATCAGCGGTAATAAGTGGTATCCCGGCATAGAATCGAATACCGATTTGCTCCACCAAGAAACTGTTCATGAATCTTGTGTCAGAGATTGGATCGGGGACAATCAGAACGTCGGACTGCAAGATGGCGTGGGCGCAGAACGAGCCATCTCGCGGAATCTCATTCATTTCAAGGCCGATTTCAGCCTTAAACCATATCCTTTGTTCATCGATGAAAGCGATGACGGCGACCGGCGTGTCGCACATGAGAGCGGCTAAATGCGCGATGTCGTCGAACCCTTGCTCGCGGGATGTTCCCAGAATTCGAAAGCTACGAAGACTTTCCAGACGAGAGCCTTCGTTTTCTGGCAGAGGCGACTTCACTAATGCCTCCAAAAACGTGAGGAGCGGTCGCCCCAGGGCCGCTCGACATCGATCCGAACCTTAGCAGGGCACTATTCTCAGGATACACGGAAGACGTCACCACTATTGCACTCCAGGTTCGGCTCCGTCAACCCCAATCATTTGTACGGCGTTACGAAAATAGAACAAGATGTTACAAAATTAAACAATCTGATTAGTGACACGCATCACATTGCTCTGGTAACTCGGCGGCCTGTGGCAAATCAGGAGAAAAAAGCACGAACAAACAACTTCCCAAGCTTCTGCCGAAACGTTTCACTACAGAAGGCCTTCCGGGCTTCAAAATCGTTGGCGGCTCCTGTAGGAGACTTGCCCAAAGATATGCTTCCCCCAATAAGCGGAAGGCGTTACGTCTAAACGCAACATAGCTGCTGAGTTAGCACTCACAACGGACCTATCGCTATTGCCTTTCGTAACTTTCGCTTTCCCGCGATCGTTCCCACACTAGTGATCTAGTGTTTGCATCGCGCCGAGCTGATCTTGAATAACGGACAACACACCCCAGGCAGCACGACGCCGATGCGACAGGTCGAAGCCCGCGAGTGGTGGTTGTGGGGATTCGCCGTCACAGTCACGTTAGTATTGACCGCGGGCATCGTGTCGTTAACCTTCCCGGGCAATCACCTCCTACGGAACTCCGAGTGGCTCGATCTCAAGGAATGGGTACGCGGGCTGGCATGCCTTGTGCTCCTATTCGATATCTACACGGTTTACCAGCAACTCCAACTCCAGCAAATCCGCCGCGAGCTGAACCAGCGCAATCAGCTTTTTGAAGTCATCACGGAAAATGCAGCCGACATGATCGCGGTCATCGATTGCGCTGGGAATCGGCTCTATAACAGCCCGGCATACCAGAAAGTTCTTGGGTATTCGTCGGAGGAATTGAAGTTGACGTCGTCAGTGCGGCAAATCCATCCCGAGGATCAGCAGCGCGTACTGGAATCGGCAGAGAAAGCACGACTCACTGGACGAGGAGAGCGGCTTGAATACCGCATGCGCCACAAGGACGGGACATGGCGGATTTTGGAGTCGGTCGCCACGGCGATTCCAAATGAGGAGGGTCGGATCGAGAGACTGGTCATCGTCAACCGTGACATCACCGAGCGCAAGCGAGCGGAGGACACGCTCGCGCACAATGCTTTGCATGACACTCTGACCAACTTGCCAAATCGTAACCTCTTTCTGGATCGCGTGCGACATGCACTCACGCTATCCCAGAGGCACACAACTTATAAGTTCGCTGTGTTATTCATTGATCTCGACGAATTCAAGGTCTTCAATGACAGCTTGGGCCATGCGGCAGGAGATGCCCTTCTCATACAAATTGCTCGCCGTTTGACCGCGTCCATTCGGGGTATCGATACCATTTCATGCTCGGTCCTGACACAAGGTACGAGCCTGGTTGCAAGCGAAGCGAGTTTGGCAAGACTTGGTGGCGATGAATTCACCATATTGTTGGAGGGCGTCAGAGATTGCGGCGATGCCATTCGGGTAGCGGAGCGCATTCAGGAGCGATTGGCCATTCCTTTTGTTGTGGAAGGACAAGAAGTGGTTACGACCGCCAGTATCGGGATCGCCTTTTATGCAACTTCATACATGTACTCAGAAGACTTGGTACGCGATGCCGAGATAGCAATGTACCGAGCCAAGCGGGACGGGAAAGCGCGTTGTCAGGTCTTTGATAATGCGATGCACGTTGTTGCTGTCGGGAGATTGCGCCTCGAAACTGACCTACGCCGAGCACTGGAATTGGGCGAATTCCGAGTTCACTACCAGCCTATAGTTTCCTTACGGAGCGGACGGATCACGGGATTCGAAGCACTCAGCAGATGGCAACGGCCTGAAGGCCTCCTATTACCTGCCCATTTCATCCAGATCGCTGAAGAAACTGGAATTATCCTGCCCATGAACCGTCTGTTGCTCCGGGAAGCCTGCATCCAGCTTCGTGCATGGCACTCTCAATTTCCCTGCGATCCGCCGCTGACCATCAGCGTGAACGTTACCCCCAAAGAATTTGCACAGCCAGATTTGGCGGCTCAGATCCAAGCGATTTTGGTCGAAGTTGGTATCGACCCAAGCAGTGTCAACGTAGAGATCACGGAAACCATCGCGATGGCCGACCCACAAAGGTCGAGCCTAGTTCTTTCGGAACTGAAGGCATTGGGAGTTCACCTAAGTATTGACGATTTCGGAACTGGATACTCTTCCCTGAGCCGATTGCAAGGTTTCCCGGTGGACACCTTGAAGATTGATCGTACCTTCATTTCCAAGATTGACACTGACAGCGACACCAGCGAGATTGTCCGCATCATCATTATGCTTGCTCACAACCTCGGCCTGAAGGTCGTAGCCGAAGGCGCTGAAACAGCAGCACAGCTCAGCCTGCTCAAACATCTAAAGTGCGACCTGGTACAAGGCTACTTCTTCGCCAGACCCGGAGACCATGCCGCGGCTCAGGCGCTATTAAGTAAGTATAGGGCGGCGGAAGCGTCGCACTTGCACCCAGCATCCGTGTAAACCGGAACGACGAAACAAGGCGCCAAAGGCACCTCAAGAATGGGCTTGCGCGCCGGGCCTTTTGGAACACCGGGGCTAAAAGTCAGGAAGAAACAGTGCCGTTTCGTACCTTCATTTCAACCGTTTTTCACCCTTGATTCCCATCCGCAAGATCCGTACACGAGAGCTTTACCCTGATTGAGATTGAAATACGATCGCCCCTGCGAGTCGTCGATGCCGCTGATTCTGCCCACACCCTGTCGTGAACCCTGTAGTCTCTTCGGCACCACCAATGTTTACAATGGGATTTCGCACGGGTCCAACACTTTTAGTCGGCACTGGACAAAGTATTGGACTCCTCCGGGCAGAGGGTTGACCAGGGCACATTTTCGTAAAGAATTAATGGTCCAACCAGAGTTTTCAAAGCAACTGTCCTTCTGCTGGCGTCAACGTGAACCACGATTAGCCTGTTGTCGCTGTCCTCAAGAAACACAGGGTCATTCGGCCGGGGAATGTAGACGTAGGGTTCTTCCATTGCATCTTCTCCTTTTATCGGCCGGGATGACAAAGGGGCGAAACAAAGACCGAGAGCAGGTTCTCTCCGGGTCCTTCTTTCACACTCTAAACTCAATATCGTTCCATGGTCTGAGTCAGAGGCTTCCCCACCGGCTCTTTGCTGTGCTCGTTGCATACATGCTGCAACATGGCCCGAGCGGCCTGCGTGCGACGGCTGCCCAGTCTGTCATCGAACTGACTGATGCGCAGGGTGTGCGAGCACACGTTGCAAGTGAGGGTCACGCCACTGTTATCTCTTGGGACCCTGTTGATTGTGTACATCAAGCCGAGCATACCCCCTGGCTTTTCCTCCCAGGGTGATTTTCATCACGTGCCAGTTACCTTGGTTTGAAAAAGGCGTGCTTGCCGAGGCCTTTCGGGTGTCGAGACTGCGACCTACGCTTTCGATTTCCCGACGCGAATGTGCTCTGCTAGCCTAGCGTCATGCAGGATCCCGTCAAAGAGCGCATCGCAAGGCTGCGAGATGAGATAGCGAAAATCAGCGAAGCGAACCGCCTATATGTGCGCGGCGGGAAGAACAAACCAGGCTATGCGTCGGATCATGAACGTCGCCTTCAGCGATTGCAAGAAATTCTGGACGAATTGGTGTCTCTGACCGACTGGAAGAAGCTGTGAAGATGTGTTGACTAACGCGTATTTCATAAACAGTGTCTCAAGGTAATCCAGAAGCACGCGAGGTAGAAGGCTCGATAAGTGGAGAGCAGATGCTCATGACGGACCAGCAAGCGTGGGAACTGGCCAAGCCAGGAGTTGGTTCGTTCGACGATCCAACGCCGTTTGTAGCGGCGCAATTTGCGCCCATCTTCGTCGCCGTTGCTGATTGTTCTCCCGGTAAG
>JBEKRE010000114.1:0-10470 GCA_049519055.1 Candidatus Sulfotelmatobacter sp. | reverse complement strand
GGCATTCTCTTTTATTTCGGAATATTCTATTTGGCTGGTCTAGCCCGCTGGATGGTTTTGAAACGAATTATCAAAGAGATTAACCAACACCTCCCAGACAGCGAACAATATCCCACTTCGGTGTGGGCATTTTCGCCGAGGTCGTTTCAGTCGCCGATTAACGAGATCAAAATTTGGCGGCTGCATCGGCAGTTCTTCCGCGAGAGCTCCCTTCGATGGTTACACTTAGCTAGTTGGGTCTTGATGATTTTATTCTGGGTACTTTGCTGGCAGTTTGACCGCTCTCATTCCATCGCCCACCCAGGAGTAGTGGTTGCAACATCTCGATTGCACTCACCGTCCACGTCGAGGGGGTTAATGAGCGTAACTGACTGCATCAGTCAACCCCGGCCGCCACCAAGAACAGTTTCGCGCGATAGCGCCGTTTGCTTACATACTGGGGCGGGAATCGTGTAGACAGTGACTGGCTGGAATCCACCACCTTGGCTCAGGGTGGCCACCGATTCTGGTTCAGTCCTTAAATCTCGATTATCTTCCTCTCTGAAAACAAATGAGTTGCGGGACTTCTCTGCACTCGTTTTTGGCATGGCAGTTGCTTCCTCCTAAGTTCTTTCTTCCTGATTTCGGGCTCAATTAGGTTTGCGACAGCATTGGTAAGGAACTTGAGGTCTAAGCCGGGAGTGCCGGGGGCAATGCATGAAAGCGAATTTCCTTCCATCCTTGCTTTGTTTCCTTTCCGTGTCCTTTGCGCTGGTTTTCGCGGCTCCTCCCGCTCTGGCGGGCGCAGCCGGCCAGATTAGCCCACCAACGCAGACCAACGCGTCAGTACCCTCGAACATTGAAGTGGAAAAGTGGAACAGGCCCGAGCCCGGTTGGCTGTATGTTCTCGATCCCAAAGCTGACACAGGGGCAGGAGGGCGTGTCTGGCTCCTCGATCCTGAAACCGCCAAAGTAATGGGCAGCATTCGCACCGGCGACAATCCGGATTTTGCCCTCTCGCCGGATGGAAGCCGCCTCTATGTCGCGTCGATCACAGAAGGCGATTCCAGCGAACTCGCAGTGGTAGACACCGCCCAGGGCACGATCCTCCAAAGGGGCACGCTTGAGTACCGCGAAGTGGCCAATGTGCTCCCGGCATTTTCGCTCATGGCAGTTTCTGGCGACGGGTTGGCGCTGCGAATCCTGCTCGACACGCCAAAATCGGAAGACGCGGATATGTTCCTGCTCGCTACCTTCAACACCCGGACCGGCGAGTTTCTGCCCCGCAACGTGCGCCTGTACAACTGCGGTCCCGGCCGCTTCATCTCCTACCCAACCGCGGAGCAGTTCGATTTTCTCTGTCCGCGCACGAATCGGATCAGGTTGATTCGCGTCGACTCCGACTCCCACGAGCTCCAAAACGCAGACCTCAAACTTCCATGGGAAAGGCGCATTGGTATTGCCGAAGCCATTGAGCCTTCCGGCGGCCGGGATATCGCAATCGTGCGCGGAGATGGCGCCGTTGTTCAAATGAATATTGATACGCAGGAACTTTCCGAGACCTCGGCCCATCCTGTTCTTCCCAACCGCATCCCTCCCGCAGCTTGGCCGGCCTCGCCTGATGGCAGCAGGATCTATCTGGGATACAAGCCGGATTACGACCGCCACTACGACAACCGCTTTTATCTGGATTACGGCCGTCCCCCGAATCTCCGCCCAAACGACGCGACGGCGTCAGAATTTCGTGTGTTTGACACTCACACCTGGCAGAAACTCGGCAGCATCAAGACCAAAATGCCTTTCTGGAGCGCCGTGGCGGGGAACGACGGCAAAATCCTCTATGCAATGTCTCCGCAGAAGCACAGTATTTTGGTGATAGACACGGTGAAGATGCGCCAGATTCGCACGCTCCAAGTCGGCGGAACGCCAACGTTAGCTCTAGTCGCACCCTGAGTAAGGCGGCCCCTAGCCATTTGAAGGGCGTCGGTGACGAAGACTCAACCTTGCTCGTGATTATGAGTATGCCGCTATTTGCGGAAGGTGTCGATAATCGCGATTTCACTTGTAACCGAACGGTTACAAGTGTAAACGCCTTCTATGATGACAAGTCGGTGATGTAAACTGGCCGCGAATTGGTGGCAAGAATGGCGAAGTGGAAGCGCGGTGGCTACTTTGCGGCTGTGATCGGAACAGCGATCGTTGTCTGCGCCATTTTCTTTGGGCACTACACAAGAACCCAAACTTTCTGGCTGACCTATTTCCCGGACAATACCTATCAACCTGCCAGCAATCTCCCCAATGTTGATGGACAGGGGCAGCCGAAGGTGGTGATGGTGAGAAGGTCGGGCCAGATCGAGTGCTTTGACGTTTTTTACTCCCGCAAGTTGAAGGAACTCTTGGAAGCAAGCCCTTCTCGACGCGCGGCGATTACCTATCGAGTCAGGTACCGTTTGCACCCTTTCTGGATTGAAACACTTGACGTGGCTGGTCTAGGCATTGAGCCAAGCACAAGTCCGTACACGGTACGGGGAGCATACCGAGACGATAACGTCGGTCCCGGAGAGTGCTTCTAGGCTGCTGCCTGTTAGGTCGTCCCGTTTGAGGGTCGGAGGGTAGATGTTGAAAAATCCCCGCTCATGTGAGGCCGATGAGTGTAAACGCTAACAACAGTTAATCATTTTCCAAGGTTCCGGAAGCGCTACTCTCTAACGTTCTCGGGCGCTATAATGGCGAGCGTTCTTTTCATTCCCGGTGATTGGAGAAAAAAGTTATGACAACACCTGAGCAAAACACCTGTGCCCACCTTCCCTGCACCTGTGTGGTGGAAAGTGGCAAAAAGTACTGTAGTGAATCTTGCAGCGATGCCGGATCGGGTGAGGTGGAGATCGCTTGCGAATGCGGTCACGCGACCTGTTCGACAAGCATCGAAGAAGTAGCCTAGAACACCCCAAAACATTCTCGTATTTGATCTGCCGGGCAGGCTTTTTGCACTAAAGACTCCCTTGCGCGTCAACGGTGTTAACGCTTGGTTTCGTCAGTTAACTCGGGTAGCCCGGCACCCGGACGAGACCGAGTACGGATTAAACCACCAGCCACCTGTCGAGCTTCGCTCCGCGAATTTAGCGCAATTCGCAGTACACAAAAGTAGTGAAGGGGCTAACCTGCTTGCCAATGCTCCACGGCTGGGACAACTTCTTTATTATGGCCGGGACTGCGGCCGCGACCCTGGTCGGGTTGCTATTCGTTGCCGTCACGGTAGGCACTGGCTTGTCCACGTCGAGCATAGTGCACGGCACCCGCGGCTTCTTGACGCCTACTCTCGTTCATCTCGGTAGCGTGCTATTCCAGACCTTGGCCGTGCTAGCACCGTGGCCGACCGCATGGCCAATCGGGATCATTCTCGGACTAGGCGGGCTCATGGGCCTAGGCTATCAATTTAATGTAGTCGTCACGCGTCACAAAGTCGGTTTGGTTTTGCCCCATTGGCAGGATTGGCTTCCGTACACGGGTGTCCCAGCGCTCGGTAGTGCGAGCCTGATCGTCGGCGCGGTCGGATTGATTGCCGAGAAATCCTTCGCACCCTATTCCATCGCGGGCGCTATGGTGCTCTCCCTGTTCGCCGGTATCTACGGTGCTTGGGACCTCACGTTGTGGATGATCAAGAACCGGGACAAGACGTAGCGACGCGATGTCTCAGGCAGCCACGCGGCGAATCGCCGCCTCAACGAGAAAACCACTTGCCCCGTTCGGTTTACGGGTGGTGAGCAAACCGGAAGCTAGTTCCATGTTCAAAACGCGGCAAAACGGATCATGAGGGCGGGAGTCGGCGTGCTGGTAAGCGGTTGAAGAATCAAATAGAGTAAGGAATTTTCCTGACGGTTCAGAACGCACTGTGGAACGCAAAATCCGACGGGGTCCTCTGCCATCCACTCCAGTCTGAAAAAGTGTTGTTTTCTAATGAGGCCACAGCATTTCCTCGCCTTCCGGGAGGCGCAGGGCGATCCAATCAGTTAGGCTCTGCCCATCCGGCGCGACTCGGGACTCCCGGACCTGCCCTCTACATTAATCGCGGGGATTGACGACTTGAAGAGATCGAAATCAGTCGTAGAGATTCCACACATCGTGGACTCTGCCTTCAGCCCATCTCCTTTCGTCTACACGGTTCTCAGTACATACCGCAATCTCTATCGCATTCCGTTGCAGTGACGCCCGGCCCGCACGAGCCCCGCTTGGGAGAAAGGGGTCGCCCGCGGCAATCGAAATGGTCGGCCAACACTCTTAAAGGCAGGCGATAAGGCTTTTCAGGGATTAGGATAAACGCGGTCGAGAAGAACGGCACCACCGGAAGATCTGTTACGAGTCGAAGAGAAGCCGACAATGAGCGCCTGCTCGAAGGCCGATAAAAAACGAAGCTGCAGCCGTTACCGGAACAGGAAAGCGTGCCCACCAGATGATTTCCTGGGCCCAAGCTTCCCGGCTGGGGGGTGCCACGACTGCGGAACGAGCGCAGGCGATCATCCATGAGCAAGTTGGGTCACGAGACGAATAATATCCTCACGGTCAGTCGGGCTGAGGCGCGCCAGCATGTCTCGGCAAACTTCAACTTGGCTCGCGCGTATTTTCGCCACGAGCCGATGCCCGGCTGGAGTAAGTTCGACGTACACGACTCGACGGTCTCCCGGTCGGCGCAGTCGAACAACCAGCCCACGCTTTTCAAGTCGGTCGAGCGCTGAGGAGATTGTAGAGATCGGCGCTCCCAGTGATTGGGCGATCCTGCGCACGTTCCATTTTTCCGGCCCGCGTATCACCACAAGCAAGCCGACGTCGTTCGCATGAAGGTCAGCATAGGGGCTTCCCGCCATGATGCTGGGCTCCAGCTTGAACCTCTGGAGCAGCGTCGCCACACCCTCGTCCAGGGCGAGCGCTTGACGGTCACTGACTGAGTTGCTGCGTGTAGAGGCTATCTTCATTACCCGTATAGTAGTCGATCGTTCGCCCGGCCCCGCGGACAAAGCATCCCAGAGCGTGGCGGGCATCGAAATCCTCAGGCGCAGCTGGCGAGCGGGTCGATTGCACGGTTCCCGCAACGCGTTGACATTATATGCCGAGCGTCGTATATTACGATGGTCAGACTATACGAGGATCGGATTATGAACTTTTCGCCGCCCGGCGTACAAATGAAATGTTGTTCAGAGGATAGTCCCCAATGACCCCGGGCAAGGAACTGGCTTTGCGGATCGTGTCCTTGAGACTGGTCTCTGAAGCGACGCTCATGACTACAGCGAGCGGCCGGTCAACCGTGATCTCTTCGGTGTGCGAGGCGAGTTGTTCTGCGGGTGCTATGGCCGGGGCACGAATGTCGACAAAAGAGGGTGGAGGCGCGCACGTCTGTGCGGGCATGACCTCAGCAAAGCTCATAGAACTGAAGCAAACCAGCAAAATGAACCGCACAAGTGAAGCAGATCGCAATCGGAAGCTGTATTCGGGATGCCGCCTAATCGCGCTAAACCGGCATCAGACCACTTCCGTGTGGCCGACGATCCATCGAGAATCGCGGGATCCGTTGACTAGCAGATGCAGCGTCCGTAAGATGAAGCGACCTGCAAGCCGACGCAGCTCCTTGTGATCGACCAGACAATCTCGCACTACCGCATCATCGAGAAGCTCGGTGGTGGCGGCATGGGCGTAGTTTACAAGGCCGAGGACACTCGCCTGCACCGTTTCGTCGCTCTGAAGTTCCTGCCTGACGAAGTGGCGCGCGATCCGCAATCTCTTAGTCGCTTCCGTCGAGAGGCACAGGCCGCCTCCGCCCTCAATCATCCCAACATCTGCACCATCTACGACGTCGGCGAGCAAGATGCGCAAGCATTTATCGCGATGGAGTTTCTGGATGGTCAGACGCTCAAGCACAGGGTCGAAAACCGGCCCCTCAAGATTGAAGAGTTGTTGGAGCTGAGTATTCAGATTGCCGACGCACTCGACGCTGCCCACAGCCGCGGTATTGTGCATCGGGACATCAAACCCGCCAATATCTTCATCACCAGTCGCGGACAGGCGAAGATTCTCGACTTCGGACTTGCCAAGCTTAATGCGAGCCACAATCTTACAGCTTCAATGACCGGTTCAACGATAGCCGATGTTAGGGACGAACAGCTCACCAGTCCAGGCAGTACCGTGGGCACAGTTGCCTATATGTCCCCTGAACAAGCTCGCGGAGAAGAACTCGATACCCGCACCGATCTGTTCTCGTTCGGCGCGGTTATGTACGAAATGTGCACCGGCACAGCGGCCTTCGGCGGCAGCACGTCCGCCGTCATCTTCGAAGCCATCCTCAATCGCGTCCCGACGCCCCCACCCCAGCTCAATCCCAACTTACCATCCGATCTCAACCGGATCATTGGCCGGGCGCTGGAAAAGGATCGCGAGTTGCGCTATCAGACGGCTTCTGAAATACGCGCCGAATTGAGGCGCTTGAAACGCGACTTGGATTCAAACCGGAATGCGTCGGCACAGAGTTCGGTCTCAGCGAAGGAAGCCGCAGTGGCGGTGGCGCCTGCAACCGCCTCGGTTAGAAAGGCACATTCCCTCCGGTCCATGGGATTGATCGCCTGCGCGGCCCTCGTTCTGGGCGCAGGTGCGGGCTGGTTTCTCCGCGCCAGTTGGATGCCGATGTCGCAGCCCCTCTACCATCAGCTCACTTTTCGCCGAGGTACGATTCGGTCCGCGCATTTTACGCCCAACGGACAGTCGGTCGTTTACGGGGCATCCTGGGAGGGATCTCCGATTGATCTATTCATTACCAGCCCCGAAAGTCCGCAGTCGCGGTCGCTCAATCTCGCCGGAGCTGCGCTCTTGGCGATCTCCTCTTCCGGCGAAATTGCGGTATCGATGGACAGCCGCCCATCCGGAGTTTATGCCCAGGTGGGCACGCTGGCCCGAGTGCCACTCAACGGTGGATCCCCACGCCCTGTACTGGAAAACGTGCAGTGGGCAGATTGGTCGCCGGATGGCAATAACTTGGCGATTGTCAGGGATGTTAACGGTCGAAACCGTCTTGAGTTCCCCATCGGGAAAGTGCTGTACGAAACTTCAGGCTGGATCAGCCATCCACGGGTGTCTAGAAAAGGCGACCTGGTGGCATTCCTGGACCATCCTCTACCGGGCGATGATGGAGGTTCTCTCCGCGTCGTGGACCTGAGCGGAAAGGTTAAGACCTTGGCTACGGACCTCCAAACCATACAGGGGCTGGCGTGGTCTGCTGACGGTCGCGAAGTATGGTTCACCGCTGACCGGCTCGGGCTTAAACGCGCCATCTACGGTGCCACGTTAGGCGGGCACGATCGGCTGATTGCACGCGTTCCTGACACTCTGTCGCTGCAGGATATTTGGCCGGATGGGCGCGTACTCCTTTCCCGAGACACCTGGCGACGGGAACTAATTGGTCTCGCCTCTGGTGAGAGCAAGGAACGTGATCTGTCGTGGTTCGACTACTCGTACCCATCAGACATCTCGTCCGATGGGAAGGAGTTGCTCTTCACTGAGGCGGGCGAAGGCGGAGGTCCGAACTACTCTGTTTATCAGCGAAAGATCGGTGACACCTCGGCCGTCCGCTTGGGGGACGGCCTTGCCATCGCCGTGTCGCCGGATGGCAAATGGGTGATTGCCAGTCCGCCCACCCCGCCTGCCCAACTCGTTCTTCTTCCGACCGGGCCCGGCGAGGCCAAGCCTCTCACTCACGATTCCATCAATCACAGCCGGGCAAGATGGCTTCCAGATGGCCGGCGCTTCATTTTCTCCGGCAAGGAACCAGGTCACGCTGCCCGTATTTACCTCCAGAATTCCTCCGAGGGGAAGCCGGCGCCGATCTCGCCTGAGGGAATCGATCCTCTCGTTCTGGTCCTTTCTCCCGACGGTCAGCAGGTGGTTGGCGTTGGGCCGGATGAAAAGGCGTATTTTTACCCGGTTGCAGGCGGGGAACCTAAGGCCGTTCCAGGCATTGAGATGGGAGAGCAACCGATTCAATGGAGTGACGACGCAAAAGCGATCTATTTCTACAAGCCGGGAGATTTGCCCGCCAAAGTCTATCGGCTGGATTTGTCGACGGGCCACAAGACTCTGTGGAAGGAGCTCATGCCTTCCGATTCAGCAGGCGTAAGCCGCATTGGTCCCATCCTTATCACGCCGGACGGCAAGTCATGCTTATATGGCTATCACCGTATTCTGTCAGACCTCTATCTCGTGGAAGGATTAAAGTAAAGATCCTTTTTTCTTAGCCTGTTCACGGGCCAGACTACCTCGGAACTGCTGCCGAACCAAAAGGATCGCGTATGCCCATGCCACAAGAGAAGTACGCGGTAACTCAGGAACAACGCCTTGTCCGCTTTGGCTTGAGCCTGGCCAATTGGAGTGAGCGTTGGTTTCCGGATCCGCTGATCTTTGCGCTGCTCGGAATTGTCGTGATCTTCCTGCTGGGTCTGGTGCTTCACCAGAGTCCAAGCAAACTGGCCATCCAGGGTGGAAAAAACTTCTGGACTCTCGTCCCTTTCACCATGCAGATGGTGATGATCATCATAGGTGGGTATGTAGTGGCGTCAACGCCGATTGTGTATCGCGCAATTCGCGCGTTAGCCGGAATCCCAAAGACGCCGCGGGGAGCGATCGCTCTAGTGGCGCTGTTATCCATGCTGACCTCTCTGATCTCCTGGGGATTGAGCTTGATTTTCAGTGGACTTTTTGTTCGGGAACTGGCCCAACGCGTCAAAGGAATGGACTACCGCGCCGCAGGTGCGGCCGCGTATCTCGGGCTGGGCGCCGTGTGGGCGATGGGACTGTCTTCCTCCGCCGCCATGCTGATGACGACCAAGTCCGCTATGCCGCCGTCATTGTTCAATATTAGTGGGCTCATCCCGCTTAGACAAACTCTCTTCCTCTGGCAAAGCATTGCGACCACGGTGATCCTGATCGTGCTGTCGGTGCTGATTGCCTACTTGTCAACCCCGTCGCCAGAGAACGCGCGAACCGCCGAATCCTACGGCATCCAATACGAACCGATTCGCTCCAGTTTGGATGACCGGACCAAACCCGGGGAATGGCTGGAATACAGTCCGCTGCTGACGGTTCTGGTTGCCCTGCTGTTGTGCTGGTATCTGATTGACGTCTTCCGTACATCTCCGCAAGGCGCACTAGCAGCGCTCGACCTCAACACTTACAACCTCATGTTCATCACGGTTGGACTCTTGTTGCATTGGCGCCCGAAGCGCTTTATGCGCGCGGTAGCGGAATGCATTCCAGCTACCGGCGGCGTACTGATCCAGTTTCCGTTTTACGCTGTGATTTTCGGGATGATTGCAGGAACAGGAATCGCGGATGCGCTGGCGAAGCTCTTCGCTTCCATCAGTACCCACAACACTTATCCTTTACTGGTAGCGATGTATTCGGCGGTGCTCGGCGTATTCATTCCTTCCGGCGGCAGCAAGTGGGTCATTGAAGCGCCGTACGTCCTGCAGGCCGCAAATCTGCACCAGGTCCATCTAGGCTGGGTGGTGCAAATCTACAACGCTTCGGAAGCATTACCTAATCTGGTGAATCCCTTCTGGATGCTGCCCCTGCTCGGCATCTTGAAATTGAAGGCCAGAGACATTGTGGGATACGGAGTCCTGCAGTTGATCGTGCACGTCCCGGTCGTGTTCTTCCTGTGCTGGCTGTTTGCCCGCTATATCCCGTACTTGCCGCCCATGAGATAGCGGGGGAGCACGCCGCTGAGATGGATGAGATGTGCACCGCGCTCGAAACGGAGGCATTAGATGCGAAGGCAATCGTAGCGACGTTGAGCCGCCTGTCGCTCGAACAACTGTAGTAAAACTGTAGTAGTTCCATGTTCAAGACGCGGCAAAACGGACGGCGGGAGTCGGCGTACTGGTAAGCGGTTGAAGAATCAGATAGAGTAACGAATTTTCCTAACGGTTCAGAGCCCACTGTGGAACTCAAAATCCGACCGCGATTCGTATGCTTCCAATGGCTCTTCACTTCTTCGGTCTACGCAGTGGATCAGTCGGCTCGTAACCCAGTTCAGCCGACAGAATTTTCACCAGCTTCGCTAGTACCCTGGTTCGCGCCCAGTACTTGTCGTTGCCTTCGACGAGTGCCCATGGCGCGGTGCCAGTACTGGTCTTGACCAACATCTGCTCTACTGCTTCTTGGTAAGCTTCCCACTTCTCGCGATTGCGCCAGTCTTCATCGGTCAGCTTCCACGCCTTGTACCCGACGGCTTTGCGTTCCTCGAACCGGCGAAGCTGTTCCTCGCGCGAGATGTGTATCCAGAACTTCACCAGGATGACTCCAAATTCGCGCAGTTGCCGCTCAAAAGAGTTGATCTCCCTGTACGCGCGCTTCCATTCCGCTTCGCTGGCGAATCCTTCTACTCGCTCCACCAGAACGCGGCCGTACCAGGAGCGATCAAAGATGGCGATTTGTCCACGTTCCGGCAGTCGT
>JBEKRE010000113.1:0-18860 GCA_049519055.1 Candidatus Sulfotelmatobacter sp. | reverse complement strand
GGTGTGGCATCGTTGTTAATCACGCTGTTGTCTTGGATGGTGACATCCGAAGCGCTCACCACCAAAACGCCCTCAAAGTCTGCGTTCTCCACCTTGAGTCCGGTAATGGTCACTTGCTTCAGGCCGGGATGGTCGAAACCATCCACGAAGATGCCATGGGCGAGACCGGTGGCATCAATAATCGAGGCGCTGGCACCCGCACCGATAATCGCCACTGGAAGACCAATATCCACTTCTTCGTTGTAGGTGCCCGCTTCAACCTGGATAAGATCGTTGGCAGCGGCATGGTTGACGGCGGTTTGGATGCTCTTGAAGCAGTTGTGGGAACCGGCCGGATTGACGCAAAGCGTTCCGGCCATGGAAGTCTGGCAGACGGCGACGAGCACTACCGCAGAGCAGACAATTAGCAATCGGTTCAATCGAGTTGGTTGCATGGATGCGATCCTCTCTTGAAGTACAGGAATGATTCCGAGGTTTGCAAGCCGGATAGGACGAGGACCGAAGCTTAAGTTCCGCGAGATCGTAGCACTTCTAGGTTTCCGGATCAAGCGCCAGAATCGTGGCTGTTGCAATCAGACCGTCCGGAATGGAACCCCAGGACGATTTATGGTGGGCTTTGGCGGCCCGAGATCAGAGCTGAAGAAGCCCCGACTCGGGAAGAAGAGCGCAGTTCGAACCGCCTCGTACACGCGGTAGCCCTTGGTCCCTGCACCTTTGGCGACAGATCAAATGCTTCGAGTCTGCGATAAAAGATACTGCGGCTGTTCTCATCGGAGTTGAGGCAGAGCATTTCACTTTCAGGGCTTCGAGGTTGCAACCTTCAATAGCCGCACCTGGATTAGCGTGGGGTCCGGACCCGGTATCCGGACCAAGGCGCGCTAATCCTTTTGCCCATCATCGGGCCGCTACGGGTTAAACCCGCCGTCGATAAGCAAGTCGCCGTTGGGAGAACTCCTTGCAATTCATAAGCTCGAGGTCGAACCGTCCTCAAGTTGAGGGAGATCTCGGTTGCGCGACCAATGCGAATCGAAAATCCGGGAACCATTCGTCAATGCCGCCGAGCTTGCCGCTCATCTTGGAAATGTCGCCGCGTACCGTTGCAAAGTGGGCGCGGGAAGTACGCATACCCGCCCATCCGGTCTATTACGTTGACGGAAGACGCAGAGCCGAGCGAATCGGCACCAAGGCTGAATATCCGACGAGAGCACAATTGATGCGCGCGGCAGAGCCGATACGAGCTCGATGTTTGGCTCCTGGCGACTCCAGGCTCGCTCCATTGTCGCTGGCAGGCGTCTGGGAGGGATATGCGAAAGTGAAGATGCCCGAGAGGGCTGAGGTGACCGATCGGGTGTTTGCCTCACCCTATCTGCAGGAAAAGAAGCCACGCTCTTACATTTGCTTCTATGAGAAGCTGGGACGAGTGTGTCAGGACGCGGGAATCGAGCACGTGCCACCGCATGGTTTCCGTCACGGCTATCGCGCATGGCTGGAGGAGCTTGGCACCCCCATCAGCGTTCAGCAGAGGGCCATGCGTCATGGGGACATCCGGGTCACGATGAACTATGGCGACCCGTGAACGACGCTCTCAGAGATGCAAGCTCGAAGATTGCAGAGCGGGCTATCAGTCAGTTACTGACCAAAAGTGCGACCTAAGTTGCTTGAAATTGGGGTGGGAAACGGGAATCGAACCCGCAACCGTCGGAGCCACAGTCCGGTGCTCTGCCAGTTGAGCTATTCCCACCGCCAAAGTGATTATAGCAATTGCGGTTCAGGGATGTCAGAACGGCCCCACGTTGCATCTGCCCGAGCGCTGATTGGGCAATCACTCCTCCGCTGTGAGGCGACACCAAATGGTGTGAACCAGATGAGCGAGAGAGGAGTAGGACATATAGAAGAAAGCAGAAGAGAAACTATCGACAATTCCAGAGAGAGAAAAGGTAAGGCGGGGATATGGGCTTGGCCGCTTGGTCTGCTCTTCGGGACTGGCGAATTCTTCGTTCACAGGTCTTGGGAGAATCCCGTCTGCCTGCAACTTCTATATCCCCATGGACCGCGAACGATCGTGGGATCAACTCATCCTCGGCCTACGCCAACGTACTCGAACCCCATGGCGCGGAGCCGAGTAGAATCGAGCAGATTCTTTGTGTCTACGATGATCGGCTTCTTCAGTAGATGCTTGATGCGGTCAAAATCGAGAGCTCGAAATTCGGGCCAGCCCGTGCCTACCACCAATGCATCCATACCTTCCGCCGCCGCGTAGGCCGACTCGCAGTAGCGCACCGATCCGTTCAACCGGGCCTTTGCGTCAGAAAGCGCGACCGGGTCATAAGCTCGTACGCGCGCGCCTTTCGCCACCAGCGTTTCGGCCAGGCGTATCGCGGATGAACCCGCCACGGAATTCGTATTTGGCTTGAACGCCAGACCAAGAATTCCTACGTCCTTGTTCTCGACCGAATTCAACGCAGCAGCAATCTTGTCGACGAGTCGATCCGCCAGCGTGTGGTTAACGTCACGCGCCGCGCTTAGAACCTTCAGGGGAAGTCCGTTGGCTTTAGCAAGTTCCGCTAGCGAGTCCATGTCCGACTCGGCAAACACGCCGCCCATACCCGCTCCGGGTTGCAGGCAGCGCGGAGCAATTTTCTTATCCAGACCAAGGGCGAGCGCAAGGTTTACCGCGTCCGCGCCCACGCGCTCGCACAATGCCGCCACCTCGTTAATGAAGGAAATTTTCGTGGCCACGAATGCTGTGGCCGATTCCCGCACCAGTTCTGCCGTGGCCTGGTTGGTCACGATCACCGGCACTCCTCGCATCACCAGCGGATGAAAAATCTGCTTGAGAATTTGTACCGCCTCGTTGGACGTCGATCCCAGAATCAGACGGTCCGGCCAGTTGAAATCCTCGACAGCACAGCCGTCGGTAAAGAACATGGGCTGGGAAACGATAGTCCCGTGCAGTCCTGCCTCTTTCAGGCTCTTCTCCAACGCGGAGGCTGTACCCACGGGTACGGGTGTGACAATGGTCAGAATCGGCGGCTTGGGCGCCAAACGCGCGATGCGCATGACCACGTCGGTCAGAGTATCCGCTCCATCCTCGGCCAGAAAAATGACTTGCGCCTTGCGAGCGAACGATTCGATATCAGTAGAGTAAGCCAGCCGGCCCGCGCGCACATTGCGACGAATGATCTCTTTCAGATTCTTTTCGAAGAATGGAATGTTGCCCTGCGCCATCTCGACCATGCGCGAGCGGTCAGGATGACAACAAGAAACCGGAGTGCCAAAATCTGCCAGGCAGGCTGATATCACCGTTCCCAGAAAACCTGAACCGTAGACCCCAATCTGCATTCTGTGCCCCCGGGGCGTTCTGAAACCCACGCCCGAAGCGGCTATCGGCGCGGATATCGCACTTCCCTATCTTTTGTTTACAGTGCCCACAACGGCTCCGCAACGCACGGGAGTGAAATGTACCTGGGGGCCAGGGACCTTCGACCGGAGTAACTTAATCAGGGGTAACCCAGTCATGGTTACGCCAATATGAGGAGGGACTCAGAGAAAGTACCGTTGTGTGAATGCCTTGGCGCTGCGATATCAGTTGAACCTGAGTGAGTTTCAGCTAAAAGCCCACGGCCGCTTCCGTCACCGTCGGATTCCAGGCCACGAGCTTATCTACACTGGTCAGCTTCAATATGTGTTGTACGTGCTGGTTGACGCCCGCCAGTCTCAGTTCCCCTCCGGCCTGCTTCAACAGTCCGGCGGACATGACGATGATGCCCACTCCAGTGCTATCGATATGGCTCACTCCGGATAGGTCAAAGATGACTTTTTTCTGCTGCTTCTCGCGAACCAGGCTGTCGGCAGCCCATTCCAGCTGCTTGCACTCCCGGCCGATCGTGATTCTCCCCGTTATCTCCAGAACAAAAATGTCAGGCTGCAAGTGCTTGGTCTGAATCTCAAGCATAGGCCAAGCTCCTTTCTGATTTAAGGAATGCGATTCGCGCCCCCTATCACCCCAAGTTGACAACAGGGACACGACTCCGAAGGCGTGTGCAGGATTATGCTTTCCACTGGCCAGCTTGTCAATGCGCGAGAATAGCGAGTGTCAACCGACATTAGAAATGTCCCCATGCTTACGACATTAGAAGTGTCCCCTTTTGTTAGTAAATGAAATGTCCGGTTATTCGTTAATCTCTCGTAGTCGCCGAGGCTGTGGGAAAGTGGGAATCCCGCGGGGTTTGCGGGATTTCCAAGCGGAGGGGGAAAGTCGTTTTTTGACTTTTCCACGCCGCGGCTTTTGCACAGCCTTTCGCGCCGCCACTTTTTGTGCTGCCGGCCACGCGAACATTTCATGGGCGATCTCAACCGGCCATTTCCTGGAGCGACTGCAGCCCTGGCTTGCTCCACGGCATCTTGCGATAGTCCCCCCGCCAGGGGTGGTCCGCTTTGGGTCTGGGCGGCTTTTGTTTCTTGGCCTTGGACTCCCTGGTTCTTGCCGTCTCAGCTGGAACCGGGCAGGGGATCTCCTCCCAAGCCACCGCCCTGCCGCGATAGCAAATCTCTAATCGCCCATCCTCCCATTCGCACACCGTGACTTTGCCCTTGGCCGGCGCATACTGCTGGGCTTGCGCTTTCACTTGGAAGTATCGATTGTCGTGCCGTACCACCCAGTCGTTGCCGATGATTCGCACGCTTTCCAGGTGAAACACTGCCTCCAACTCCGCCGCCCGCGGGGCCGCTCGGTGATAGTCCTCGGGCTGAGCCGGCCTACGTCGAAACCTCCGATTGTGTTCCGGCAGATATTCCTTCTCCAGAAACTGGTTCGCCTCCGTATGGGTCTTGATTTTCTTCAGCCGCATTTTCTTCACCAGGCGATCCTGGTGGGTGCCATGGTTTCTCTCCACTCGACCCTTCGCTTGTGGCGAATTGGCCGCGATGATGCGAATCCCCAACCGCTGGCACATCCGCCCAAATTGCGTCACCGGCACCACCCCCTGCAATTGCTCTTTCCGGCTCGCTTCTCGTACATACACATTCTTCCAATCCGTATACAGCGCCACCGGCATGCCATATTTCTTCACCCATGCCCGCAACACTCCCGCTGCCGCCCAGATCGTCTCCTCACTCCCCAGCCGTGCCAGCGTATCTCCGCTGGCATCGTCCACCATGTTCATCAAGCAGCCTCGCGGCCCTCGCTCCTCCAACCACTCGTGGAAACTTCCATCCATCTGCACCAACTCGCCCACGTGCGCTTTCCGTTCTCGCCGCTTGCCGTGCTGGCGCCGCTTCCGCGCCCGACTCCACAGCCCTTCCGCCAACATCCAGCGCCGTAGGGTCTGCGCATTCACTTCCACCTGGTCGTCGCTCGCCAAGTGCTCGGCCGCTAACGTTGGCCCAAACCGCTTTCCTTCCTCCCCGGAATACTTCTTCCCCACCAAGCGCAACACTCGTCCTCGAAATTTCTTCGCTTTCCTCCGATTCGACTCCCGCCCCGCGCTTCGGTGCTTCAGCCCTTGCGTCCCCCCCTCTCGATACCGCTTGGCTACGCGCTTGCCCTGCCGATAGCTCATCCCCATCATCACTGCGGCATCTACCAGTTTCAGTTCGCCGCTTTCCACTCGTGCCATTACCCCGGCTCGTCGCAACTCCTTGCAGCTCATCGCTGTCCTTCCCAATCTGGCCTCCTGTGGAGACCTCTAGACTAGGGGACATTTCTATTGTCGTAACTTTGTCGCATGGGGACATTTCTATTGTCGTCGCATGGGGACATTATCAAAGTCGCGCGACATGCGCGAGAATAGCGAGAATAGCGGAGAATAGCGGATCAATAAAAAATGCGGGAAGCACCTGTTTCCCGCATTTATTTCGAACCGGCGAATCCTTATGGCTGAGTAAACGGGAGTCCCGGCAAGGTCTCCGTATGTTCGGACCTAACCGCACTCAACAGGTTCGGATCCAGCCCCAGCGCCTTCACGATGGTGGGAGCGATCTGACGAGTCTCCACCTGATCGTTAAAGGCGACGGGCTTGTAACTGGGGTTCGAGACGATCAGCAGAACGTTCCGGTCGTCGTAGGCAAAGCCGCCATGCTCGGCAACTTTGGCCTTCCCGCCCGTATAGATGACCCCAACATTCGGAGCGATAATGATGTCCGGAGTACGAGAATCGGTGAGTGGATCGTTGAACTGCAGCGTGAGCGAAGGGCCGGCAAAGATTTCTCCTTGCCCGAAGAGATCTTCGTGCGCTTCGAGCGTGGCCACTGCGCTCTCCGTCTGGCTTTGATCCGTCAGCCAGAGCATGGAGATATCGTCCTCATCTGCTTGTGCCACGGGCAGCCCAGGCCCGACTCCGCTGGGCGACAGGATCTGGGAAGGAGGTTCGTCCGAAGCATCATCTGCCGGAATGCGCAGCACGCGCTTTGGATCAATGGGCGACTGTCCGTGCTTGGCCGACACGATAATCAGCGTCGAGTCCAACAGCCCTTGCTTGTTAAGCTCCGAAACCATTTGACCGATCGCGCCGTCGACGTACTGAATCTCGGCCAGCAAGGAATCGCTCGGAGTTCCGAACGCATCCCTATAGCCACCCGTCAGACTGAGAGACGGTTCCACCAGCTTCTCACCCACGCTCACCGCCTGGAAGTTCATGCCGAACAAAGTTGGCACCGGCGCGGTAGCGCTGCCATCGTGGGTCTTGCCGTCAATCCAGTTCAGAACCGCCTCCACCTTGAACTGGTCGTAGCAGCGAATGTTTTGGAAGCTGTCCGTCCAGGCATTGGTCGACTTGGCTGCGCCCGGGTCGGGAAGGGGATTGCATCCCTGAACTGACGGGATCGGCACTGGAATCGAGTTGATTTCCGGCGACCATAGGTCGATCACGCCATCGCCGCTCGGCCCGTTGGTGAAGTCGTAAGACGGGTGCTTGTCGGACCATGCCGTGTAACCGCCCGCATTCTTCACCACGTTGAAAATGGTATTGTCGCGGATGTAGTTGTGCGGATAGACCGGCGCGCAGCTATTTTTTGGATCGCGCGGAAGGTATGCCGGATTGATTCCGTTGATTCCGGAACTGCCATTCGTTTTCCCGGAGTCAAGTTTCAGATAGTTGTAGTCAATCTCTTCATCGAATCCGACCTGTGTACCAATCACGCTGGGGCATAGCTTGGATCCGCCCACGATGCCGTAAGGCGTTGTCTTTGCCGGGGGAGACAGGGAGCGATCGTAGCTGACGTCATAGAAGATTCCCGCCGAACGCGGCGTTCCGCCGGTGATCTGAGCCGTCAGCCCAGGGAACGAATCGGAGGGTTTTGGAGTGAGTGCTTGCAGATAATGCACACCGGTCGCTGAGAGTGACGCCAGATGCGGACAGTAGGGGTCATTCCCGAAAACCGGAACACCCTTGCTGCAATTCGCAAAATCCAGCGAATGCATGCCATCAATGCTGATCAGTAGGACATGTTGAAGCTTGCTGTTGGTTTGTGCGGAAGCCATCAGCGAAAACAGGCTTGCCAGCACCAAAGCCATCAGCGCAGGGGAGAGAAAACGACGAGCGGACATCTTGTTCCTCCTTGGACAATCTAGGCCTTCGACCACTTGGCCTGAGTATTTGCCATGTTCGTGACGCCAAGGTTAATGGGAAATGAATACTCGATTAAGAAATTGCAAAACTTCGGACGGATACGGACAGGAGGGCTTGGGGAGGCTTTTACGGAGAAACCAGTGTACCGCCGAGGGGGACCGGAGCCAGGTCAACCCAGTGGTGTTGTGCTTCTTCGCGAACAAAGGTGAGCCGGTCAAGGAGGATCCGTCGACTGCCGGAATACTGTTGCCAGCGTTCGCGAGCAATTACCAAGGCTAGTTCCGCTTCCTCTTCGGTGGGCATTTTCACGACCGTCAGGTGAGGTGTGTAGGGCCACTCTTCGGTAAAGGCCAACACTTGCGTATTCAGCTGGTCATGCAACTCTCGCAACCGCGATGCCCTATGGGCCACGCTGATGTAAACCGTTGGAGTGGTGGGAACGAAGGTTCCCATGTCGCCCAAGGTCACTTCGAAGGGCTCGGTCTGACAGCAGATCCCCGCCAGCAACTGCAGCGCCGCATTCTCCGTTGCGTGCAGAGGCCGCGGCGGCAGAAGCGTGAGATGCGCCGCAAGATGAGGCAACGCGGGATGCAATTCCTGCCGGAGGTTCTCCACGAACTCTCCCACGGAATTCCGTAAGTAGGCAACTAGGGCATACCGCGAGCTCTGCATATACAGCCAAAAATTATAGCGCGTTCTGTCGTTTATAATCGTAGGGATCGTTGATTCCGAAGAGTCATCGATGTTGACACAGCCGGGGCGTAGCGCAGCCTGGTAGCGCACCTGCCTAACCGTTCCATTCTTTTTTTTGATTTCTATTGTTTCCAACAATTTGGGGAATCTGCTTTTCGTTCAAAGTTAACCCAAATGGTTTGAATCCCGCTCATATTGGCACGGTTTGTGCACGGTCGTTTTTTTCCAGTCGAGGGGCACATGCAACAGGGCCGATGAAAAAGCAGAGCGCGCCGAGTCAGTTCAGGACGAAGGTTTCCAAGGACCTCTAGGGCGCTTTGGCTGGAAATGGCATTGCGATGGAGCGGCCCGCTGGGAGCCGAGCAAGAGTCGGGCCGGTTAGTCTTTGGACCAAAGATACCGGAATGCCTTAGGCGGAAAACCGCCTATCTTGCAAATAGGCGGGAAACCGCCTAAAATGCTCTCAGGCGAAAAAGCGCCTAAGACAGTCTTTAGGCGGAAAAGCGCCTAAGAAGCCAATTGACGCGACAGAAAAGAGAACAACATGCAGGCCATTGCACGAACTCCTCTGCAGCTCGGGAATTCCATCCGAGAGCGGCGACGCGAGCTCGGCCTAACACAGGAGCAATTAGCCGCAAAAGCCGGCATGCGGCAGCGTACGATTTCGGACATTGAGAGGTCAGCAGCAGCCCGCTTCGACACAGTGCTGCGTGCGCTTGCCGCGCTTGACCTGGAATTGGTGGTTCGGCCGCGCACCAAGGGCTCATCCCAAGACATTGAGAAACTCTTCTAATGCCCCGCCGAACCTCGCACGACCGTCTAAGAGTCTTTCTCAACAGTCGTCTTGTCGGGCTACTTCGACGCGAGACTTCGGGGGCAATCTCTTTTCAATACGACCGGTCATGGCTGGAGTGGGACTCGGCCCTGCCCGCATCACTCTCCTTGCCTCTACGCGAACAGGCATACCTGGGCGCTCCCGTGCTGGCCGTTTTCGAGAATTTATTGCCGGACAACGATACTCTGCGGCGTCAGATCGCGGCGCGCGCGCACGCCGAAGGAACCGACGCTTATAGTCTGTTGAGGGCGATCGGTCATGACTGTGTGGGTGCGCTACAGTTCCTTCCTGAGGACTCCGAACCCACTCCTGCAGGCATGATCGATGCCGTACCCGTCAGTGAACGCGAAATCGCAGCCATTCTTCACAATCTGGCAACAGCGCCTCTCGGGATCACGGAAGATGAGAGCTTCCGAATATCAATCGCTGGCGCTCAAGAGAAGACCGCACTTCTGCGTTGGAACGGTCGATGGCGTAAGCCCCGCGGCACAACCCCGACCACGCACATCTTCAAGCCTTCGATTGGAAAGCTCCCCAACGGTGTGGACCTCACCTCAAGCGTCGAGAACGAATATCTGTGCCTCAAGATACTCGATGCCCTGGGTCTACCGGCCGCAAAAGCGGAAATCGCAACCTTCGGAGAGAGGCGTGTTCTGATTGTTGAGCGTTTCGACAGGCTGTGGACTGGTGATCACAGACTGTTGCGTCTGCCGCAAGAGGATTCTTGCCAAGCGCTCTCGGTGCCGCCGACGCTGAAATACGAGAGCGATGGCGGTCCAGGCATAACGGACATCCTTAAGATGCTGCGAGGCAGTGATGAACCACTCTCAGATCAGCGCTCATTTCTAAAGGCGAACATCGCCTTCTGGCTCATGGGAGCTACCGACGGACACGCGAAAAACTTCAGCATCTTTCTCTCTCCAGGTGGACGTTTTCGCATGACGCCACTCTACGATGTCATCTCAGCCCAGCCTAGCGTCGATTCGAAGCAGATCTTGTGGAAACAGTTTCGGCTGGCTATGGCATTCGGCACAAAACCGCACTACCAGATCAGGCAGATTGCGCAACGTCACTTTTTTCAGACGGCAGATCAAGCTGGGGTGGGGCAAGAGGTGATTGAATCAGTTGTCCACGAGTTGCTAGACGGAGGAACCGCCGCGGTTGACTCTGTTGTGTCAAAGCTTCCAAAGAACTTTCCCGATCAGATTGCCTCATCTATCGAGGCGGGAATCAAGGGACGACTTCGCCTTTTAGCGGCGTCGGAAACTGCCAGCCCTAAGAAGTAGTAGCATCGCTGTCCGAGATTCTTGCCTGTGACTGGACGCACGTGCGGGGATTGCTAGTGATCTGAGGCCAACGCCGGAGCCTCTGCTTTTTTCCTCATGATGTCGGCGATTTCGTCATAGTGCCATGGGCGGAAGTCGTGCGTATCGACTCCCACATCGGTGGAGAGTGAGCGGAGAACGTCGGGTAGACGTCCGTGAGAATGCCCGTAGAGGTGCCACGATCCGCGAATGCTTCGATTCCAGACGCGCAAGGCGTAGTGACAAAGCACAATTGGTTGGCCATTGATCGAAACTTCCGCCAGATTGTCGAGCCAGGAGAATTCCTCTTTCAGACGGCGCAAGCCCGGGGCATCGCCGCTGTTGTTCGGCGAGTTCCTCATGCAATTGTGCCCCTTCGTGTTTCTGGAAGACATCTCCGGCGAACTGCCGCCATACGAGGAAACCTATCTGAGCGTGCCGATGGACGCTCCCATGCAGGAAGCGTACCGCGAACTCGAAGAGGACATGCGGAAGGCGTTGAAGGCTCACCGTGGCAATCGGTCGGTTCTGAGTACGATGCTGAACACTCTGTTGCTTTATCCCGATCACCCATACGGGATTGGGACGCTGTACGGTACTGAGTTCGATCCCGAACTCAAGCGCAGGGTGAGATTTGTGATTGCAGATCCTCGCGATCTTTCCGAGGACCCCATCTATTCCAAAGAACGCAGGCTGATCGAAGAGATCAGGAAGGAACTGGCGGAGGGACGGCGTCAAGTCTTTGCCGTGTACACGCAGAAGCACGACGTTACAGCCAGGCTTCAACGAATCCTCAGTAACGAAGGGCTCCGCATCGCAGTTTTACGGGCGAGTGTGGACACTTCTAAGCGCGAGGCCTGGTACGCCAGACAGGTCAAAGACGGAGTTCAGGTAGTGATCTGCCATCCCAAGCTGGTGGAAACAGGTCTGGACCTGCTGGACTTTCCGACGATCATCTTCTACGAGTCGGGGTATTCGCTGCACACTTTGCGGCAGGCGAGCCGCAGGTCCTGGAGGATCGGGCAACGGCGACCGGTACACGTGAAGTTTCTTTGCTGCGAAGGGACGATGCAGACTTCCTGTCTCCGCTTGATGGGGAAGAAGCTCCTTGTGGCTCTCACCATGGAAGGCAAGTTTGCCGGCGAGGGACTGCAGAACATCGATGAAGACGATGACATGCTGTCGGCGATGGCGCGGGAATGAGAGTTTCCGGCCCTTCGATTTTTAGCTCCGAGAGCGTCATCACATTCCCATCGTTGACAGGATACACGGTGCCGGGGCTTTGTAGCCGCTACCTCGGTCACTTGGATTTGGTGCGATGAGACAAAAGCTCCGAGCGGCCGATGACAGTTCGAGGTTTTTTGAGTTTCGCGGGGTCAGAGATTCCCTCAAAAGCTGCGGACGACCTCCACGGGCTCAGGCCGTACATCCGGGAATCGCGCAAAACACTCACTCCCTCACTCCATGCGGCCAGCATCCGCTTTCCAGTGTCCTTAAAACCTGCCAGGCGCTTCATCAGTTCACGAACGGCAGGAGCGGTGTCTGCTACCGCATCACTGATGCGCTCCAGGATTTCCTTCTGCTCACGTTGAGAAATGCCAAAGGTGGAAGTAACGAAGGTGCCTAAAGTCTTTCCGGGCAACCATGTCTTCCTCCCCATGAAACTTATTCCCGGAGGGTTGTTCAGGTAACCCTCGTAAACGGAAGTCGTGAAGAAGTCGTACGCGGGTGCGAGGAGTGCATCCGTTCGTGACGTATACAGCAATGCCAGATTCTTCGAATGGCAGTCCGCATTCCTCAGCGCGTACGTCAACAGCAGGATTGAGGTCAGCTTCTGGAAGGTTTCGCGCTGATCTCCGCCCGGCACATAGGTCCGAACCGCCTTCGCGATTCGCTCCCATGCGGTTTCGTACTTCGCTGCAGGCCGAAGTCCGAGCAGGGCACAAAAATCTTCCAATGCGTGGAATGGCTTTCCGTTCTCATCGACGTCGAACCGGCGCACCACCAGCACATTGCCATCCTCGGAGAGTTGGGTTTTCGCGCTTTCGACAACCCGCGCTGCCACCTGCATGCACAAGTGTTCGTTGGCGGTCGCGAACGGAAGCTTGCTGGATGAGCCTTTGATAATGTGGTCGTGGACCAGCAATGAAGCCTTCTTGTGCTGTCCCAGGCCGCTCGTCTTCTTTTGTTCGGTATCCAGGAACTTCGGCAAGACGCCTGATACACCGCTCTTTGCATGTTCTCGAACCAGTTGCGAAAATGCCTCTTCCGAGTTATCCCCCTTCAGCAGTTCCGCAACTTCGATCGGTTTTGCCGGTTCGTCCAGTGCCGCCCCGGGTGGAACGACTTGTAGTCTTCCCACCATATTTCGACCGATAACGGAGAGGAGCGCGACCGGACTCGCACCGATATGGGGTCCGAATTCTTCCTGCAGGACCTGGAGGAGGTAGCCCTCCGGAAGGTTCATCTGGAAGATGGGATGAAGTTGGTCGTCCCATGGGTACGATTCGGTGCGGACGGGCATGGTCAAAGAGACGAGGTTCCCGGACGCCACGTCTGGAACGTAGGTCATCACGCTCTTGAAGTCACCGACCTGTTCGAGAACGCCAACATGGCGACCGAGGACATGGACATTGAGCTTCAAGCACCACCCCGTTCGCGCCGCAGTTCATCCAGGGTGCCTGAGACTCCTACCTCGGTGAAAGTCATTTCAAGGCCGAGTACCGCGAGAACCGCCAGTAGTTTGCGGGAGCCGAACTCCGACACCTGTCCCCGCTCAAAGCGCACCAGGGATTCCCGGGTGATGCCGGAGCGTAAGGCAACCTCACTTTGGTTCAGTCCAAGAGCCTTTCGCCGGGCTGAGACCGCTTCGCCCAGTTCTGCCAGCGTCTGCATAATGTGCGTTATACATCACTTTTATCCAGCGTTCAAGCATTATGTGATGTATATATCACTTACTGGAGAATCCTCGATACATGCCTGCGAAATCGACGATCCTCCTTGGTCGGGCTGCTTTTGCTGAATATCGACTGGGTCTGAGCGTACTGGTCTGACTGGTCGAGCATTACGGTCAGCAGTCGCATATCAGATACTCAGAAATCCAACAATTTCTTATTGAAGAACTCTTGATCCCGCCCCTTTGTGTTCCTTCGGACCGTCTTCTACGCCGGTCGCAAACAGCCCACAGCCGTTCGATCACTCGTGGAGGCCAGGCAAGTGCACAAACCTAGGACATCACGCCATTACTGCGCCCTTTGGCTCCGCGCCGTCCTTTGACCGAGTTTCGGGACCGAGGTAAAAGGCCCTAAATTGGTGCAATCAGGAGGCAGCCTTTGTCAGCCCAAGGGAAGCCATCGCAAGTCGTGATCCCAATGCGCACCTCGGGGGACTCTGCCGACCGCCGCGAGTCGAGAGCACCCAGATGACGACGCGGAACCTCTCGATCACTCGGCCCGCGCGCTCGAACCTCCGATGAGAGTAAAGGAGGCGGCAAAATTCCTTGGAGTGAGCCCGCAGACTGTGTATCTTTGGGTTGAACGAAAGCAGATTCCCCATCTCCGCGTAATGGGTTGCAACATCCGGTTCCTCAAATCGGATCTCGAGTCATTCCGCGCGTCATTCAAACAGGAGATGGTGAATGCATAAACCACAGAAGCACGATGGGGTTGTCTATCCACGCAAGGATGGCCGGATTTTGTGGATTCGATACAGGGATCGCAACGGGAAGCGCTGTAGAGAGTCCACCCATACCGAGGACTGGCAGGAAGCCAACCGAAAACTTCGAGAACGGCTGCACGCCAGGGACGGCAACCTGTTGGAGGTAGTTCGCAAAGGAGAGGCACTGGATTTCGGAGAGTGGGTGGATTCTTTTCTCGAGAACTATTCAAGACCACCCTACGAGCCCCTAAAACCCACGAAGCCAACATGCGGTGTGCAACCCATCTGAAAGCTGCGTTCCCGGGCAGAAAACTGGTGGATGTTACAGCCGACGCGATCGAAGACTATTTGCGCCATCGTCTTCGGCAGCGAGTCCGGGTTAAGGTAGCTCGTGGTTTCCGGGAGAAGGGATTACTCAAGTCAACCACGGTGCATAAGGAATTTCGGGTGCTCCGTCGCATGTTGAATGTTGCGGTCCGCAAGAAACTGCTTGCGGCCAACCCCTGTTCGGGGGTGGAGTTCCCGGTCGCCGTGAAAGGACTGTTCCGGCCGCATTACGTCACCTGGTCGGAGCAGCAACGGATCGAATTTCATGGTCCCGAGTACATGAAAAACGCCGTGCAGATCATTACGGAGACTGGATTGCGAGTCTATAAGGAACTGACTCCGATGAAGAAGGATCAAGTGGACCTTCGGAACGCGGTCGTCTGGATCCCGGACTCGAAGACTCCGAACGGCACCGCCGAAGTTCCTCTTACTCCGCTGGCCATCGAAGCCTTTGGTCGCCAGATGGCCATCGCGGGGGATAGTCCGTTCTTGTTTCCGAGCGATCTGAATCAGAGCGGGCACCAGACCACTTTCAAGACGGTTTGGCACAAGACTCTTCGGCGCGCCAAGGTTTCCTACTTCCGAATCTACGACCTTCGATCCACGTATGCCACGCGGCTGAGTGCCGGAGGCGTAGCCGATGAATGGGTGACTCAAATGCTTCGCCAGGGAGACGCGCAAGTCTTCAAAAAGTATTCGCAGATGAAATTGCAGATGAAGCGCGAAGCTCTGGACAAGCTTAACCGCCGCGCGAGCGAGATGCTGCCGGCGAGTGGTGAATCAGTTGGCACGGTATTGGTGCAGTGAGCGGATTTGGCACGGTTTTGGCACGGTCGAGGCCGGAAATCATCAATCGGAGTGGTCGCAAAGTTGGAAAGTGCTTTAGAATCAATTCTGCTAGTCATGTCGGGGCGTAGCGCAGCCTGGTAGCGCACCTGCCTTGGGCGCAGAAAAAGTTCTTCCAACGCGTCTATCTCACACCTAGATTTTTATTCTTTTCAATAATTTGGGGAATCTGCTTCTCGTTCAAAGTGAACCCAAATGGGCTGAACACGGTCGATTAGGACACGGTTTGGGCACGGCCAGCACACCTGCTTTTTGAGAAGCCCAAGCACGGCCTGCTTGACATGGATTTCGATCCATCATGATGTCGACTACGTGTCCGTATCACAGGCCGTTCCCTTGCCTGCCGCTGATAATTCACGAGCGCATCCTCTATCGCGAGGGGTTCCTAACATCGCGAATAGCGGCAAAGAGATTAGATTGGCTTACCCCGGTAGCTGCGGGTGTCGAATCGGCGCTAAACTCGCACCATCATGCCGCATCCATCCTGGAATGACAGCTACGCCTCAGGAGTGCCGCCCTGGGACACTGGGCAGCCGGAGCCTTTGCTTGTTGAGTTCATCACTTCCGCCGGCGTCGCACCGGTGCGAACGCTTGAGATCGGCGCGGGTACTGGGACGAACGCAATCTGGCTGGCTGAGCGCGGCTTCGACGTACTCGGAGTCGACGTGTCGCCGCTCGCGGTCGAAAAGGCCCACGCCAAAATGGAAGGCCGGGAACTACGCTGCCGCTTCGGGACATTGGACTTTCTCGCGACGCCCCCGCCCGGCGGCCCTTTCCACTTCGTCTTCGATCGCGGCTGCTTTCATGTGTTCGACGAACCCGAGGAGCGCTCGCGCTTCTCCGAGTGCGTGGCTGCCGCACTGGAACCCGCTGGCTTGTGGCTGAGCCTCATCGGCAGCACCGAAGGTCCGGGTCGTGAGGTCGGTCCGCCGCGGCGCTCGGCACGTGAGATCACCTTCGCTATCGAACCCGCGCTGGAGATCGTCGAGCTACGTTCCGCCGAGTTCCGCGCTAACGGTGTAAAGGCGTGGTTCTGCCTATCGCGCCAGCGCACGATGTCTGCGCAACCATCCTCGCGGCACGATTGAGGCGGGAACGCACGCCATCAGCAGCCCCCGCCTGGTGCAGATGCGGCTGGAGCAGTGAATCTCAATGTGTCATATCAGTTGCAATAAGTGGCTATTTTGGGTAATATAATACCCATTATGCCAAGAACAGAACCACCCCTACTGCCTCGAGTTTCCCGCCTCTTGCGGAGCTATGGGCAGAACCTGAAGCTGGCACGACTCCGTCGCAGATACTCGGCGGAAACGGTTGCCCAGCGCGCCGGGATTACTCGAAAGACTCTGTCGAGAGTCGAAAAGGGAGAGTCGGCAGTCGCACTCGGAATTTACGCACGGGTGATGCAGGTGCTGCGCCTCGAAGAGGATCTTGCGAAACTGGCTGTGGACGACCCGCTGGGTCGAAAATTACAAGACACCGGCTTGTCCCCGAAGCGCCGCGCTCCAAAGCGTCTGTCATCCCCGACTCCATCAGTTGACAGCGTGAACAAGCCAAAGGAAACCTCCTAATGGCAGGTTTCGATACAGTCGAGGTATGCATCGATCTGGAGCGGTTTGGCCATCCAGTTCTCATGGGCCAACTTCACCGTCAGCGAACCGGCTCGGGCGAAATCTTCTCCTTTGAATATGACCAGGCATGGCTGGAGCAACCCGAAGTCTTCTCCTTTGATCCTGACCTTGCCTTGGCGGCCGGTCACCAGTACCCTGCTCCCCAGCGCAAGAACTTTGGCATTTTCCTCGATTCGGCCCCGGACCGCTGGGGCCGGGTACTCATGCAGCGTCGCGAAAACGCACGCGCGCGCCATGAAAAACGCAAACCGAGAGCCCTGACCGAGTGGGATTTTCTGCTCGGCGTTCACGACGAAACTCGCTTGGGAGCGTTGCGCTTTCGAGAGTCAAGCAATACACCTTTCATCGACACCGATGTGCAATTACCAGCCCCTCCTCTGACCTCTCTGCGTGAGTTGCAGGCGGCCAGCCTGGAGTTCGAAAAGCACATCGATGAAGAAGACAACCCGCTTTACGAAAAATGGCTAACGCAACTGCTCGCGCCCGGATCTTCCCTGGGTGGAGCCCGACCGAAAGCATCGGTGCGGGACGAAGCCGGGACGTTATGCATGGCAAAATTCCCCAGCAGAAACGACACTCGCGATATGGGCGGATGGGAACTGGTCACTCACAGCCTGGCGAGAAAAGCGGGGATCACTGTCCCCGATGCTAGGCCCCTCCGCTTCGCGGAGAGTCCCTATACCACGTTTCTGGTGAAGCGTTTCGATCGCACGTCAACAGGAGGCCGTTTGGCGTTCATTTCCGCCATGACGTTGACTCAGCATACTGACGGCGAACCTGGAGCAAGCTATCTCGAACTGGTCGATTTATTGCAGTCGCGAGGGGCCGATACCCGCTCGGATTGCGCACAGTTGTTTCGACGCGTGGTCTTCAACATTCTCATCCACAACACCGACGACCACCTTCGCAACCACGGTTTCTTTGTCGACGAAGGCGGTATCCGGTTGTCACCCGCTTACGACATCAATCCGTCAGTCGATCGACAAGAACTGACGCTGGCGATCAACGAAGTGGAGACTGCCTGCGACGTTTCGATCGCGATGGAGGCGTCCCAGAACTATGGATTGAGCCCACACAAAGCGAACGAGTTGTTGAAGCAAGTGCAAGACGCAGTTGCCGGCTGGCGAGAGGAAGCAACCCGGTTGAACATTCCAAGAGCAGAACAGGATTTGATGGCCAACGCATTCCAAGAGTGATAACTGGAAGTTTCCCGCTGCGGTGTGGCAACGGTTCCCGGGCAACATCACTCTTCCGCAAAGTCGTCTTGTCGATAGGCTTCTTCGCAGAATGCACTTGGCGCGTCTTAGCGACCGTGCTCGCCGTTGCCCCCAGGTGTTGAAGAAACAGACGACGGAGTTGACGCGATCTGGCCAAGCCTTCTCGCACGGGTTTCTTACGGGGTATTCACGCATGAGAGAAACCGAAATTCGAGAAGGTTTCCGACGCCTCGGGCGAAGTGCTCTGAATGAGATCCGACGGGTACGAAGTAGAGTTCTCTTGAAAGCGGCACGGCGAATAACAAGAAAAGTGGCCCTTCCCAGCCTCGTACCTGTTCACGCATAGTGATGCCTCCGGTTAGTAAAGTTCACTCCCAAATCATTCGGGTTGGAACTGACTTCCGCTCACTCACCCTGAAATGGAAAGAACAAGTGACCATGAGACCGCGTCGCATATTGCAATTCATCTTCTTGGGTTTTCTGACGGCGATCAGCCCGGCATCTGCTTTGGTTGGGCAAGATGATGCTATCAGGGGCGAGATGACGAAAGCCGAACGCGCCTACCTGTTATCTGAGTTGAAGTCGTCGGAAAAGGCTTTGCTCGGGAGCATCAGAGGACTGACGCATGCCCAGTGGAGGTTTAAGTCGTCTCCCGACGCTTGGTCAATTCAGGAATGCACGGAACATTTGATCTTGGCAGAAGATCTGATTTTTGACGAGGCTCAAAAAACGCTAACAACTCCCCCGGTGGCGCGATTGGCCAACGCCACGAGTGCGGGCGA
>JBEKRE010000112.1:0-11004 GCA_049519055.1 Candidatus Sulfotelmatobacter sp. | reverse complement strand
CTGCACTATTTCCTGAAGCCACACGAGCGCTGGGAAGACTTCGTCTCCACCGGTCTGCTGGGCCTGTTCGTGTGCCTTACGCTGCGCCGCACCGGCTCGCTGGCCTTCGCCATCGGCTTCCACGCCGCCTTTGATTTAGCCAACGTGTTCGTATGGTCAGGGCAAAATGCCGGCGAGTACGCCGTTGGCCACCTTCTTGAAACCCGCTGGCAAGGCTCGCAATGGCTAACCGGGGGCCTGCTGGGTCCTGAAGCCAGCTGGATGGTCTTTGTGGTAATCGTGCTGATGTTTTGGATCTTTGATCGATGCTATCGGCACAAGAAATTTCCACGCCGAGATCTCCCGACATGTGGCGGGTTAACCGTATGACTCCTGGCCTCGGGTGGTTGGCGGTCGCGGTAGGGACGAACATCGCTGATCGCCCCCCGCGCGGATCCGCTCGCAAATGGGAGACGCCCTTCCTCCTTCTGGAGGAAGGGCATTTTCGCAAGACCAATAGGCGTGAGGGCCGACGCTTACTTCATGCTGCTCAGCTTTGACAGTTCCTTGACGGTAGCGTTGTCGTCGTTTAGAAACCCGTTTCTGGAAGCCTCGTGTTTGCCGACCAACCAAGATTTATCTGCTAACCTCGATGGATAGCATGTCAGGCAGCAGTCGTGTTCACGTATAATCCTGCGCTGATTCGAACAGCAAAGCCCATGGATGCCCCGCACCTGAGCGATCGCCGGACTTCTTCTACTGAAAGCTATTCGATCGCGATTATCACTCTGGAAGAGCAAATCTTCCGCGAAATGCGGCGAGTCTTTGCGCCCACCTTCCGGACCACACTAGCCAGCACGGAATCTCAGATCAAGCTTGTCATCGATGATACTGACCTGCAGGGGATCGTCGTCGACCTCGAGAGCATTGGAAATGAACCCGCCGACGGCATTGATGTGCTCCGGGAGATGCGCCGGTTGCGCGACGATCTCATCATGGTGGCCATCTCGGGATCGACGAACGGGGAACTTTCCCTTCAGGCAAGCCAAGCGGGAGCGGACCATTTTTTTCGCAAGCCGGTGGATTGCGAACAGCTCAGAGGCGTCCTGTTGCAGACTACCGAAAAGCGAGCGCTGCAATCCGAAGGGCAGTGGCTGCTCGAACAGGCAGCGAAACGGGCGGCATTCTGCGGATTGATCGGCGGCAGCGAGGCAATGCGAAAGGTTTATCAGGCGATCGAAGCGGTTGCCGGCAGCAACGCTAGCGTCGTAATCCGGGGCGAAAGCGGGGTGGGTAAGGAGTTGGTAGCGCAAGCCATCGTTCAAAGTGGAGAGCGCCGCGACCAGCCCTATATCTGCCTGAATTGCTCCGCTTTGCCCGATGCTCTGATGGAGTCCGAACTGTTTGGGTATGAGCGGGGAGCGTTCACCGGCGCCGAAGCAGCCAAGCCGGGAATGATCGAACTGGCGCACAAGGGCACGCTCTTTCTCGATGAGATCACGACTCTGAACCATGCATTGCAGAGTAAACTCTTGCGCGTTCTCCAAGAACATTCGATCCGGCGGTTGGGTGGAAGGACCACGAAAAAGATCGATTTCCGGCTCATCACGGCAACCAACGACGATCTGGAAGAGATGGTGAGCAGGGGGCGGTTCCGTGAGGATCTCTACTACAGAATCAATGTGGTGCCGATCTTTGTGCCACCTTTGCGCGAGCGTGGCAGTGACATCTCGCTTCTGGTGGAACATTTCGTCCGCTTATATTGCACAGCCAACCACAAACCTCAGAAACAAGTGCAGCCGGAGGTCATGGAGATCCTGGAGCATTACTCCTGGCCGGGCAATGTTCGCGAACTGGAGAATGTGGTGCAGCGTGGGGTCCTGATGAGCGACGGCTCCAGCATTACTGCCTACCAGCTTCCACAACAGCTGCTGTCCGCGACTGCGGCCAGCCAGGAGGCGATCCTGATCCCGGAAGAAGGGTTGGATTTCGATGCGGAAATGGACCGGATTCAGGTGGCCTACCTCAATGCAGCTCTACGGCGCAGCGGGGGGAAGAAATCCGCAGCTGCCAAGCTCCTGCGCATCGACCCTCAGCGCATGAAGTATCTGTGCCGCAAGCTCGACCTCTGATCATGGTTTAAAAATTAACCATAGAGGGGTTAATTATTGACCAAAGTTAAACTTTCATGGGAGACTGCTCAGCTGAGTCGCACCATTTTGGGAGTCTAAACCTTTTGCATACTTGAAGTTAGGCATTTGAGCAGGGAGCACGGTGGGTTGGCACGCTTCGTGCAACTAGGTCAGATGTCCGGAACAGGACAGAAGAAAAATCCACGAGGAGCAAACTAATGACCATCCAAAAGAAATCCTTGATCAACTCTTTGAATACCACCAAGAAGGCCCTCGTGGCCAGCGCCCCTTCGATCGGTTCAGCGACCGCCGGCACGGTAAAGCCAGCGATTGCTCGACCTGCTGTAGCCCGACCGGCTGTAGCAAGACCGGCTGTAGCAAGACCGGCAGTGGCAAGACCGGCAGTGGCAAGACCGGCAGTGGCAAGACCGGCCGTAGCGCGCCCTGGCAAGAAGATCTAGTTCTCAAGGAGTATGAAATAGGGCTGCCTTCGGGCAGCCTTTTCTTGTTACCAGATTTTGCGTCCGGCAAATTCCCAGACAGTCCGGGAAGCCAGGGTTACTAGGCTGCGGCGCGCTCCGTACACGCGGGCGGTACCTGTCATCCCCGGTTGCATCGATCCATCTTTGTTATCTCCGATCAACTCAAAAACATAAAATCTAGGCGGGCGTTCGCCCTTGTATTTGGTCAGGTCGATGAGGCCCGGTGCTATGTCTGAGGACAAGGGAGCGATGCTCAGGATGCGGGCGTCGTGTTTGCAAAGTGAGCCATCCACTTGAAAGCGCGCCGGAGAGTTCGAGGTGAACTTGTAAACGTCGAACTCGGACAAATAGACACGGGCGCGAACCTGTCTCAGGTCTGCAACCTCGGCGAGTTCGGTTCCGGCAGAGACGTAAGATCCCAGTTTGTCGGATAAGCGGGGCGTAAGAACGGTTCCAGAGATGGGGCTGCTCAACGAGAGATTTGCGATTTCCGAGGTCAGCTCGCGCGTCTGTTGGCCGAGTCGCTCACGATCCGCCAACGCAGCGCCAAAGTCGGTGTAATGGAGAAGGGCGGACTGCGCCTTCTCTTGCGCCATTTCGAAATCGGACTGGCTATGCGCCGCTTTTGAGGAAAGAACGACATTCCGCAATAGCAGAAGCGGAGCGCCCTCCTGAACCGGTTGACCTTCGTCAGCATAGACCGCTGATACCACTCCGGGAACCGACGGTCTAAGCACCGCGACTTTGGCAGGCTCCATGACGAATCGGCCGACTGCGGTTTCGTGCCAGATCGGCAAAATCGAGAAAATGATCGCCACTGCCAAAACAGCAAACTTGCGCGACGGATTGAACCAGCGCGCCAAACGGTCTTTCTTGTCGAGATAGAGGAATTTCATAAAGTTCCAGAGAGTGCGGATTCGGCCGCGGAAGATCATGAATGCCGTGGCGTATTCGAAAAGAAAGCCCCAGTCGGCGCTGAAGTTACGAGCAATGTTGCCAATGAAGCCGGCGAAAAAGTAAAGCACAGAATAGCTGTATAGTCCCGAGAGAATCGCGTAGATCACGTACCCCGGGCGGCGGCGTTGGGGTACAAAGGGAACTTCCACCGGCAGACGCCAGATGTTCCGCTTTACCCATGACGACAGATACAGTGTCGATGCTTCCTTCAGATCTGGAATCCCGATCAGATCGCAGACGATGTAATAACCGTCCAGCTTCATCAGGGGATTCCAGTTGATGAAGACCACGGCAATTCCCGTGAAGAGAATGATGGTGTAGGCAAAGTCGTGGGCCGGAGTGCTGGGCGGCGTAAGCCACCAGATGGGTGTGACCAGTGCGCAAATTACCAGTTCCGACCAGACGCCAGCCACTGCGATCATGAGCCGCTGAAAACGGTCTCCCTTCACTTCTCCAGCAGTGGTGTCGGTGTAGAAACCGGGGGTGAGATAAATGAGAAGGAATCCCATCGCTGGCACGGGTGCTTTGTAATGCTTGACGGTGAGGCCGTGCCCTATCTCGTGAATGCAAAGCAGGACCGATGCGATCACCCAGAAACTAGCGACATCGAACCAGCTTTTGTCCGCGAAGTTATAAAACTCGATGGTGTCCCGTCCCACTTCGCTCCAATGCACGACGAAGATTCCGGCGGTAAAGGCAAACGCCAGCAGCGTGAGGATCACACACCACGGCTTGTACATAAAGCTGATCTGCCGATAGAGCCATCCGAGGAAGGGATCAGGATTCACCGCTGGAAACGTAATTAGGGAGAGGTCGCCCCAGTTTGTTTTTTTCTGCAGGCGGCGCCGCTCGTCTGCAGTTTTCTGCATGAGCTTGATATTTCTTTCCTGGGGTGTTTGGTACCAGAAATTCATCGCCCCGATGTTTGCGGCGAAGTCGCGGACGATTTCCTCGGAATAGTCCGCACCCGTTTCTGCCGAGTAAAGCTCTCCAATTTCCGCAAAGGAGCGCTGCCCGTCGAAAAGCTGGATCAGACGCCAGCTTTCAGGAGGAAAGACAAACATGGATGCCACTCCAGGCACGAATGCCCGCACCACCGGAACGCCGTCTTCGATGTGTTCCCGGAACACGACGTCAGGATGTACTCGCGGAGGGCGCTCGCTGATGAGCCGAGCTGGCAGATCAGGCAAGGCAACGTTGAGGGCTTGGGTGATATTCATTGGTACATCGTCAGGTTCACGCTTGCATTCATGCCCGGGCGCAGGTCAGCACGGGAGCCCTCCACCTGTACCAGTACCTCGAAGCTGCCGCTGGACGGGTCAATGACCGGGCTTACCTCCGCGACCTTGGCCTTATAGCTTCGATCCGGGAGGTCGGATGTTGTGAGGTTCACTTCCATCCCCTTCTTAATCTGACCGATGAATTTCTCCGGCACAGTGAAACCCATGCGGAGCGGACCATCGCCCGTAATCCAGAATAGGCGGTCGCCGCGGGTGACCTCCTGTCCGTCGCGGACGTATCGTCGAGAGATCACGCCAGAGAAAGGAGCACGTACCCGGGTCTTTTCCAATTCCAGTGCGATGGATTGTTTCGTTGCAATTGCGGCGGCCAATGACTGTTCGGCACGTAGGACTTCGAAGTGCTCTTCTTCGGCTTTGTATTTAGCGTGTTCGAACTGTTCGAAAGGAATGAGCTGTGCATCCCACAACTTCTTAGCTCGATCGTAGTCGGCTTCCAAGACTTTGTCCTCAGATTGCCAGCTCTTGAGCTCGGCGTCAGCACTATTGGCTTTGGATCGCGCGGCTTCCAGATCTGCCATGAGCTGTCGATTGTCCAACTCGGCCAGAACATCTCCCATTTTCACCCGAAGCCCGACGTCTGCAGCCAGCCTCGAGATGACGCCATCTCTCTGCGCCAGCAGGTCGAGCTGGTGCTCCACAACCAGAGGACCGGAAGCGGTGAACGTGTTTTCCCTCACGGGTGTGCTGGATTGCTTCGGTGCAACGGGGATGGACTCGGGGGCTGCAGAAACACTTTGGGGCATCGGCTCGGAGCATGCGGTGAATGTCAATGCCAGTCCTATCGAAATTACGGCAACGGGCAACAGTTTCTTGAAGCTCATTTCTCTCACGCTCCGAACTTACACTCCCAACCACGACCAGAATTGCGTATACACCCAAACGAACGGCCGGCGGAACAGCACATATCCGGAGGGATACCAGCCCACTCGAACTTTTCCGCGCCCTTCCATGCCGGCACGAATCTCACGGGTTTGGTTGGAAATAGCGACACGGGCAAAGAAAAATCGTGAGTCTCCCAGAAGCACGCCTTTCGGACTCACCAGCATTACATCCCCGTGGAAAACCCGGGCCGGGAAACTGTTGAGCTTGATTGCTGCCGGCTCACCATTGCGCAACAAAGAAGCATCACTCTCGTCGATTGCCACGTCCACGACGGTGCGGGAGGTGTCGACGATCTCAGCGAATGTATCTCCGTACTGAAGCCGCCTTCCCACCATGTTTTCCACGTGCGGTGTCGCGACAGTGCCATCGATGGGAGAGCGCAGTTTCGTTTTGTCGAGAAGGTTCTCATCCCTTGCCACCTCTGATTTCCAGTAGTCCGCCTGAACTCGCTGGACTCCGGCTTCGGTTCCGTCGCCGGTAGCCAAGGCGTGATTCATCTGCAAGAGCGCGGTCTGGTATTTGGCTTGCGCCTGTGCCAATAGTGTTCGGTAGTCCCAGTCCGCCAACTCGGCGATGACCTGCCCCTGGGCGATATGGTCTCCTTCCCTAACATCGATTGTCCGAACCACTCCCTCCACCTCGGGCTGAACCTGGGCCGTACGTACCGGTGCAACCACCGCATCTCCATCCAGGCGCAAGGGCAATGGAACCGCTGCCAAAAAGATCAGGAGAGCGGCCGCCGACGCAATCATAAAGGTGCGGCGTCTTTTCTCCATTGCCATGAATTTCCGCTTCCTTTCCATGACGGGCTGGAGAACGGAAATGAACGGCACCTCTTTGTACATCTGCGCATTACGCAGCGCGACCGTAGCCTGTCCGGCGACAACCTGCAGAACCTCCAAATGAGCGGGCAGAAGAAAATCCGGGTCGCGGCTCTCTATTCCCATGATTCCGACGCGGCCGGTATCGTCATTCAGCGGGATTGCGTAGAACGCTCGCATCCCGGAGCTCTCGAAATAGCTTTTGAACTTCGCGACAGTGTCTTCCCGAATGCTGTCGATCTGGTCTCCGTGCTGACGAACGTAAACCACTTCGCCCGACAGCATGGTCCAGCGCAAAATGTCATTGAGCGGAGCAATCTCCGGAGAACTTGCATCGAGCTGTGTGACGCCGGAGACGGCGGCGAGTCTGTACTTCCCGCCTTGCTGAAGGCCGATTGCGGCGCGCTCGTAGGGGATGAGCGCCTGCGGTGCATTCACAATCGTCTGTAGCACGCGTTCCAGATTGAGAGTGGAGGTGATCTCGCGGCTGACGGTCACCAGCATTTCGAGAACTTCCACCTTGCGCTCAGCCAGCAAGAGACTGGCGTTGTAGAGAGCGATGCTGGCGGTTTCGTTGAGGCTGGTCAGAACAAAAAGATCGTCGTCATCGAAGGGTTTGCCGTCCAGCCGGTTGACGGCTTCCACTACTCCGACGAGCGCCCCTTTATCAATCAGAGGCGCGGCGACAATTGATTGCGCCCGGCCATCCTTAAGTTCGCCGTTGCGACGAACCAGACGCTCGTCTCCCGACGAGTCGATCAGTACTGCATCGCCGTTATCAGAGATGTCCCCGGCGATGCCCTCACCCACTCCCTGCGTCATGCCTTGACTCGAAGTCGGGTCAGAGCCTGACTGATGCATAAGCAATAATCGGCCGTCGCCTTGGACCAGCCAAAGGTTGACTCCTGCGCACTCCAGCATTTCTCGAGTCTTGCTCCCGATGATGGGCAGCAACTCGTCCATCTCCAGCGTGGAGCTGAAGACTTTCTCGATGTCGTAAAATTGGGTTACGCGCGTGATGGACGACAGCGAGTTGTTGCGCTCAGATTCGTACGCCTGAGACGCCACTAGAGCATGGCCGGCGATCTCGCAGAGCGGCTTGAGATCTTCCAGGACGGCGCTGTCCGGAACGGAATCAAAACTGAGGATCTCAATCGCTCCCACCAGCGCTGATTTGCTCAACAGCGGGAGACACGCCAGGCACCGCAAAGTCCGGCGTATATTAAGGTGCGCGTACTCCTCCCGCACCAGCGTACGCCCCTCGACAATAAAGGATTGGGGAGATTGAACCAAGGATCCAAGGGTTCCAGCCTCAATCGCCACTCGACGGTCCGGTTCGGCGCCGTCCCCGGCCGTTGCTTTCACGGACCAGAACTGCCGGTCATCGTCCTCTTGCAAGACGTAGAGAATAGCGGTTGCTTCCGGGAAAATATCGACGATGGTTTGGGCGATGATTCGGGCGCGCTCCGCCGTCCCGCTGACCTCAATCAGCCGCGTGGCGAAACCTGCGATGTTTAGGTCCACATTCGAACCAGGTGATGTCATGACTTCCGGTATAAAGAGCGCAACGGGGGAGGAGTAGCAGAAGCTTGCAAAAATCGCCAGCTTCTTCTAATGTGAGCGGGCACTTTATCAGAGGCTCATACGAGAGTCAACATGATCTCACAAGCCTTCCCCGACAGCCTCGCGAACGTATAACCTGAAGGTGGGAACTGGGATGGAGATCGAGATCCGTAATCGGGGAGAAGTAAAGCTAATTAAATTGACTGGCAGGCTCACATTGGGCGACTCAGTCGACCGCCTGCGAGCAACTTTTGACGACCTCGCGGGCACCGGAGCGTATTGTTACGTCGTGGACCTGAACGATATCGCCATGCTTGACTCGAGTGGGATCGGTTTGCTGGTTCAGTATCTCACTCTCACCAAGCAGCAGGGAGGATCTCTGAAACTTCTCAATCCTTCCCCATTTGCAATCAAGACCCTGAAAATGATTGGGTTGTTGAAACTGTTCCAAGTATTCGAGGACCAGGAATCCGCCGTGGCTTCATTCAGTTAATCATCAGCCTAAAACCGATCTCATTAATAGCAGCCCGATAGGGGAATCTTCTTGGGGAAGACTGCGCTACCAGCAGTCTGGCGCTGTGGGCAAACTAAACCCTTCGAGGAAAGTTCAAAAATACGCGGATTTGTATACCCACGGTCTACAAAACTGGGAATCACTAAACCGCCGCTTCCCTCGAAGTCCATCACGGACTCAACCCGTCCCGAGGTGCGACACACATACCAGAAGTCGATAGCTGACGGCCGATTAGTTGGCTTGAGACCGAGATTTCGTTTCAAATCGTATGACATCAACCACTTGCCGAGAAAACAAAGCACAGAGGTGCTTGAGGAATGCTGCGAGGATGGCGGCCTCGACGCATTCGATGACGACCGCGGGGACACGTTTATGACACGGTCCCCAGTGCTTGTTCGGTTCCACCACTGAAACTGGCATGAAGACAAAACCCAGCTCACGAATCGAACCCCGTTATCAGTGAGCGCTTCTATCGCGAGTAGAGTCGAGAACAGGCGCAGTAACTGTAGTCTCCCGGTGGTTAGTCGACTCGGCTTTCGCCTCATCACCTCAGTCCGGTTTGGCCTGGTCCTGTTTCCTCTTCCCGCTCATCGAACCGGACTGGCAGTTTTCCCGCATCCGGCTCTCGGAAAAGACTCACGCAACTGAAGCGCGGGTCTACATGTGATAGAGTGTCTCCCGCTTTTGAGTGAGGATACAATGGCTAACCAAGACAACGGCAACAAGGAAAACATTGGTGTATGGGAGAAGATACGAAACGTAATTGGTCTTGTGCTCCTAGCTGCGATTTCTTATGAGATGGGCCTCGCCCACGCGCGATCGGAAAGAAGTAAAGGCGAGTACTCCGCATTGAAAGCTCAATACGACCGGGTCTTGACGGAGTCTTCCGCGCTCAGGGCTCAATACGACCAAGTCTTGACGGCATACTCCGCTTCGAAGACTCAATGTGCAGAGACCTTGACAGAGTATGCAGCTCTTAAAAGCCAATATGACCGAATCGAGGCGCGGAGAACCAGCCCAGTCATCAACAAGCCAAAACCCCAACCCTAGCCGGACTCCGCCGGGCGGTAAACTGCTCCGCCAGATAATTGGCGTTAAATCCGATTACACTCGTCCTATGAAAAAGGATGTCGAGAAAAAAAGCTTCTCCCCGCCCCTCTGAGAGATGCGGGCGTGGTGACTTACATCCAGCCCCACCTCATTCTTAGAGGGGTTATTGGTTTGGTCGCTTTGGCTCGCCGCACTTTCCCGCGGCGATGCCAACCCCATTTGCTGGTCCCAACTCGACGGTTTCATGAAGTCAGTGGCGCACGACGCCGTTCGGTTGCGAAGCTACGCAAGCTAAACGTTGGCTTAAGTGCAGCCTCGGCACCCTGTTCTCCTTATTTATGGAGTTTTTAATGCCGGGATATTGTCTAGCGCTGCCGCACCTCCTGCTGTTCGCCTGTGGAAAACATTCCGCTCCAAGCCGAACACCATTCCGGTAGACGAGCAAAACGGTTCGCCTTCGCTCGAAAAGGGGAGAGAGCAGTCGATGATCCACTTTGATGGCACCACGTGGACAGCGTTTTCCGCTCCAATGATCAAAGGCGACAACAACACCTTTCTACAGGGGGTGGTCGATATTTCTCCGACTTCGGCCTGGGCGGTGGGAAATGTGACTGACGGGGCACATCCGGGGCAGGTGATCGAACAGTGGAATGGAACCAAGTGGAGCCTGTTTCCCGCCCCCAAGTTCGGGAAGAAAGACCTAGCGGATGTCTTCGCCATGACCGCTAGCTCGGCGAATGACGTTTGGGCGATCGGCAGCTTGATGAACCGAGGCCCTACCGCCCAAATGTCGTTGGGAGAAGATGCCGAAGCCGCAAAAAGTTCGCTGTTGTGCGTCAACGAGCACAACGGTTGGGTTCCCCGTGATTTCTGGTTGGAGCTGTGGGAGAAAGAAGCAATCATCGAGTTCCATCTGAAGAACCCGCTGGAAGGTTATCGGCGGCTGACGTTCATGATGCTCGACGCTGACGTTGCGGCGGTTAGTCCGGCGAGTGTTTGGCGAGTGTTAAAGCAAGCTGGATTATTATCCCTGTGGAAGAGCAAGCCATCGCGCAAGGGAACCGGTTTCGAGCAGCCGCTGCGACCGCATCAGCACTGGCATATCGACTTTCTTACATCAACCTGTGCGGCACGTTCTATTACTTGTGCAGCATTCTGGATGGGTTCAGTCGTTTCCTCGTGCATTGGGATCTGCGTGAGTCCATGCGAGAAACTGATATCGAAGTGATTCTGCAGCGAGCCAAGGAGAAGTACCCGGAAGCGAAGCCACGCATCATCTCGGACAATGGTCCGCAGTTCATTGCCCGCGACTTCAAGGAGTTC
>JBEKRE010000111.1:0-11208 GCA_049519055.1 Candidatus Sulfotelmatobacter sp. | reverse complement strand
GTGGTGCCGGTAGTAGATGAAATCAAAGGCCGCGTGCCCGAAGTCTACATTGCCCTGCAACCGGGCCTGCAGGCCAGTCAGGCGATTATCGACAAGGTCAACAAGGCCATTGAGACCATGATTGGCAAAATTGCCCGCCCGCGCCGGATCCTCATCGTTCCGGACATGCCAAAAACACGATCCGGCAAACTGATGCGCCGTGTTCTCGCAGCTCTCTCCAACAACATGAGCACTGGAGATATCACAACCTTGGCCAATCCCGACGTAGTGGAAAAGGTCCGGGAAATGGTCCAGGGCAAAGAGGCAGTGGCTCTGGCGGATGGACCCGAAGACTTGAAGAAATTCGGAACTGAGGAGTAAATGCTGAACTCAGGCACGAATCAAGCGAACATTCGCTTGGTCTTCGTTCACCAGAGCGAAACGTTTACGCGGACAAGGCAGACCCGATTAGGCTGTAGGCCAAAATCAGGAGCACGATCGACGCAACGATGACATAGAGGCGATCGTGCTCCTGCGCAAATCCGAAGATAGAAAATGCGACCCGCGCGACCGGAGTCGCGATAAGCAATAGCAGCCCGAGCTGGATAATACCCCGTCCTCGAAACGCGAGGGCTTCGCGGAAAATCCCGCCGACAGTGCGCAGGTTGGAAGGCTCACTTTGAAATGTGCGGTAACTGGTCGGAGAATGCCCGTGTCGAACCAGATACACGGCTGCGCCGATCGCGACCATGAGTGCAGAGGTCAACACCCCGGCGCGGAGAAGATTGCCAATAAATGTCTGCATCCGTTTATCGGTCCAATCTCGATCGATGGTTAGGTCTGATTCGGCCATCAAATCCTTCCAGAAATTCCCTTGTAGAGCATTTCAATTCCTAGCGCCACAATCACCAGACTGAACACGCGCCGCAACCACTTGGGATCCGCTTTGACTAGAACGCGCGTACCCAACAGCGATCCTCCAAGAACGCCCAGCATCACTGGCATGGAAAGTCCAGGGTCAATATATCCTCGCGATAGATAAATCCCCGCGCTTGCCGCGGCCGTGACTCCGATCATGAAATTGCTGGTCGTGGTCGAAACCTTGAATGGAATCTTCATGGCTTGGTCCATCGCCAGAACCTTCATCGCCCCCGAACCAATACCCAGTAGTCCAGACAAAGTCCCGGCGCCAAACATCAGCCCCCACCCCAGAGGCACGCGTTGCACATTGTAGTTTCGAAACCCGTTTCCCTCGGGAAAGCTCCCATTCAAGCGTAATTTCGTAGCCAGCGGGTCCGGTTTCGTGTCGCGTTGATTTCTTGCCGGTCGTTTCCAGGACAAGAATGCCGATGCTATCAGCACCAATCCAAAAGCGATAGAGATTGCGCTGCTGGAGATGTGCGTCGTCAAGGTTGCGCCAGCCAGCGCACCAAGCGTAGTAGCGATCTCCAGGAACATCCCGACCCGGATGTTCGAAATTCCCTCTCGGACATAAGCAGCTGCCGCTCCCGACGAAGTTGCGATCACCGAAACCAACGATGCGCCAATGGCATAGCGCACGTCCACTCCCAGAAGCAAAGTGAGCATTGGGACGAGAACCACACCACCGCCCAGCCCGGTCAGCGCTCCCAGAAAACCGGCGACCAGCGAACCGGCCCCCACGATCAAACTGAACTCAAGCACGGTCATAAAATTCGAAATATCCGCAGATTCGCGCAACCACCGTTGTTCCACGGTTATCTAACTAACTAACTAGTGGGCCAGGTACCAAGTAGGAGAGTCTAATGGAATTGAAATCGTCTAGGAATGTTTTTCTCAGCGCGCTTAGTTGCGTCGTCGCTTTCGCGCTGGTCGCAGGCTCGTTGCTGGCACTTCCGATTTGGGCACAGGACCAGCCACCGGAGCAGGCTCCTGCGCCACCGGCCCAAGGCCAACCCCCCACTGCGCCCTTGACCCCAGAACAGTTGCAACAACTGGTGGCTCCCATCGCTTTATATCCCGACGCTCTGGTGGCGCAGATTCTTGCCGCTTCCGCGTATCCCACTCAGATTGTGGAGGCGGAACGATTCCTGCAGCAGAACTCAGATTTGAAGGGCAAGGATTTGGCCGACGCGGTGGACAAGCAGGATTGGGATCCGAGCGTGAAGGCCCTCACGCAGTTCCCTACCGTGCTGGCGAATTTGGATAAGGATTTGTCTTGGACCTCTGAACTGGGCGATGCCAATTACAACCAACAGGCGGATGTAATGCAGGCTATCCAGTTCATGCGCCGGAAGGCGCAGGAGACGGGAAATCTGAAGACCACGCCGCAACAAACGGTGACTGACCAGGGACCCGACGTTACCATTCAGCCGGCGAGTCCGGACGTTGTCTACGTACCCGAGTACGATCCCGAATTGATCTATGGCTATCCAGTCGGGCTGTGGCCGGGATTTTATCCCTGGTGGGGGGTCGGGGGCCCTTATCTTTCTTTCGGCGTCGGTTTTGGCATTGGCCCCTTCTTCGGATTCGGTTGGGGCTGGCCAGCATGGGGCTTCGATTGGCATGGCAGGTTCCTGCGTTACGGTGGTGGCCCTTATGCCTTCCATAGTCATGCGTTCTATGACCGCAATGCTTACTTTCACGGCAACTACCGAGGTGGTGCACCTTTCGCGCGTGGCGACCGAGGCGCTCGTGGGTTTGGCGCGCCTGGCGCACGCGGTGGGGCGCGAGGTTTCTCCGGAACTCGCTCAGGTGCATTTAGCGGATTCAGCCGCGGCGGAGACGCGCGGGGCTTTTCCTCACGAGGAAGATCTAGTTTCGGGGGGGGAATGAACGGTGGGGGCGGCATGCGTGGCGGGGGTGGGGGCAGACGCTAGAGGGAGGCGCCGATAGCGAGGGCTCTCCCGCGTCGGCTCACGATAAGGATAAAGGATAAGGAGTAACACGTGGCTTCAAAAAGACGAAATTCTACGAGCTTTCCGTTTGTAGTTATCGCTCTGGCTTTAGGACTCGTTCCTACGCTGGCGGCGGCAGGAGCACAACAGCCCCCATCTGCAGGACAAGTAGCCCCAGACCAGAGGTCCAATGGGCCGCAGGCTGGGCAGGAGGTCTTTCCGTCGGCAGCGAAAGCGACCGAGGCGCTAGTCACCGCCATGCAGAACGATGTCGAGGCCTCATTGCTCAAGATTCTTGGACCGAATGCAAAGGACATTATTTCCTCTGGCGATGATGCCGAAGATAGGAGCGACCGGCATCAATTCGTCGAGAAATATCAGCAGATGCATCGCTTGGTGATGGAACCCGACGGCACAACCACGCTCTACATTGGCGCGGAGAACTGGCCGACACCAATCCCGCTTATGCATAAAGGCAGCTCGTGGTATTTCGATACTGCGGCCGGCAAGCAAGAGATTTTGTACCGGAGAGTGGGGAAAAACGAACTGACTGCGATCCAGGTGTGTCAGGAACTGGTGGATGCGGAGAAGGAGTATTACGCCCAGCCCCACGATGGCGACCAGAGTCCTCACTACGCCCAGAAGCTTTTCAGCGACCCCGGCAAACATAACGGGCTCTACTGGGAGACTTCTGCCGGAGAAACTCCGAGTCCAATCGGTCCGCTTGTCGCGTCAGCTGCGGATGACGCGGGTGGCAGATCTGCAGCTCAAGAACTCCAGCCGTTTCAGGGCTACTACTTTAGGATCCTGCAGGGCGGAGCAGCGAAGACGAGGGGACAGATGACGCAAGGGTTCGCTTTCGTAGCATATCCGGCGGAATATCGTTCCTCTGGAGTGATGACGTTCATCGTGGATCAAGATGGAATCGTCTATGAAAAAAATCTTGGCGCCAAGACCGCTGGGATGGCAAAGACAATGACGCGATATCACGTGGACGCAGGATGGCGCAAAGCAGATTGAATTAAGCGATTCAGGGTCACGGATATCCGGAGTCCATAGACCGTTCCTCGAGACAGCCTTCAGCATAGGCGCTGCTCTTGTAGGTCGCCAGCCCCCGGGCGATCCATTTTAATGGACTTTTCGGCAATTGATACCGCAGTCAACGTGGTTCTTGAGCATTGCCGTTCGACGGAGGCAGGCCGGATGGAGTGATCTGGGATGTATCCGGCCGTGGGTTTATGACTTCGCTGGAAAATCGAGCGGGCTGGGGACGATACCCATTCCGCGTGCGGAGCTTGTATTTCTTCAGACCGTCACCCACTAGTTTTACCGTGATCGCACGCCAGCCAGAGTTGGGATTAGGCTTTGGATAGTAGCTTAGAGAATAAAGGTGAGCTAAGTCGTCCCGGATGGCAGCAAAGGCGCGCTTTTCGTCCCTCCAGTTTTTGGCAAAATAAGCCTTGCCACCCGTGGCCGCAGTCATGCGATCAAACACGACGGTGGAGACCGGCTCCAACTTGGCTTCTTGAGTACTGATCATGTAAATCGAGACGCCTGCGGACTGAGCAAACTCTGCGACATCCTCAGGAGGCACTACGCTGGAGTTGTCCGGGCCGTTGGAGAACACGACCACGACTTTCCTGCCTTGGTACTGGGTCGCATCCTTCACCGTGAGCAGCAGGGTGTTGTAGAGTGCTGCTTCGTCTCCGGCCACAGTCGAGCGCACGGCATGCAGAATCTGACTCCGGTCTGAGGTAAGAGGGGCAGCTCGAGAGAGATCCCGGTTGTAGGAATAGAAGGCAATTTTGTCCGCGCTTTCCAGCGAACGCACAAACTCGGCAATTGCATCTTGCGCGAAGACGAAGCCGCGGTACATGTAGTTGCTGGTATCAAACAGAACGAATACATTGGCACCGGCTAGCAACGAGTTGAGCGTGTGAGGCGAGTCCCCGGCATTAGAGACCATGGTCGAGCCACTGGCCGGGTTCCCAGGTGTTTCGACCTCTGCAGGCTCAACCACCCTAAGCACAGGTTCATTGCCTTCTGCAAAGGTGGCCACCTTCTCAGCAATCCCATCCTCAACGACAGTAAAATCTTTGGGACGCAACCCCGTAATATAGTTTCCATCCTTGTCGGTCACCGCGACATTGAGCTGTACCAAGTTAACTACCACGTGAACATCGGGGCTCTCCTGAGCTTCGACTCCGACGCATAGCCCAAGGCACAGACAAAGAAACCGAAGAGAGTTCGTCGACATAATGCGTACATTCCTACTCTGCGAGCCCCACCTACGTGGATCGCTGCTTTGCCGCCAGTGATGGCGGCAGGTACCTCACGGACCCGTCGCACCGGAAATCGAAAGTGAAGCGATCCTGCCCTTCTGAAAGTCTTCGCCCGTTTCGTGCATCGCGCGAAGCAGCGCTGGCCAGTCTTCAAAGTCGGTCGCGGAGATCTTTTCCACCATGCGTCGGGTCAACTGCGGTACCAGGTGGTTTAGCGTTACCGCTGATTGGCCGGTTTCATCGGCCAGACGTGCCCAGTAGAGATTGGGCGAATCCCAAGATTCCGCCAGAAAACGGCTGGGAGTTCCTTCGAACGCGGGCAGGAGTCCGACATTCAGCAGTTCACGGCCGTAGGTTTGAGCATAGCTAGGATGCGGCACACCAAAATCATGCGACAAACGCTTCCAGTTAACTTGTTCGGGATGCTCGCGCGACAGATCTTGCAGTTCCTGTGTCGCCGTTCCCCACGAACGAGTTTCTGCCGGGAATCTACGCTGAAACTCCGCTGTCAGATAGAACGTATCCGAGGGAGCCATGCGAGCGAGCACCTCCGATACGCGGCTCGCCCGCAGACCCTGTTCGATTTGCTCCGAGCGCTGGGGCGTCACACGATCCGATAGGATGGTTATGACTTTGCCCCGTAGTTCCTCGTCTTTTGCGGACGCGGTAAGCAGTTCCTCCCCAGTTCGCTGATATAGGGTGACCGCGTGAAGCTCGTTCTGGCTGACGTCCCACCAGCGCGGCAAGATCGCGTTGGTTAACAGACCCGGCGTTAATTCCTTCCAGATAAGAGCCTGGACATTCTCCGGCGAAATAAAGTCCTCTTCGAGATCAGCCAGGACATATGGCAGATCGGCAAGAGAGCCAACAAAATGAGCGCCTCCGCCGGCGGGGGTACCTTGGCCAAACAGTTGCGGTGCCTGCCACACCGTCTTTATGCCGCCGACGGTTTCTGCGGCGAAGTCGTGGGAGCGGACGAGGAGCGGGTTATTGTGGAGAGCCTGGGAGCCAGGTGGCTCGTAATAAGCGTAGTTCAAACCGACCAGCGTGTCCCTCAAGAAGGAAGCGAGCTGACCGCGAGCTTCTTCGAGTTGTGCCTGTGAAGGCGCAGGAGACTTGAGCACCTTTGCCACGTCGGTTCGCATCTGTAGTTCGGTGTGACGGTTGTTATAGATCCCGGCAGCCCATTCGCTTCTCTCGCCGCTGGTGAAAATCGGTCGCGGCATCTCGAATTCTCGCACCTCACCAGCCCGACGGATCGCGAATTGGTTCAGCATTTTCCCTTGCCCTTTTTCGGCCAAGGCATCGCCCAACACAAGCAGTGTGTCAAGGGAAACCAATCGTTGGTCGTCCAATACGGACCGGATTTTGATAGCAAGCTGCTGGTGGATCTTCATTCCTTCAGAATTGACCTGCCGAGGTCCTGCCAGCACCTCGATAATTCCGTCCTGAGAAACTCTCGCTTCCCCAGTGGCAAACCGAAACGCTTCTCCCAGGGAAGCTCGCCCCGCGTCATACAGCTGGGCCGCCGATCGGATTCCGCTGAATGGCTTGATCACCTGCTGCCACGAATCATTCAGTCGCAGGTTCGAAATCTGTCCCTGCCGAGCCAGGATCTGCCAGATTCCGACATTCGCCTGAAACGTACCGAGCGCGTTGCCACGCAATGGATTGGGGAGGTTGCTCAGCGCTTGAGCCGTGTCCAGGAACAGGACAATTGACGCGTCACTCAACTCCTGAAACTCAGAGAAGATCCGGTACTGATCACTAAACTCCTCGAACTTATGCGCTAACAGGCGCACTGTTGCGGGAGCCAAGCGATGTTGGGGAGTCCGTAGGCTCTCAAGTTCGCTGGTCGCAAGATATATCTGCACCGGGCCTTCATCGGTCGTCGCCCGGGAGAAGGCAAACATCGCCTGGATGAGCTGATCCGGGCTGGCCGGCCGGTTCATGCGCGTGCCCGGCCGGCGCGTCACGTTGTTGTGGCGAAGAATATCTTTCCACAGCTCCAGATTTCCAGGCACCAGCGGTTCACCGCTAGGCTCCAAGTGAAGCCGAGTGACCAAAAGCAGAAGGGCGGGGGCCGGCCTGAATATGCCGGTGGTCGCACTCGCTGAAGAAGAATCCGAACTCCGCAGGGCATCGTAGAAAAGCCGCAGGCGATGCGATTCAGTGAAATATAGCTGCTGATTTCCTCTCACCCGTGAAAGCACGTCAAAGTAAGCCATCAGCCAGCCCTTGTCCCGGGACAGCAATCTCTGGACGAAGACCTCAGGTGAGGCCGGGCCAGCCCCCACCAAATCCTTCCACGCAGATTCTGCCTCCGCCCCTCCTGGAACGATAACCCGGTCCGCGCGAACGCAGAGGTGGTTCCCGTAAAAATCGAGAACGGGGGCATAAGTCAGCAATTTCCTGATCCCAAACGATCGATACAAAAACTGATCGGTTTCCGAATCCAGCTTGGAAAGGGCCCAGTACAGGCGTGCCACCTCAGGATCGCTCAGGATCGTATCAAGCAGATCCTTGCTGGTTTCTTTGTAATTTTTGCTACTCGCCATTGTCCAATCGCCAGCGGCGAATATCACCGGCACCGCAGAAGCCATATAGGGGTACTCGAAAGCACTGCCTCCTTGCAGGGTGCGCTCTAGTTCGAGGAGCGGAAATCCGGAATCGATCGTCAGGAAAGCCCGGTCAGGATCCGCCGTCTGCAAGGAAGTTCCCCGCGTTCCACAGTCTGGCCGGGTGCGATAACCGAGGATGCGTAGAAGCGGTTTCGCATCATCACAATTTGAAACTCGAATCAGGCCTCCGTTCGCCAAGACTGACAGCTCTCTGGCTTGGACGACATAGCGGCTCAACAGGATGAGAAACTCCGTCTGTTTCTTGGAGCTGTCATACCCCTCCATAAAGACGTTTCGGCTCAGCAAGGGCAGCATTTGTTCGGGTGCAATCTTTTGACTGATACCCGCCATGCGTAGAAAAGAGCGCAGCGGCCCCGGGATCATGAATTCCGCCGCGGGGGCAACCGGTCCGTCTTCTGGAGGCGAAGTTGCAGCCGCCTCGGAGCCCGAAAGAGCTGAGTCAGCAGAGTCCGCTGCATTGACAGACAAACAACAAGAGAAGACTGAAGCAACTACAAGACTGGAGAGGCAAAGAGGGAATTTCACAGCTGGATTCCTCTTGGAGCCGGCCAAACCTAACTCAACCAGGAGTGCGTCGCGGAGAGCTAAGGATTGTCATTCATCCGCAAAACCAACTGGTTACCCAATATCGAGTTTGAGCTGCCCGACCCCTTTATTCCAAATTCCAATGTCGGCCAAAATAACCCATTTCTCTGGATTCGCCAAGTAGTTTCGTCAGTTTTCTTTCTCTAGCTCCCAATAATTTCCGATTCGCCCCCTAACACATTGACCTTGGAGGCCTCGAGGGAGGACCAGCAGGCCGGAAGGGAGCCGTCTGCGGCGCTAAATTGCGCAAAAAAGTCCGGCCTTGATCGAAACAGAACGATTGTGGCGTTTGTGCCAGCAAAACCAGAGTGGCCAAAAATTGACGTTAGTCGCTATTTTGTTATAGTTACTATCAAATTTTGCGAGAGATTGTGGTGAGGTACCGCAAGGGTTGCAGGAGGAAAGAACAAATGGCCAGTACGCTCGCGACACGGAAGTCGAGTGTAGAAGGAGTTGGAGAGCGGTCAGAGGTGGGGCTGCGGCAGCGGAAGAAGGCGCGCTTGCGGCAGCAGATTATCGAAACCTCGATCAAACTATTTCGTAAGCACGGATACGAGGAAACCCGGATCGACGATGTTGTGCAAGCGCTCGAAATCAGCCAGCCCACCTTCTTCCGATATTTCCCGAGCAAGGACGCAGTTCTACGAGAGGTGGGTGAACGCGGGTATGCCTGTATCTGCGAGCGACTGCGTTCGGAACTCTCCAGCAACGCAGCCACGGAGGAGCGTCTGCGTCGGCTCTACGTGACCATGGCAAGAGAGGTGGAAACCGACAGAAGACTCTGGCAGGCCGTGGTGTTGTCGGGCGCTATGGATCCGGTGCGATCCGCAGAATTGCGGGGGCATGAAGAGGCTGCTGCCAGCTTGTTGCGGGACATCCTCACGCAAGGGCAGAAGCGAGGCGAGGTGACGCGCGCATTTCCGGTCGTGCACCTGGCCGAATTCATGGAAGGACTTTACAACACGGTGGTGCGGCAGTGGGCAGTGGATTTAACTGGGCCGCACAAGCTCACGGAACGGGTGCGAAGCGCCGTGGAGTTTTTCTTGCGGGGCATTCGGTCGTAGGGGTTCTTCTCCGATCACCCGTATTTCTGGAAAGGAAAGCTCGATGAAGGCCGCTGTTTTACACGCATTCAAGACGCCCTTAGCTCTGGAGGAGATGCCTCAGCCGGAACCCAACGTGGACGAGGTCTTGATCGAAGTAGAGGTTTGCGGCGTCTGTCATTCCGATCTGCACTTGGCCGACGGTGACTGGCCGCAATTGGCCAGCATCGTAAAGAAGCCCCTGATTCTGGGGCACGAGATCGTAGGTCGGGTGGTGAAGCGAGGCTCGGCGGTCCAGAGTGTGCAGGTAGGCGAACGCGTCGGAGTGCCTTGGCTCCAGTGGACATGCGGTCAATGTGAGTTTTGCCGCGAAGGAAATGAGAATTTGTGCGTGCGTCAGCGCATCACGGGCGTCATGGTGGATGGCGGATATGCGGAATTTGCGAAGGCCCCCGCCAGTCACGTAACGAAGATTCCCGACGCGCTTCTCTCCGCGCAGGCAGCACCGCTGCTATGTGCAGGAGTCACGGTGCATCGCGCTCTCAAACAGGCCAAGATTCGAGCCCGGCAGCGATTGGCGGTTTTCGGCGTGGGCGGACTCGGCCACCTTGCCGTCCAGATTGGGCGGGCGGCCGGCGCGGAGGTGATTGCAATCGACGTAGCCGAAGAAAAACTTTCTTTGGCGAAGTCGCTGGGCGCTGCCCGCACCCTGAACGCAGCGAAGAGCGACGTGGTGAAGGAGTTGCGGGGCTCCGGCGGGGTGCACGTCGCCCTGGTCACCTCAGCGGCCAAGTCCGCATACGACATGGCGTTCTATTGCGTTCGACCCACGGGGACGCTACTGGCAGTAGGACTGCCTGCCCGTGAAATCTCGTTTCCGCCGATTCTGATGGCGGCTGGCGAGATCCAGATCAAGGCATCCGCCGTCGGAACACGGGAAGATCTGTGCGAGATCCTGGCGATGGGAGCAGCCGGGACCGTTCATTGCCAGGTGTCAACCCGCCCCCTGGCGGACGTTGGTGAGGTTCTGGAACAACTGAGCCGCGGCGAGATCGCAGGACGCGTGGTGCTCCGCTTACGGGACTAGTTCTCTTCCCCGTGGGGGCGGCAATCGGGGTCAACAAGAACCTATTGATGTTAGTAACTATAATATGTTATTAACTATCATTTTGTGGATTCCTCAATTCCAGGAAGGCCATCTCGGTGAATGTCAAACAGCTTTTCGATCTGACCGGACGCGCGGCTATTATTTCAGGCGGCTCGATAGGGCTGGGACGACAGATGGCTGAGGGTTTGGCGGAGATGGGAGCGAACCTGGTGCTCTGCGCCCGCAAGAAAGAACGCTGTGAGCAAGCGGCGGAAGAATTACGCTCCCGCGGCGTGCAGGCTCTTGCGCTGGGCTGCGATGTTAGAGACCGTGTGGCGATTCAAGAAGTCGTGGACGCGACGCTCGCAAAGTTCGGCCGGATCGACATTTTAGTCAACAACGCCGGAGTGTCGTGGGCGGCTTCAGTAGAAGAAATGACGCTGGAACAATGGGACAAAGTCCTCTCCACCAACTTGACGGGCACATTCCTTTTTTGTCAGGCAGCGGGGAAGGCCATGGTGGCGCAGCGGTCAGGCAAAATCATCAACCTGGCATCCGTGGCGGGATTGGGGGGAGCGTCAGCGGAACTGCCAGCGATCGGATACCACGCGAGCAAAGGCGGGGTGATTGCGTTCACCAAGGATCTGGCGTGTAAGTGGGCGCCGCACAACATCCAGGTGAATGCGATTGCCCCAGGATGGTTTCCCACGCATA
>JBEKRE010000110.1:0-11267 GCA_049519055.1 Candidatus Sulfotelmatobacter sp. | reverse complement strand
GATCTCGGCCGCGCTGATCAACACCCGCCATGTCGTCCCAGCCGATTCCGAAGGCGGCGTAAATCGCTTCCAGCACCGCGTCAAGCCGCTGCGGCAATTCACGCTCCTGCGGGATTTCAAACCGGATACCTCCGTCGCGGATCTTCGTCTTGGCACGCACCAGGCGCTGCCCCATCGTGGTGGGTGAAACCAAGAAGGCATGGGCAATGCGCGCGGCATCCAGGCCGAGAACGGTCTGGAGCATGAGCGGCGTGTGCATCGCCGGATCAATTGCCGGATGGGCACACACAAACAGCAGTTTCAATCGTTCATCTGGAAATTCCGGCGACAAAGTCATGTCCTTGGATTCCTCTCTGAGGAGCACGAGCGTGGGCTCGCTGGCCTCGGCTACTTGCCAATGACGCACAAGATCGATAAAAGAGCGGCGCGCCGTCGTCAGCAGCCACGCCTCTGGATTTTGTGGCACGCCATCTCGCGGCCAAGTTTCGAGTGCCGCTACCAGCGCATTACTGAGGGCATCCTCCGCACTCCCCACGTCGTGCGTGTGCGAGGAAAGGTATGCAACCAGGCGACCGTAGGACTCGCGAGCCACTCGCTCGATAGCTCGGTGAGTGCTCTCCTGTTCGCTTCCACTCATCCGGTGACTCGACGCCTGTATTCAGGCGAAACCGGTCGGACCTCCACAGCACCGATCGAGGCGGCCGGGCATCGCGCTGCCCATTCGAGCGCCGCGTCAAGGGAGGGAAGCTCCAGGATTGTGAATCCCCCCAGTTGTTCCTTAGTATCGGCGAAGGGGCCATCCTGTACACGCCGCTTTCCATCCTTCAGTCGCACCGTGGTCCCAGTTTCCGGGGGTTGCAGTGGATTGCCACCGACGTAGATGCCGGCCTCGACGAGCGCTTTGTAGTAGGCTCGCCACGCACCGAGGTAGGGATCATTTTCGTCCGCATTCCGTGCCGCAAAAGCTTCTGGTGATTCGAAGATCAGCAAGGCGAATTGCATCACCTTTTCTCCTTGGGAACAATTGTGGGCGCCTTTGCGCTCCTGAATGTATGACGGATAAGACGCCGCCCGTTCGACAGATTTCAGGAAATTTCGAGAAATTTCAAGGGGGCAGGGGCGAATGGTCGGTTCGGGGCGAACTTGAAGGTCCTGAACACCTCGCGCAGAGGTGCCTGACCCATTACTTCGAGCGAAACACATCAGTAATGGGAAGTCGGCAGATCGGAGGGGTCTGTGTGGATCTCACGCGTCTGTTATTTCTGGCGGGTAACGGGCAACCCGTACCTAACCCGGTAGGGTAAAGTTGGCGACAAAGCGGAGACGGACACTCAATGCCGTCAACCGAAGCTCGTCGTCGCTTACATGAATCGCTTCCGTATGTCCGCAGTTGCCATCCGAAAAGCACCACAATCAACTCGTACTCCAATTTGACGCGACCACTCCGATTGAAGCAGGCTTGGCAAGCACGTCGAACGACTTGTCAATGGAAGGCCACTGCAATAAGCTTCAGTGACTTCCCCTTTGGGCGCCTGCTCGTGCTCCACTAAGAAGCGGTTTCCAGGGCAGATTCCGTTACCGAAAACCTAAAACGAGGAACATCGAATGAAGATGCCTGCGCTGTTTGACCTAGCGGGTAGGGTGGCTGTGGTGACTGGTGGTAATGGTGGGATTGGTCGCGGCATTGCGCTTGGTCTGGCCGAAGCTGGTGCTTCCGTCGCAATTTTGGGACGAAACGACGAGAAGAACCAGCATGTGCTCTCGGAACTGAATGCGATTGGCGTTCCGTCGATCGCGGTGAAGATCGATCTAACCCATCGTGCCGCATTGGAGCCAGCGCTTAGCAGGGTCGCGAGCGAACTTGGTGGCATCGGCATCCTGGTCAATAACGCCGGTAACGTATCGCTGAGCGGCGGTATTTTGCACGAGAAGCCTGAGGATTGGGACAATGTAATCGAGACCCAACTCAATGCAGTTTTCCTTCTCTCGAAGCTTGCCGCCCAATCGATGATGAGTCATCAAGCAGGAAAAATTATCAATATTGGCAGTATGTACTCTTTCTTCGGATCTGGGCTGATCCCCTCATACAGCGCAGCGAAAGGCGCAATCATCCAGTTGACCAAGTCCATGGCCATTGAACTTGCACCGTACAACATCCAAGTCAACGCGATTGCGCCAGGGTGGATTGAGACCGACATGACCGCCCCTGTAAAGACAATGCCGCTCAATGACGAAATTCTTTCGCGTACTCCAGCCGGCCGATGGGGACAGTCCGAGGAAATTGCTGGAACTGCTGTATATCTAGCTTCACGAGCCTCGGATTTTGTGACGGGTACCACGATTCGCGTCGATGGTGGTTATTCGATTCGATGACCTCCGACCAAATTTGACCGACGACACAGTCGAGGAAATCCAACGCCGAATCGCGCGAATTGAAGTTGCTTGCGAAATTCGCAAACGGAACTCACTAGGGATGGGTACCGAGGAGTCTTCTTCGAGGACATCATCCAGAGATCTCCCCGAAGCCCGTTTCTGACCAACCAAACCCACAAGATCGCCGGCCAACAACTGCTTGCAACTGACAAGCTTCTGGATCACTTCCGCATTGCCGACTATATGGCCGGTGACAGCGAATCGGGTGCGAGTGCTTCTCCACCATCGGAGTGAACACGCCTGGTACGATGTTGCTAAATTCTGACCCCAACAGGATGCGGTTGTTCCAAGAATCGCCAATCGCTTGCTGGCATAAAGGATAAAATTGCGAAATCATGGCTGCTTCCGCGATTCCCGCCCAGTCTGTACCGGCGCCTCGCATTCAGGCGGTGGATGCTCTGCGCGGGGCCATCATGATGTTGATGGCGATCGATCACATTCGCGACTACGTGGCCCAAAGTGCGCAGCAGTTCTTGCCGACTGACCTGACGCGCACGACTCCAGCTATCTTTTTTACCCGCTGGATCACGCATTTTTGCGCGCCGGTTTTCATGGTCACAGCCGGCCTGGGCGCATATTTCTGGATTACCCGCGGCCATCACTCGAAAGGTGAACTGTCGCGGCTGCTGATTAGTCGTGGTATTTGGCTGATTGTCCTTGAGGTCACGATACTGCGGCTGATCTTTTTTTCGCAGATAAGCTTCACGGCGAATCCTGTGATCCTGATCATCCTTTGGGCGATTGGGATTTCCATGATCGGGCTTGCCGGGCTGATTTATCTTCCGATGCGCGTTATTGCGGCGGTGAGCATCGCGATTATCGCCCTGCACAATCTACTCGATCATGTCTCGGCCGAGCGCCTCGGGCGTGCGGCGTGGATTTGGGACATCCTGCACCAGCAAAATGTTTTCGCCTTCCATGGAATCAACTTCGTGACCGCATATCCGGTACTGCCCTGGATCGGGGTGATGGCTGGTGGCTATTGCCTCGGGACGGTCTTTGATTGGGATGCGCATCGCCGGCGGAGTTTTCTGATGCGTATGGGACTGGCTCTTGCCACGGCATTCGTTGTGGTGCGCGCCGTTAATAACTATGGTGATCCCCTACGTTGGGGTCATCAATCGTCGCCAGTTTTCACGGTGCTCTCTTTTCTTAATGTCGGAAAATATCCGCCTTCACTCGACTTTTTGTTGATGACACTCGGCCCGGCAATGGTCGTCATGGCGTGGCTGGAACAATTTCACTTTCATTTCACCAATCCGCTGATTATTTTCGGGCGTGTGCCGTTCTTCTACTACGGGGCGCACTTGCTTTTGGCTCATCTGATTGAGATTGGCATGAACTTCGTGCGTTACGGTGCAAAGTCATTCCTGCTGATTGCGCCGCCCTCGATGGGAAGCTCGAGGCAAATTTTTCCGGTTGACTATGGGTTCCCGCTGTGGACGGTGTATGCGGTCTGGATTGTGGTACTGCTGCTTCTCTATCCGGCATGCCTTTGGTTTGCGCGACTCAAACTCCGTCGGCATGATTGGTGGCTGACCTACTTGTGATTCTTGCGGAGAGACGGCGGTAAGCCCTCCAGTTGTCCGCGCCTCTGAGTCTTGAGCGAGTACCCGGATGACGGGCTAACGTGAAGTAATCCCAAGGTAAGGCTAGCCGACAAACGTCCCGGAACCCTGCGGTCGCTGACTTCCCCGAAGCCCGTTTGGATAACCCGGATTGCCTACTACCGCGGATTCGTTGTACGCCCGGCGACTTCGAGTGCACATCCTTCAGCACTCCCACGGAGCGCAGAATCCAAGACTGAGGCACGCACAGTACCTGCCCAGCCCTTTGATTGACTCAGGACCTCCTCGTCCATAAGATGAATCGACTGCGAAAGCAGACACCTCGCGCATGATCGACCGGATCATCTCCCACTATCAAATCGTCGAGAAACTTGGCGGAGGTGGCATGGGCGTGGTTTACAAAGCTCAAGACACACGCCTGCACCGATTCGTCGCTCTTAAGTTTCTGCCCGAAGATGTTGCCCGCGACCCGCAGACCCTTGCGCGTTTTCAGCGCGAAGCGCAGGCGGCATCCGCGCTGAACCATCCCAGCATCTGCACTATCCACGACATCGGCGAAGAGGACGGCCAGGCCTTCATTGCCATGGAGTTCCTCGAAGGCGTCACGCTGAAACACAAGATCGGCGGCCGTCCGCTGGAAACCGAGACCATTCTCTCCCTCGCCATTGAAATCGCCGACGCACTCGACGCCGCCCACATTAAAGGCATCGTCCACCGCGACATTAAGCCGGCCAACCTTTTCGTCACTGATCGCGGACACGCCAAGATTCTCGACTTCGGTCTCGCCAAAGTAACCTTGGCCAACTCCTCTTCCAGTCAGATCGGGTCCGCGAAGACCATGACGGGAACGCTGGATGATCCGCATCTCACCAGCCCTGGTTCCACTCTCGGCACCGTTGCCTATATGTCGCCGGAACAGACCCGGGGCAAGGAACTCGACGGCCGCAGCGACCTGTTCTCTTTCGGCGCCGTGCTCTATGAGATGGCTACCGGCACGCTGCCCTTTCGCGGGGAAACCTCCGCCGTCATCTTCAACGCCATTCTTGAGAAGGCCCCGGTGCCCGCGACTCGTCTCAACCCGGACCTGCCGCCCAGGCTGGAAGACATCATCAACCGCGCGCTCGAAAAAGACTGTGAGCTGCGTTATCAGAGCGCCAAGGAGATGCGTTCCGAGTTGATGCGCCTGAAGCGAGACACCGATTCCAGTCGCCAAATTCCGGTCACGATTTCAGAGGCGGCGGGCTCTTCGCCGGCAATTCCGACTACGCACGCAAGCAGCTCCGCCGTAGTCGCGGTCGCAAAGCAACACAAGCTGGGACTCGGCATTGGCAGTGTGGCCGCGCTCCTGCTGGTTGTGGCGGCCGCGTACGGAATCTACGCATTGTTCTCGCGCAGCAAGCCGGCTCCGTTCCAAAACTTTTCCGTCAGCAAAGCGACCCAGAGCGGCAAGGCCACCCTGGTTGCTATTTCGCCCGACGGCAAATATCTGTTGCACGTGATGGATGAAGGCGGCCAGCAGAGCTTGTTGCTGCAGAACATTCCCACGAACAGCACTACTCAGGTCGTCGCTCCGGGTCCATTCGAATATGTGGGGCTGCGTTTTTCGCCGGACGGGAACTACTTGTATTTCGTTCGCTTCGAACCCGGCAGCCACTCGCTGAAATATCTGTATCGCGCACCGGTGCTGGGCGGAACGCCGCAGAAGCTCGTGACCGACATTGATTCCAACATCACGCTCTCGCCGGACGGCAAGAAGTTCGCCTACCTCCTCGCGAACAATCCGAAGGTCGGGGAGTACCGAATCATTGTCCGATCGGCAGAAGGGAGTGATGAAAAGATCATCGCCACTGGACCATTGAATGAAGTGCAATTCGATCTGGCATGGTCGCCGAATGGCAAGACCATCGTGATGGCGCTTTCGCAGCCGGGGGATGCGCTTGGCGGAATGGCCGCGTTCGGCGCAGAGAGCGGGAAGCGCAATGATTTCCTGCTTTCGAAGGACCTGTACTTTTCAAAGCAGGTCTGGCTGCCCGATGGCAGTGGGTTGCTGGCGTTGGGCGTGCCCGTTTTCTCCAGCCAGGTTCAGATAGTGCATGTAGCGTATCCGTCGGGCAAGGTTTCAGCGGTGACGCGCGATACCAACTCTTATATCGATCTCAGCCTGGCCGCTGACGGCCACACGGTGGCGGCAGTGGAGAGGCTGACGCACAACAATGCCTACGTGATGCCTGCCGGTGCCACCAGTGTGCAGGCCCGGCAACTTGCGATGGAGGGTTCGCCGAGTTATGAAGTCGGCTGGACCCGCGATGGTCAGCTGCTGATGTCCGTTGCTAACACGGGGGTGACGCTGCTCAATCCAGACTCGGGCGCAAAAGCCCCGTTATTTTCGCAGATCCGTTTCCCTGGGTTCGCGCATTCCTGCCCCGACGGGCACCTCGTCTTTATGGCATTGGCATCGAGCAAAATCGAGGCGCATATTTATCGGGCGGATGCGGATGGCGGAAACGTGAAGGAACTCACGAGCGGGAAGTTCGACTACATGCCGACTTGCTCGGCCGACTCCAAGGATGTGTTCTACGCGGATGCGGACTCGAAGCTAGACAGAGTTGCGTTGGAGAGCGGCGCTTCGCAACAGTTCCCTGGCTTCCCGGACTTCGGGCGCAACGCGGTTTCTCCGGATGGAAAGATGGTGGCGATGATCACCGCGCATGTGGCGGACCCAAAGGAAAAGCTGGGGCTGTTGTCCCCGGATTTTGGTCAGACGATCCGGCTACTTGAGTTTGAACGGCCGCGCGCTGAGTATGGCGTGATGTTTGGCGATGGGCCGATTTTATTCACGCGGGATAGCAAGGGCATTATTTATCCGGTGCGTGACGGTCAGACGGATAATCTCTGGCTGCAGAATCTCGACGGATCGCCCGGCAAGCAATTGACCGATTTCAAATCCGAGTTCATTCGCGACTTCGACTTCTCCTTCGATGGCAAACAACTCGCCATCATTCGCGGCCACCGCGAGGCCGATGTGGTTCTCATTCGCGACTCGGAGAAGTGACCGTTCACTCGTCCGGCGATCGGCATTATTATGGGAACCGAGTTACGGGCAACTCTTCCCTAATCTTGTCCTATTAAAGGAAAGGTTTGCCGACCAACCGGGAGTGATCGCCTTGTGGTCCGGATTCAGATGATGACGTGGCCCCTTCTAGCTTGCTGTAGCTTCAGATACATTGTCGACAGGCTGGGGAGGTCAAGGCCTCAAATGGGGGATGATTAAGAGAAGGCACAAATATGGTCCAATCGGGGCCGCACAAGAAAGAAGGTCTGAGGATTCACTTCTGGTTAATTGCCTGCGCCTTGTTTTTCAGCGCCGCTCCTCCGCCCGCAGCGGCACAGTTCAAGGCTTGGATTATGGCCAAACTCCCCGACACGCCTGAGGGTCTTGGAGTCGATTCGCATGGTAACCTCTACGCGACACTAATGCATATCGGGGAGGTCGTCAGGCTCAACGAGGACGGCACCTACGATCACATCGCGTGGGTGCCGTCGAAAGAGGAAAGCGGAAAGGGAGACCTGATCGGACTCGATCTTGACCAGTCCGGCAACATTTACGTCGCATATACGGGCCACTCGAAACATGACTTTAGGAAGGACCTGGCAAATCCGTTCCACCCCGCTTGCCGGGACGCGACGGTGACCCAGTCTGGCGTTTATAAGATCGACGCTAAAACCCGGAAGGTAACGCCCCTCGCGACAAAGGCGGAGGGTTGGCCATTTTGCTATCCGGACGATGTTGCGATCGACTCGAGCGGCAATGTGTACATGACGGATCTCACTTACTCCGGAATTTGGAAAATCTCTCCCGATGGGAAAAAGGTGGATCTGTGGTCGGCACATCCCCTGCTTAATTGGTCTGCCAAACCTTATTCGGGATTCCCCCTAGGCGTAAACGATCTCGTGCTCGATCGGCAAGGGAAGAACATCTATGCCGTTACCGACGGCGACCCCCTGGTGCTCAGGATCCCGATTAAGGACGATGGGACGGCCGGCGAACCCGTGCCGTTGCCGTACGGATTCTCAGCATTCGATGGGATCGAGTTGGACGCCAAAGGCAACATCTACGTATCGGAGATTTTGCTAAACCAGATCTGGGTCCTTTCGCCTGACGGTTCGCAGCGCATCCTGATAGCCACTAAGCAGAACGCTCCATTGGACAACAACACGAGCTTGGTTTGGAAAGGAGATGCTCTCTGCACAGCCAACCTCGGCTTCACCCACGCCAGCCCCGAGGAAGCAGACCGCACGGTTGTCTGCATGAAGGGTTTTCCCCTGCCGAAGTAGTTGGATTATGGGAGAGTTGCCGACAACAACCCAGGAGCTATTTCCTTACGCGGTGGGTAGGTCTTCTCGGAAGTCGAAACTTCCCGACATTGCAAACGCAATGTGCAGTTCTTTGTCGCTTGTCTGCGAACTTCATAGCCAGAGCCTCGGGCGATCTCCCACGAACGGAGTCAGGCAGCGAGGGCACAATTTGGCAATGTTTTCGACAGCATCTGGCTTACAGTGAGCGCAGAAAATCGATGATTTCTTGTTGCTCCTGAACGGTTAGTCTATTGAAGTGTTCGATGACCTTATTAGCCTCGCTGCCGTGGCTTCGGTGAGCCTTGATGGCGTCAACCAGGTTAGATGTGCGTCCATCATGGAGGAAGAAGACGCGTTGTCCGACGCCCCAGAGTGGAGCAGTTCGGAACTCGTCGGGGCCGGCGCCGCCTTGTGTAATGCCGTCGGCCAGGCCTTTGCCCATGTGGTGCACGAGCAGGTCGGAGAAAAGATTCGCAGTTTGATTAGAAAGCGCGGCGCTCGGAGTGGTCGCGGAGCCGCTCGCAATCATTGTTGCTGTGGTAAATGACGGTGTGTGGCAGTGTATACACCCAACCTGCGCAAACAAATCGCGTCCCATTTCGCTGGAAGGTGTGGGTGGAGCGGGCGTGGGTGGAGCTAGCATCCGCATGAAGTTGGCAAACGCTTCGATGTCCGAGATGACCGCGGGGTTCGAAATGCTCCTTGAATTGCCAGCGGCCGAGGGAGTAGTTGTGAAGTTAAGGGTGTCGTTGGGAGTGGGGTTGAAGATACAGCCTGGTGTTTCGTCGCGCTCTTGCGGGAATAGCTGGTTCGAGATTCCCATCTCGACGTTGTAGGCCTCACCCGCGAACATGAGAAGGGATTTGTTCTGCGCCTTCCACCCGAAACGAGTGATAGTTCCATCGTTGGCACTGAGATTCACGTTTCCGCTGAGGTGCGCGTTCGCATGTCCGTGTATACCCAACTCCGCCTTCGCCGATGCGTTAGCCTGCTGGTCGGCAAGGATGGCCGAATCGGAAATCCCTTCGATCAGCCCTGCGCCAAAGACCGGAGTCGGGATTCTGAAAGTAATGTTTCGGTTCCCGCCTTGGCCGGTAAGCGGATTTCCCGCGGGCAGAAAATCGAATTGGGCGATATTGCAGCCGGGTGCGTCCGCTCGTCCCGTGATCACGAAAAGGTCATGCACTTCGCCATCCGCATCGCCGTTGCTCTTCTTAAACCGCGCTTCGCGGATGGGACCATTTGGCACGATGAACCACGGCACCCCGTTCTTGGCCTCAGCCAAGGCGGCAACTTCCGGCAGGGGATTTTTCGTCGGGCTCGTGCCACCCATGTTGGGCTGCGAGTGGCAGGAGAAACACTGATTTGAGTTAAACCGGGGACCAAGGCCGTTGTTCGTGCCCTTGTTTACAACCTCGATCTCAGCGAACCTCGCCTGGCCATCCAGAAAGAACGCGGTCTCGTCCGCTGTAAGACCCGGCAGCGGACCACCCGCACCCGCCGTGCCACTGCGCATGCCTGGGTCTACGGGAGCTGATCTGGTTTGGCCCAAGGCGCAGCCACATGTGATCAAGGCCAAGGTTAATATTCCGCGGAGACTCTTGGGCCTAATCCTCCCCAGCATCATCATCACATCATCTCACGAGCTAAGAATGCCGGTAATTGTAAACGAGTCTCTGACCGGTCTTTGAGTCGGGAGGGCATCTATTCAAACAACGGCACTTTCTAGACTTGAAAACGTTTAGGCGTAGCCTCTCGTTGATTGACCTCCACTGGCCGGCGGCCTTCTGGGCTACAACAGTTCGCGAGCTGCAAGCAAGCCCTACCTCGTTCGGATTAGGGAAGGGTGGCCGAAAATCCACTCGGAATCGGCCTTATCGTCTCCCAGAAATCACGCCCCTTAGATAAGGCGCCCCCCGCGCTTTCCACGGAACTCAGTATCAGCATTCTCTTTTCTGAGTTGAGAGCGCTCAAGCTAAACGCCCTTTGGGGCCCTAGGGTCGTCGGGCAACCCACGGGTCAGGACTGCGAGGATCAAGCCTGATCTTCCAGTAAGTCGCTGTATCTGTTTCGCCGCGCCGCTACTCTCGATGTTCGACTGTCAACTCCTAGCTTTCCTCACAAACCCGTCCTCGCTCCACTCTTCCGAGCCCACGCCGTTATGCACAAAAAACAATCCAGTCGGATCGTATTTCTTTTTCACCGACGCCAGCCGTGCGTAATTGCTTCCCCAGTACGCTTGCTGCCAGTTCTCCTGAAAAAAATTGCTCTCCGAAACGTACGCTCCGTCATCCGGTACGATCGCGCGCAACTCATTTACGCACTTGTGGATCTCTTGTCGAGATTTTCGTCCGGCCTCAACATCCGGCTCATGGCCGCGCACGCCGGGATATCCGCCGCCTGCGTCGCCCACGATCGCCAGCGCAAACGCATTCAGCACTGCGGGGTTCGTCGCTGTATCGCGTGCCGCCTCCATTGCCTCGCGCGGCCCTCCCGCCAGCCCTTTGTTGAAATGCAACTCGATGTCTTTTTGGCGCGAACCGGCAAACAGCGCATGCGCGAGCCGCTCCTGCGAATCATCTTCGAGCAGAGACGCCGGCATCCACAACGATTCGTATCCGTAAAGGAACCACGCCACTTGCCCCGCGTCTCCCGTCCACCACGCATTGTTTGAACTCGCTCCCGGCCGCTGGTCCAAATTAAAGACTGTGTGATGGTTCTGCTTCCTCCACTCCACGTCCCACCAATGGCGAGCCGGCATACTGCCCAAAATCGGTTGTCCCTCGATTGTGTAAGCGGCCGGCGAGCGCGCCACCCAATCCAGAAAGGGTTGCCATATCTTTTTTACTTCTTCCGTACTCAAATCGTGGCACACCATCAACAAGTCGAGCACATTGTTCCCCGCAATTT
>JBEKRE010000109.1:0-11476 GCA_049519055.1 Candidatus Sulfotelmatobacter sp. | reverse complement strand
TACGATGCGGAGGGCTCGCGCCTCTTCGAGCGCATTACGACGCTTCCCGAGTACTACCCCACCCGCACAGAAAGGGCCATCCTGGCGGGATACGCAGATGCGATCATTGCTGCAGCTCACGGCGACAGATCGTTGCCGTTGCGCCTCGTTGAGTTGGGTGCCGGCACGGACTCCAAAACCTGCATTCTGCTCGAAGCTGCTTTGCGCATTTCGGACGATGTCGCCTACGTGCCAGTTGATGTCTGCCCCGACGCTCTTGAGTTGGCGTGCCAAAACGTTGCATGCGCATTGCCGGAAGTTCGCATGCAGCCCATCGTCCGGAATTATGTAACTCACCCGCTCCAACTCGACTCCTTCGGCGGCACTACGCTCGCACTCTACATCGGCACGAGTATCGGCAACTTCTCGCCTGAAGAAGCGCAACTCATTCTGCGAAATTTGTGCAGTCAGTTGCAGAGCGGAGATGCGCTATTGCTCGGTACAGATATGGCGAAAGATGAACGCGCACTCCTGGCTGCTTATGACGACAACGATGGAATCACCGCAGCGTTCAACTTAAACATCCTGCATCGCCTTAATAGAGAACTAGGAGCTAACTTTGACACCGCTTGCTTCCGTCATCGCGTGCTTTGGAATTCCAGTGAGTCTCGGATCGAGATGCACCTCGAGAGCACGCGAGAGCAGCATGTAAGCATCGAGCGCGCAGACCTTGATGTTCATTTCATTCGACGCGAAACCATTCACACCGAAAATAGTTATAAGTTCACGGACCAGGGCATTCGTAGCCTGCTCGAAGAGGTCGGTTTTAAGATCAGAGGAGCATGGAAAGACGGTCGCGGTTGGTACACCCTCACGCTTGCCTGCCTCCGCTAGTGCTTGTGACAGGGGCAACGCGATCGAAAACCGCCGGTCACCAAGTGAGCCGCAAAGCACGTTGCATTCATTCTATTCCCCACGATCAACAGAGCGTGGAACGCTCACTTCTGGTGAAGTGCCGAATTAACCGCCTCGAGCAGAGCCGTGTCGCTGAATGGCTTGAACAGGCACTCGACCGCACCTTGTTCGAGTAGTCGGGTGCGAACAGTCTTATCGGTGCTAGCGGTGATGAAGATGATCGGAATCTCTCGCCCGCGGCGGGACAATTCTCGTTGGAGATCAGGTCCGGACATGCCTGGGGGCATGGAGACATCGAGGATAAGACATCTGGTCTGGTCGACGTAATCGGATGCAAGGAAGGCCTCCGCCGAGGAGAACGCCCGAGCCGAATATCCGAACTCCCTCACCAGGTCGGGCAGCGACTCGCGCAGGGATTCATCGTCATCGACCACGGATACGAGCGGACGCCTGATCATCACAGGTTGTTCACGCCCCATGACGGGAGGATGCTCGCCTTTATGGCGCGAGTCAATTACACTTTGGTCTCGGTTTGACCAGCATTTTATTTTCTAGCCGGCTCAGCAACTCTGCGACACGAGGGTGGCCGCTCGAACGTGGACTGTCCCTAATCCCACCCGTCCGGCAATGACTCTCCACCGATTGGGTACGGATTCTCCACGCCGCTTAGGTCCCGCTAGGTGCCTGAGTGTTACGGAGACCATCGGAGTGCGCAAAGTCCTCGGGCGCTCGAGGAATGGAGAACGAAAACGCGGCTCCCGGACCATCATTCAGGGTTGCCCACAGACGTCCATGATGGCTCTCGATAATCGAGCGACTGACGGAAAGTCCGATTCCCATGCCGCCAGTCTTAGTTGTGTAGAACGGTTCGAACAGCTTGTCTACACCGCGGGGTTCGATGCCCACGCCCACATCTTGCACGGTCAGTCGCGCACGATCGTCTTCTCGTTCGGTCCTAATCACCAGCTGCCGTAGACGATCGTCCACACCGCTCATCGCGTCTGAGGCGTTTAGAACGAGGTTCAGGATGACCTGCTGAAGCTGTACACGATCCCCTGTGACCAGCGGAAGGTCATCGGCAAGCTCAGGACGGAGGACTACCCCGTTCTTCTGCAGGTCCGCTAATGACAGGGCAATTACCTCCAGCGCAGCCTCATTCAAGTTCACAGATTCGGTCGTGGCGTCCTTCTTGCAAAAAAGTGCACGCAACCGAAAGATCACCTCAGAAGCACGATTGCCATCGCGAATCGTGCGCCGCGCGGTTTCCCGCGCGCCCTCCACATTCGGAGGATCGGCGGCCAGCATCCGCAGACAGGTGCTGGCGTTTGTGACAATGCCGGACAGCGGCTGCGTGAGTTCGTGGGCGATCGACGCTGTCAGCGTTCCAAGGGTCATCACCCTCGCCACATGTGCAAGTTCCGCGCGAGCCTTGTCGCGTGCCTCCTCCGCCAGCCTGCGCGCCGTGACATCCTGCACCGAGGCGATGTACTCCAGCTGACCATTCTGGTCCCGGGTCGCATGAGCGACTGCATGCATGTACTTGATCGAGTTGTCCGGCATCAGCAAGCGGAACTGCCATTCAAAGTCGTTGCCTTTCTCTCGTGCCTGGGTCACCATCTTCATTTTCTCGATCAAACTGACGTCTTCCGGATGGACTCGGCTACGGATCAGTTCAAGCGTCACGGGCACGCCGATCTCAAGCTCGTAGATGCGATAGAGCTCCGCTGACCAAGTGATTTCGTCTGTCGCCACGCGCCAGGAAAAACTGCCGATTTGACCGAGATGTTGACCTTCCGCGAGGAATGCCTCGCTGCGCCGCAAAGCGCTCTCGGCTCGCTTTTGTTCGCTTAAATCGAGCACGAAAGCGACGCCTTCGTTCCCTCCTCCGTCGAAGAGTGCGCCGCCAAGAAGTACAGGCACTCGGCCGCCATCTTTCCGGAAGTACTCTTTTTCGAAGGGTTGAAAGCTACCGGTCGCCTTCAAATCAGCCACTGCCTGTTCATCATTGCCACGCCATTCCGCTGGTGTCAGGTCCGCCCAGCGTACGCGACCTGAGGCTAGATCTTCATGGTCGTATTGCACCATGCGGAGAAATGCTTCGTTGGCTCCGGTGATTGCACCTTCGAGATTCCACATGACAATTCCGACAACATTGGCCTCGACCAGACGCCGAATCTTGGCTTCCAAGCCACTCGCCAGCCGACGGACTTCTGCTTCCGCCTTTTCGCGCTCGGCTACCTGAATCTTGAAGTCTTCTATGTGTGCCAACGCTTGATACGCGGAAGACGCAAATTTCCCCAGAGAGGCCATGACCCGGTCGTCCTCTGCATCGAACTTGCGGCGATCGCTATGCATGATTCCCCATATGGTTCCCACCGCCTTGCCGTCGATGTAAAACGGGACCAGCAGGCACTCTTCTGCTGCCGGATTGACTGGCAGCAGATAGGGATAACGCCGTTCGAAGTGAGTGAACAGCAACGTACGATTTTGATCGAGCACGTCTCCGCAAGGCCCAAAATTGCGCGGGGTTCCACCTCCGACGTGGGGATTCCACATGCCGGCGATGGCTGGCCAATAGAACCTCTTGCCATCAACGCGAGGCGTTTTGCCATCCCGCGTCAGCAGGCTCAGGCCAGCGGAGTCACATTGCGTAATATCCTGGATCGCCTCCGCAAGTGTCCGAAAGATGGTAGTCGGCGAGTCAGCTAACGCACTCACCAGCTTCACGAGGGCCTGGTTCTCCTTTTCATAATCGGGCGGACGCGATGGGCGGCGCCGCAACTCTTCTGTGCAGAGGATCGACTCCAACGAGGCTTTTGGAACCGAACTGTCCAGTGGAACATCATGCGATTTGGCAGAGTTGACCATGTTCTCACCCCCATCTGTGCGGTTACGAGGTTCGAAAGCTCAAGAGTTAACAACAGCCCATCACACGCTTCAACTTCGGGTCGGACGGCGCCGCCAATTCGGCCGTATTTACGAATTACTATGACAGTTGCTAGGCCGCAGCCATCGCTGCTGGTGCGGGCCGTAGCTTCGCGCCCATCCTCACCAGGTCGGCAAGAGACTCGGCTCGCATCTTTTGCATGACCTTGCCACGGTGAGCCTTCACGGTGATCTCACTGATGCCAAGCTCCCCACCAACTTGTTTGTTCAACCGGCCAGAAACTACCAGCGCCATAACCTGCCGTTCGCGACAGGAAAGAGACGCGTAACGGTCCTGGAGCACTCGCATCTCCGCCCCCCGACGCAGAGCAACGCGGCTGTGTTCGAGGGCAGCTCGGATGGCGCTCAACAGCGCATCCTCACTGAATGGTTTCGTCAAGAATTCGACAGCCCCCGCCTTCATGGCTTGGACCGTCATGGGCACGTCCCGGTAGCCAGTGATGAAGATGATCGGCATGTCCGTCCGTTCGACAGCGATGCGCTTCTGCAGCTCGAGACCGTTGAGTCCTGGAAGAGAAAAATCCAGCACCAAACAGCTCGGAACGAGAGCTCGTGGACGGCTAAGGAATTCTTGGCCGGAAGAGAAGGTCTCCGGCTGCCAGCCTTCGCAGCGGATCAACAATTCCAGCGATTCGCGCACGGAGATGTCATCGTCGACCACGAAGACAATTGGTCCCATGCCTAACAGAGGTGGTGTCCCCAACTCACGGCAAAGTGCGTACGTCGAATTCATATTTCACTCCTTGATTCGCTCTTAGCAATCGTTTTGCTGAGAGAACCTTAAGGCTGAACGAATGATTTGGAGAAGCTGCTCGTCGCTAAAAGGCTTGCCCAGGAAAGCGGCAGCGCCCGCTTGCATCGCTCGCTGACGGGAATCTTTGCTCTCGTATGCGGTGATAAAGATGATAGGAATGCCGCAGCCCGCGGCAGCGAGGTGGCTTTGAAGCTGTAATCCATCCATGCCCGGCATCTGCACGTCAACGATGAGACATGAAGTATCGTGCAAATGGCCGGAATTCAGGAAAGTCTCGGCAGATTCAAAAGCTGCCGCCCGAAAGCCAAAGGACTCGATGAGTAGTGTAGTGGTCCTGCGAACTGACTCATCGTCGTCAACTACCGAGATCAGATTCTCTGTCACTCTGAACTCCTCACTGAGCTCAGAGTATTCGTAGGAGGATGAAGAATCTATTGGGTGTTGGTAGATCCACGTCCTAAAAAGGATGATGCGCGTAAGCTTTCGCTTACGAGGCTTTTTCCGCGGGATCTTTGAGCTTCTCGATCATTTTTGCGAGGTCCACAAGGGATTGCGCCTGCATCTTCTCCATTGCCCGGCTCCGCTGAACTTTCACTGTGCTTTCCGCAGTTCCAAGTTCGCTAGCAATCTGTTTATTGAGCATGCCTGAGACAAGCATGGCGATCACCTGTTGCTCGCGAGCGGTCAACGAGTCGAAGCGCCGTTGGATGTCTGTTACTTCTTTCTCCTGTTCACGCCGCCTATTATCCCGCTCCAGTGCGATGCGAACCGCATCCAGCAAATCCTGGTCGCGAAACGGCTTCGTGAGGAATTCGACCGCCCCAGCCTTCATGGCGCGAACACTCATCGGAATATCGCCGTGACCGGTGAGAAAGATTGTGGGGATACGAATATTTCTCGCTGCCAGCTCGCGCTGAATATCGATGCCACTCAATCCGGGGAGTCTGACGTCTAGCACAAGGCAACTCGGCGCATCTGGTAGTTTCTTATGCAAGAAGGTATCGGCCGAGTCAAAGCTCTCAACCTGCAGCCCCACGGTGCTTAAGAGGAATTTGAGCGAAGAACGTACCGATGGGTCGTCATCGACCACAAAGACGATGGAAGCAGTAGTCACGCTGGACTCCCGGCACTGACTGGCAGCGTGAAGGAAAACACAGCACCAATGGGAGAATTCGGCATGGCCCAGAGCCGCCCTCCATGGTTTTCAACAAGTGACCGGCTGATCGACAAACCCATTCCCATGCCGTTCGCTTTGGTTGTAAAGAAGGGCGTGAAGACGCGATCTGCTGCCGACCCAAGGCCAGTGCCTGAGTCGCGTACCGCAACCAGTATGTCGCCAGATTCGTCAACCCGGGATTCCACCCAGAGTGAGCGAGCATTATCTGTAACAGGGATCATGGCTTCGATGCCATTCATGATCAAGTTCAGCAGGACCTGTTGCATCTGAACCCGATCAGCCAACACCAGCGGGAGAGCCTTCGTCAATTGGCGTTCGAGCCGAACTCGATTCTCATAAAGCTCACGGTCAGCTAGAGCCAACACCTCTTGAATCACGTCGTTCATGTCCAGCTTGTTCTTTTCGAGAGGCTCCTTCTTTATGAATCCGCGGATTCGGGCAACAACGGCACTCGCTCGATTGCCGTCCGCAACGATTTCCTCAAGAGCCCGATGCAGAACCTCGGGTTTGAGGTTATCAGCGGCGAGCAGCCTCAGGCACGCACTGCTGTTATTGGTTACCGCGGTCAGAGGTTGATTGACTTCATGGGCGATGGACGCTGCTAGTTCGCCCATGGTTGTCAGTCGGGAAACCCGGGCCAGCTCCATTTGCGTCATCTGCAAAGCTTGTTGTGCCTGCTTTCTCTCGCTGATATCGCGGATGAAGCCGGTAAATACCTTATGCCCATCTCTAGATAGTTCTCCAAACGAGATTTCCACGGGGAATTCTTGGCCATTCTTGCGCAGTGCGGTCAGTTCAGTGCCTTGCCAGTTAATGTGCCGCTGGCCGGTAGCCAAATAGCGGCTGAATCCTTTCTCGTGCAATTTCCGCAGGAATTCAGGCATCAGGATGGTCAACGGCTTCCCGATCAACTCCGTCGGATCATAACCAAAGATTCTCACAGTGGCGGGATTGGCAAACAGAATTGCACCGCGCTCGTCAATGCTGATCACAGCATCAGGGGCCGTTTCGACCACAAGACGATAGTTCTCTTCGCTGTAGCGGAGGGCGGATTCCTCCCGTTTACGGTCGGTAATATCGGTAACTGCCCCGCCGATGGCGCAGATTTCGCCTTCCGCGCTGAACAACGGGAACTTCTGGACAATCCTGGTGTGGGGTCCGTCCTCGTAGAGAGCCACATCTTCAAATCTCATCAGCAGGCCTGTCTGCAAAACCTGCCGGTCAACGGCCTGAAAGGCAGCAGCTTGCTCCGCTGAAAATAGCTCACCGTCGGTCTTGCCCTTGACTTCGCCGAAGACGTTGAAGGCCTTTTTGAATTGCTTGTTTGCATAGAGGTACCGGCTCTGCCGATCTTTCACAGAAATCAGGTTTGGACTGTTCTCAAAGAACGCCTGCAGCAGTCCCTCGCCCTGTTCGTGCTTAGCCTCGGCTTCTTTACGTTCATCAATGTCTTCGCAAGTGATCAAAGTTCGCAAGGATGATTCGCGAGCGCCGGTTGGGGCAACGGCTAAGACCTTCCTGATCAAGAACCAGAGGTATTGGCCATCCGCCCGCCGGATGCGTGCCTCAGTCTGGAATGGTTTCCCGCCGGCCAAAGCCGCGGTTAATCCATCAATGAACTTGGCAGCGTCATCTGGGTGAATCGTGGTCTGCCAGACCCACAGATTTGGTTGTTCTGTTGGGCAGCCCGTATATTCCTGCCACTCACGGTTCACGAACTCAACAGATCCGTCGGGCAATGCACACACCGCGGGCGTCGGCATCATTTCGATAAGATTCCGAAGATCCAGCGGATCGATGGTTTGTGCACCTCGTGCTTCAGTGGTCATGCTTCGCGAACCTTACACCAGGTTTTTGGTCCAAACATTCTAAACCGAAAGGAAGACCGAGGCCATTCCGGGTTCGGCATTCGCCACAACCTCGTCGTCAAGGATACTTGGGAGCTGCCTTCCGATCACCGCTGTGGCCTAGAAGAGTGGCGTAGAGCCGATACCAAGGTATCGACGATACTATCGTCCAATTGTTCATCTCCCAGGCTTCTGTTCTGATTACTCGCGTCGACCGAATTCAATCGAAATCGTGACAGGCGGGATTGGGAGAAGGAATATGAAGATGCCGGCTAGCCCTCGGTGTCTGTTATGCCGCCCAAGGTGATGTAGGTGAAGTCTTGGCGGGTAGAGTCCTTGGTTCCGTGGTACAGCAAAAGGAGATGAATTATGAAACACACAGAACCAACCGGGATTTCACGTCGTCGTCTCTTGGCCATGGCCGGCGTTTCCGCAGGCGCCGCAATGCTTCCCCAACCCCCACTCTTCGCAGATTCAGGTGTGAATTCGCCGGCGGCCAATGCGACAGCCAGCACTAAGAACACATCGTTCGCCTCACTGAAGCAGATCGATGCCGGCCTCCTAAATGTTGGCTACGCCGAAGCCGGCCCCGCGAATGGCCACCCGGTTATTCTTCTCCACGGCTGGCCCTACGACATTTACAGCTTCGTCGATGTCACGCCATTATTGGCCGCAGCCGGACACCGGGTCATCGTTCCCTATCTCCGCGGCTATGGCACGACCCGCTTTCTTTCCAGTGAGACGTTTCGCAACGGCCAGCCAGCGGTAACCGCTCTCGACACCGTCGCTTTGATGGATGCTCTCAAGATCGACAAGGCAATTCTCGCGGGCTTCGATTGGGGAGGGAGGATAGCTGACGACATCGCCGTACTCTGGCCGGAACGCTGCAAGGCGCTCGTCTCGGTGAGTGGTTATCTGATCGGCGGCCAGGCGGCTAACAAGGCGCCGTTGCCGCCGAAGGCTGAGCTGCAATGGTGGTACCAGTTTTACTTCTCCACGGAACGCGGCCGGGACGGCTACGACAAATACCGGCGCGCCTTCGCGAAGCTGATCTGGGAGATCGCTTCGCCGAAGTGGAACTTCGACGATGCCACGTTCGATCGCACGGCAGCGTCGTTCGACAACCCGGATCACGTCGCGATCGTAATCCATGATTACCGCTGGCGGCTCGACTTGGCCGAAGGCGAGCCGAAATATGACGATCTGGAAAAGCGGCTCGCCGCAACCCCCGCTATCACCGTACCCACCATTACCATGGAAGGCGATGCCAACGGGGCTCCACATGCGGACCCCAGCGCCTACGCCAACAAATTCTCGGGCAAGTATGCGCACCGGACCATTACTGGCGGCGTTGGACACAACTTGCCGCAAGAAGCTCCGGAGGCATTTGCCAAAGCTGTCGTCGATGTCGACGGCTTCTAATCTGGTTCGTTACAGACGAACCCGTCGCTAAATAAGCACTTTGGAGGGGAGAGCATTCGATGAAGCGCATCGCGTGGTTGTTGTTTGGAGTTGTAGCTCTGGCAGGCCTGGTCTATCTAGCCCCAGTATCTGGACATGCCGATGGAGAGGCTGAGCCGGTCTTCGGAATCAAGATCCCTCCCGGATACCGCGACTGGAAGCTGATCTCTGTGGCCCACGAAGAGGGCAACCTCAACGATCTTCGCGCGCTTCTCGGCAACGATCTAGCGATCAAGGCGTACCGGGAGGGTAAGCTTCCGTTCCCGGACGGGAGCATGATTGCCAGGCTGGCCTGGAGCTACGTTCCGTCTGAGGAAAACAACAAAGTCTTTGGCCGTTCGCAATCTTTCGTGGCCGGACCCGCCACGAACGTTCAGTTTATGGTCAAAAACTCGAAAAAATATGCCGCGACCGGAGGCTGGGGCTTTGCTCAATTCAAAGACGGCAAAACTGCGGACGCGGCGCTGCTCAAAACCTGCTTTCCCTGCCACGAGCCTGTCAAAGCTCGCGACTTTGTCTTCACCCAATACGCACCCTAAATACGGGGAGGCCCCATGGACAAGGAAGAATCGTTTTGCAATTCGACTTGCGAAGACCAGATCGTCATGGCGGAGCGCGAGTTATCGGCGTTCATCCGTGCGGTGACGGAATTGTTCGGTCCAGAGCAAGCTAGGCTCTCCACAGAGGGCTGGCTCGACGAGTCAGAACGAATGGATAGCCCGCCTCGAGCCACCAGTCGAGATTGGCGAGCAGTCACAGTAGCAGCCTCGGCTCGATTGGCAAATCGGGGGACTCCAGCCCGAGATCATCGAACGCTTGCAGCATCGAGTGATACGAAGGTTTCGCCAATACTATCGTCCAATTGTTTCGCATCCGCGCTTCTGGTGTGATGCCTTATCGCAGCCGATGCATGGGCGCCTTTTCACTCCGGAACACCAGTGGAGATTGAAGTGATTTTCGGAGTGCTGAGTATCCAGAGAACAAGGGGAAGATAACATGTCACACCATTACTCCGGTCCCGACTATGGTTTTCCCCATGGGGATGCCCGCCTCGATCTTACTGACCTGTATGCATTCCCCAATCCCGGGGATATTGGCAAATCGATCCTGATTATGAACGTGCATCCATCCGCCGGTGTAAACCCAGCCGGGCCCACGACGGACGAACCCTTCGCGACCGAAGCGGTCTATGAGCTCAAGATTGACACCAACGGCGATCTCATCGCCGATATCTCGTACCGAGTGCGCTTCACCGCAAACAAGAACGGAACCCAGACTGCAACACTGCGCCGTATTGAAGGCGAACAGGCTGCCGGCACAGGCGACGGTGGCCAGACGATCATAGAAGGAGCACCGGTCTCGACCGCACGCGAGGCACATGTAACCGCGGCCGGAGACTACCGCTTCTTCGCGGGTTGGCGCAGCGATCCCTTTTTCTTTGACACGATGGGGGCACTAAACAATCTGCAGTTCACCGGTGACGATTTTTTTGCCGATAAGGACGTGTGCAGCATCGTGCTAGAGATGCCCAACTCTGCCCTGGGCTCCGGAAACATGGGCCTGTGGCATCGCACCGTGGACGGTGCGAGCGGAAAATGGGTGCAGGCGGACCGCGGGGCGTTGGCCTCGCAATCTGTATTCCTTCCTGGCGATCAGCAAGCCGCCTACCAGGCTGCGCAGCCGGCGGACGATGCCCGTTTTATCCCTGTCTTCGCGCACTCGCTGGAGCACACGGGTGGCTATACACCGGAGGAAGCAAAGCGAGCGGCAGGGATTCTGCTGCCGGACATCCTTCCGTATGATCCCAGCAAGCCGGCGTCCTATCCGGCTAATGGACGGACACTCACCGACGATGCTATTGATGTCTTTCTTTCCGTTCTTACAAATGGGAAGGTGACGCGAGATAACGTTGGGCCGCACACAGACCTGCTCACCTCCTTTCCTTACGTCGGCTCGCCGCATAAGATCCGATCCGCGGAACGGGTGGCCGCCTAAGTATGCTTGGAGCCAGGTTTAGAATTTCCACTTCCCCACGCTGCATTCAGTGCTTGCATTCTCCCCGCATGCTACTGACGATTTCGTCATGCTCGCATCCTTGCAACTGTTTGCCCAAGTCCAGGAACCCCAAGTCCAGAAGCGACGAGAGGAACAAACCATGAAGCATTTGACCCTTTATCGCACCGCACAGATCGATGGGCTGTCAATTTTCTACCGGGAGTCTGGTCCGAAAGACGCCCCGACGATTCTCCTGCTGCACGGCTTGCCATCTTCTTCGCGAATGTTCGAGCCTCTCTTCACCCGTCTTTCCGATCGCTATCACCTTGTCGCGCCCGATTACCCGGGCTTCGGTCACAGCGACTGGCCGGACCCGAAAAAATTCGCGTACACCTTCGATCA
>JBEKRE010000108.1:0-11578 GCA_049519055.1 Candidatus Sulfotelmatobacter sp. | reverse complement strand
TGAGTCAACGGGAAACCGGAGGAACTCACTGTCTTGCCGCAAGGCGGCAGCCTTTTAGGGGTGGCACGAGCCGGATGAATTGAGAGGTTCACGTCCGGATCTGTGAGCGGCTCGGAGTGAAATTCCCCGGGCCGACTCGGCGGAGGCGGGGCGACCCGTCCCCTATGCCGATCTTTACACGCCGCGAAAATCGCAGATCGTTCTTTGTAACGAGATTTACTTATGTTCTGCGGAACGAGAGGCTGACTTTCTGGCTTGCGGTGGCTCGGAAGGGGAAGCGCCCGTCGCTTGACCAGCCTGAGGATCTGAGCGCTGGCCCTGCTCGAACTGCGGCGGCGGCTGGACTGGCTGCGGCTTCTGCAATTCGGACCACGCTAGCAGCCGCTGGTATCGCGAAACTCTTGTTCTTTGTGTTCCTTGTGCTTTTTGTGATTTCGCTCTTCACCCACCTTTCGCGGCGGGGCAGCGGGGTTTAGCTGTGCAGGAGTTCCTCTGCCGTTGGGAAGCCTGGGGATACGCGAATCCATAAAGCATCGTATCCCCCAGTCCCCGCCCTATGTCCACTGAAAGTTGCGGGGCGGATACTCGAGCATTCACTTAGAAAAAGTCTTCCCTTAAGTTCAACTTGATTCTGCGTTCCACCTGGCAGCCTGTTGAATCAGCGTTCGGTAGCATTCGCAGGCTGCTCCTTCCAGTCCCTTTCGATCCACGATGTTCAACTGGCCACGCGTGTACTTGATCAGGCCCGCCTTCTGCAGGATGGAAGCAGCCACGGTAACGCTCGAACGGCGAGTCCCCAACATGTGTGCCAGGAATTCCTGCGTTAACGGAACCACCTCGCTGCCAATCCGATCTTGGCTCATGAGCAGCCAGCGAGCCAACCGTTCATCCACCTCATGCAGTCGATTACAGGCAGCCACCTGAGATGACTGAGCGGCCAGTTGCTGCGAATAGCGGTGCATTCGTGTCTCCAGGGTTCGACACTTCTTCAGAAGTTCAATGAGCGCGCCCGCGCTAAGACGAAACGCAGCCTTCAATCTGGACAACCACACGCAATGCACTGGTCGTGAAGCCAACGATGAGCGGGACCCCGACAAACCCCTCTTTCCCGGTGAGTCCAACCTCGACGCTCTTTCCGTCTGCCATCACGTTCAGCACGGAGGCCAGCCCGCTGTTCATGAGATAGACGTAGCGGATCGGTTCCCCCACTTCATTGAGAATGTCGCGTGTTCTCAATGGAAGAAAGACCAGCTGCGAATAAATGGCTTGGCGTTCTTTGTCGGGCAAGTTGAGCAGAAGCTCATTCTCCAGCCTGGCACCATCCACTTCCACGCCGTTGGTTTTCGAACGGGCGCCGCGTGCGGTTTTGATCAAGATTAGCTCCTGCGAACGGCGACATGCTGCCCGCTTCGCGAGTACTGCTGCATTCCCGAGCACTTGAGTCGACGAACGGTCACAAACCGTGCATTTTCATGCTCATGGAATGGCAATGAGCAACCCGAGATAGTAGGGGATTAATGAACCTCTGTCTGTTCGATGGCCTTCACAAATGTGTGCGATATGGCACATAAAGACGGCTCCAAAAGGCGTAGGGTTGAATCGTCTCTTCTAGCACCTTCCGCCGAGGCTGTGACCGGCTCAACGGTTCCTGCGAAATCAGACGGCGTTTACGCTGTGTGATGAAAGGACTGGTTATGGCCAACCAGCCTGTTCGAGGTGCAACTGCACGAGTCAGTAAACGAGACAGCGACCGGCGCGAAGTCGGCAATATCATCTTGCTCGCCCTTCCACCACCGGAATGGACTCAAATCGCGGCTTCACTTGAGTTCGTGCGCTTGAGACTCCATCAAGTGCTGCACGAAGTGGGCGAGGATATCAAGTCTGGATATTTCTTGAACGAAGGCATGAGTTCTGTCCTCACAGTTCAACCGGACGGAGAGAGTGTTGAGGTTGGGCTCATCGGTAAAGAGGGCTTCGTCGGCTTGCCGACAATTTTTGGTTTCAAGACGAGCGCGTTGCGCATCATCACCCAGGGAGATGGAACGGCTTATCGCGTGGATGTTGGGATCTTGCGAACCCTTCTGCCGTACTGTCCCGAACTCGAGCGTCAACTGCTGCGTTATTCGATGATACTTGGCATTCAGTCAACCCAACTCGCCGCTTGCAACCGCCTGCATGACGTCGAGGAGAGATTAGCAAGATGGTTGCTGATGAGTCATGATCGAATCGGCGGTAAAACTCTACCCTTGACTCAAGAATTCCTGTCGCAAATGCTCGGCACCCGTCGGTCGACGGTCAGTGTGGCGGCCAGTGTTTTGCAAAGAGCAGGAATGATTTCTTACACGCGTGGCAACGTGACGATCGTCAACAAATCGAAGCTGGAAGATACCGCTTGCGATTGCTACGAACTTATTCGGCAGCAGAAGAACCGGTGGATGGCTGAAACCGGCTAGTTCCTGCGCGAGTTGCACTGGCGCGGCGAACTACCATAGCAAAAAGCTCCATAGTAATTGTCATTGATCGCATCGAAAGAATCCGTGGGCTCGCGGAATTGATTAGGAAATTTGGCGTCGACCATTTTTTAAGACTGCAGTATCCCGTTTTTAGTATTCATTTTCTCAGTTTTTCTCTGGTGAAATCTCAAGACCTCTGCGTGCAATCAGGGGAATGTTGTAGAGCGGAATTTGTTATTGCTGACATGCACTGGATTCGCGCGTGAATTCGCATCGTTGCGCATCGCCTCACGTCAACCGCTGCTTCTTTGTCGGCATCTATACGATCGTCGGAAATCTAGCGCCACTTTGATTTCACGACAATTAGAAGGAGCGTCAATGTCGAACCAGCAAGGTCCACAGAACTCCGCGCACGCTCTATCAACCCTGTCCTCATTCGAAGAACTTAAAACTCCTTATCCCGGCCGCGAAGCGTACGCAGTTCATGAACTTGCCATTCCAGTTGTAAAAATGAATCCTCGAATTCGACAGCAGCAGCCACAGGGCCCGGATGCAATCTGGGGGCACTACAACAATTGCCGGTCCAGCGGTCTTGCGGGATCTGCGGCGGTTCACGTCGTATGGTTGGCCTTGATCATTTGGTGGTTCAATGTTTGGCCGCCGCGTGGTGTCCCGCGTCGAGCAACACGAGACCGTGACCTTGATCGCTCCCTCGCCGGATTCTTATGCTCTTCCCGTTGCGAAGAAAGTAGTGAGCGGTGGTGGAGGCGGCGGTGATCACGATGCGTTGCCACGCCGAAGGGACGCTTGCCGAAGCTTGCCATGGATCAGATCACACCGCCAAGCATCGTTTTGCGTAACCCGCATCCAAAGCTCGCTGTGCAACCGACGGTCGTAGTTCCTCCACAAGTCCGCCTGGCTGAAAATAATATGCCAAACCTTGGCATGCTCTCGGCAGCGCCGCTTCCTTCCGCTCTCCCCTCAAATGGGACTGGTTCCGGCGCTGGCATCGGCTCCGGTTCAGGGGGTGGTGTTGGCGTTGGTCATGGAGCCGGAGTGGGGAGTGGGGAGTGGGGAGTGGCGGAGGAATTGGCGGTGGCGCGTTCAAGGTGGGCGGTGGAATTTCTGCGCCACGCCCTGTGACCACACCCAATCCGGAATATACCGAGCAAGCTCGTCTCGCCAAGACCCAAGGAACGTGCATCCTGTGGCTCATCGTCGATGACCAGGGACAGCCGCGCGACATTCGAGTGGTCCGCGGACTCGGGTTCGGGTTGGACGCTAAGGCGATCGAAGCCGTTAGGCAATGGGGCTTCCAGCCTGCAATGAAAGATGACAGGCCCGTGAACGTGCAAATCAGCGTGGAAGTTGGATTCCGGCTTTATTAGTTTGCATTCAACGTTTCTTGAGTTGCTACCGCGGCAGGCTCGCCTTCAAGGCAAAAAGAGCTTGCCGCATTTTTTGTCGCAGTCGCAGCCGCAGTGGCAACCCTCCATCCAATGAAAGGTTTTGCTAAATTGCACAAACTATTACTTTTCCAGTACAGCAAATCTCGCGTTCAATTACAGGAGCGCCCTGATGGGACCCAGGCAAGGGGTCCGGTAGGCTCTTTTCGACGCTGAATATTTCTCAGATTGCGAGGAATGCAGCGCAGTAGATCGTAAGGGAGACTCCGGTGGCCACTTGCGTAATTTCCGCGACAACAGCTGATCTAATCCCATCGAGAGCTGAAACTCAGCGAGATGATTCGGAACGCAACCTCGTCCGACGCGCGCAGTGCGGAGATCAGGACGCTTTCGCCGCACTCTTCCAACTGCATAAGAAGCGTGTGCACTCCGTCTGCTTGCAAATGACGAAGGACGTAGCCGATGCGGAAGACCTGACTCAAGAAGCTTTCCTGCAAGTGTTTCGCAATATCAATTCGTTTCGCGGCGATTCTGCCTTTTCTACTTGGCTCTACAGGATTGCAGTGAACACGGTGCTCATGAAGCTGCGGCGCCGCAAAGCGCCTCCGCTGCTCTCCTTGGACGAGCCAGTTTCGGCCGAGTCTCCATCGCTGAAACGCGATGTTGGCACAGCTGATCTGAATCTCTCCGGAGCTATCGATCGGCTTGCCTTGCGTCGCGCCATCGAGGAACTTCCCGAGGGCTGCCGGCAGATTTTTGATTTGCACGAAGTGCAGGGGGTCCAGCATCACGAAATCGCGCGCCAACTGCAATGCTCGATCGGAAACTCAAAGTCGCAGCTGCACAAGGCCAAGATGAAGATGCGGGATCTTCTTTTCCCGAAGAGGGGACATGCGCGGCAGACGAGACCCTCTCCGAATCTGGGGAGGTCCGTGGCCAAGAGCTCCTTGTGAACTTAACTCGCAGTAGGGAATGACCGTGCACGGGGACCGGGTCTGTAAAACGGCAAGGACCGGAAAAGGAAAAGTCTGTGGTACTGGGAGCTGTTGTAGCCATCGGTGCTAGGAATCATCAGTGGTTCACTCAGGATGCCGCCACGCCGCCTGCGGCGGCGGAGTGTATCCAGGAATCCTTACTGCTGGAACCATTGGAATGCATGGAAATCGTGGGCGGTCGGCCGCGGAGCGCATGGTAGAACGCTTCGCTGTCCTTAGACGCGCCTGTTTCAGTCCTGGTGGAGTCTGCGGCGTTCGTCCCATGGTTTCGTACTGTCCACGAAAATGTCACGGTTCAGGTCGTAAGCGACCTGAATTTCGCAATCCGGCAAGAACTTTCTGATTACTCCCAGCAGGGCATCGAGCACGCTTTCGTCAATTGGGCGAATTCCTACCCGGAAACGGATCTGCTCGATCTTTTCTGCTTTCATCGGGAGTCGCGGCAAACGGCTACTCCAACGTTTGACCGGGAAGGGCCGCTGACTCTTTGGGCTGTCGATTGTGCCAAGGCGCAACAAGGGCCTATCGAAAATTGCTATACGAGACGCGGAATGGAGCATCACAATACTTCATTCGCGAATACGTGAATTGCCTCAACCGTCCTCGTGATCTGCGGCGGTTCGCTTCCGATATGCTCCGAGGTCAATGCCAGGCTCGCCACCGTGGACAGGAATTACGGCCGGGGATAAAGCGAGTTGTATCCGCGCCTGCTCTTTCGCCAGCGCCTGTTCAACCCAATCGACCCGATCCAGCTTGTGTGCCGTCATGACCTGATGCAAAGCAGGAAATGCCCGCGCGATGACATGGTGAGAATTTGCCAGGCTCCATAGCTCCCCAAAATCCTGTGGACTGAAGTAGAAATAATTTGCGCGATGGTTTCGCTATTGGGCTCGCGGACCGCATTAGGAAACACGGAGGCATTATTTTCGTAGTTCTGCGGCAGCAAACGGGAGAGAAGGGCCAGACATTTTGTTGAAGTTTCTGCGGATCCCGATTTTCCCTCAGGCTGCAAGGCTGTACGCGTCGGAGTGGAAAAGGCTTCTACTGAATGGCGAACTGCAAAGCACGCTGCGCCTTAGCCTGTTGCCCGGTCTGGCCGCGGCGGCGGCGCTTGAACTGAAACTCACAGGCAGCGACAAGGGAATTTGGTGAGTTACCTCGACTGTAGGGAGTTCCCGGTATTGCGACTGCAATCCAAGCGACCTATCGTGAAACAGCACGAAGGTGAAAGCTAATAGCGAACGAACATCGAATAGCCAGGAGCCAGTTCCTTCCCGGATCTTGGCGAATGCAAAAGAAACGTGTTGGACAGAGGAGGACGACCTGCTTGGTTCGCATTCTGGTAGTCGACGATAACCCGGCGGTCCGGAATTATCTCCGTGCTCTCCTTGAGCAGCAGAATACCTGGCAGGTCTGCGATGAAGCTCGAACCGGAGGAGAAGCCCTGCAAAGGGTAAAGAAAAATCCGCCGGATATGATTTTGCTGGATTTTCAAATGCCAGATTTAAACGGGCTCGACGTTGCCCGGCAGATCTCGGGGCTTTTTCCGGAAATACCTATCCTGCTAGTCACCATTCATCTCTCCAAGCAGTTGGCGGAAGGAGCTCGCAGAGCTGGAATCCGGGGCGCGTGCGCAAAATCGGATGTCGGCTCCATCGTTGAGGCCGTGGATGCGCTGCTGCATGCGGGGACCTGTTTTCCCATCGCCAGCTAGGCATTCGTTGCCTTGCAGATTTCCCCGCGGCGATAATACAGGATTCCCTGTATTCGGCCCCGCCCACTGGCATGCTAGTTTCAAAGGGTTCCACGTATACGGAAACGCCTTCCCCTGATATGACTAGACTCTGCGGCGGGAACAGGGCAAACTTAAGACCCGATGCCTACCGTGGAACCGCCAAAAGGGGAATGCGCGGTGTCGCATCAGAGAGCTGGAAACTTTATGGCTGTGCGCATCCTGCTGGTGGACGACCATCCTATCGTGAGACAAGGATTGAGAACTCTTCTGCAGGGGCGAGGTGACTGGGAAGTTGTGGGTGAAGCATCGGATGGGGTCGAGGCCGTGGAGAAGGTCGATAGCTTACGACCGGACGTTGTGGTGCTTGATGTCACCATGCCCCGAATGAATGGCCTTGAAGCGTGCCGCTTGATTCAGCAGAAGCATAAGAACGCTGGACCTGAAGTTTTGTTCGTTACCCAACATGATTCTCCGCAGATGATGCGTGAGGCGCTGGACGCGGGAGCCCGCGGATATGTCGTGAAATCCAATGCCGCTCGTGATCTGTTGGAGGCCGTTGAATCCGTCAGTCAGCATCGAGTGTTTACAGCCCTGGCCAGAAGCCCGCAAGTTTCGGGTTGAAGGGCTGAAAGTCCAAATCCGCCGCTTGGTCAGAAAGATCGTAGGAGGGAAACTCTGCCATGAAATTGCGAATCCTGTTAGCCGATGATCATGAAATTGTTCGTCGGGGTTTATGCGCGCTTCTTCAGAAACGTGAAGGATGGGAGGTGTGCGGAGAGGCCTCGGACGGCCGCGAGGCGGTCGAGATGGCCAAGAAGTTGAAGCCCGATGTCATCATTGTCGACATTGGCATGCCGAGCCTCAACGGTTTGGACACCACGCGCCAGCTGATGCAGCATGACCCGCAATTCAAAGTAATCGTGCTTACAATAACGGATTCCGATCAGGTGATCCGCGAAGCTCTCGACGCGGGAGCTCGCGGTTTCGTCCTCAAGTCTGACGCGGCTCGCGATCTGGTCTCCGCCGTGGAAGCTTTGCAGAGCAAACGCATGTTCTTCACCCCGCGCGTGAACGATTTGGTCCTGGCGGGATTCCTCGATAAAGGTCATGTCGTCGGCAGAAACGAGGCACCAAATTTACCCACCCTGACAGTGAGGGAGCGGGAAATCACTCAGCTTCTTGCGGAGGGCAAGAGTTCCAAAGAAGTTGCTACGCTGCTGAACCTGAGTACGAAGACCGTGGAAACTCATCGCAGCAACATCATGCGAAAGCTCAGCCTGCACTCCATACGTGATCTGGTTGTGTACGCCATCAAGAACAATATCATCCAGATCCAGATGCCGGCTCAGATTCACAGCGCTCGCGAAACCACCGTCGCCTGAGTCCGGCCGCTTCTTGATTTCCTGATTCTGGTGGGTAGTACCCGCTTCGGGTGCGCACCGTGAGTTTGGCGTATCCCGGAGCATGCGCCTCTACGTGAGGAGACTGGTAGTCCGGCTTTCCGTTCTGATTGCGTGGCTTGTAAGCGATGATGTACTGGCTGCGGATGTCGCGGGCGACGGTTCGCGTGATGCTATCCACCTGGTCCAGTGAATCGGGAAAGTAAGCCACTCCGCCCGTTCCCGTAGCTAGCCGTTGCAGCGCCTCGCGCTCCTCGCTCTGCAATCCGCTGCCTGTCAATCCAATGGCGTAAAGTGTCGGCCCATTCGCCGGCTGCAAGCGCCGGGAAGCCTCCTGCAAGGTCTCCTGGCTCAGGTTGTCTTGGCCGTCCGTGATCACCAGCAGAACCTTCTTGCTGAGCCGGGAATTGTTCAAATAGACCAGTAGCCGGTCGAGGCTACAGTCAATCAGAGAGGAGCAATGATCATGGATAAAGATCGTGCGGAAGGCAAAGTCAAAGACGTTGCAGGCCGTGTGGAACGACAAGTGGGTGAATGGACCGGCGACAGCGAAAAGCAGACGCACGGCGCCGCCAAGCAAGCGGAAGGCAAAGTGCAAAATGCCTGGGGCAAAGTGAAAGACGCGGCCAAATCTGCCACGAAAGAAACTCGCCCCCCCCAGTGATGTCGAGGATACCAACGCCGAAGAAGCCAAAGACCGGAAACTGAGATCCGAGAGAAAGGCTGGATAGTCCGAGCAGAACCTAGATACATTCTCCTGAGAACCCTCAATATGCCGCCGGTCGCTCTTTTGCCGGCGGCTTTTTCGTACGCAAAGATAGAGGTTCGATGTGTGTTCGCAAACGAATTTACTGGGTTCCAGAGTTCTCCCGAGACCGGTCTCCGGTCGGCGTTTGCACCTGAATAATGTCGTTCTTGACTGCGTACAACACCAAGTCCCGGATGGAATGAAAACCCAGTTTCCGCATAATGTTGCTGCGATGCGTTTCGGCGGTTTTTGTGCTGAGGTTGAGCGCTGTCGCTACTTCCTTGGAACTCTTTCCTTCGGCGAGGAGTTGAATTACCTCCCGCTCCCGAGGCGTCAACGTCGGAAATCGGGGCGCTCCTCCACGGGGCGCTACTGTTCCTTTTTCCAGAAACCCGGCTAATACCATTTCATTCACTCGCGGAGTAAAGAACATCTGCCCGCGTTGCAGGGCTTCGATGGCGGAGACTAAATCCCGCACCGCATCGGACTTCAGCACGAAGCCCCGCGCTCCGGCTTCCAAAGCCTCTCGTATCACATGATCCGAATCAGTGATGGTCAGAACGATAATTTTGAAATTGGGATCGTGCTGTGTCAGTTGCCGAGTGGCTGCCAGTCCGTTCAGGTTTGGCATGCCGATGTCCAGAATCACAAAATCCGGTTTTAGTTGCTTCGCCTTCTCCACCGCCTCGCGCCCGTCCGACGCCTCGGCGATAACTTCCCAGCCTTCATGCGCCTGCAACAGAGACGAGAGACCCCGACGAACTACTTCGTGATCGTCTGCTATCAGGATCCGGATCTTCAACCCCTGCCTCCTACGACTTCCCCGACAGTCGCGTGCGACAATATCGGGTTCCCCTTGAGAAATGTTTCCTCCAGCACGGAGTTGACAGGATGGAACCTAGCACCGTTAGGTGTCGCAATGTTCGTTGCGAGAATGCATAGGCGTGCTGGTTGCACTCGTTTGAGGGTCAATGCGAGTACACTTCACCTTTTTGTTCGCGTGTACTGAATACAGGAGCAACCATGCCGAGGCAATCAGGTCTTTCCTGTATTACCATCGCAGTTAAGCCAAGAGCCTCTCCGTGCAGCAGCGGGCGTTCTGCTAGCATGCGGAAGTTCATAAGCTGTGGCACGAACTTCGGCTGCAAGGTAGGATTGAAAGAGTCAATAGGTCGTTAAAACCGTCCGAAAACTTGGGGTAGTAGGACGGTGAGTGAAGAGTCCATTAGTCAGACGAAAAAGCCGGACTTCGTATCCATCCTCTATGTCACCGCGTAAGAATGCACAAGTGGCATTCGCATCAGCTGTGGCCGTGCTGCTGCTCAGCGCGATCGCCGCCTATGTCACCATTGCCCGCCTCCGCGAGAGCGCCAGCTGGGTGGTGCATTCCTACCAGGTTGAAACCACACTCGGTGAGATCGATTCCTCGATTGCAAGACTGGCCCGTGCGCGCAACGGCTATGCCAGCACAGGAAATGAAGCCCTCCTCGCGGGATTCGATGCAGGGGTTCCTGAAGTGCACCAGAAACTTCAGGAAGTGCGAAAACTGACCGAGGATAACGCCAGGCAGCAAGAAATGTGCACACGGCTCGAGAATTTGATCGATCGCAGGATCAGCTTGTTCCGCGACTCGATCACCCTCAAGCGTTCCGCTGCCCACGACGATGCAGGACAGAGCGCTCTTGCAGCCCAAATCCTGAGCCTTGCTTTCGAAAATGCTTCTATCACGCAGCAGATGCGTCAGCAAGAACAGCAGCTCCTGCAGCTTCGGACGGGAATTTCCAACCGCTTGTACAAGCTGACGGTCATCATCCTGTTTCTCTCCTTCGCTCTTGCGCTCGTACTATTGTTTATTCACTATCGGCTTCTCACCAGCGAACTCAAAGCACGCGCCTTGGCGGAGACCGTGGCTCGAGAAGGCGAAGCATCGCTTCGTCAACTCACTTCCCGCTTACTGCAGATGCAGGATGAGGAGCGCCGCAAGTTTTCCCGCGAGCTTCATGACAGTCTTGGCCAATACCTCGCCGGCGTGAAGATGAGTCTTGACATGTTCTCGCAGGCGAGGCCGACCGACGAACTGCTGTCGAACGCAATCCTACTTCTCGACCAATCGATTGCAGAGACCCGGACCATATCCCACTTGTTGCATCCTCCGCTTCTGGACGAAGTCGGGTTCGCATCCGCCGCCAAATGGTATCTCCAGGGTTTTTCGGAGCGCAGCGGCGTCGAAGTGAAAGTAGAGATTCCCGATAATCTCGGCCGTCTTCCCCGTCATTTGGAGCTCGGGCTTTTCCGCGTTCTGCAAGAAAGCTTGACGAACATTCATCGCCATTCGAAGAGTTCAAGAGCCGAAATTACGCTTAAGCCTTATGCAAACAAAATAGTTCTACAGGTGAAGGACTACGGGAAGGGAATACCGCAGGAATTGTTGAATACATTCCGGACCAAAGGGACAACTTTCGGTGTCGGCCTGACGGGAATGCGCGAAAGGGTCCGGGAACTCGGCGGTCAGCTGGACATTCAGTCCAACCCCGTCGGTACACAGATTTCGGTGACATTGCCTCTCGCGCCCGTGGCGAAAGAATCTTCAATTTCCGCAGCGGACTAAACGTCTCTTCACGCCATCCGTGGCGAGCGCGGTGAGTCCGTTAGACTCAACAGCTTGTGCCCGCCGGTAATCTCAGGAGGCAGCTGTCGCGAGTGGCCCAACCACCAGCTTTTGTCCCGAGCCTCCCGGTGTACGCTTTCTCCCAATTCTTTTCTTGCCGGACGCCAACAACTTTCGCATCTTCAGCCGGGCTTTGTGCAGTTGCGATTTCGAATTGCCAATCGAACAACGCA
>JBEKRE010000107.1:0-12194 GCA_049519055.1 Candidatus Sulfotelmatobacter sp. | reverse complement strand
AATTTGATGGCAATTAAGTGGACCGGTTTGGGACCGGGAATTCTGTTGCGGCTTGACCGCCAGCTTCAGGAGCCCCTCGGTCTGCAACTGCAAAGCGAGCTGCGCACCGCGATCCGTTCGGGCCGGTTGAGCGCGGGAGAACGTCTGCCATCTTCACGGACCTTGGCTCGGGAGCTGGGAATCTCGCGCGGTCTTGCGCTTGAGTGTTATGAACAACTCCAGGCGGAAGGGTATCTGGTTACGCGACTGGGCTCTGCCACTCGTGTGGCTCTGTCGGCAAAACCGCTCCATGAACCGTCGGCTCCAACCCCTCGTGAACGGCGTCTAGCCGTTGACTTCCGTCCCGGCGTGCCTGACCTCACCAGCTTTCCTCGACGCGACTGGCTCTGGGCCATCGGTGAGGTGACGCGCCAGGCCCGTCCGGCTGATTTTGGCTATTCCGAACCCCGTGGTAGTACTGCCCTGCGTCAGATACTTTCTGCCTACCTACGCCGGGTTCGTGGGACGGTTGCCGAAACCGAAAACCTCGTCATCTGCTCCGGTTTTGCTCAGGGACTGAACCTCGTCCTTCGAGCGCTCGCCAGTCTCGGCATCCGGAAGGTCGGCGTTGAAGACCCTGGCGACGTGGACAATCGCTTGATCGCAGTCCGTGCCGGGTTGCAGGCTGTCCCTGTTCGAGTCGACGAGCATGGTGTCGACGTAGATACGCTGGCATCGACAGGAGCGCGCGCTGTTATTCTCACTCCCGCGCATCAGTCGCCGACTGGGGTCGTTCTTGCTCCAGAGCGGAGGCACGCGCTGCTGAAGTGGGCAAATGATTGCGATGGTTTCATTGTCGAAGACGACTATGACGCCGAATTCCGCTACGACCGGCAACCAGTCGGGCAGATCCAGGGTCTCAGGCCTGAACGAGTCATTGGGCTGAGTTCGGTCAGCAAGACCCTGGCGCCCGCTCTGCGGATTGGCTGGATCGTTTGTCCACAGCATTTAACAGAAACCATCGCTAAGGACAAGCACCTCCACGACCGTGGATCTCCCGGAATTGACCAACTCGCGCTTGCAAACTAATCGAATCGGGAAGATACGACAAACATCTCCGGCACATGCGCACGGTGTACGAAGGGCGACGCCGAGCTCTCATGGATTTACTGTTACGGCATGCCCCTCAGGTTGAATTACGTGGGCTCGCAGCAGGCTTCCACGCAGTAGCCCATCTCCCAAAAAAGCTAACCGAGAAAGCAGTTGTTTCTGCAGCTCTGGCCAGGTCAATCGGCCTCTATGGGATGAGCGGCTACCGCTCGAGTGGGGCTACCCAGCCTCCACAACTCGTGTTTGGCTTCGGTCATCTCAGCGAAAGCAGCATCGAACGAGGTATCACGGCGATCGCGCACTTGCTAAGTCCGGTCGCCGATTGACTCCAGCTCACCCAAGATAAACAAGAACAGACTCTTCTTGCATCCGCCGGAGGCACAATTGAGGATAGCGGCTACGCAGCAGCACGTGTGCGCACGCAGGTTCTGAGTTTGCGTATTCCATCGTGAATCTGAGAAGGGCTCACACCTCCGTAGCCAAGAATCAGGCCTCCCCTTTTCGGCGCCTTCAAGTAACACGAGGACAACGGCATTGCCGAAATGCCGATCTTGGCGGCCCCCTTTGAGACGGACAGGTCACTAATCCCGGGCGGCAGCAATGCAACCAGATGCATGCCCGCTTCGGCTCCGACCACCTCAAGGCTGTCACCCATTTGAGATCGAATCGCATTAACGAGCGCCTGGCGACGTTCCATGTAAAGCATTCGCATTCTGCGGATGTGACGAGCAAAGTGTCCCTCACCAATGAAGTCGGTCAAGACAACCTGATAAAAGGTGGACGAAAAGATGTCAGCGGCATCTCGTGCAGCACGGAACGGTGCTAGCAGATCCTTCGGAATAACCATATAGCCCAGCCGAAGGGACGGGAACAGAACCTTGCTGAATGTTCCGATATAAATGACCCTGCCATGCACATCCAGGCCCTGCAAGGATGCGATGGGGCGACTTCCAAACCTATATTCGCTATCGTAATCGTCTTCGATAATCCAGCCATCCGAGTGCACTGCCCAACTCAGTAGCGACATGCGGCGCGCAGCACTCATTGTCATCCCCAAGGGATATTGATGCGACGGCGTTACGTAGGCAACGCGCGCGTGGCGACCTCGACGGTTGATTTCTGGGACAACCAGTCCCTCACTGTCCACGGCAGTTGGAATCAACTCGGCACCCGCGGCGGCGAAAGCCAGATGGGCGCCTGGATACCCTGGTTCTTCCGTCAACACCTGATCCTTGGGATTCAAGAGAACGTGCGCGGAAATCTGCAAGGCCTGCTGAGATCCGGTCGTAACCAAGATTTGGGATGAATCGCATCGCACGCCGCGAAACGTGCTGAGATACTCCGCGACGGCTTCACGGAATGGGAGATGCCCCATGACATCACCGTAGGCCATGACGGACCGCGACAGCCTTCGAGAATGTCGCGCGACAAGCTTTGACCAGATGCCGATGGGGAACTGATCAAGAGCGGGTAGGCTTACTCGAAATGGACCCAGGTTGTGTAGCCATGATTCCGAAGGCGCTTTCAGCAAAGCCCCGGCACGAGCCGAAACCTTGCGCGGCCGGGGCTCAGCAATTACCCGCTTAGATCCATTCCGCCCGTGCGGTGGGTCAAGATCAAATGCATCATCCGGGATCGTCCTGGCCACACACGTGCCCGATCCGACGAAGGTCTCCAAATAGCCTTCAGACTGCAACTGTTCGTATGCGTTGAAAACCGAAATGCGCGAAATCTGTAGCTCAGCGGCCATGCTGCGCGTGGATGGAACCCGTTGGCCCGGGCGCAATCGGCCTTCGGTGATCGCGCTTCTGAACCAATCATAGAGCTGGCGATAGATGGGACACGTTCCGCGTTTTTCGAGCGGTATCGGTGGAACCAGCACTGCAGATACACGTTTCATCGAAGATCCAAGTGGTCCTAGAATAACACATGAAAGTGGCTATTGTGAGACACCACTTCAGCTATTATTGTGTTCTCAGCGTCGTTACAGCTAGAGGTTCGCGAACTCAGTGTCGAGCCGTTTAGTAGCAGTCTGCGGACGACAGGAGGGAAAGGACACAGTATGCGGAGACTCAAATACATTTGGTTATATCTGCTCCTGTCCGGTACGGCCGCCTTCTTTCAGCTCGCGCTGGGAGCAGCGGCTCAGCAACATTCCGCGGCTTCGAGTGAGAGTGCGCGGCCAGAACGCGATGGTCAGCATGATTTTGATTTTGAGATCGGGAAATGGAAGGCCCACGTTAAGAATCTTGGCCATAGGCTATCCGGCAGCAAGGATTGGGAAGAGTTTGAAGGCACAGTGGTCACCACGCCATTCATGGACGGAAACGGTAACCTGAGCGAAATGAACGTGGACGGTGCAACCAGTCATCGCCATATTCAAATCATTGCTGTGCGCTTGTACAACGCGACTTCTCGGCAATGGAGCATTTACGGTGCGAGCACCAAGACGGGCGTGTTCGATCCGCCGCAAATTGGGCAATTTGATGGTGACCGCGGAGAGTTTTACACCTCTGATATGTATGAAGGTCGTGCCATCTACATTCGATTTGTATGGCAGAATGTCAGCCCAATGGCGACGCACTTTGAACAGGCATTCTCGTCGGACGGCGGAAAGACCTGGGAGGTCAACTGGATTTACGATGGAACTCGGATCGCTGGAAACCCCTAGTAAACTGCAGGGAAGTTGACTTAAGAACCCCGAGCGGCAGTGACCTGCAGCCGGTCTTTTTCAGCAGTTCTTCGCCCATCGCTCGGTCAGGATTCATATTGGTGGGCAGCACCGTCAGCTTGCCACAACGTTTCACCTTTTCGGCGACGTGCGGATCTAAAGCGTTCCATCCAAGGCTCCGTCAAGTGGCCTTAGCGTAACACACGAGAGTGGCTAGTGAGGCGCACCACTTTGACCGTTTATCGCTCCCTCGTGTAAGGCGCAGCTGTCGGCGTTGTCAGGTCAAGAGGCCGCGAGCGCTGTCGAGCCGTTCAGCGCAAGTTGAGCTTGAAAGGAACGAGGAGATAAGTTATGAGCAGACTCAAATACATTTGGTTATTTCTGCTCCTATCCGGTACAACCGTCTTCTTTCTGCTCGCACTGCGAGCAACAGGTCGCCAACATTCCGCGGCTTCGAGTGAGAGTGCTCAGACAGAACGCGATGGTCAACACGATTTTGATTTTGATCTTGGCACTTGGAAAACCCACCTTAAGTTGAGTTCACGCCTGGGGCATCCGTTTACCGGCGCTGAAACCTGGAGCGAATATAACGGCACTTCCGTTGTTCGAAAGATTTGGGACGGGAAAGCCAAGATCGTGGAACTCGCGGTGGATGGTCCCACGGGTCACGTGGAGGGACTGAACCTGCATCTGTACAATCCCCAATCTCACCAGTGGAGCCTCAATTTTGCAAACAGCAGGAGTGGAACCATAGGCGTGCCTACAGTCGGCGAATTCAAGAACGGTCGCGGCGAGTTTTACGATCAGGAAACAATTAATGGCAAAGTAATGTTGGTGCGGAATATTTGGTCCGATATCACTCCCGATTCCTGTCATTTCGAACAAGCATTCTCAGATGATGGAGGAAAAACTTGGGAGACAAACTGGGTTGTGACCGACACGCGTGTTACAGATGAATCAGCGACTACGGCAACGAGCCTCTCACAAAATGCCGCGGAACGGGGTGGTCAGCACGATTTTGACTTCTCGTTCGGTAAATGGGAAACCTACATAAAGCGGCTCCAGCATCCGTTGTCCGGTTCGACCACATGGACGGAATATGAGGGGACTACGGTCGTCCGTAAAATCTGGAACGGCCACGGTGCCCTATCGGAGGCGGAAGCCGACGGTACAGCGGGTCACCTCGAGGTTATGTCCCTGCGTTTGTATAATCCCGAGGCACATCAGTGGAACCTTGCATACGCGAGGAGCCAGGACGGTACTCTGAGCGTGGCTTCGAGTGGCGAGTTCAAGAATGGACGCGGCGAGTTTTACGATACCGAAACAATCAACGGAAGAAGCATCTTGGTTCGACAAATCTGGTCGGGTATCACTCCAAATTCGTGCCATTTTGAGCAGGCATTTTCGGAGGATGGGGGCAAGACATGGGAAGTGAACTGGATCGCAACCGATACACGGGTGGGTAATGAATCTGACAAAGCGCAGTGAGTTCCGACGCATACCCGTCAGGGGATCACATGACTGGGACACGGTTGGCCGAATTTTGGACGTGGGCTTTCTTGCCCACGTCGGGTTTTGTGTCAATGCCCAGCCTTTTGTGATCCCGACGATCTACGGACGAGAAGGAGACAAGCTCTATCTGCACGGCTCAGCCGCCAGTCGAATGCTCGGGGAACTGGAAATCGGCATCCCCGCCTGTGTCACGGTCACGCTTGTGGATGGGCTGGTCTTATCGCGATCTGCTTTCGACCACTCCATGAATTATCGTTCCGTTGTCGCGTTTGGAACGGCAAAGAAGATCGTGGATCCCGTCGAGAAAGTCATGTCCTTGCGAGTTATTTCCGAGCACCTCATCGCGGGCCGCTGGGCTGAGGTTCGCGGACCCAGCGAGAGCGAGCTAAAAGCAACCAGCGTGCTGGAGTTTTTGATCGACGAAGCTTCCGCAAAGGTGCGAAGTGGACCACCGTTGGACGACGAGAAGGACTACGGATCGCCGGTGTGGGCTGGCGTGTTACCGCTCGAGATGCGATCCAGGGCGCCAATCCCAGATGACAATTTGATTGGCGGCGTCGCTGTGCCCGACTACGTACTGCGCTACGATGCCCGGCTTGACGGCGCGCACCGGCACTTATCCAATCGCTAGTTGATGTTGGCGAGCACAAGGATCATGAATCGACAAACTGTGTCCGTTCTCGGCGCAACGGCGGTCATTCTGCTCATGCTTCGTCCCATCATCTCGAACTGCCAGTCGGAAATACCGAAATCTCCAACCGAAGACGGCACCCTGAAGGCCCTTGCTGCGGTTGCCGGTGCCGGAACCATGGAAAACGATGACTACGAATTTCTGAGGGAACTCAGTGATGACATCGGCGCTCGCGTAACCGGCTCTCCAGAAGCAGCCAAAGCCATTGCCTGGGGCAGCGAGAAGATGAGAGTTGTAGGCTTGGAAAACGTCCACACCGAATCCTGGCAGCTGTTTCGAGGCTGGACTCGCATCTCCGCGGACGCTGAACTGCTCTCGCCAGTTCACCGTAGGCTGATGATCGATTCGATGGGTTGGGCCGGATCCACACCACACGGAGGCGTGGAAGCCCCACTGGTGGCGGTCAACGCCTATCAACTGGCGGACGAGGTGAAAAGAAACGCGACAAGCTGGCGGGACAAATTCCTCCTGATCGTGCAGCAAGGAGCGCCGCCCGCTGATCGCCTGGCTGCGCGGGCCAAGTTTGGCGACTTCCTCAGAGAGGCCTATCACGCCGGGGCGTTAGCAGTCATCGGCGGCCAGGGAGGATCGAGGGCTGCAGGCATGCACTTGACGCACACCGGGATGCTCGGAGTGGATGTTCAGTTTGACATTCCCGTGGTCAGCATGGCCGCCGAAGATCAAAGCCAACTCGAGCGCTATCTGGAGCGCGGCCAATCACCACGTTTGCACTTAGAGATTCAGAATGTATTCACGGACGGCCCGGTTTCGAGTGCGAATGTGGTAGGAGAGATCCGCGGCGGCGAAAATCCCGAGCAAATCGTCGTCGTCGGAGGCCACCTGGACTCTTGGGACCTTGCTTCAGGATCGACGGATAACGGCTGCGGGGTGGCGACCACTTTAGGTGCGGCGGAAGCCATCGTCAAATCTGGATTCCGGCCGCGGCGGACGATTCGCTTCGTGCTCTTTACCGGGGAAGAACAAGGAGACGATGGCTCGTTCAATTATGTTCGCGTGCACAAAGACGAAATGGCGAATCATCTCGCTGCCGTCATTTTGGATGATGGTCAGGGGCCGGTAACCGGATTCTCACTGGGCGGGCGGAACGACCTGATTGCCGGAGTGCAGAGATTCGCCAACTTGCTCACGTCGTTCGGCAATTTATCAGTGGACGATGATACGGTTTTCGACACTGATACGGGCCCCTTTATCCTTGCCGGCCTGCCCGGAATCGGCCTGAAACAGGACGCCACCCAGTACGAGTACACACACCATTCTCCGGTCGATATGTTCGATAAGGTTCAACCTGACATCCTTAATCGTGATTCGACGATCATGGCGCTGACGGCCTTCTGGATCGCCGATCGTCCAGACCGCCTCGCCGCTCCGTGGCCGCCAGAGAAGACCGCGCGCATGCTGGTCGAGAGACACGATGACCGGATGCTGAAGCTGTTTGGTGTTTGGCCCTTCGGTAACCTCGGCGACTAACGTGCTCACTGCATCGGGTTTCTTGCGAGAAACGGAGCAAGCGCTGGCAGATCACGGCCGAAGAGATAGCAAACAGAAAGTCTTCTGCAACGCGACCCTAATAATAATGATCGTTCTTGCGATGACGTTCCTCACAGCACAAGCGCAGCAACCGACTTCGCCATCCGCTGGGTTGCGCCAGTCGCTGGACGATGCCTGGTGGACGGGCCCCATGCTTGCACCGTCAGCCAACACTCTGCCGCAGGGGCACTTTCTCATCGAGCCTTATCTCTACGATGTGACTACCCAGGGCTTCTACAATTCGAGCGGCACGCGCGTCAGCGCTCCTCATGAGAACAGCTTCGGATCGCTCACCTACGCATTGTACGGAGTGGCGAACAAATTTACAGTCGGCATGATTCCGACCTTCGGCTACAACGAAGTCAGCGACAGCTCCGACAGCGCTGGAATCGGAGTGGGCGACCTCACGTTGCAAGCGCAATATCGGCTTCATCTTTTCCGAGAGAATAGTTGGATTCCGACCATGTCGATCGCTGTGCAAGAAACACTTCCTACGGGGAGGTATGATCAGCTTGGCAATCGCCCGAGCGACGGCTTCGGGGCCGGAGCTTTCACCACAACTCCGGCATTCTACTCACAAACATTTTTCTGGCTTCCGAACGGACGCATTCTGCGCATGCGCTTTAACGTCGCTCCGTCGTTCTCCCGGAGGGCGAGCATTCAGGACGTCAGCGTCTATGGGACGTCAGCGGGATTTCGCGGACAGGCCAGTCCTGGACCATCCGTCTTTGTCGACGCTGCGTGGGAATACAGCGTAACGAAGCACTGGGTCCTTGCGCTCGATGCAACCTATCGTCACCAGGAAAACACCCCCGTGACGGGTTACAACATTTCGGATCCTACTCAGCCGGTCCGGCTCAATTCTGGCTCCGCCGACGCTTTCGGTTTGGCTCCGGCAATTGAATACAACTGGAAAAGCAATATCGGAGTACTCGTTGGGGCGCGAGTGATCCCGGCCGGGCGCAATACTGCGTTGACAATCACACCGGCAATAGCAATCAACTTCGTTCACTGAGATGCTAGAGATATCTGGTTTTCACTTCGTTGGAAGAACCATGCCAAGGGACTTAGCACTGTTCATCCCGGCGTTACGATTGGGAGCGCAGGACTCGGAATGGGCCGGGTAGGATGTATCCAATTCCCATGGAGCGAACTCGCATTGAATCCGTCGACCTCTTGCGCGGGATCTTCATGATCCTCATGACCCTCGACCATACGCGCGATTTTCTTGGCGTGCCCGTAGTCAACCCCACCGATCTTTCTCAGACCTCCGCTGCTTTGTTTCTCACGCGGTGGATCACTATCTCTGTGCACCAGTCTTTTTTCTACTCTCGGGGACGGGGGCGCGTCTTTCCCTTCGACGACAATCCAGGCGCCATCTGTCGCTATTTCTCTTTAAGCGCGGCTCTGACTCATTTTTCTGGAACCGGTCGTGCTTCGTGTGGTGGCGTGGCAATTCAATTCCGACTACCGGTTTACTATCGTGTCATGCCCGATACGGGCGCGTACACTGGATGTTCGAGTCATGGATGTTCGAGTCACCAAGCATCAGGGACTTTCCGATCACTAAGCCGCCTGGATGGGGACTCAGCTTGGCATGGACGGACCTGGTCTGGTGCTTGGTTGTGGTCGCGCTTTATCCCGCATGCAGGTGGTTCGCTGATCTCAAGCAACGCCGACACCATGCCTGGCTGACGTACCTATGATTGCCTCTAACTGGGGCTGGATGGTGCCAACGGATGTAGATCGAAGGTCGAGGATCTGGATGAGACGAAAGCCAGAGATCGTGCCGAGCGCAGCCTACAGCACTTTGGTAGGTTCATCACATGGGGCAGTTTCCAATGACACAGAACGGCAATAAAACCCGATGCCAACTAGAGTGTTCGAATCTCAAGAAGTTTGCTGTAGCAGAGGAATGGTTCGAGGTCTATGAGATCACTAGCAATCTTTTCGCTTTTTGTGAAACCCGGCATTACGAAAACACCACGATCAGCTTAATCGTCGGACCGGAAAAGGCTGCCCTGATCGACACCGGTTGTGGAATTGGAAACTTGCGGAAGGCAGTGGCAGAGGTCACCGACAAACCCGTCGTAGTGGTCAACACCCACACGCATTTCGATCATCTCGGCGGCGATCGTCAATTTGATGAAATTGCCATGTTTGATCACCCGCTATCCCGCCGGGTAGCGGCAGAGGGAGCCTCCCATCAAATCATGGAGAGGGAAATTTCGGCGGACAACCTTGTAACGGGACCTTGGCCCCGGGATTTCGATCCGAGCGGTTTTGCTCTACCGCCGATTACGGTCAATCATTGGTTAAGGGATGGTGACCGGCTCGATGTTGGCGGCCGGGATCTCGAAGTGATTTACACACCTGGTGAGGCGGCAGACCATATTTGTCTTCTGAACAGAGTTGACCGGATACTTTTCTGCGGTGACATTTTGCTTCATGGTCCCGTGTGGACGCATTTAGAGGGCGGCAGTTTGGAAGACTTGCTTATGAGCTACAGGCGGCTGATGGATTATTTCGAGGAATTTGATCATCTCATGCCTGGCCACAACCAACCTTGGCTTGACAAGGGGCTGCTCCCCGAAACGATGGCTGGAGCTGAAAAGGTCTTGTGTGGTCGGGCTGAACCCGAGGACATCGTCGATCCTTGGCGAAGACGGTTGAAGCAGTATTCCTTTGGTCGATTCGCCATTACAACTCGTCCGTGATTCTCAGCATGCGTCACAATTTGGTCAAGCTTCCCGTTTCGCTTTGCTGGAGCAAGGGCCGCAAAAACAATATGTATTACGGCTAAGATGTCAGCCTTGAGCCCTCGCATTCATGACTCAGCCCCGGCATGAGGGCTTTCCCGCGCCCGCCCTACGAACGGTACGGTCCGTCCACCAAGTAGAAATTAAAGATGAGGAGGAAGGGCAACCATGTCCCGAGTATGTTCTGGAACATCTCGAACCTTTGCTCGGTGAGCATCGTTATAAGGAGGCTCGTACAGATGGTCAGTTCAGAATGGAACCTCCTCCGGCTGAGCACCAAGCGGCGCGGTGTCTAGCACCTGATCTTTCTTGGTGCGGTTCAGCTTGCGGATGGAATCCGCCTTGACCTGCCAAGTCTTGAGTGGCACGGTGGTCTTGTTCTTAGCCTTGCCGAGTTCCCTTCTGGTAAGTGCGGCTCATCAGCGTGCTTTCGACGTAGATGTGATCACCCTTGCGCAGCTTAGCAGCGGCCTACTCGCCGAGGCCGTTCCACGCGACGATTCGATGCCACTCCGTCTTGGAGTACAAGTTCTGTCGCAGATGTGCCAAGACCTCATGGGCGACGCTTGCGTCCTGTTTTGCTCTAGCCAAAATGAATGAACCCTGCAGGAACGACTGGATAAAATAGCAAAAACTTTCGGCGCTCCTATGAGAGCCTCTGGCCCGTAGAGCGCCTTGGCGGCTTCTCGCCCGGCTTTCTTCCGGCATCGCGAAGCCCAATTGACCGCTTATTAAGCACGGGGCTCCGGACAGACCGAAGTGTAGCCGCTCATTTTGGGGATTCTCTTCTAGCCGATCAGTGATTCTCTTTTGAAATCGATCACTGTTCTGCGGTACGCGGAGAATCCCACAAGCGGACGAAAGGCATCAGCTGAATGTTTTCACGGCATGATCGAGGGCTGGGAACGCCTTCTGGAGATCGCCGGCGACCATGACTGGTTTACATTCAACGCTCGCGTTTAGCGCCAGAAACCATGGCTCGACGATTTCGGCAAGTTGCGAAGCATCCTCCATGTTTACGATCAGGATAGCGGTCCGCTTTCCGCCATCTTGTAGGAAGTAGGCCGCTTCAGGCTTTTGCTCTTCCAGTATCAGTTGGATCGATTTGAACCGATCCTTTTTTGCCGCTGCGTTGCCAGCCTCGACTGGAATTGAGATCTTTAGAAAGAATCGCATCGCGTTGTCTCCTTTTTGAGGTCGTGTCCTCGGGCCCGTTTGCTATTGATATAGACACTATGACTTCTAGAAACTGGGCGCGCGTTCAACAAGGTGGAATAAGAAAGTGACGCGATGACGATCCCAGGGATAGATGACCTGATCTCAAAAGCGCGGGCCGGGGACGGAAGTGCGTTCCGAGAGCTCACCGAGCCGCACCGCCGAGAGCTACAGGTACACTGCTACCGCATGTTAGGTTCCCTCCAGGATGCCGAGGACGCCCTACAAGAGACGCTGCTGGCCGCCTGGAGAGGCCTTGGCGAGTTCGAGGAACGCGCCTCGCTCCGCACGTGGCTCTATCGGATCGCCACCAACCGGTGCCTCAATGCGCGCCGCTCGGCCAGCCGACGACCCGCCAAGGAGTGGGACTTTCCCGGAGTTGTACCACCGGAGCCTACTCGGCTCGGCGAGGTTGTATGGCTGGAGCCTTTTCCCGACTCTCTTTTCGAGGGTGTGATCGACGTGCCGCTTGGCCCGGAGGCCCGCTACCAGCAGACCGAATCCATCTCCCTCGCCTTCGTGACCGCCCTTCAGGTTTTGCCGCCTCGCCAACTCGCCGTCCTCATTTTGCGCGACGTGCTCGGATTCCATGCGGACGAGGTGGCCGACATGCTGGACTCTACCGTCCAATCGGTCAACAGCGCGCTCAAGCGGGCGCGGGCGAGCATCGAGCGCCAGCGGCCGTCCGCAAATCGCGAACCGCCTCCCG
>JBEKRE010000106.1:0-22506 GCA_049519055.1 Candidatus Sulfotelmatobacter sp. | reverse complement strand
ATTGCGCCCAGCGTTGTAAGTCCTCTCTTTGTTCGGGCATCAGTTTGAGCAAGCTTCGATTATCCGTCATGCCGGATAGACGGTCGAAACACGCTTACGTTATAACTGGGACACTATACTAGTTGCACTCGATCATGTTCTGAGTTACTCCCTGCAAGCTCACAAGAGAGTTCGCGACCAAGGGGAAACTCCAGAATCGGCTATGATGCTTACGCATGTAGTAAGCCGCAAAAATGGACCCTGCGCTCTTCGCCGACGCCACAGCGTACGCGCGCCCCACCGTCGGATGAGTTCCATAGAGGTAGGCAGACTGAACCTCCATATTGCAGACGCCCTTCTTGCCAGCGAGCCAGTTCTCACGAGCAAATAACGTGGTGTAAGAATCGGCAAACGTACTGGCCGAAGAGACAAAAGCTAGCCCCAAGAACGTCTTATTAATGGTATGACCTTCCGCAATCCTCGACGAAGCCGATACCGTCGGCGTGATCATTGGTGCGCTCGTCCGCATGATGGCACTGGGAGCCTCGGGAAGCTCCGCCGCCGGGGAGATCGTAGCCAGCGCCATCACCACCAGTGCGCCGAGCAGGATCGACTTCAACAGTGTCCTGCCGGTGAACGCCACCGGTGCGACCCGCATGCGAGCTGTTTGGTTTTTATGATTACGTGAGTTCATGTCCTGAAGACTACGCCCCGCCCCAAAAGCGCACAATCGTAACATGGTAATGGGAAGTAATAGACGGTGGTAACCCCTGGTAATTACCCGCATGGGCTACTGGTGTTTCCGTTCGCCCCGTATGTCACCATAAACGTAGACGTCGAATGCGGAAGTCGGATGTTTCAGACGGCAACTTTATGATCGATACTGCTCCGAAATTGTGCGGTTCGACCGAAGGAATGGAGAAGATGTGGTCATTCTGCTGATGGGAGTATCGGGGACGGGAAAGTCGACGGTCGGACATCTGCTGGCGTCCGGGCCAGGATGGGAGTTCGCGGATGGGGATGACTACCATTCGGCTGAAAATGTGGAGAAGATGCGGAACGGGATACCGCTCACCGATGCCGACCGCGACCCCTGGCTGGAGGCTCTGCGCCAGCTGATCGCCGCTTGGATTGACACGGAAAAGAACGCAGTGCTGGCCTGTTCGGCCTTAAAGCGCAGGTATCGAGATAGGTTACGGATCTCGCCCGGAGTTCATCTGGTCTATCTCCGGGGTACGCCGGAGTTGCTGCAGCAGCGGTTGCGCGCGCGGCACGGACATTTCATGACAGAAAGAATGCTCAACAGCCAACTGGAGACGCTCGAAGAGCCCGAACAGTCGGAGCACGGCTTGGTGGTCGATGTCGACCAGTCACCTGCGCAGATTGTGGCGGAAATCCGTACGGATTTGGCGGCGATGGAAACGCGGACTCAACATTAGTTGCAGCGAAAGCTTATCGCACTCACCGTTTGACTGCACTCTCCACCAGCGATTCCTCTGGCACCGATTTCAAGCGGCTCAGAGCCGCAACCGGCCGAGCGAAGGGTATTGGACTGTCCTTGCTATAGGCGCGTAGTAGGTGATACGTGACCAGCAATTGCGTCAGGGCGAGGGGATCGCTATGCCGTACCTCGCTGCCGTCGTTGTAGTCGCCGAACTGATCGGCGCGCAGCGGCCGTAGATCGGGCAGATGTTTCCAGATGGCTTGTTCGAGTTGAGCAGTCTGCTCCCGGCTCACGCTGCCGTCCACTTCGAGAAATTCCACAGGACGCCCGCAATCCCGGCCAAGCGCAAGGCGAATCCCGGCAGGCTGGCCGTTCTGGTGGTTTACCAGATAAGTAAGGTCGGGATGGGGAATGGTTGGGCGCAAGACCAGATGAACGTTCAAATGGCCATCTGCCTGATCGGACCCCACCCCGCTCTCCGGATGAAAGCGCACGACAATGTCTGCGAATTCACGCTGGGGACGGATGAAGTCCCGCGAATCCGGCTCGCGCCGTTCCATTTCCGCCAACACTTGCTCGGGCACATAACCGCGTTTGGCCGTATCCCGCTTGATCTTCCACAACCGTCGCATATCCTCGGGAGGATCGAGAAATACTTTCACATCGTAAAATTGCCGCATCGCGGCGGTGTGAAATCCGAGCAACCCTTCAACAATGACGAACTCGCGGGGTTCAACGTACTCGGGCCGCACCAGCGATCCGGTGCTGTGGTCATAGACCGGTTTCAGCATGGCTTGCCCGTAATGAGCCCGCTCCAGGTGCAACTCCAGAATGTCGAGAAAGTTGCAGTCAGGATGCAGCGGAGTGATGTTCAGCCGCGCGCGCTCCGTGCGATCGTATTTGTGATAGTCATCGGCACACACATGAGTCACGCGGTCGGCACCAAGGAGACGAGTCAGGCCGCGCGTGATGGTGGTTTTGCCGGCGGCGCTATCGCCTACTATGCCGAGCAGGATTGGTCTTCTTTTCATTGTGTCTCCTTGCTCCGCAGTGGCTCTATGCCGCCTGCAGATCCTGTCTCGGCGTCACTTCCAAGCCCGCCTTGAAACACGCGGCTCTGGCGCACGTCACCGGCGGCAATGCGAGCCAGTTGCTCTTTGCCGATGCATCCACCTTCACTCACCAGGCGGCCGGCTTGACGAAGCTTGATTCGGTCGATCGCATTGCGCACACTGCGGGCGTTGGCAAATTGTGGCTGCTTCATGCGCAGTTTCAGGTATTCCACAAATGCTTCTCGCGCTTCATCGTCAAAACTGTAGTTCTGTTCGCGGAGCATCGCCTCCGCGATCGTCGCCAGTTCCTGCAAACCGTAATCGGGAAAATCGATGTGGTGCGCCACGCGCGATCGGAATCCGGGATTGTATTGGAAGAAAGTTGCCATTCGATCCTGATAACCGGCCAAGATGACGACCAAATCTTCTCGCTGATTTTCCATCGCCTGCAGAAGCATCTCGACTGCTTCTTGGCCGTAGTCGCGTTCGTTCTCCGGCCGGTACAGGTAATAGGCTTCGTCAATAAACAGCACTCCTCCCATCGCCTTTTTCAGAATCTCTTTCGTCTTGGGAGCCGTGTGGCCAACATATTGGCCCACCAGATCGTCGCGCGTAGCGACCACTAGATGCCCGCGGCGAAGATAGCCCAAGTGATGCAGAATCTTCGCCATGCGCATCGCCACGGTCGTCTTGCCCGTGCCGGGATGTCCGGTAAACGACATATGCAGCGTTGGACGCTCGTTGGAGAGCCCAACTTTTTCGCGCAGACGAGAGACCAGCAGCAGCGCTGCCACCCGGCGGACGTAGCTCTTCACCGGCGTGAGCCCAACCAGTTCACGATCGAGTTCGTCCAGAAGCTCGTCGAGATTCGAATCGCGATGGGCCGCGCCAATGTCTACGAAGCTGTCCTGAGGCTCTGGCAGCGTTGTCTCGACGACGGAATCTGTATCCAGTTTGTGCATGGCATCTTCCGCGTTCTAGTTCGCTGACCGGCTCCTCGATCGAATCGTATACTGAATGCGGCGATCCTGTGCTTCCGTGCGCTCCAAAACAAAGCCGGGCTCATTCTCGGGGCGCTGCACAATGAAACTCAACATCGTGGTTTGCCGGCCCCTGGTTCGGTCGTAGCCATTCAGTTTGATGTAATGGGCCGGAAAGGCCTTGCGGCATTCCTCGAGTTGTTCCAGGGCAACGTTCAGATCCTGGAGATCGAACATCGGAAGCCCAAACATTTCCCAATATGAGTTTCGCGGGTGAGGATCGTCCGTGTGCTCAATCGAGAACGCCCAGCCATTGTCGAAGCAATAACGCACCTGCGCTTTGATCTGGTCTTCCGTGAAGTCGGGCAAGTAAGAAAACGTTCCTTGTGTGATGCGCATTGATGCCTCTCTCTAGCACGCGCCACGCGGCGCGGCTTATGCAACGGTGACTGTGCCGACTGCATCCGGCACGTCGGTGGACTCGAAGTCGTAAGTGACGTCCTTCCAGATATCCAGCGCTTTCCGCAATTCCGGCGACCAGCGGGCAGCCTTGTTCAGAATTTCCGGCCCCTCGTTGAGAAAGTCGCGACCTTCGTTGCGAGCCTGGATTATCACCTCCGTGGCCACGCGATTTGCCGTTGCGCCCTGAGCGATTCCATCCGGATGGCCGATTGTTCCACCGCCGAACTGCAGCACGACATCCTCGCCAAGAAGGTGCAGCAACTGATGCATCTGCCCCGCGTGGATGCCTCCAGACGCAACCGGCATGACCGCTGGTAACGACGCCCAGTCCTGCTCGAAATACAATCCTTGAGATAGGTCGGCATCGATCTTGTTCGAACGCAAGGTGCTGTAATAACCACGAATCGCATTGGGATCGCCCTCCAGCTTGCCGACTACTGTGCCCGCGTGAATATGATCCACTCCCGCCAGGCGCATCCATTTGGCGATCACGCGGAAATTTACGCCATGCGTCTTCTGCCGCGTGTAAGTTCCGTGACCAGCGCGGTGCAGGTGCAGTATGACCCCGTTGCGGCGTGCCCATTTGGCCATCGATTGAATCGCGGTATAGCCGATGGTGAGGTCGATCATTACGATCACTGTCCCGAGATCCTTGGCGAAATCCGCGCGCTCGTACATTTCTTCCATGGTTCCGGCAGTCACGTTCAGATAATGTCCTTTGATCTCGCCGGTCGCAGAGGTGGCACGGTTTACCGCCTCCATGCAGAACAGGAATCGATCGCGCCAGCGCATGAAGGGCTGGCTGTTGATGTTCTCGTCGTCTTTGGTGAAGTCCAGTCCGCCACGCAGCGCTTCATATACCACGCGGCCATAGTTCCGGGCGGAAAGACCGAGCTTAGGTTTCACCGTGGCGCCCAGCAGCGGACGCCCGAATTTGTTGAGATATTCCCGCTCCATCACGATTCCGTGAGCGGGTCCCTGAAAGGTTTTCGCGTAGTGCGGAGGAATCCGCATATCTTCCAGGCGCAGCGACTTAAGCGCCTTGAAACCGAACACGTTCCCGATGATCGAAGAAGTCAGGTTGGCAATCGAGCCCTCTTCGAATAGATCGATGTCGTAGGCGATGTAAGCAATGTACTGGTCCGTGCCCGGCACAGGATCGACCCGATAACACTTCGCCTGATAGTGCTCGTAAGGAGTCAGTCGATCCGTCCAAACCACGGTCCATGTTGCTGTTGAAGACTCCCCCGCCACCGCCGCCGCGGCTTCGATCGGATCGACGCCCGCTTGCGGCACCAGACGGAACGCGCACAAAATGTCGGTGGCCTTCGGATCGTAATCGGCGTCGTAATAGCCCATTTCCGCGTAGGGTGTGATGCCTGCGGCCCAACGGCTTTTTTTCTTGCCGGAGTTGTTGTTCCCAGCCATTTCCGTCTCCCTATAAAAAATCGGTTAAGTGCTCTGCGACCGTGCTGCCGGTGCAAATCGTGAGTATTTGAGTTCACCCAAGCGGGGCGTGCGTAACCAGACTCAAGCCGGGCTGGTTGGCCCGGCCGCATCTTCGCTAGGACCTGTTCGCGATGGCTGGCTTTCGAAATCGTTCCGGATGGTTCGCCGGCTCTCGTCGCCTGCACAATGGTGAAGGCAATTCCTATTCCAATGTCATTTCGATTCCTGCAACAGCGGACCTAGAGTGAGTAAGTATCGGTGTTTCTTTCGGTTAGGTCCTAGTTGTGAGAAGAGAGAACAGGAAGGTGCGCAACTCTTGAGTCGCGTATGCGAAACACATTTGTCTCAGTAGTAAAATCGAATGTGTAGCATAAGTTATTCAACAATAATGACTTACCATAGATGATCGATATAGAGACAACTGTGCCACAGTAGTGAGCTATACTAGACTCAGTGCTGGTGTCGTAACGAACGGTGCGCTAGCTTGTGCTTGGCCAGCAGACGGTGGAAGGTACGCCGCGGAATTTTTGCCAAAGCCGCCGCCCTAGACACGTTTCCGTCGGCTTTCAACAAATAGCTGGTCAAGGCTTCCCGCTCGAACTGCTCGATCGCGCGCGCCTTGCTCGGCATGAACCCCATCTGCGGTTTGAACGATACTAAATCCTGAACATGAAGCGGGAGATGTTCGGCCTCCACGGTTGCTGAGGAGGTTAAGACAACAGCTCGCTCGATGATGTTTTCCAGTTCCCGAAGATTGCCCGGCCAGGCGTAGTTCTTCAACAGCGCGAGCGCTGGTGGCGCGATATTCTCGACTTTCTTGTTGACCTTGGCGCGGGCTCGCAAAAGGAAATATTCTGCGAGGAACGGAATGTCTTCGATGCGCTCGCGCAGGGGCGGCAGCGTGATGGAGAAGGTATTGATGCGGTAGAACAAATCTTCGCGAAAAGTGCCTTCTCGGATGGCGGCTTCCAGATTGCGGTTGGTGGCAGCAACGATTCTCACGGAAACTGTTCTGGTCCGCATGTCGCCGACCGCGCGAATCTCTCCGGTCTGCAACGTACGCAGAAATTTAGCCTGAATCTCCAGAGACATGTCGCCGATTTCATCGAGAAACATGGTGCCGCCATTGGCCTTCTCGAACAATCCTTTGCTGTCGTTATAGGCGCCCGTAAAAGCGCCGCGGCGGTAACCGAAGAGTTCGCTCTCCAGCAAAGCGGGGGACAGCGCCGTGCAGTTCAAAGTGACTAGGGGATGATTGCTGCGCGAGCTATTGCGGTGAATGGCACGAGCTACGAGCTCTTTCCCCGTGCCACTTTCACCTCGGATTAAAACGGTTGTGGGCGTAGGCGCAACTTTGGAAATCAGTGACGAGATTTCCTTCATCTTCAGGTTGTTACCGATGATGAACTCGCCTTCCGACCGCGTTTCAAGTTCGCGCAAGGCAAGCTGATACTGATCCTGCAGACAATCAGCCTGGTTGTTCTTGCCAGCAAAGGAAGAGATGAAGCGGGCGCTCTTGCCGCCAAGAACCTCCGTTCCTTGAGGCCGTAAACGGTAAACCTCGCGAGCAATGTCGGGATCACCGGTGACATCGATAATCAGATCGGGTGCTTCGGCCTTCAGAAATTTTCTGTAATTGGCTGCAACCGGCAACCCGAGTTCGCGGGCCAGTACGATACCCGGCGCGCCTTCATCCTTGTCAGCAACTCCAATAATCTCGATGCTGGGATCCTTGTGGAATAGTTCCACCAAAGCCCGTCCGCCGCGTCCGGCGCCGATGAGAATGATTCGCGTCATGGATCGTTCGAGTAAGCAATCCTTAGCGGCAAGATTTCAGAATCCGCGGAGGCATCCGCGCCAGGCGCGTATTCTACCGCATCTTACAACTGCTGGTGTGACCGACTAAACGTCGAGCTCGTCAGCCTCAGTGTGCTCGGCCTTTGCGTCCAGCGGTACATTGAACTTCAAAAGAGCGGTTCGTCCCTGGTGCAGCCGGATCTCGCTCAACGCGCCGTTATCGATCGAAGGAAACACGGTGCGGTATCGCGACAGAGGTATTCCGAGCAACTCACAGAGTGCTACGCGGATCAGCGTATTGTGGGTGACGATCAGCACTCGTTCGTGCGAATGCACCCTTTCGATCTCGTTGAAACATTCGATGGCTCGCTGCACGACAGCTTGGGGTTCTTCGCCACCCGGTAAGGGATGGGAAGCGGGATCTGCTTGATATGCGGCAAAGGCCTCGGGTAGAGATCGTCTGATCTCCATGTTGGTCAATCCTTCGCCTCGGCCGAAGTCAATTTCCCTCAGCCTGGAGTCGACGTGTGCCCTGATACCGGTCGCAGTTTCCGATGAGGCGGCGGTTTCGCGGGCACGTCGCAATGGCGATACCCAGATCGCTGCAAGATCGGCCCCGGCCGCCCATTTCGCGAGCCGCCGCGCCTGATCCAAGCCGCCCTCACTGAGCGGGATGTCGGTGCTCCCGGCGTAACGGTTTTCAACATGCCAGATGGTTTCACCGTGGCGCACCAGCACGAGACGAGTCAAGACTGCGCCCTCTTTCCGGCATGTTCACGAAGTTCTTGCCGAATCCAACCGCGGCGTGCGAGTTCTTCGACCAGGAGCAAATAGGATTCGTGAAAGCTGTCGATGCGATCCGGGCGAGGAGAAATCACTTCGCGAATGTGAATCATTTCGCGCGCGACATCGGAAATACATCGGTCCTCGGCGGCGGCAAGCACTGCCATTCCAAGCGCAGACTCCGCATTCCCCGGCAGGCGAACAGGCCGCCCCAGAATATCTGCTCGAAGCTGACACCAGTAGCGGTTGCGGGACGCGCCGCCGGTGAGAGTCAGATCGCCGTCGCTATGCGCACCCAGCATGTCGAGAGAATCGAAGCAGAGCCGCTCCGCGAATGCCACTCCCTGCAGCAGCGCCGCGTAGAGATCGACTTCATCGACGGGCGTGCCCAGCAAGAATCCTTCCGCATCCGGCGCAACGAAAGGGAATCGCTCTCCGCGAGACGGCAAGGGATACGCGATAACGGTAGCCGGTTCTCGATGCTCCGCTTGTGCGCTCAAGGAATCCGAATCACGTCCAGCAAAGCGCCGCGCGAGAATTCCAGCACCCACGCTGGACGCTCCGCCGGGCCACCAGTTGCCGTCCGGCGAGCAATGAGAATAGACAACTCCGGCGGGATCCCGAATCAAACCGGTCGCAACTCCCTTGACCACCAAAGTAGTGCCAAGTACCGAGTTCCAACTTCCGCGATCGACTGCTCCGGCTGCGATCTGGGCAGCGCATCCGTCCGTCATGCCGGCGATGATCGGAGATCCGGCGGGGACGCCACTCACGTCCGCAGCCTCGGGACAGACCGTACCGATCCGCTTCCCGGGGCGCACCACCGCGGGCATGATCTTCTCTGAAACACCGAGCGCATCAAGAACCTGGTGGGGCCAGGCCTCGCGAATGAGATCGTAACCACTCTTGAGCGAGTTGCTCGAATCCGACGCGACCTCATGTCCCGCAAGCCGACAGTTGATGAAGTCTGCCTGATGGGCCAGCCGCCCGGAATGAGCGAGGCCGGGATTTTCGCGCAGCAGCCAGAGTAACTTGGGCAACGCCCACGAAGGCTGCATGCGGTATCCTAGCGAGGCCCACGTCGAAGCGCCAACCTCATTCGCGATGCGCGATTCGTTCGGCGCCCGCGAATCGTCATACATGAGGCCCCTCGTTAGCGGTTTGCCAGATTGGTCAACCAGCAGAATGCTGCCAGAAGTTCCGTCTACCGAAAGACTTTGAATGGATAAGACCGGAATTCCGGCCAGGGCTGCGCGGCACGCAGTAGCCGTGGCCTGCCACCAGTCTTCCGGATCCTGTTCGTGGCAGGGGCCGTCGCGGTACGAGGCTAGAAAATGAGAGCCTCGGCCAACAACCAGACCAGAACGGGATATGACGAGGGCTCGAACACCCTGCGTGCCCAGATCAATGCCCAGCCAGAAACTTCCGTTCCCCATGCTAATGGGTTGCGCTGCGAATGTCTTTATGGAATCTGCGATTCGGATTCCGTTGACGATTAGAAATCCAAACCATTCGGAAGATCCGGATCAGTGAACGCTTCCGTATCTTCCTGGCTCATTCTTATAACACAATGGCTTGGTCAGTCCATCGACCAACAGCTATCTTTCGCAGCCACGCTGCTATCGTTGTCCGCCCATGGGGTTCGCGCTGGCGGAGGTTGTGGGGGCGATCTCCTTCGCTTCCTTCATATGGTCCCTCGAGAGTAGGCAGCGTCTTCGCTGCGAACTCTTTCACATCTGGATCCATGCCGGAACTGCTTCCACGCTGAAAGTCCGCGACGTCCTGAGTGTGATCCTTCACCATGTCCGACATATAAGCTCACTTTGCTCATCTGCCCCTGAGAGCCGCACGCAGATTTGGACATGGAATCTGTCTGCGCGCCAACCACCAGAGCCAACAATGTTATGCACGCAGCCAAAGCGATACGTCCTGCGAGAATACTAGGTATCGACATGTTCTGGTTCTCCTCCTTCTTGTCCCATTGAAAGCGCTTGCCCACGATGACGACAATCAACAGAAGTGCTTAGCAGTAACCAACCCGCGATACGCGGGTCAAAACGGTAAGGAACTGAGGGTCATGCATGGCGCAGTAAAATGAGCGGTCCATGCACGTCGGTAAGTAGGCCGAAACCATCAATGGTGCATCCTTCGGGAGCCCGTTTAGCAGTATGGTCCCAGACTCTGTGCTCAAGTCAGTGATGACGGCGGCCCTTCACCAGGGTTCGTTGATCTCGTTCAGGAGAGTACTCCATCTTGCACATCTGGACCGGCTCGCAGGGACAAATCCAATCCCGAGAAAGCCCATGTCGAGGAGACGAAAGAGCAACCCAAAGAGCGACCAGAAGACAGGAGCGTCCCTGTTGTCTTGCCTGAATCTGAATGCTGCAGGTGTAGATATCGGAGCGACGGAGATCTATATCGCTGTGCCTGGGGATCGAGATCCGCAGCCGGTGCGGTGTTTCTCGACCTTCACGGAAGACCTGCACGCGGCTGCGGCCTGGCTGAAGGCGTGCCACATCGAGACCGTAGCCATGGAGTCGACGGGAGTGTACTGGATTCCGTTGTTTCAGATCTTGGAGGCGCGAGGATTCAAAGTCTTCCTGGTCAACGCCCAGCACGTAAAGAATGTTCCGGGACGCAAGTCCGATGTATCCGATTGCCAATGGCTGCAGTATCTGCATTCGGTGGGTTTACTGCGCGGATCGTTCCGGCCGGAGCAGGCGCTCTGGAGTTAGCCTCCTGGCTCGGACTCTGTCCGGACAACCGGATAAGGGATAAGCGGCGGGAAGGTGTTGTCGGTCAAAACTCGCAAAGTCAAGAATCGAGCAGCCACAGCCCTACGCATGGCCGCGCAATCGCTCCATCGTAGCCAATCTTTTCTCGGGCACTTCTATCGCCGGATGCGCACCAAACTGGGTGCTCCCAAGGCAATCACAGCCACGGCGCACAAACTGGCGCGCATCATCTATCACATGGTAACGACTGGGCATGCCTACGATGAGACGATCTGCGCGCAGAACGAAGTGCAGAATCGCCAACGGATGGAAGCCAGGCTCCGGAAACAAGCCCGCGAGCTCGGATTACAGCTTGTTGCCGTGTAACTAAAGAAGTTCCTCAGGAGGTGGTGAGATCATTCCTTAAGGCCAGGCGGACTCGATGATCAGGCCGCGTCCTTGATGAGCGCTTGAAGATCCCCAATTAGAGCCTCGGGCGGACTCGTCTTTGACGCGACCTTACTGACCCCAGCCGCTAAAGCTTCGCTTGCCAGAGCGGGATTCGTGAAGGCCGTGTGCATCAGTATCGGTATGGCCGGCATAAGGGTTCGCAGAATTCGGGCTGCCTCCAGGCCATTCATCACTGGCATTGAGAGGTCCAGCACAATCGCATCAGGCTTTAGTTGTTTAGCTTTCTCGATCCCGATGCGGCCGTTTTCCTCTTCCCCGCATACTTCGAAACCAGGCGCATCTTGGATCAGGCGCGAGACAGCACCTCGAACGGCAGCGTGATCGTCCACCAGGCGCACAAGCTCTTCCGTAAGCCATGACACAACACGCTCTGTGCCTCCATACAAAACGGGTGGAACGCTTTCATAAAACGGCGCTACTTGAGCAATTCTCATAAGTCGGTTCGCACACCCCGGGGGCGGGCTGAGATTAAGAAGGGCCATGCCTAGACAATAAAATTCAAGTCAGCGCAGATCTATAAGGTCGGCGCTGGAGCAAGACCGTAGCAAGAGCGATCGTTGCTAGTGGGCTACGAGGTCGATCCGGATTCGCTTTGATATAGATGATGAAGCTACAAAACTCGTCGGTCTGCCTTAGGAGCGCGTCGCGACGTCAGAAGGGCCAAATGGTAGGGCTCCGCAGTCGCGAATCGCTCGCGCCCGCGTGCCTCGATTTATCCTTCATCGGTATCGTGGGTCTTCGACGTGCAGCCTGTCGCTGGAGGGTGTCACTTTCGTAACTACTATCGAAATCGTTACGCTGTGCTACAATGACTTCAACGCTACTGCCACGGTTTGCTCGTGACGCGGTGATCCTGTTGGATCAAGATTCATCTCCGCTTTTCCTGCCCGCCGTTTATTCAGCGTCAAATCAAAACAATAAGAGCGGCCGAGGAACTCGCGACACGTGTATTCAGACAAGCCTCTCCAGAAAGAAAATTACGAATGACAAGCTTTACAGAACTACCGCTATCCTCTGCGTTACAGCAGAGGCTGGCGAGAGCTCAATTTATTACCCCTACGCCAATTCAAGTGCAGGCGATTCCTTGCGCTCTTGAAGGCAAAGACGTGCTGGCGACAGCGCAGACCGGTACTGGCAAGACGCTAGCTTTCCTGATTCCGGTGATCGAAATGTTGCAACGTGAACCGTCACAAAAAGCGCGCGTGCTGGTCTTGTTGCCCACGCGGGAACTGGCGATTCAGGTCAACGAAGAATACGAAAAACTACGCGTCGGGGAGCTTGCAAGAGCCGCGCTGGTCATCGGCGGTGTCTCTGAGAAATCGCAAATTCAATCGGTGCGCAGCGGATCCGCTCTGGTGATTGCCACGCCGGGACGTTTGCAGGACTTCATCAGCCGCAGGCTGATTGACCTGCGTGAGATCAAGATTCTGGTACTCGATGAAGCGGATCGCATGCTCGACATGGGATTTCTGCCCGCGATCCGCCGCATACTTGCCCTGTTACCACAACACCGGCAGACTTTGTGCTTCTCGGCAACGATGGAGCAATCGGTCGCCGGCTTGGTGCACGATGCCATGCGGGATCCCGTACGCGTCGCGATCGGCTCGGTGCTGAAGCCGGTCGAAAGTGTTCGACTGCAAGCGTATGAAGTACGCCCGGCCGAAAAACCCGATGTGCTGCGGCAATTGCTTTATGCCGAGGAGGGGCAGACTTTAATCTTTGCCCGCACCAAGCGAGGCACGGAGCGGCTAGCCAAGGAATTGGTGCGTGAAGGTTTTTCCGCGGCGATGATTCATGGCGACCGTTCTCAGTCACAGCGCAACGGAGCGCTTAGCGGATTTCAGCAGGGACGCTACCAGGTGCTGGTCGCAACCGATGTGGCCGCGCGTGGCTTGCACATCGACGATGTCGCACATGTGATCAACTACGATTTGCCAAAAATGGCTGAAGACTTTATCCATCGCGTTGGACGGACAGGGCGCGCCGGATCGGAAGGTTTGGCTTCCAGTCTGGTGGCCGGCGCCGAAGTGATCGAACTCCGCCACATCGAGCGCGCGCTGAAGCTGCGCATCGAGCGCAAGCAGGTGGATTGGTCAAACGTAGATCGACGGGAAAGCGCCGTTCAGAATACGCTGGCTAGCCGGACGCTGACCAAGATGCCCGGCGAAGTATTTGCCTGAGATCTCAAAGAAGGGAACCGGCTAGGAACGAAAGAGGGCGCGCCTGGAAGGCACGCCCTCAACATTTTTATGCCCTCAGAAGAATGTTACGATTCCGTTTTTTCCGGACCGCGTTCGCGCGGAATACTGGAGATATCCCCGTCGTCGGCTCCCATTTGGAAAAGAGCAGCCTGCTCGGCAGCGTGTTTTTGCAGTTCGCTCATATCGAGACCACTCGAATCGCTTGATGTCCCCGAGGGATCTTCAGTTTTGCGTTGAATCCTGCGCTCGGCCTTGTCGCGTTGTTTTTGCTGGCGCGTGTGTTCTTTTTGGCGTTTGGTAAAGCTTGATCGACCTCTTCCTGGCATCGCCCGTCTCCCACTCATTGATTTGTGCAATCGCAGCAGCTGCTGCTGGTTGCATTTCGTTCATGCGCAAAGCTCAAGGCACGGCAACCGGTTGCCTCAGACACCAGCCAGGCGTAATTCCTGAGCTTCTTAAGTTAGCTGGTGTTTCCTACCAGCGCGGTTCGCGGGGTTGGCGTGCGTGACCCTGATAGTCATCGCGACTCCCGCCGCCTCCACCACCAAATCTCTTTCCGCCTCCGCCTCCGCCTCCGCCGCGCGGGGCATCGGACTTAGGCTTGGCTTCGTTAATCTTCAAGGCCCGGCCGCCGAGTTCCTTGCCATTCAGGGCAGCCACTGCCTTATCCGCTTCGGCCGGATTGGTCATTTCAACAAAAGCGAATCCGCGCGCGCGTCCGGTTTCCCGATCGGTGACAATGCTCACCTTTTCGACGGCCCCGTGCGCCTCAAACAGTCCGCGAAGCTCCGGCTCGGTTGTGCTGTGCGGCAAGTTGCCTACGTACAAATTTTTCATAGAAGTCCTTCTCTTTCTGCTGGGATCGCGATCGCAAATGTGGGTTGAGAATGAAGGGGGCTGGATGCGGAGTGTTGCTCGATGCCTTCGGCCCAGCGCGAAGGCCGGGGCGTCTCTCGTATAGTTCGTGAACGAGCCTCGCTGATGGAGCGCACCGAGGATATCCGCTTGCACGCTTCCAATATTCCCCACCGCTGTGACGAACATTGCGTGGTCTGGGCGAGTAATGCGGCGACCATCTCTTTGTGAAGAGCGTCCGCGTTTCCCGCCGCAGTGGTGGCGTCAGAATGCGGCGCAATCGAGAGATATTGCGGGCTGCCGACGAAGAATGCGATTCTCTGCGGTGGATTTGCACTCCGAACATCGGCGCAGAACCTATCCCGGTCTTCCGCCTCTCCGATGCCGTTAATGAGCACTAGATTGTACAAATCGGCTCGCCACCAGCACCGTGCCTCAAGCACATCGGCTGCGCAATCCACCTCAATGCCAAGTTTTCTCATTACGTCAGCCCTTAGATCGCGCTTGGTCTGCGACGCGTCCAGCAGCAGCACACGCTTCTTCTTGGCCGCACCACTGTCCGCAAGCGAAAGCGGCAGTGCTATGACGGGTGTCGTCACGCCACTTTCTCCTTGAGGTTGGCTGGCGCCACCGGCGGGGTCAAGTGCTTCTCCGCCAGAGCCTTCAGCATCTTCTGATTGCTAACGCGGCGGCTGATCTTCTGCCTGCGGCGCCGGTTAAATCTGGCTTTGTCACCATTGATTCCGGACATTCTTATTCTCCTGCCGTTGTGGTTGTGGGCTAAACCTGCTCCGTGCTCGCGCGCACTCGCAGTACAGTGGCGCAGGCACTCGGCAGGTTGTTTACGAGGGCATTCCCAAGTCTGCCCGCATGCATAGCAGTAGCTTGTCGCCGCTGCCTCGGGAACAAGAGAAATGACTGCCGGAAATCCTCAGGTTGAACACGTCGCTCGCCTTTCCAGGGATCTTCTCAATCGCGAAGGCGCAACGTGCTGTCGTTAGGGTGTCTTCGAGGTTAAGATCTTCAGTATACGCTCCATTCGAGGATCTTGTTAAGGTTTCGCTGAACGCATTGCGGCCTGTGCGGAGAATGCCTGAAGCAAATGAAAAGCAAGATCCCTAAGGCTGCGAAGGACTGACACTGCTAGGTGTTGGACCTTTGCATAGGAGTATGCCAAGAATAATGGCCCCACCAGCGACCCCGCCACCGATTTCTAGCCATTTTGTATTCTGGCCACTGCCGGCTCTTTCGGGCTGAGATGCGGCTCCGCATACTGTCGCTTCGTCGCGCGGGGATTGCTGCCCCTCATGTACGATCGCGGATTGAGAACTGCCCTGCGAAGGCGTCTTGCGAAGCGTGCCACTTTGTGTGATGTTAACGTCGTTCTTGTGAGCCGCGACCCCAACCTTGCCGGTCAAGTCAGTGACGTCTTACTGCGTACGCCCATTGGAAACGGGTTTTTACTTCAATGCAATCCACATGCACGCTCATTAAAGCAGAAGTTCCCACCGAGACGCTCCCATGCTCTAGTGTTAAGGAATCGCCTTGGAACTTCACGATCGATTCTCCCTGGATCAGGACAGACGATCCTTCGGCGTCGAGATTGGCGACGAATCCAGGTTTGGTCTCTACTGAATCGCCCGGAAAAACGGCCGTTGAGCCCGATATCTCGGTACCGTTAAGCCACACCCCACCCTCGCTGTGCAATATGGCCGAACCTGTGTCCGCCGCTACTGGCGACAGCGGTAACAAGAGGATCATCACCCAGGAAATAAAATTGCGTGAACCGGACACACTCATACCCGCATAATTTCCGCGCTATCCTGAGAAGATCGTAGAGCCAGGGAGCCTGATCGTCTATTAGCTCGCTAGATGCGGCAACCACGACGGTAAAGCGCGTATCTGACCTGCAATGCTGCGCCAGGCGCACCGACTCCGGTATTCTTCCCACTACGCTCGAACATGGAACCGACTCCAACCAACGCGCCAGTGATTGAATTTCGCGCGGTTATCTACACCCTTCCGAATGGTCAACAGCTGTTTCACAATATGAATCTGCAAGTGCAGGGCGGCGAGACTCTTGTCCTTCTGGGACGCAGTGGTTCGGGAAAAACCACGACCTTAAAGCTGATCAATCGCCTGCTGACCCCGAGTGGCGGGGAAGTTCGCGTCAACGGCACGATCACAGCGAAGAGCGACGTGATTCGGTTGCGGCGCAGCATCGGCTACGTCATCCAGGATGTAGGCTTATTTCCACATTTCTCAGTGGAGCGCAACATCGGCTTGGTCCCTCGTATTGAGGGCTGGCCTGCTGATCGCATTCAGGCTCGCGTCGAAGAGCTATTGCACTTGGTGGAACTCGATTCGAAGATCGCTTCGCGATATCCCCATCAGCTCTCAGGAGGACAGCGTCAACGAGTGGGAGTAGCCCGTGCTCTCGCCGCCGATCCTGCGATCCTTCTGATGGATGAGCCCTTCGGTGCGGTCGACGCGATTACCCGCGATCAACTGCAGCGCGAGTTTCTTGCGCTCCAGCGACGACTGAACAAAACGGTAGTCTTCGTCACCCACGATCTGCGTGAAGCCTTGCGCCTTGGCTCGCGTATCGCGCTTATGGAGGCTGGACAGTTGGTTACGGTTCTGCCCCCGCAGGATTTCTTGCGATCGACTGACTCGTTGGCCGCCGCCTATGTGCAAGCTTTCCGAGAAGGATGGGACTCGGCAGCAAATCGAGGTACGTCATGAACGTCGTTCACTTCTTCCTGCAGCACCATGAAGAAATCCTGGAACTCACCCTGGAACATCTCTGGCTGGTCGGGATTTCAACGCTGCTCGCCCTTCTCCTCGGCATACCGTTGGGGATCGTAAGCGCGCATTGGCCGGTGTGGAACAAGCCAGTGCTGGGGACGGCGAACGTTATTCAAACAGTTCCGAGTCTCGCGCTATTCGGTTTTCTGTTGCCTGTGCCGTGGATCGGTGCCCGCGCGGATCGCCTCGCCATTCTGGCACTCACTCTTTACGCTCTGTTGCCCGTCATTCGAAATACCTACACAGGAATCCGCGGAGTTGATCCCTCGGTTGTGGAAGCCGGCCGCGGAATGGGACTCACTGACCGCCAGCTTCTTCTTCAGGTGGAGCTGCCGCTGGCGGTGAGTGTGATTCTTTCCGGGGTTCGAGTCGCGGTCGTCGTGTCGGTGGGGCTTGCCACGATTGCCGCCGCGATCGGCGCCGGGGGTTTAGGAGAGCTTATCTTTCGCGGCCTCGCGATGGTGAATAATGAACTTATTCTGGCGGGAGCGATTCCTGCGGCAATCCTGGCGTTATCGGCAGATTTCGGTTTGGGATGGCTGGAGAGGCGTCTACAACCGCGATGAAACAAGATCGTCACGCGCAGGTTCGTGGGCTGAAATACGAGGTCGCCGTCGGCATAATTTTCTTATCCCTGCTGCTCCTATCTTGTGCGCCGTCGCATTCCAACCGAATCGTGATCGGATCCAAAAACTTCACCGAGTCTCTTATGCTGGGGGAGCTCCTCGCTCAGCTCATTGAATCGCGTACGCACTTGAAGGTCGAACGTCGTTTCTATCTTGCGGGATCCTATATCTGTCAGCAAGCCATACTGGCAGGTCGCATCGATATCTATCCCGAGTACACCGGTACCGCTCTCACCGCCATCCTCAAGCAGAAAGTTGGTGGTGATCGTGCGGGAGTTTATCGACGGGTCAAAAGCGAATATGAAACCCGATTCGGCCTGACCCTGGGACCACCCTTCGGATTCAATAATACCTTCGCGATGGAGATTCGCGGGGATGATGCTCGCCGCCTGAAACTGAAAACCTTATCGCAGGCGGCGGCGTTCACTCCCCAATGGCACGCCGGATTTGGCTATGAATTCATGGAGCGTCCCGACGGATACGCCGGATTGGCTGCGGCCTATGGCCTCCATTTTGCCGCCGCGCCACGCATCATGGATCTGGGCCTGCTCGCTCCAGCTCTAAAGAACCATCAGATTGATACGGCTGCCGGCAACGCAACGGACGGCCTCATTCCCACCCTAGATTTGTTCGTGCTCGAAGATGATCGGCATTATTTTCCTCCTTACGAAGCAGTCGCCGTCGTCCGGCAGCAAGCGTTGCAGCAGCATCCGGAACTGGCTGAGATTCTTTCCGATCTGGGTGGGAAGATTTCCGACCAGGAGATGCAGAAATTGAATTACGCTCTCGATGGCCAGCACCGCGATGCTCAAGATGTCGCTCACGAATTCCTGCGCAGCAAAGGATTGGCTCCGTAAACAGACCGTGGCAGAATCCCTTGTGGAGGTGTGCGCCTTAAATGAGCAACCCGCCCTGCAGGGTTAGCACCGCATTCCCTTTGAGAATCACTCGATTCGCTCCGACTTCGCACCACAGTTCACCGCCGCGCTCTGAAACCTGACGTGCCTGCAAAGACTTCTGGCCCAATCGTTCGGCCCAATAGGGCGCCAGCGAGCAATGCGTTGATCCCGTCACTGGATCTTCAGGAATGCCGTAGCTCGGCGCGAAGTAACGGGAGACGAAATCACAATTAGTCCCCGGAGCCGTGATCGCCACCCCGGCGGGATGAAGTTTCTCAAGCAACCGGAAATCCGGCGTGATGCGCCTCACCTCTTCCTCACTTTCGTACACCGCAAAGTAATTGTCTTCAATTTGCAGTAATGAGGCAGGCTTGCGGCCTAAGCCTTCCATCAAGGCTGTCGGCTCGTCGATGCAGGTCCACGGAACGAGGGCGGGGAAGCGCATTGCCAGCAGATCGCCATCACGGTACACGGAAAGCTCCCCGCTGGAACGAGTTCTAAAGTGCACCCAATCGCGTCCCGGGGCAAGAATTTGCATCACTACGAATGCGGAAGCCAGCGTCGCATGCCCGCAGAGCTTGACCTCGCAGCGTGGCGTAAACCAGCGCAATTCGTAGCTATCGCCCTGAGGCACGAAATAAGCCGTCTCAGAAAGATTATTTTCAGCAGCGACCGCGCGCAACAACTCGTCATCTAACCAATGCGTCAAAGGACAGACCGCGGCTGGATTGCCCGAGAAACGGACTTTTGTGAAGGCATCGACGTGGAACACCGAAAGAGACATTGCCCTATGGTACCCGGACGGAGACCCGAGTAGAATCCTTGGACCCAACTTTGCCGGTTGTTCCGGTCTGAAATCCGCCACGGGCGTTCCAGGAGGTTCGCATGCCCACCACTCACAGTGCCGCGGCCGTTCATCACGAACTCATCGAGCAGTTAACCAGCGCCCGTCAGAAAACGGATGATCTCTTTGCCATTGTCCGTCCGGATTCGCTCTACGAACGTCCTATCGCTGAACGTCACCGCATCATCTTTTACATCGGGCATCTCGAAGCCTTCGATTGGAATTTATTGCATGATCGCGTTCTGGGATTGAAAAGTTTCCATCCCGAGTTTGATCGGCTCTTTGCCTTTGGTATCGACCCGGTCGGCGGAGGATTGCCCGCCGACCAACCTTCGCAGTGGCCCTCGATCGAGGCAGTGCAGGAATATGTCAGGAAAATCCGATACCTCCTGGACGAGAAGTTATCTGACGCGCTCTCAGATTCCAATTCGTTTGGGCGAGACGGGTTTCAGCTCGACACACTGCTCAATGTAGCGATTGAACACCGCCTCATGCATGCGGAAACGCTGGCTTACATGCTGCATCAATTGCCACTCGATCGAAAAGTTCCACAGGGAAAGTCCTCGAACCCCGTCGCCGCTCCAGTCGAACATCGCAGTGTGGAAATTCCCGCTGGGCCAGTAACGCTGGGCCTTCGGCGTGGCGTTGACGTTTTCGGGTGGGACAACGAGTATGAATCTCACACGGTTGATGTTCCCGCATTCGCCATCGACCGCTACAAAGTGACCAACCGGCAATACCTCGAGTTTATCGTTGCCGGCGGCTATGAAGATCGCAACCTGTGGAGCGCTGACGACTGGTCCTGGAAATCGCAGGAGGGAATTTCGCATCCGGCCTTTTGGAAGCGCGACGTCGGTCAATGGCTTTATCGAACAATGTTCAACGATCTCCCGCTTCCTCTCGATTGGCCCGTCTACGTGAGCCAGGGGGAAGCGAAAGCTTACGCCCAGTGGACAGGGAAGTCGCTTCCCACCGAAGTCGAATGGCAGCGCGCCGCTTGTTCCACTCCGGACGGCGAGGAACGCTCGTATCCCTGGGGAAACGAAGCGCCATCTTCGGAGTTCGGAAACTTTGATTTTGCCCGCTGGAATCCGATCCCCGTCAATGCTCTTGGTGCAGGACAGAGCGCTTTCGGCGTAGAAGGAATGTTAGGCAACGGCTGGGAGTGGACTTCCACGGAGTTCGCCCCGTTCCCGGGATTCGAGCCGTTCCCCTTTTACCGCGGATATTCCGCTGACTTCTTTGATGGCAAACACTTCGTCATGAAAGGCGGATCGGCGCGCACCGCCGCTTGTTTGTTGCGCCGCACCTTTCGCAATTGGTTCCAGGCGCACTACCAATTTATCTATACCGGTTTTCGCTGCGTAAGCCGGTGAGGAAACGAGGAAGCTGACCATGGTCGTTCATGCAATCACCGCCAATCAAAATTACGAGTTCGCAGCAGACGTTCGGGCCGGCCTTACCAAGCCAAACCAGAAAGAGTTGCTGTCGAAGTATTTGTATGACGATGTCGGATCGGCGTTGTTCGAAGTGATCAGCCACCTTCCCGAGTACGGCCTCACGCGCGCCGATGAGCGTCTGCTTCGCCGTTATGCCGGGGACATCGTAGAGCGCCTCTCCGGTCCGGTTGCTGTGGCCGAACTCGGGAGTGGCAGCGGCAAGAAGACTCGGCAGATTCTCGAAGCTCTCTGCCTGCGGCAGAAGACGCGCTACTATCCCATCGAAATCTCTCCTACTGCTCTGGCCATGTGCCAGCGCGAGCTCAGTGATATTGACTGCATCAGCATCGTCGGCTTCGAGCGCGAATACCTCGATGGGTTGCTCGAAGTGGCCGCGCAACGGCGTTCCGGCCAGCATCTCCTCGTGCTCTTTCTGGGCAGCACCATTGGAAATTTCGATCGCATGGCCGGTCTCAAATTCTTGAATCAGGTCCGCCGCATTCTTCAGCCGGGAGATTCTCTGCTGCTGGGAACAGATCTGGTCAAATCCAGCTCTCAACTCCTCGCGGCCTACGACGACGAACTGGGAGTCACCGCTGCCTTCAACTTGAACCTGTTGGCCCGCATCAACCGTGAACTGGACGCTAATTTTGACCTCTCTCATTTCGAACACGTCGCCAAGATCGATTACGAATCCCGCAGTGTCGAAATGCACTTGCGTTCAATGCGGCGACAGATCGTAGAGATTCCGGGTGCAAATGTTGCCGTGGAATTTCTTGAGGGCGAAACCATTTGGACCGAGAGCAGCCATAAGTATTCTCCCGACGAAGTTGTCCAAACGGCCTGCACTGCCGGTTTCCGCTGCGATGTCCAGTGGATTGATGAGGAGTGGCCATTTGCAGAAAATCTGCTGATCGCGGAATAACTATTCGACACCTGTTTCACCACGTTCATCACGAAATGTGTCAGCCGCGTAAAAACCTCTCACCTTGAAGTAAAACTTTGTAATTCCCCGGTCTTGGGGGTTGTACCGATGTAAATTAATGGAAGGTATGAAGTCAACCGTAGGCTGGTTTCTGGCGACCGCTTTCTGTGCCGCAAGCGCAGCCAGTGTCCTTTTGGTCCCGATTTGTTATGCGGTTCCCTCCGGTCAGGCGCAAGCTTCTGCCCCAGGCGCGGCTACTAGGCGCATCGGTGCAGTCAAAGCAATCAACGGAACAGCGATTACGCTGACCCCGGACTCCGGTCCCGACTTCAACGTCACGGTGCAGCCCGCAACTCGTATTGTCCGCATCGCGCCGGGCGAGAAGAATCCGAAGAATGTCACGCCGATCCAATTGCAGGATGTTCAAGTCGGCGACCGCATTCTGGTTGCGGGCAAGGCATCTGACGACAACCTGTCGCTCGTGGCTTCCTCGCTGGTAGTGATGAAGCGCTCCGACCTCGACGCCCGTCATCAACAGGATCTGCAAGACTGGCAGAAGCGTGGAGTGGGCGGACTCGCCAAGACCGTGGATGCAGCGACCGGAACTGTCACCATCTCGGTGCGAAGCAAGGATTTCGTTGTTCATAGCTCCCATACCACAACGATTCTCCGTTATGCGCCGGACTCTTGGCAGTTTGACGAAGCCAAGCCGAGCACTCTGCAGGAAATACATCCCGGCGATCAGGTGAACGCGCGCGGCGACCGCAGCGCCGACGGG
>JBEKRE010000105.1:0-13921 GCA_049519055.1 Candidatus Sulfotelmatobacter sp. | reverse complement strand
AGCATGGCGTAGTCGTTCATGGAGAAGGCTGGAATCGTGGAGACCGATTTGCCCACCCAGTTCTTGTCCACATCCGGGCCAACCGCTTTCACCACGCCCGCCGCCTCATAGCCAATACCAGCAGGCAGCTTTGGATGTTCGAGGTACTGGCCACGGACGAACATCAATTCCGCCCGGTTCAAGCCTGACGCCTGCACCTGTAACCGCACCTCACCTTTCCCGGGCTGCTTGGAGGTTTCCTCTTCAATCTTCAAAACCTCCGGTCCGCCCAACTTATGAAAACGAACAATCTTTGGCATGAATATCTCTCCTTGGGTATTAGATCGCCGATCGGTCGTTGAAGATTCGGAACGCCACAAACTGGAGGCCCCCCGCATAGCGAAGAGTGGTGGTAGTCATGACGCCTATGACACTCCCAGCGATCATATCGATTTCGCAATCGGCACCACTCTGCAAGGGACAAGGAATGGCCTTCTCCGTACGAGTAGGTCGGCTCCGCGGGAGATTGACCGTGCCGATTATCGCATTCTCGATTTCAGCTTAATCATTGCGCCGTCGACAGCGAACCTGCCGTATCCGTGATGGTGGATGGTCTTCGGGTTCTTTTGCGTCGGGTCGATCCAGGCCTTGAGCACTTCAAGGACGAAGAGATTGTACTTGTTGACGAGACGGGTATCGGCCACATGGCATTCGAGATTGGCGAAACACTCAGCTACCAAAGGCGGCGCCACGCTCTCAGCTGGCACCGGCGTCAGAGAGAATTTCTCGAACTTCTCCACGTCCCGGCCCGAGCAATTGCCGACTTTCACGACTTTGGACGCCAATTTCAGCGCCGGAACGGCGATCACACACTCTCTCGTCGCTCGCAATGCAGCAGAGCTGTAATTGGCGCTGCTGACGACACAGGCGACCAGCGGCGGTTCAAACTCGACCATCGTATGCCAGGACATCACTGGGGTTGACAAGCGGGCAGCAGGTTTGTGGTCGTTTTGTCCGAAATGGCGACTATTCGCTCAAGTGGATTGCCGCCACGAAATGCGCCCAATGGCATTCCTAGACCCTGGCGCGTTTACGAGGACCTATGCTGTTGTCCCATTGCAAACACTCGATCAGTGCAGTGGCGGGCCACTGAATTGTGGGTAGGGGAAGCCCGAGCGCAGTTGTGTCGAGCCACTCCGTTTTGCTATTTTGGCGTAGATGCCGCCGCCTGTGCCCGAACAACTCAGCAGGACCATTGAGACTCTTTACCGGGCGGAATCGGGCCGGGTTCTGGCCACCCTCGTGCGCCTCCTCGGAGATCTGGATCTCGCGGAAGAGGCAATGCATGAGGCATTCGCTGCTGCTCTGGAGTCCTGGCCTCAAACTGGAATTCCGGAAATGCCGCGTCCCTGGCTGATTTCCACGGGGCGCTTCAAGGCGATCGATGTGATACGGCGGCGCGCGCGCTTCGACCGATCACAGAAAGATTTAGCGCTGCACATGGAAGCGCCCATCAACGAGGCTTCCCTCGATGACGAGGAGATCGAGGATGATCGCCTCCGTCTGATCTTCACCTGCTGCCATCCCGCACTGCCTCCGGAAGGACAAGTTGCGCTCACGCTGCGCGAAATCTGCGGCCTGACCACGGAAGAGATTGCCCGGGCATTTCTCGTTACGCCGGCAACGCTGGCGCAACGCATCGTGCGCGCGAAGGCCGTCATCCGCGACAAGGCAATTCCTTACCAGGTGCCCGTGTGGCAGGAATTATCGGCGCGGTTGGGAACCGTCCTCCTGGTCGTCTATCTGATCTTCAACGCGGGATACTCGGCGGAAACGACAGGCGCCGAACTTAGCCGCGAGGCTATCCGTCTGGGCAGACTTCTGCTTGAGCTGCTGCAGGAACCCGAGGTGATGGGTCTGTTGGGGCTCATGCTGCTGCATGAATCGCGCCGCGCCGCCAGAACCTCGAGCGACGGAGACTTGATCCTGCTGGAGCAGCAGGATCGGTCGTTGTGGAACAAGGACCAGATCGCCGAGGGCATCTCGCTTACCGAGAGCGCTCTTCGATCGCGCCGCTTCGGTGCCTACACTTTGCAAGCGGCCATTGCGGCCGTTCACGCCGAGAGTTCCTCCGTGGCATCCACGGACTGGCGGCAGATTGCGCTGCTCTACGACCAGTTGCTGCGGATTCAGCCGTCGCCGGTTGTCGAATTGAACCGCGCGGTGGCCATTGCGATGTGTGAAGGCCCGGAGCAGGGGCTTGGTCTTATCGATGAGTTGCTGGCGCGCGAGCAGCTTTCCGGCTATCACCTTGCGCACTCGGCCCGCGCGGATATGTGCCGCAGATTAGGGCGGATTCCGGAGGCTCGTGCTTCGTATGAGAAGGCGCTGGCCCTGGCGCGGCAGGAACCGGACCGCCGTTTTCTCGCCAGACGGCTTGCGGAATTGAGGTAACAGCAATCGGCAGGTCAGCCCGAAATGTTTGGGGAGGAACAGATGCTAGACGATCAGGTTCATGAGGTTTTGTTCTCTGACACTACACTGAAGCTCGGAGAATTTCACGGAGCATTGCTGAACATCTGCGCACACCATGGATAAAGAGCGATGGGTTCCAGCTGAAAAGGAATCTGGTTTTACAACGTGTGGGTGGACGGAGTTTGGAAAACATGTGGGTCAGGACGAAATAAACTGGTGGATCGTTGAGAACAAAACCAACCTCGATGAAGTGTCGGCGATCACCGATGAAGCGCTCAATGCGGCGCAGGTATTGAAAACGGATGCTGCCAAATTGAAAAACAGAGAGCCGGAGTCGTATGAGGTGTTGCTCGTAGACTTGAGGAAGTTCGCGGAACAACATCGCGTTGAAATCGACACTCTGCACAAATATGTCGGGTGCTCGAAAAACGTCATCCGATGGCACCGCGCATCCTCTTCACCTACCGTGTGTGGGGTTCTACCAGAATGGCCGACCGGGAAATGAATCTCGATGGAGAAGAGGCAGGAAAATGGAAGGAAGAGACGCGGAGAGCGCTGGCCGAAATCGCGCTTGGCGTCCGTGAACGCGGACACCTTGTTTATTGGGACACCTACCGTGATGTAGGGTACGAGATTTATGAAAGTCTGGACCCCGAAACAACTCCACCCGATTATGAAATTATTCCGCCTGAACCCAGAGTGGTTGGCATGTGAAGGACGATCCAGCGCGGCGACAAGCCAAAGTCAGGTTCGCGGAGGATGTTGCGAGCCTTGCAAATACTAGCGGCGGAGTTCTCGTCATCGGCGTAAACGATAAGCGAGAGATCGTCGGTATTGGTGAGGGTCGGAATCTGGAAAACCGCCTGAAGGTCGCTAGGATGTGCTGGAGGGGTTTCTGGAATACGACCGGGAGATCGTCATATTCCGGCAGGTTGGAATGGGCGAAAAACGCGATACGATATGCCTAGTCATGGTGATATCCCAAGCGTGTTCCTCTGTGGGAGTAAGCGACGGGGAAGGCCGTTTCTCATACCCCGTTCGACGCGAGACTGGAATCGAGCGCGTGACGAGGATGGATACCCCGGCGATCAAAAGCCATCGAAAAAGTGACAACCTTGATTTTCTGGTGGAACTAAAGCAATTCACACGCGACAACTAACCGCGAAGGGTACCTCTAAGCTGGGCCACCGCCCCAAGCGGCCCGAGAAATTAAAATAAAAAAAGTTCGTCCAGGCTGTCGATTTATTCCCTGCGCGACGACTATAGGACGAAGATGCAGTGCGCAAAGCATTGCTGCTTGCCCGAAGACCATTAAAGGAGAAGGTATGACGCAATATTTGGTTGCGATTCACCTGCCAGACGATTTTGACCCGTCCGTCCAGGACAAATCGATGGAGCGCGATATCGACGCGCTCAACGAGGAGATGGAGGCTAAGGGTGTCAGGCTCTTCGCTGGCGGGCTGCGCCCGGCGAGCGAAGCGAAGTCGCTGCGAATTCAGCCCGATCACAAGGTGCTTATCACCGACGGGCCATACCTGGAGACGAAGGAGCACGTGGGCGGTTTTTGGATACTGGAAGTCGCTGACATGGACGAGGCATTGGCATGGGCACGCAAGGCCGTCGTCGCTTGTCGGGCGCCGGTTGAGGTGCGCTCCTTTTTTCGTAGTGACCCTACTGGGCTGCTGGCCCGAACGCCGTTAAAGGAAGGAATGACGCAATATTTGGCTACGATTTACTTGCCGTACAACTTTGACCCGTGCGCCCAGGACAAAGAGGTGGAAAGCGATTTCGACGCACTTAGCGAGGAGATGGAGGCTTCTGGTGTCAAGGAGGTTTTCGCTGGCGGCCTGAGCCCGGCGAGTGAGGCGAAGTCGCTGCGAGCGCAGCCCGATGGCAAGGTGCTTATCACCGACGGGCCATACCTGGAGACCAAGGAGCACATAGGCGGTCTTTCGATAGGGCAAGCCGCTGACATGGACGAGGCACTGACGTGGACACGTAAGGGCGCCGTCGTCTGCCGGGCGTCGGGCGAGGTGCGCCCGTTTTTTCGGTCGAACACCCCATCGGAATAGTGTTTACCGCGCCTGCCACAGGCGAGCAAAAGCCCATATTCAAGGAGACCGCATGAGAAAGATCAGGATCATCGAACAAATCTCGCTGGACGGCGTGATTCAGCAGTCCGCTGATGAAAACGATTTCCCCTACGGCAACTGGACCGCGCCCTATCGGACCCCCGCTGGCAGAGAACTAATCCTCGCCGCGTATGGCGAGAGCTTCGGTCTGCTGCTTGGTCGTCGCACCTACGATATGTGGTCGGGCTTCTGGCCAAAGGCGCCGAGCAGTCCGATGGCGGACCGCCTCAATGCGGCAACAAAATATATCGCTACCCACCGTCCGGAAGGTCTTGCATGGGGGCCGGCCGAGACCCTTGGATCGGACATCATCGAGGGCATTCGCCGCATCAAGGCGCAGGACGGCCCGGACGTTATCCTTTCGGGTAGCTCCACGCTGACATCGACGCTTCTCGAACATGGGCTTGCGGATGAAGTCCTGCTGGTCATTTTTCCGGTCTTGTTGGGCACGGGAAAGCGCATCTTTGCGGACGGAACCCCGCCACGCTCATTCGAGCTCGTCAGCACGAAAGCTCTGGCATCGGGCTTCATCCTCAGCACTTACAAGCCGAACGGACCTTTGCGCACCGATACCATGGGCGCATAGGCGTAAGCCGACGTCAGACAGCATGGGGAAAAGGGAGGACTCAAATGAGAAAGCTAATCTTCGCAATCAACACTACCTTGGATGGCTGCGTCGACCACACCAAACAATTTGTCGATGAAGAAAAACTTGAATATTTTACTCACCTTACGCGAGAGGTTGACCTGCAGGTCTTTGGGCGTAAAACCTATCAATTGATGGTTCCCTATTGGCCTGAAGTCCTCAAAAACCAGTCTGAGACAAAAGCAGATCACGAATTTGCTCGAGCATTCGACTCCACTAACAAACTTGTTTTTTCACGATCGTTGGACGGCGCTGAAGATAAAAATACGAGAATTGTTCGTACGAATCTTCGCGACGAAATACTTAAATTGAAACAAGAGCGCGGCAAAAATATTTTGGTCGGTGGCGTAGATATCCCTTCACAACTGATGCAGCTTGGCCTGATTGATGAATATCGTTTTGTCGTTGGGCCAACCCTTGCAGGAGCAGGGAGACGGCTGTTGGAGGGTGTTAGCCTGCCGGAGAAATTGCAATTAAAACTTGTTGAGTCAAAGTTTTTCAAATCAGGATGCGTTGCGCTTCATTACTCGAAACCGTGACAGAAAAATCTGCGACACCTGTGCTGCTGGCCGCCATCAAGGGGAGACAAACCATGAAATACATCTGTTTGGGCTACTACGACAAAAGCAAACACGACGCCATGACTGAGGCCGAGAAACAAGCGATGTTCGACGCCTGCTTTACCTACGACGACCATCTCCGCGCCAACGGCCATTGGGTCGGTGGAGAACCGATTCAACCTGCCGAAACCGCCTTAACCCTCTATTGGAAGAACGGCAAAGTCGCCACGACGGACGGCCCCTACGCCGAAACCAAGGAACAACTCGGCGGCATTCTCATCCTCGAAGCCCGCGACATGAATCACGCTCACCAGCTCATATCCCAGCATCCCTCCCTCAAATACGGCGCCATTTTCGAGATACGTCCGGCCGGCGACCTCAAAGAAATGCCGAAGGCCAGCGAGCAACGCCGACGGCAGAAGGCTGCACGCTGAAGTTCGCCTGACAGAATACAAATCAATTTCGTGACCTCACCGGCGCGACGGCAATCGTGTCGGTGAGGTCGGCTCGGCCGAAGTGTGAACGGATAAGTACGAAATCGAAAACTACGAGGAGGAAGGCAATGACCCGAAATCAAATACGCATCACTTTACTGAGCGGATTCACATTCGTCGCCGCTCTGATCGCATCCCGGCCCGTCGCAGCACAAGATGCAAAACAGCCGTATCCCAACATGGCCCCAATCGAACAATATCTGATGGATCGCGACGCCGAAATCGCTCTCGCCCGCAGCGCCGCTCCAGACGCTATCTCCCACGACGCCTCCGTTATCGTCCTAACCCGTCACGGCTACGAAACCGCGGTCCAAGGCAAGAACGGCTGGGTCTGCTGGGTCGGACGCGGATGGATGGCCATGTTCGACCACCCCGAATTTTGGAATCCCAAAGTTCGCGCCGCGGAATGCATCAATCCACCCGCCGCCCGCTCCGTTCTCCCGTACGCCTACAAACGCACCGAATTACTCCTGGCCGGCCATTCCAAGCAAGAAGTCATCGCCACAATCAAAGCCGCAATAGACAAAAAAGAATTACCAGCCCTCGAGCAGGGGACTGTCTCCTACATGATGTCGAAGGATTCGTATCTCAGCGATTACGGCGGCCACAACGCCCCGCACATGATGTTCTTCGAAACAGCGAAAGACGGTGCAGCCTGGGGGGCAAATCTCACAAACTCCCCAGTTCTCGCCGTAAATTACTGGTACATCTCCGCCGAAGCCTACCCACAACTCAAATCCTTCCCAACATTGTCCGTCTTCCTGGTAGGAGTAACCAAATGGTCCGATGGAACGTCGGCACCGAGCATGTAAAGACCCAGCGCACGATTTGGAGTCTTTCCAACGCGTTTACGTCGGCGTTCAAGGAACTCGATCCCATTCCGCAGTTCAAGGTCACGGCGACGCTGGGAGAGTTCCTGGAGACTCGGTTCTCACAGTCGTTCTAGCCCTCGGGCAGAGTCGGCCGGCCGCGCTGCCGATGGACGGCTCAACAACGGTAAGCTAAGGCTCCAGTCATGCGATTCACAGAAGATTCTTTAGTTAGCAGCTTGCCACGATGTCCCTTGCCGCGGCCCGAAATCGATCAGAGTTGCGTTAGTAGTAGTACTTCGTCTTTGCCGTCCACTCACTTTGAGGATAGCGCTCGTGCAAAAAATCGAAGGCGGTCTTTGAAAGCCTGCTGGTCTCGGCATTGGTGCATCCGAAGCGGGTCGAGCGGATTGCCAGATGCAAGGCCTGGGGAACACGGGGATCTTGAGGATGCTGCTTCGCATAGGCGAGGACCTGATTCGTCAAGTAGTTGGGCGCAGTGCCGCTTGTTGACAGTTTCTCCCACTCTGAATTTGCTGCTGCACTTTGAGTGTCTGTCAACCATCCCGGGAAGGGAAAGTTTGGATCGCGGTCCACGAATTTCAGGTTGACGTCCTTGTTATATTCCTCGTAGCTCTGGCCCCAATTCGGCCCGGCATTCATGTTGGTGCACCACCAGTTATCGCGGTAGTTATCCAACTCGCCTAGCGTTGCAGTGCGCAGCGAGCCTTCCCGGACGGACGGTTTCATGCCCGGGTTGTTGAGGATGATGAAGACAGCAGCAAAGTGTTTTTCAACGGTATCCGTCGCTGACCGAAGGGACTCCATCGCTTTCCAAAGCGGCGTGTCGAGTTCCTGTAGGACGGCTTGCAGCCTTCCAGCGGAGTTCACGTCATCGATGAGAACCGAACGCACCCACGTGGTGCGGGCCAATTCGCGGCGAAGATGTTTTGGGAGAGCGGGCGACTCCACTGCCTGGATCAAGACAGCGAGCGGCAGACGCTTCACCAGAACTTCGGCTGCATAGTGATTGAATAGAGGCGCGCTGGTCTGGCTTTCGGTTGATTCAGCAGGAACCTCCTCCCCGGTATTGAAGTCAACTTCCGACGGAACCGGGGTTTCCGGAGCATGCTGAAGAAAGTCTTCAAGGCTGCTTGTGACCTTCAGGCGCTGCTCATTCAGGAGATTGCGCGATCCAAGCGGGAGATCCGGTTCCTCGTTCTTGAGCATGACATCGAGCTCTTTGCGCGCGGCGTCCGATTCTCCCGAAGCAATCATCAAACGGAGTGCGTAATAACGAACCGTCAGATAGCCCGACGAAGATCTAGGTATCGCGCGGGCAGCCGCCAGCAGCGACTGGAGATTGGGAGTATGCGAATCGCTGGCAGCAAGAGCGGCAATCAGCCAAGGCAGCGATTTCGTCTCTTGCCATCGGGCGAGACAATCTTTGGCAGCTTGCGGCAGGAGGAGTGGAGGATAGTTGCTCCGAAGGTTGTGGAAGGTCTGTAGCCATTCGCTGGGGTCTTCGCCTTGCTCACCATGCGAAAGCAACACGGCATAATCCCAGAGATCCTGCTTGAAATTCTTGCCTAACTCCGGTTGCATGATTATACGATCCAATTCAGCTACCCGTTTTTCCGGCTCCGTTCGAAAGCGCACAAAATTGAGCAGCTTAGTGGCCGCATCGTGAATTGAGCTCGCTTGTGGATCGGCAACGATCGTTTCCAGGCGCTTTTGCGCTTCCGACATGGCGGTGCGGTCGAATGGCTCATTCTCTTTGTGAACAAGATTGGCCTTTCGGATCAAGGCACGGGCCGCCAGGTAAGAGCTGACGCCGGCCCAAGGTGAAGATCGGTCTTGTGCGATGGTATCGAATTCTGCCGTAGCCTCGTCGAAATCCCGCGCGTAGAAGTGAGCCGCAGCGATCTGATAAACGCGGTCCGCTCGGAGTAGGGGATCGCCAGAATTCAGAACTGCGGGAATGACGTGTACCTCTCCTCCGCAATTGGCGAAGACTTGGTCCTGACCGGAAACCCAGTCGCGCAGCTTCTCAGTCGCAGGGCCAAACTTCGCGGTGCGGTCGTCTAGCGTCCGGATCGCATTCTGAAAAGCGTCTCCCGGGCAGTTGACATATTGGAAGTAGGGCTGATCTTTTGACACAACGGCGTCGGGTGAGATTGGCAGCGCCGCGGGCAGATTCGGAATCTTATTTCTAGCCTTGTTCCAGCCAGCAATGGCCTCGTCCTCGCCGGGGTGTTCAGGAACGACGTTACGGTCCCAGACATCAAGCGCCGCTTTCTGCTGCTGGTTGCTCAGTTTCAGCCCGGATAAATAACGATAGGCGACTACCAAGTAAGCTTGACGGAATTCCGGGCGAACGATCCCAAGCCTACCAACCGCGAAGTTCTCCGCCGGGCCATCGGGACGGTCATCAAACGCGAAAATTGCGGACTCAAGAAAAGGCCCGCAGCTATAGATGGCGCTCGGCGTAACCAGCAATATCAGGGCACCGAGAAGCACGAGCACATGCCTTAAAGAGCTTAGCGCCATCGACGCACCTCCCATAGAAATGCCAATTCCGTTTGCTCCGTCCAAGATCTGGGATGGAAGACATAGAGCCTTCGGCCGCTGGCAAGTGAACTCCAGTGCTCATCGGTGGATAGGCCCAGACTGCCCTTGCAAAGGTCTGAGCGAAAATCGCGCCCCGCACTCAGCCGCGCAACCATGTCGTTTGTTCCGGCACCCATTCGGAACAGCATAGGTACGGCTTCATCGACGGGCAATGTCGAGATCCAGTCATCATCGAAACACCAGGATGCGAGTGCCGTAATGGAGATCGGCCCCTCGGGTCCTAAACGACGACGAAGATCAAGAAGAAGTGCCCGATAGAAGTCTCGCTGAGAACGCGTGGCATCAAAATCTATCTGGACTGCAACCACACGCGGCAGCAAAGCTTGCTTCGCAATCGCAGCGGCCGTTTGTTCGATCTGACTGCGGTCGAACGCGGCGTCCAGGTCGGCCTCAATGCGAATAACAGCGACGAGCTTGGCGCTATCGGGAACAAGAAGAGATTGGAAACGGGGGCGAATGGCAACTTCGTCGCCGCGAATGCGGATCGTGCCGGCCAGGAACGCAACCGCTATGTTTTGCGGATTGATGAATCGCAGGTCCTCCGGCCTCTCCCAGGCCCATAGCACAAACGGAGGGAGCCCTCCCATCCGATCAGGATTTCGCAAAGGAAACTTTTCCGATCGAATGGGCACGAGCATTAACAAACACGCGAGAATGCTTGCGGTTCTACACATTGATCGTGCCATCTACATGCTCCGTCATCGCGGAACGGAAGGACATTGCACTCACATGTGGAGGTCTGAGAGAAGAACTAGCACAACTCTCGGACGGCGGCAAATAGTGACTAAGATGCGCGCTCGAGCCAGCCAAGCCCACATCTGAGCAAGGCGGCCGGCCTTACAAGAGGCAATCGATAGAAAACGATAGGAGCCAACCAAACACCGTTGACTCTTGGTGTTTTTTCTCACGGGCAACCCGGAAGTTATTCCTGGCCAGAAGTCAGCTTCGAGGAACTCTCCCCGAGTACGAATCCAAGACAAGGCCCAAGGATTTCTGTCTTTAAGTGCTTTGGCCGGGAAGCGGGATCTCTATAAAGAGGCACGTCGGGGTAAGCTGACAAGGTTAACTTGTGACACGGGCCCGACGCCGGCCTCACAAAAGTGAAGGCCGTACATGCGTGCGGATCAAATGTGCAGCCGCCGCGACGAGATCAGCGTTGTCCCGTGCTGGTTTACCATCAGGCAGTAGCGTGACGTCTTCTAACCCGGTGCGGATACCATGCCCTCTATCGAGTGCTCGTCGATTGACTGCCCAACACGCTATGCCGTAACCGTGGTGAACCTGCTCCAGCGTGATGCCGGCGGACACCACAATTTCTTCCATCTCAGCGGCGTGCCGAACAGCAGCTTCGGTATCGGAGTCAAGCGGCTCGATAAGGACGCGGCGACAGCGGCTTGCCAATCCGGAAAGCACAAAAGCTCGCGCATCTTCAATGCTCAGCAAACCAGCTTCGATACCTACGCCTCGGGATAGCAGCAGTTCACAAAGCTCTACAATTCCCGGTTCGCCCTGATTCGCAGAAACAAGGTCAGGCATTTCCTCCCATGCCTCGACGATGCTGAAACGCTCTCCTGGATCGCCCACAATCGCCGCCGAAGTTGTTAAGGAAATCGGAGTCTCAGGGCAAAGAGCGCGGATTGCGCGCAGAACCTTGGCGCAAGCGGTGCCGTCGAGAGTCTCCCGACGAGCCTCATCGAACGCATGAACATGCACCGATTCAGCGCCGGCGTCGACGGACGCGCGAGCCGCTTCCGCGACAGCAGTCGGGGTGCGCGGTGCCGCTGGGTGAATCCGGTCGCCATTCAGGGCGGCCTGCAAGAAAACGTTGGTCTGCATTATCTTCACGCGCTACCCGAATCTCTGCATCAGCGCAGAGTATTATTTGTTTTCTACCTGGAATTGTCCGGCACTGCCCATTTCGGTCCAGTGGATCTCGCTCACTTACGGATGACCGGCAACCCTTCCATAATCCGGTAAGGTAAGGTTTGCCGGGACAATGTACCCATACCCGCAAGGGTAGCATCGGAACCGCGAGGCGACGGTGTATCTACTAGCACAATGTGGAGAGGGCCTAGACTTGATAGCAAGGTCAGAATATACGAATGCTCGTAAGCGTCGTAAACCTTAGGGAACCTAAGTTGCTGCGCGGTTCTTCTTGCAGTGGGCACGGAACCTGTCGGCTTCTCCGTCATGGTCATATCACACTGCCGGCGCAGAGAGTGGACCTAACCTATCGTGTCATTCCAACGGAACAGGATAAATCCGTATCGCTCCCCACAAGGGAAAGCACATCGCAAGATGGGCCGATGGCGGTGCGGACATGAGAGGAAGGAGGAAGCGAATGCCGCTCTGTAATGGAACGGATACTGGTTGTGTCAGTCCCGTCGACAACATCACCGGACGCGAAAGCGAGCTGACTTCCTTCTGGTGCTTCACACGAGAGAACTGGGCCAATCGGCATATGAGGCATGGCAGATGACAACAGTGCAAGCTGTTGGTGCAGTCTCACGCGAAGCGGCAGAATGGTATGCCATTGATTGGCAAGCCATCAACCGCAACGTTCGCCGACTCCAAGTGCGTATCGTGCAGGCAACGAAGGCAAGCAGATGGGGCAGGGTGCGAGCCTTGCAACGCCTGCTGACCCACTCGTATAGCGGCAAGGTTCTCGCCGTTCGACGAGTGACGGAAAACAATGGCAAGAAAACCCCTGGGGTGGACCAAGAAATCTGGGACACACCAGAACAGAAGATACAGGCCGTACATGCACGCAAGCAAAGAGGCTATCAACCTCAGCCTCTTCGACGTGTTTACATCCCGAAATCGGATGGAAAAACCATGCGCCCGCTCGGAATTCCCACGATGAAAGATCGAGCCCAACAGGCATTGCATTTGCTTGCACTCGATCCCGTGGTGGAAACCACTGCTGACAACAACTCCTATGGGTTTCGCCAGCAGCGGTCCTGCGCCGATGCGATCGAACAGTGTTTCAAGACACTGTCCAAACCAAATCCGCAGTGGATTCTAGAGGGTGATATCAAATCCTGTTTCGACCGAATTTCGCATGATTGGCTTCTGGCTCAGGTCTCTATGGATCGAGCCATTCTCCAAAAGTGGCTGAAATCCGGGTATATGGAGAAACACGTCCTCCACGAAACAACGGATGGAACCCCACAAGGTGGAATTATCTCACCCCCGCTTTCCAGTTGCGCGTTGGATGGATTGGAGCGGCTCTTGAAGGAAAAGTTTCCGACAAAAAAGCCTCTCTCCTCCCTCGGAGCTAAACTTCCCTGTGTCAATCTCATCCGTTATGCGGATGACTTCATCATCACCGGTAGAACCAAAGAACTACTGGAAGGAGAAATCAAGCCCCTCGTCGAGCAGTTTCTGCAAGAACGAGGGTTGAAACTTTCTCCCGCGAAGACGGTCATCACCCATGTGGAGAAAGGCTTTGATTTCCTCGGACAAAACGTGCGCAAGTATCCCAACGGGAAACTGCTCATCAAGCCTTCCAAGAAGAACGTTAAGACTTTCCTGGGCGGCATCCGGAAGACAATCAAAGCTGCGCTGGGCATGTCGGCCGCCGATCTGATCCGTAACCTCACCCCAAAATCAGGGGTTGGGCCAACTATCATCGGCACGTGGTGAGTACCCGCACGTTTGCCTGCGTGGATCACCACATCTTCTCTAGTCTGTGGCGATGGACACGACGAAGACACCCGAACAAAACCACACGCTGGCGCAAGCAGAAGTACTTTGCGTCGCATCGTGGTCGTGACTGGTCCTTCTTCGGTGAAACGTGCGATGACGAGGGGCAGCCCGGTCCAGTTTGGCTGCACCACGCCCGTAACACCTCCATCCAGCGACACGTTAAAGTCAAAGGTGACGCGAACCCCTACGACCCCGCCTATGAAATCTACTTCGAACAACGCGAAGGAATCCATATGCAGGAAACGTTTCGGGGTACTCGCACGCTTCGCTTTCTCTGGCATGAACAACGCGGGATCTGCTCTGTGTGCAATACCAAAATCACTCGGCTCACGGGTTGGCGCCTGCACCACTGCGTTCCCCGTGTGATGGGTGGTTCGCAAAGCGCCGAGAACCGCGTTCTACTTCATCCAGAGTGCCACGACCGGGTTCATCGTCAACGCATTCCTGTCTCGAAACCGCGTCTCCCTGAAAGAGGCGTTCGAAGGAC
>JBEKRE010000104.1:0-12821 GCA_049519055.1 Candidatus Sulfotelmatobacter sp. | reverse complement strand
GTTGGTTTCGTTGCTGGATACCCACCGACGCTTCCAGTCTGTTTCATGAACCGCCGGATGCCGAACGGCACGTCCGCGTGGTGTGGGAGGACGGCGGGAGTAATCCCGCCTCCTACCCGATTGTGCCAAGCATGTTCAACAGCTAGGAGGTGAGAGCCCTCTACCCAGTCTGATGGAGACGAAGGGTTAGTGAAGCGCAAGGGTGAAATAACACTCGCCGCGAGGCGGGACCTGAAAGAAGCGTGGAGCAAAGACGCGAGCCGATGAACAAGAACCGGATATGAGGCCTACGGTGGCGGGGGAGCGAGCAAATGATCGCGAAGCCCATTATCCATCAAGCTCACTGGTGGTAAATCCGGCGGTTGTGCGTCGAAAGCGGTTGAACTTACCTTGGGAGATCTGCGGCATGTCACGGAATCGTGACTGAGGGTGAAGCGATTGATCCTGACCGTGTCGTAGAAGTCAGCAGAGGGCAAACAGCTCGGACTCCCGCCTATGGTCGTGCGGTCGGCTTAATCCGCCGAACCGCCGGATGCGGACCCGCATGTCCGGTGGTGTGGCAGGGGAGGCGGGGCGACCCGTCCCCCTATGCCGATTCCGAATAGTGCTAAATAAAGAAGTTTTCAACACAACCGTGGAAAATACTGTGGAAAAGCACAGACCTATCTTCGTAAGTGATTCAACAAGCGACGGTTCAGCATTTTGCACCGGAGCGAGTGCTGGCACTTTCGGGGTACAACTACTAGGCCATGCCACGGTGATAATCACTTCTACTACGGGTCGAATGTGAAACTGAGACTCGACCAACTTCTCGTTGACCGGGGAATTGTCGCCTCTCGCGAACGCGCACAGGCATTGATTATCGCGGGAAAGGTATTGGTCAACGAGCAGAAGCTCGACAAAGCGGGTGCGCAAGTTGTAAACGACGCTGCGGTGCGTCTGCTCGGCGAAGATCTCAAGTATGTCAGCCGCGGTGGCCTTAAGCTTGAGCGTGCTCTGGAACATTGGAAAATCGACCTGAACGGCAAGATTTGTCTCGATGTTGGCGCTTCAACCGGCGGCTTTACCGATTGCCTGCTGCAGCACGGAGCCAGTCGCGTGATTGCCATCGATACCGGCTACGGCCAGATGGATTTCAGACTCCGGCAAGATCCCCGTGTTCGACTTCTGGAAAAGACCAATGCGCGATATGTGACCGCCGAGACTATCGGTGAAACGGTGGATCTAATCGTGGTCGATGTAGCGTTTATTTCCGCGACCTTGGTCCTACCTCCGGTAGTGGACGCGGTCTTTGCGACGTCCGCAGCTGAACGTCGCGGCAGAGAGATGATCGTTCTCGTCAAACCTGAATTCGAGGCGGGAAGGGAATTTGTTGGCAAGGGTGGTATTGTGCGTGACGAGGCTGCTCAACTCGCCTCCGTCGAGAAAGTTAAGGCAACTCTCATTGATCTGGGCTGTTCTGGACTCGACGTGATCGATTCGCCCATACTCGGCAGGGAAGGGAACCGAGAATTCCTGGTCCACGGAGTGTTTTAGTTCTCCGCTTGCTTCCGAACGAGCCCCGGTGAAGATTTTTCAGCCGGATTCTGTACAATCTTTCTTTCTCTCTTTGATCATGGCAACTTCGCCCTCATCGTCCCCGTCGAAGGTCGCGGCCATTATTTCTCGTTCGGCCCGGCACGAAGTAGCTGACACTGTTCCCGGACTCCTTGAATGGCTTCACGCGCATGGCTACAGCGTCATCGTGGATCCAGAGACCGCTAAATACTCCAACGGCGAAGAAGAAGTGGCGCGCTCGGAAATGTCATCGCGACCCCTGGACCTGGTTGTGGTCTTGGGCGGCGATGGCACTTTTCTCTCGGCGGCTCGGGCTACAGCCGCAATTGACGTCCCGCTGCTTGGCGTGAACCTTGGTTCGCTGGGCTTCCTTACGGATGTGCCGCTTTCCTCGCTGTTTCCCATGCTCGAGAAGATTGCGCAAGGACGTGCCGCCGTGGAGCAGCGTTCGTTGATGCAGTGCGATTTGCTTCGCCGCGAAAAGACCCTGGGCAGCTACCTGGTTTTCAACGACGCCGTGGTCAACAAGACCGCCCTGGCCCGGCTCAACAACTACGACCTTTTCATCGACACGGTGTTCGTCTCCAGCTACCGGGCCGACGGTATGATTGTGGCCACTCCCACGGGATCGACCGCTTACTCGCTCTCTGCGGGTGGCCCTGTCTTGATGCCGACCGTCAATGCGTTCGTGATCACGCCGGTGGCGCCCCACTCGCTCACGCACCGGCCGCTGGTCGTGCCGGATTCGGCGGTGGTAGAAATTTTGCTGCGCAGCGACGAGGAGGTAGCGTACCTCAGCCTGGATGGACAACCTGGGCTAGATCTATGCGATGGTGACCGGGTTCGATGCCGCCGGTCCGAACACAGCGTTAGCCTGTTTCGCACCGATCATGATTTTTTCCATGTGCTGCGTACGAAGCTCAAATGGGGAGAACGATGAGCTTAGTTCGCGGGAAAGTTGTCGAAATTACAACTCCGCGGAATATAGCTCGCGCACGCTTTCGCGGCGTCGAATGACCTTCGCCGATTTTCCACGAACCAGAATTTCCGCTACCCGCGGACGCGTGTTGTAGTTGGACGCGAGCACCATCCCGTACGCTCCGGCGTCAAGAATCGCAAGCAAGTCACCTTCGTCCACTTGTGGCAGCTCCCGGTCGCGAGCGAAGAAGTCTCCGGACTCGCACACCGGACCGACTACATCGACAGTCTCCTTCTTGGTCGACGATTTCTGGGATTGAACCACAGGAACGATCTCATGGTATGCCCCATAGAGCGCTGGCCGAATGAGATCGTTCATGGCCGCATCCACCACCAGGAACCGCTTGCCGTCATTTTCCTTTCTGTAGCGGACCGCAGTGAGCAACGCACCCGCCGGACCTACGATCGAGCGTCCCGGCTCGAGCAACAGATGTACCTTTAAGCCTCGCAAAGGATTGGTTACGGCTTCCGCATAACGCGCAGAACACTCGTCAAACTCCAAATTCGGCGCCTGATATTCGATGCCAAGGCCTCCGCCGATATCGACGAAGTTGATGGTGTGACCATCCGCGCGCAATTCTGAAACAAGATCAACCACTCGATCGACAGCTTCCGCGAAGGGCGCAACGTCGGTAATTTGCGAGCCAATGTGAACACTGACGCCCGCAACTTGCAGGGATCTCGCCCCGGAGGCTTTGGCGTAGAGTTCGCGGGCGCTCCGGATGGGCACTCCAAACTTGTGCTTGCGCAAGCCCGTCGAAATATACGGATGCGTGTCGGCAGCCACATCTGGGTTCACTCGCAAAGCCACTCGCGCGACCGTACGACACTGCGTGGCACGTTCCGCCAATGCCCACAATTCCGATTCACTTTCGATGTTGAAAAGCAGGATGCCCGCCTTCAGCGCTGCGGTCATCTCCTCGGGAGATTTTCCCACGCCGGAGAAAACGACTTTCTTGGCCGCCCGGCGATCGGCTGCCAGGACCCGTTCCAGTTCTCCACCGGAAACCACATCGAAGCCGCATCCTTCACGCGCGAGCAATCGCAGGATGCTCAAATTGGAATTCGACTTTACGGAGTAGCAGATCGTGTGAGGAAAACGACGAAAAGAATGTTCAAACGCGCTCAGTCGCTTGTGGATCGCCGTAGCCGAGTAGATGTATAGGGGTGTTCCGTAGCGCTCTGCGAGTTTCGTAAGCGGAACGTCCTCGCAATACAGAGTGAAGGCTCGGGCGCGGCGGAACAGACCTGTGTGACTCTCGCGGAAAATGAATCCCGGTGGCCGCTCCCCGTCAGTCACGCTGCGGCGCTTCATTTTCGTTTTGTGGAGCTCGCAGCCGGATTATCCTTGACCTTGATAGCCACTACAGTCTGGTCGTCGAAGGTCTCGACGCCCGCAGAGTGTTCCGCCACGGCTTTGAATAAAATATCAACCACGCAGTCTGCCGAGCTGCCCCCGCACTCCGTGATAAGTTTTTCCACGCGTCCGCGACCAAAGAGTTCGCCACGGCGATTACGCGCGTCCAGAATGCCATCGCTAAAGAAAACAAATACATCCCCAGGTTTCATTTTGAATCGGAATTCATCGTAATTCGCATCATCGAAGAGTCCCAGCGGCAAGCCCGTAGCCTCGATTACATGGTTCTTTCCAGCACGCACGTGAATCGGGCGCGGCAGCCCGGAATTGGCCACATCGAGGGTTCGATGTTCATCATCCCAGACCGCATAGATGAGCGAGACGAACTGCGCTTCAATGCGGCGCTCTGCCAGGGACAGGTTGACCGCCCTGAGCATTTCAGCGGGGCCAGGCTCAATGGGCGCGTGGGAGCGGAGAATCCCGCTTACCAGCGCAGCATAAATCGCGGCGGGCGCTCCCTTGCCGCTTACGTCGCCAATGGCAATCCCCAGCCTTGAAAGCGAGTAAGGGATAAAGTCATACAAATCGCCGCCAATGGCGCGGGCGGGAACAAACTTCGCGGCCAGTTCCAGGTTCGCCAACTTGGGAAGGGTTTGCGGCAGTAACCGCATTTGCAATTCTCGAGCCAGCGCCAAATCGCGCTCGAGCCGACGTTCCTGCCGTGCGATCTCCTCATAGAGGCGCGCGTTCTCAATTGCGATGGCGACCTGGGCCGCCAGTGTCATCATGGTGCGGCGGTGGTCGTCGGTGAAGAAGCCACGGCGCGTGTGCTCTAGGTCCAGCACTCCGATTACTTTGTCCTTATAGATGAGCGGCACGGCCAGTTCTGAGCGCGTTTCCGGGTTGCCCTCGATGTAGCGTGGATCCTTCGTCACGTCGGGCACCAAGACCGCTTGTTTAGTCTCTGCCGCATAACCGACCAAACCGCGTCCCCACGGGACTTCATGCTTGAGGTGAATGTTTTCGTGAAAGCGCAATGAGAATCGATGTTGCAGCTTCTCTCCGGAAGAATCCAGCAACAGGATGCTGAACATCTGGTAGTCGATAAGCCGCCGCAGCAACTCCGCGACCCGGCTTAGCAGTTCGTCCAAATTCAGAATGGACGACAATTCCCGCGCGATTTCATTGAGCAACAACAGAATGCGCGCCTGTCGCGTAGTTCGGGTGTAGAGCTGGGCGTTTTCGATTCCACCCGCAATTCGCGAAGCCACCAGAGTCAACAGCCGGCTGTGTTCTTCATTGAAATAGCCAGGATCTCGCGCCTCCAGGTCGATCACGCCAATCACACGGTTCTTGGTGATCAACGGCACGGCCAATTCAGATCGCACGTTGGGGATGGCGGCAATATAGGCCGCATCCTTTGTGACATCATCCACCAAGATTGCTTGCCGCAACTGCGCCGCCTGTCCGGTCACGCCCTCGCCAACTTTGACGCGAGCCTTCTCGGCAAACTCCGGCGGATAGCCCACCTGAAAGCGGATCCGCAACTCCTGGGTCTTTTCGTTCAGAAGAAGGATCGCGAAGATTTCATAATCAATGACCTTGCGTACCACCTCCGCAACGCGGCGCAGAGTGGTATCCAGGTCGAGAGATGTTGCTAGTACATCAGCTACTTCCAACAACAACGGCTCAACCGGCAACTGATTTACAGGTTTGCTCAGAGCAGATCCCATAGTTTTTTCTATGATAGCAGCCGCATCTTCAGTAGCGAGTACCTAGTATCGAGTACCGAGAAGAAGGCGTTTGATGCTGGGCGGAGCGTGCGTGCCTTCGCACTGGAGACTCGGTACTACGCACTCAGGACTGCCGTTCACTCGCGGGGCACTATGCAGATATCAGCAAGGTTTCGATAGCGTTCAGCGTAATCAAGTCCGTAACCCACCACGAACTCATCGGGAATGGTGAAGCCGACGTAGTCGCCCTGCAACGGCAACTTGCGGCGCGAGGGTTTGTCCAGAAGAGCCGCGACCTTCAGTGATCGGGGCTGGTGCGCCAGCAGCAGCTTTTTAAGGACCGTCAGCGTAAGGCCGGTATCCAAAATGTCCTCTACCACAATCACGTTTTTGTCTTTCATGGACTGGTCCACATCCTTGGTCAGCTTTACTTCGCCAGTGGAGTCCCATCCGCTCTTGAGTTCCTGGGTCGGGCTGGGACGATTCCCATAGCTCGAAATGCCGACGAAATCAAAAGTTGCGTCCAGATCTATCTTGCGCGCCAGATCAGCGAGAAAAATTGCCGAGCCCTTCAATACCCCGACTAGAATCACGGGCTGGCCTGCGAAGTCGCGTGTGATCTCTGCCCCTAGTTCCGCAACTCTTTTTGTAATCTGTTCCCGCGAAATTAGCACCTTGAGTTCGGTCATGGCGTTTCATATTAAACTTTACCGTCCTGATCCCACAACCTCAGCAATTTGGCCGGAAAACATTCTCTCCTGCCGCACAAATCGCACAAATTGAGCCCATGTTGTTACACAGCGGAGCCTGCCATGAGGCGGCCATGATCGCCAGCCTGCCATCCTCCAAAGAAAGGAGCGTTCACCTGGCGAAAACGAAGAGACGGACGCTGTGGGCCAGAGAAATGCGATGTTCGAAGGCGGTTTAGAGATCAGGGACGTGCGAGTGACGTTTCCAGCGCATATGACAGTCGAGGAAGCGTTGCAGGCCGGCATCCTGCTTGCAACGGAGTGGCCGATTACGATCTGCGCGGCCTGGGCGTTGACTGGGCGTGCATGAGATCGGGACTGACCTAGAGTCGCGGTCGGGCTTGGCGCTCTTTCGAACTCGATGGCATCGCCACCATTCCCTGAGAAAACTTATGAGTGCGCAGCGCATCGGTTAGCTGATCTGGATGATTCTGAATAAAGGCGTTCGCTATGAGGAACGGGGCCCGGCGGTTTCGAAAAACTCCAGACCAGCCCGCACTTCCCGAATGATCCGGACACTCCGGAAGCTTGGCTACCGAGTCGAACTTGCTAGGGGATCCGATGGTTTTGTTGTGGCCGAGACGACGGTAGACGATCTCGAAGATGTTTCCTTTATGCTTAGCAGCATTGGCAGCCTGATGGAGAAGGCGGCGCATGTGCCGGTTACCCTTTTCGGCGAGCCTGGGCTGTAATTCGCTCCCGCGCTCTCTTCCTCTCCCGGGTATGCCCCCACCCGCGAGGAGAGATTCTTGGCGGAAGCGAAGGTCGCCGCCTGGGCGCCCACTTCGGCAATGATCTGTTGCGCCGAATTCACCCCGAGACCCCGGGGACTTCGGCCCGATCGCGCTCTAGCGGTGCCCCCCGCCATGCGTAGCACCCCGATATCCGGGGAGCGCGTGTTCAGCCTTCCCTTCATGGCCAGCGTCGCCTACGTTGCCTCGCCCATCCCGCGCTTCGTTTGCCTGGAAGTGGTTGAAGCGCTGCGCCCCGCGCTCCGGCAACGGTCCACCGTAGCCGTGATGAGGATCAAAGCGGTTGTCGACATGGCCGAAAAAGCCGTGAGGGCCATGAAACCAGGGGCCAGCTCCAAGAAACACCCCATGAACAAACCAATCGGGCCCATAATAGCCGTAAGCAGCACAGTCATATGGGGCATAGTCGAAGTAACCGTAAGGGCACACGGGAGCCGGTCCGATGTTTACGTCGACGCCGACCTGGGCTGGCGCTACAGGTGCACAGCATAAAAGGCCAGTTATGAGAGCTGCGAAAGCAAGCGCATTGACTTTGAACATGATTTCTCCTTGATTCGTGCAGAGTTTCAACCTGACAGCTGAACCCCAACATAATACCAAGGATCAGTACCGGCAAGTCGGCCTATGGAAGTGATCGCGACCTGCTCCCGGTTGGGCAATTCCCGGAAGTGACTGTTGTTAACAGGTTCAGCATGACCGGAATCCGGTCACAACGAAACATGAAAACAGTCGCGAACTGCGGGACAATGGGCACTGCCGCTGGCGAGCAAGCCCGGAATAACGCAATGGTCTGGATAGGGTAGCCCGTTTAACAGGTTGGAGCTGGACGCCGTAGGAACCGCGAAATGACACCTCCGTCAGGAGAGTTCGTTGGGGAGAATCTTAAATGCAGGCGTCTTCGCCAGGGGTGAAGGAGAAGCGACTAAGCCGCACATCAATGACCAAGCGCGAATGTGTTTTGGGTTCAATACTGCCTGCATTTGTCTGGACCCGTACGCTGGAAAAGGGTTATTTGCAATCTTGAAGTCGTGGACGCTACGTTTTCTCCACGGGATCAGGATCGCGTGGCAATGCCGATGCCAGGACCAGTGCTGTTCCGGCGAAGAGTAACGTGTCAAAGACGTAATTTATCGCCTCCATGATCTCCGGCGTTGTTCCGCCGTGGGCGAGGATCCAAATAGGCAGATATAGGAATAGAGTGAGGACGGTCATTAGTGCGCCAATCGAGATTGCGGCTATCCGAGATTTTTTGTTCAGGGCCAAGCCGATTCCAGCGGCCAGTAGGATCGCTCCTGTGAGGTATCCCCATACGCTGGGGAATGGAACCCATAATGGCGTCATCTTTTCCAAAGGAAAGCCGGGCGCAAACTTCGGATGAAGAAAAAATTCTGCGGCAAAAAAGATCGCAGCAATCGCTATGACGATGCGCCCAAATAAAATCATCCATTTCGATTGTCGCGGCGACGAGGCGCTACTATGCAGTCCGGAGAGAGCCCATGCGCCTCCGGCAAAAGAGAGATCTCTTAGCGCGTAGGCCCACGCGAATCGATTTTTGGGATCCGCCAGCGCGTTCGGTATATGTATCATGCAGACAAATAGAAAGAACATCAATCCGAGCAGAGTGGACGACAAGCCTACGAACTTCCTCACAGTAAGACTGGTAGCCGCTGCGAACAGCGCGCATCCAACAAAATACGCCCAGAACAAGTGCGCCGGCATCCAGGACGGGACCATATCCGGGACTCCCATCGGGCCGCCGAAATGCTCGGGCGCGAATACAGCGAGTGGAACGGCGATGAAGATACAGCCCAAGGTGATGAGCTTGTCCCAGCCGGGAACCGCGCTGACCTCTTTTCGAAGTATAAAAACTCCGACGACAAGATAGATAAGCCCGGCAAAACACATCCAGAAATTTGTTGATGAAAGCATCAGCGGATCTTTCGCGAACGTGCTGCGGCGGCGACTATATCCCGGTCTGCTGCAAGCCTACGCCAATATTTTTACAGTAGGCTGTGACTTACAAGTGATTGATGGAGAATCGCGTAACGCCCGATCTTAGTCGGGAAAGAGCGCGCCGGCGCCAATCCAGAATTCCGCAAGAAATTTGAGATTCTTCTTGTAGGTACGTGTGACCCTGTATTCCTGGCGGCCCTTCACCCGTAGACCATATTCTCCCGTCGAGTACGGCTTGATCTCCTCCACAAACGTGGTATTCACCAGCATAGAGCGATGGATCCGAATGAATCCATGTGGCTGGAGCTTCTCTGCCACCGCCGATATCGACTCACGCAGCAGATAGGAAGTCGAGTCGCGCTGCAACAATACGCAATTACCCTCAGCCTGAACGCTAACCACGTCACCAAGACTGATAAAGAGAATCCTTCCCTTTACTTTGATCGCAACCCGGGGTGACTCGCGCTTTGCAAGTGCCTGCAACCTCGGAAGAGCGTCCATCAACCTGGTCGAGGGCTCTCCTGGGGCCGGGGGGAAATCAGTGGGTGCTAAGAGACTCATCGCAAGCGCTTTTCATCGAGCGTCGGTACAACTGCAGAGACCGGCTTGTTTGTACAGTGCGCCGAAAAATGGTCGGACACAATAGCCACTTGACGGGATTTTGACATAACCATTATGATCCGCCGAAATGAAGAGAGCAGCCTCAGGGATTCCGCCAATGATCGCAATCGACCGGAGGGCTCCGAAGGCTCTGTACCGGCAGATCTATGATGCCTATCGCAAAGCAATCGTCGAAGGAAGCCTGCGTCCAGGGCAGCGAATTTTATCAACTCGAGCGCTGGCAGCCGAACTCGGGCTTTCCCGGCTCCCCGTTCTTAACGCCTATGCCCAGCTCTTGGCGGAAGGCTACTTCGAGAGTCGAGTGGGAGCCGGAACTGTGGCTTCCAGTTCTATCCCGGACGAGGTCATGTCGAGCGGACCCACCGGTGCCCGATCCCCTGCAACTCGCTCCGGGCCTCGACGACTCGCGCGCCGCTCCTCGATCCTCTCCCCTGTCGAAAGCTCCCCGTGGCTGCGGGGCAGGGGAGCATTCAGTGTGGGTCAAGTGGCATCCGATCAATTTCCACTTCAGATCTGGTCGAACCTCGTGGCGCGCCGTAGCCGGAATATGGATGCTAGTTCATTTCACTACGGCGAAAAGATGGGGTCCAGGGCTCTGCGGGAAACGATCGCGACTTATCTGCGAACCGCGCGATCTCTACATTGTGAAGCGGACCAAATCATGATCGTTAGCGGTTCTCAACAGGCGCTTGGGATTTCGGCTCTTTGTCTTCTCGACCCTGGGAGTTGTGTGTGGGTCGAAGAGCCAGGGTACAGATTTGCGCGAGATGCCTTCGCGCTGACTGGTTGTGACCTCGTGCCCGTTCCCGTTGATGAAGAAGGTCTGGATGTTGCTGTTGGCATCAAAAGATGTCGGAAGGCGCGGGCCGCGTTTGTTACGCCCTCTCATCAGTTTCCGCTCGGGGTAACTATGAGTGCTTCGCGGCGTCTCCAGTTGCTGGATTGGGCGCAAAGCTCGGGATCCTGGATCATCGAGGATGATTACGACAGCGAGTATCGCTACGTGAGTTCGCCGATCGCATCCTTGCAGGGGCTCGACACCAACGCTCGCGTGATCTACATCGGCACTTTCAGCAAAGTCCTATTTCCATCATTGCGCCTCGGCTATGTGGTCATTCCCTCCGACCTCATCGACCGTTTTCTAACACTCCGCCGTGCTATCGATTATGGTCCGCCAAGCTTCTATCAGGAAGTGGTCGCGAACTTCATTGACGAGGGGCATTTCGCGCGCCACATTCGAAGAATGCGGGTTCTCTACCGCGAGCGAAGGAGTGTGTTGGTGGACAGCATCAGCAAGGAACTCGGATCCCGGGCAGAGGTGCTTGGGGGTGAAGCTGGTATGCATCTGACGGTGACCCTGCCGAACAAGGTTCGCGATCTGGAAATCGCCGAGCTAGCCGCCCGCCAGAACCTTTGGATCTGGCCCCTCTCCCCTTCCTACTTGGGCGAGGTGTCGCGCTCTGGGTTCATCTTGGGCTTTGGCAGTACAGCGGCAGCGGACATTCCCCGCGCCGTTCGCATGCTCCGCAACCTGCTCACGACAAAGTAAACATCCACCGGGTTACCAGGGCACAACAAAATGCTTGTCTTAGTTCCTTGGCAGGCAGCTATTTTCGCACTCGCCTCGCATTCGTGCTGCAACGTTAGCTAAGCCACGCCGCGTTCAGTTCCCTCTCTTGCTGCAAGGTATACACATGGGTAAACTCCTCCAATGCCAAGCTCGTTCCAGCCCGCAGTAGCAGTGCCGACTATTGAAACAGAGCACCTCCGACTCCGCGGCCATGCCATTGACGACTTCCTCCATTGCGCTGCGATGTGGGCCGACCCCAACGTGACTCGGCACATCGGCGGGAAACCCTACACCGAGGAGGAATCTTGGACGAGGTTTCTGCGTTATTTTGGGCACTGGTTGTTGCTCGGTTTTGGTTACTGGGTGGCGGAGGACAAGGCAACGGGCAATTTTGTCGGAGAGGTTGGTTTCGCTGACTACAAGCGCTCCCTGCAGCCGTCCCTCAAAGGCGTGCCGGAAATCGGGTGGGTTTTGGTCTCACAAGCGCAGGGCAGAGGCTTCGCAACGGAAGCGGTTCGCGCGGTCGTTGCCTGGGCTGATGAACACCTCCCATCCCCCCAGACCGCTTGCATCATCAACCCTGAGAACCTTCCCTCCATTCGTGTTGCGGTGAAATGCGGATATCGTGAATCCCAGCCCGCAACATACAAGGGACAACCAACGAAGCTGTTTATTCGCGACCGGAATCAATGACGATAGCAGGATTGCTGGCCGCGCGATAGCATCCGCTGTTCCCAGGGCTTGGTTCAAGTTCGCTGTTCAGAAGCAACTGTTGTCCCCAACGCAAAGCGATCAGGGAAAGTGGCTAGAAACTCAACTGCGTGACACCTGGAGGCGGCGATAGTGCCAGGCTTCCTACCTTCATGATCTGCCCAAATGGGATCGTGATTCCCGAGCTGTGTACGTAGAAGTGGGAGACCTAGCCGAGTCGTGCAAATCTGCGGTTCGATTCGGGGAAGTCGATGCCACAGACGAACCCCGCGGCCATTCCGCAGATCAATGCAACAAGGAGCGACGAAAGGTGCAGGATAGGTTCGGGAGTGCGAGGAGTTTGCACTAAGGTTTTGATCGCCGCGCCCAGAAACACAGTGACAAGAGCGCCGCGTAGGGCCCCTCGTCTCCGGCAATTTGTCGAAAATCGCCATACCATTGATCCGGTGGTGGGGGTTTTGAGTGTAACGCCTGGCCACAACCGATGGTTAGCCGCACGGCGGTCGGGATCGCCGAGGACTTAGGTCCTGAATTTAATCGCGGAAGGACCGCTGGGATGATGGGGCCAAGATCAGCGCGAAAGACTAGTTTCTCGAGCATTCAAAGGCCCGATCTTGGAAGTGCGCGCATTGGTTGCTGACCCGATGAGCCTTTAAGAAGCTATCCGTCCGGGAATAACAACGTAACATCGAATTAGGTGAAATTGAAGATGAACCAAGATCTCACAGAGAGCAAGGAGTCGGGAGCGAAGTATCGAGGGTTATTGGAAGCGGCACCGGATGCGATGGTGGTAGTGAACCAGGGTGGAGAGATTGTCCTGCTGAACGTTCAGGCGGAGAA
>JBEKRE010000103.1:0-12542 GCA_049519055.1 Candidatus Sulfotelmatobacter sp. | reverse complement strand
CACTCCTCGGTCTCGGAACCAGCCGCAGATCAACTGAGTACGAGCAGATTCGGGGAGCGAGGGATCTCAACCCCAACCTATTGGGGATTGCTGAAGCAACCAGATAATTAGAAGCTAGCTAGAGGCCCTTTTTTCTGACCCAACCCCATCACTAGCTACCGCGATGGGATGCCCTGTTATCTAGCCATCTCAACAGTGAGGTTGTTGCTGAACACTAGCTCGCAATTTGCGATGTCGCTTTCATATCGTGTAGTTGCCGCTCGGTAGTGAACTTCGGTATTGACCCCCGAAGACTTAAGGTACTTGTTAGTGGCTTTGCTAACATCAAGAACCTGGCCAGCGGCTCTACGGCAGACAGCCCGATGGGCTTGGAGGATGGCAATTGTCTCGCTGTGGTCAACATGAGTTTTTGGCTCATTGCAGCCGCACATTAAGATTGATAACAGCAGAGTGAATGCTAGTTTGTAAAAGGTGTTCATGGTTTCTATCCTTGTCCCTTCGGGCACTCCGACAAAACATCTTCTACCATTTCTCGGCCCTCTGCCTGCGTCACCCGGACTCGTTTAGGGCGGGGGTTAGCCTTCGTCAAGGCCCGCACACGGGTGCAGAAAGTGCAAGGGCAATCAGGACGGTTAGAACATACTATGAGTTTGTTTGCTGAAGTCATTGTTTCTCTTCGTTGTATGATTTCGCTTCCAAAGCTTTCAGCCCTGCAAGTGCAATCTCAGGCAACTTGCCTTCATAGTGATCCTTGGTAACACCTTCATCTTCGCGCCCGCTCTGCGTCGATTTTGTTGGCCTTTGGGTTAACAAACAGGTCGGGCAAATATATACGGGAGGAAGGTCAACATGCTGGGTGATCTCTTATCGCCGTAGCATCTCCGTCGCCCGTTACTTCTCTTATCCTGCCCACCCGCAGAGTTGTCGCGTTGATCGAAACATGAACGCCCTACCCGTCTATTACACCAGACATAAGCTCGCCGCGAGCGAACTTCGGTCACTATCATAGTTGGGCTGTAAGGCTAGCCCCAGTAGTACCGCCACGTGGTACGGAGGAGCACATCTTCAATGCCCAGCCTCCGATGCCGCTGTCTGTTCCCAGTTGTCGGGCGGCAAAGGCACTCCCCAAATGTTTTGCGGCTTATCAAGTTCGATCCCGCAGTGCAGCGGGTTCTTAGAATCGATATAAACTACCCGAGCCCTGGCTCGCTTGTCCGTCAGGTAGACGTATACCGAGATTCTCATTCCCGTTCTCAACCCGATTTCCGTAGCGATCAATGCTCCATGGACGTTGACGACGATAGTCTCTGCCTCGCAGGTCCCGCCCAAATTATCATCCTCAAGCGCGATCACAACCTTCAGAGGGACACGAGTACTGCGTCGGTATTCCCCAAACGCCGCCTTAGACAGAGCGGTAAGGATACACATGGCGGCCACTACATGAATACCTAACCGAAGTTCGTTACCACTAGCTAGCCACCAGTACAAACCTTAACCCGTTGGAGCCGTTCCTCAGAGGCGAAGATAGAAGTAGTCTGTAGTCGAGCAGCACTTGGGGGAGGGCTGTTTGACTGAAGCGTCCCGTGACTCGAAAGAGGCTGGGGCGTTTTGTTTTGCGCCTCTCGCCAATTAACCAGCGACAGCCGCTAAACCGATCAGTCAGCGCCCCCGCTGTGCACAATTGTTTTGGTGTGGTCGCAGCAGCCATCTAAGGTAAAGGTAATGTTGATTGCGAAGATTACATTTCTCATCACTACTGTCCGGCTAAATTTTCTGGCAGCCGGCCTAACTCGTTGAAGATAAGCCCGATAACGCATGGTCGAAGCAAGAGCGATTTTGAATGGAAACAGGCTGGATTTGACCTCTTTCCGCCTGTCTATGGATGAAACAATGACGGGTGAACTCTGGACTCACCGTCTTCTCGCAACTGATCCAACATCTCCCCGAAAAAGAATTTCCAAAGTGTGTTGCCCGCCACAACGGCGACTCTAACTTCAGGGGATTTTCCTGTTGGGACCAATTACTGGCGATGGCGTTCGCGCAACTCACTTATCGGGAGAGCCTGCGCGATATCGAATCCTGCTTGCGCGCTCTCCAAAGCAAGTTGTATCACATGGGGATCCGAGGCAAAGTGTCGCGCTCGACGCTGGCCGATGCTAACGAATCTCGTGATTGGAGAATCTTTGCGGAGTTCGCTCAAGTATTGATCGGCATCGCCCGGCCTTTGCAAGCGCATGACTCGATTGGCGTCGATCTGGATCAAAGTCTGTATGCTCTGGATTCGACGGCCATCGATTTGTGTCTGTCGATATTCCCGTGGGCAAAGTTTCGCCGGCGCAAGGCCGCCGGCAAGATGCATACTCTGCTGGTCCCACCTGTGGAGCATCTGTTCTCCACACTTTTTGCATGTGGACGGGCGGGTAGCATTGATGTTGACTTCTTTGTATCCGCACCCGACGCAGATGTGCTCGATTCGGCTCATTTCTTTTCGCCTAACTGCCGTGTAGCCCCCGCACGTTGCGTCGTTGGTGGCGGTGACCAAAAGCAAGTCCGGAGGTTGCTTCTAGAGTGAAGTGGGGTATCGCTCCATCTCTTGGAACCCTTGTGGCAGTAGAAGGTCAGGATTAGCTTTGATTGCGGGCGTTACCTTTGCAATCTTCCAAGGGCTCTTGGATATCGCCTGCCTAGGCCAAACTTTACTGTACCGAGCCCACAACATCTGTTGCAGGAGGACGCCGTCCGCCATAAGGCGGTAAGTCACCTCGCAGTGCTCTCCAGAATCCGTACTGTGTCGGACATAATCCGCTACGGTTTCGCCATGTGGAGAGCTTAGCCATAAATGTAGATGCAATCTTGTGATTCATCCCGTCAGAGTGTGGTCTGCCGATGGCCTGCCGTCTGTGAGGCTAAGCACCGTCCAAAGTGATTTCGTCACGGGTCGATTGCCCTGTATAGAAACATTGACAAGCTACCGGGCGCAGCATCAGATCAGGAACGTCGGCTCCAGGGTTGCAGGAAATCCTAGACGAGTCGGTGGTCCTCACCGACTGGAGGGAACTGCGGACAAATCCTCGGCAAAAAACACTTCGTCTTCCACCCAACCAGAGATTGGCAAATCGCCGAGGCAGAGGTGTTCCTTGATGACTAGCCATTGCTTCTTGACGATTCGCCATAAGAGACCCTATCAGACATTACCGGGCATGGACGATCATCCATACCAGCAAGGCCACGAGTACCACTGAATTGGAAACCAGCACGAACGTCAACCACTTAATGCCGCGACGCACTGCCTCGATGCTAGCTTTCGCCTGGTCAACTTGCTCGCGTACCTTTTCAAGCTCCGACTCCAGTCCGTCCAACCCCTCGCATACTCTGGTATGGAGGGCCTGTAGTGAATCGAGCAGCCTACTGGAAACACCTGATTCCTGCTCTAGCTTGCGTTCGAGTTCCTCTATTCCTCGAATCAGATTCGGTAGCGCATCTCTCTTGTTCCTCGAATTTCGGTCCAGAGCGGAACCGACTCTCTGCATGAGTATTGGAGTGCCATGCTTGGCTATGTGTGGTGCTGCCTCGACGAGTAAATCCTTTACCACATTTAAGAATCCTCCGAGCCATCCCATGATTCCGCCCTCATCGGCCAATCTGATTTATTTCGGCAGCTTGGCCCGTGGCCAGCGTAATCCCGCCCGCAGAGTCGCAACATTGATGAAACTGTTTTTGACACACCGCTCAGCTTGGAATATTGGGTAAAGGTGCGCATGCCAGCGACGATCCAGCCCGTGCGGAGTCACTGTGCGTTTCGCCAGCAGCGCGTTGCTCAGCTTGGTTCGCAAGTCGCTAGTGGGTGGGTCCGCACCCAAAACGGGCAGTTCGACTTTGACAACACCCATAAGCGGATATTCCATGTAGCTCTTCATCCGCAGCCGGATGTACCAGACGGAAACTACGCGCTCGTGGCGAAGATGCTTCCGATGCGACATGAGTACCAAGGGCTTCATCGTTTAGGCGGATTTCCTTGTTTGCGTGCAAAACTCGATGACCTTTGCACGTTGCTGGTGCGAGGCCCCTTTTTAAGGTTTGTGGGAGATCGAAGGTAGGTAAAACTCGATCACCTTCGCCATCGCCATCTCCTTCATCCATCGGAATCTCTGCGCACGGGCTATAACAGCCCTCCCATATTCGTCCGGACCTACAGCGTAGTCGAATCGCACAACCGGAGTCTGAGCACAATTGTCCACAAACAGGCACGCCTGTCAGCCCCCCGACAGGAGGTAATGCCGCTGCTGAATGGCTCGCACCGAGCGACCTAAAGCCTTGCTGATGCGGTCGGTCGGGATGTGCTGGTTTCCCGCATTGAGGAGCGAGAGCCCGTCCTACTTTGGCCATTCGACGGCTCTCTTCATGATTTGCTGACGCCCGGAAACACGGTGATTGTGGACACCTACCCAGCGGACGGCTACGGTTGGTTCTTAAAAGGTGCGCTGCTACGGGGGAAGGGGAAGGTGGACGCTCGGAGCACTGCTGAACTGGGCACAATCCTCAAACGTCACTCTCGACCCTGCCCTTCGCCGTGCCATCGATGGCGGATTCCCCAATGATGATGCGTTCGACGCTACAGTGGGACTCTTTGGCATGCCGGAGGTTCTGATGGGCAGGAGGGAATCGGGGGAATCGGATGACGAAACTGTTAGAAAGCTAGAGGGTTGGATTCTCGGTCAACGTATCCCACCGTGAAAACCGTGCTCCCAGCCGCAAATTCTGGTAGAACATCAATTCGATGCCCGCACTTGCACGCTTGGTTGAACGCAAATCCCGGAAGCCGCCGTCCCATTACGAATACTACCTGCCACTCTCCGATGTCCTGATGGCCTTGGCAAAGCGGACGACAGACAGTTGGTGTCCGCCTGAACATCGCGTGATATTGCGCGGTGCCCGCTGGTGAACGTCCGAGTTCCGACGTGGCAGGCGAGAAAAAATCTCTGGGCGCTCCAAAAAAAGCACGAGGCTCTTGCTGCTGCGCACGGGCTCACCGCGACGTCTGTGTTTTGTTCGGAACGCTTTGTCGCCTCACAACTCCCATCTGTGCCACAATTGCTGCTGCCCATGCCACCTATTGAGATGCCTGAGTATATCTCCGCACGAATCAAGCAGTGTCCTCCATCGGGCAGTCGCGTTGTGCCGGGCTCGACGCCAGTTGTAGCGTTTGGCGATGTACGCCAAGCGAAGGGCGCAACTCTGGGCTGGAACCCCAGCAAACTCGAATTTTTAGACGGTTCCGGAAGGCTGCTGGAGGGAACCGAACGACGGCTGGAAACGAAAACTTCTCTGAAAGCGCGGCGTAACTCGATTGGTTCCGCTGGCGATGTCAACATGGTATTTGAGGGTTGTAATCTCTACTTTCAGCTCCGGGCCTACCGACGCTGGTTTGATGTGCCGGAGAAGGTACTGAAACACGTTGGTGCCAGCTACTATGACGGCTCCGCTTGCCATTTGGACCTTGTGCAATGGGCGACCGATCCGGTTTGGGGCAAGCTTGAATCGGACGAAAGAGAATCCTTACTGAAAGGCTGATATTCCTTTTCTGCTTGCAACTAGCACATGAATGCATCCGGCTCCTTCTACTCAACGGGACGGGTGTCATGCGAGCTTACGATAGCTATTTCGGAGGCCATCTTCAGAAGGTCGAGTTTCTAGACGGAGGCCGGATTGAAATGTTTTCCGGGCAGCCAACCTCAAAGCTGAGCGTGATTGGATGGAACATCAATCTCCAAAGCTCGTTCGGAGTATCGAATGCTGAGATCACAGCGATTGGGCAGAGGGGGGCTCAACTCATGAAACTCTGACATGAAATCTGCACGCGCCCTGACTGAGTCATAATGGCGCGTCATATGCGCCGGCAAGGATGACCAGTCCGCCACGTTGGATCGCGAGCCTGATCAGGACAAGAGACTCGACCCCAATGGCCCCCGCATCCGCTACCCGCAGTGCGGGCGGTCGCCCCGCAAAGAAGACCAACGGTTTTGCTCGTGCGGAGAGGAACGGAACACATTCGAGACGGTTTTGCCAGCCACAGTGTCGTTTTCCTGTCGGACTCCTCTGGCGGCGGGTGAATCTGCATGCAGGGGGGCGCGTGCAGGAGCCCGCAGGCGAAATCTCAGCGAAGAATCGGGTGTAAAATCTAGCGTAGATCGTGACAAACTCCATTCGGGAAAATTTGCAAACTATGAAAAGGCTACGGACTCTCGCCCTACTAATTGTCGTTGCACATTGGATCGTCGCGATCTGGCACCTGTTTCTTGCGGCAAGCGTTCTTCCAGCCCAAAACAACAGCGTTAGCTGGCTGGCAGTAGTTCTGTTGACCTTACTACACGGGGGCGTATCGATTGCGTTGTGGAAGCTCAGCGACAAGCTTATTGGTTTGGTCTCGCTAATTTTCTTTTTGGCTGCCTTGACTGCCGATCTTTATGAGCACTTCCTGCATGCATCTGGAAACAATGTGTTCATGGTCGCGCCCGGTGATTGGACTGCGTGGTTTAGTGTGAGTGTCTTTATACTTCTTGCCCTCGAAATTTTGGCATGCTCCCTTGGAGTTCTGTCGCTGGGCGACGGGACAAGGAAGCACTCAACACCGGAACCTAATTCAAATCTCCCTAAGCAAAGCCATACTAGCCCTTCCTCCAGCCAATTCAACGCGCTCATGCAGACGAAATCTTGAGCGCAGAGACGGGTAGGACGGCGTTGTCAGGAAACGGCGATTCGTAGGCAGGAATCCGCCGCGATGTTAAACGACGCTGCCAAGTCATCTATAGTTATTGATCGCGAGCCCGATCAAGACACGAGCCACGATTTTTCCGGCTCTCGCATCCGCTGCCCGCTGTGCGGCTGGTCGCCGCGCAAGGAAGACCCTTGGTTCCGCTCATGCGGGCATATGTGGAACACTTTCGATACGGGAGGAGTCTGTCCAGTGTGCCTGCACCAGTGGACTTCTACACAGTGCCCCAAATGTGGCGACTGGTCGGCGCATTCGGAGTGGTATGCGCCTTCGTGAGAAAGAGGAGACGGTCAAGTGAAAGTGGTTCTCTTCGGAGCAACGGGCATGGTCGGGCAGGGAGTCCTGCGCGAGTGTCTGCTCGATCCTGATGTCGAGAGCGTCTTCGCGGTTGTCCGCAACGCCAGCCTGCCTCAGCATGACAAGCTGCGCGAAATCGTACACCAAGATGTTTCTGATCTCGCGGCGGTTGGGGACAGGCTCTCAGCCTACGACGCATGTTTCTTTTGTCTCGGCGTCTCGTCAGTAGGGATGAAGGAGGAGACGTATCGGCGCGTGACATACGATCTGACGATCTCGGTGGCTAAAACCTTAGCCAAGCTAAACACGACAATGACCTTCATCTACGTGTCTGGGGCAGGAACCGACAGCACGGAGCGCGGGCGAAGCATGTGGGCGCGGGTAAAGGGCAGAACGGAAAACGCGCTATTGCAGATGCCGTTCAGGCTGTGTTCCTGTTTCGCCCTGCGTACATTCAGCCGCTTCATGGAACTCGCGCAACGACCAGATGGTATGGGGCGGCTTACGCTTTGATGAGACCCCTCTATCCGTTGTGGAAGATGCTTTTCCCGAACTGCGTGACAACGACTGAATGCGTAGGTCGCGCCATGCTGAGCGTAACGAAGCGAGGTTTTCCCAAACCTGTCCTTGAGAATCGCGACATCAACCGGATGTGTGGATGAATTTGCGCGGGGCTTAGCCTTCAATTCCGGCTAGTCGGATCACTGGGGCCTCAGATCGGCAGCAAACCCCGTACCGCTGCCACAGCCGAAACCATGGGCTATGCGCGAGCATCTCGTTGTGCCTGCGATTCCGCAGAGATGTCGTTTGCGCTGAGTGGCCTAATATCCGGCGCTTCGAACATTTCCTGTAGCTGCTCAATCTCGTCAATGATGCGTTCAACGTGCATGCGTCACAATCATCTAGTACGAAGCGGGAATGGGTCAAACTGGAACGACGAACATTGGGGCAGAGTTGGCGGGAACTAACTCATATACCAGCCACCATTGACCGAAATCGTCTGCCCAGTCATGTAGTCATTCATCGCCAGCATCACAGCCACCGATGCGACATCGTCCACCGAACCAAAATGCCCCATCGGAATAAGATTCGGGTTGGCGTTCGGGTTGCTGGTCACCATATCGGTCTCGATCAACGCCGGAGCAATAGCGTTCACGGTGATTCCGTCTCGAATGAGCGATGAAGCGCAGGAGTGCGTCAGCCCTATGATCCCCGCCTTGGACGCAGCGTAGTGCGCCCCGACAGCCCCGCCCGTCTGTGCGGCGACTGAAGAAAGGTTGATGATGCGTCCCCACTTCCTTTGTCGCATGCCGCCAACCACCGCCTGCGTCACCAAGAACACCGACTTAAGATTGATGGTCAGCACTTCGTCCCATTCCGTTTCCGTAATCTCCTCCAATTTGCGCGGATGAGCGATAGCCGCGTTGTTGACGAGAATGTCGATGCCATCAAGGTGCGCCTCAACCTCTACGATCATGCGCCTCACGTCGGCCGAGACCGATACATCGGCCTGAACCGCGATTGCCTTGCGTCCTATGCCTGCGATTTCGTGACACACTCCATTCGCCGCGGCGGCACGCTCACGATAGTTGACAGCGACATCGGCACCAGCCTTAGCCAGTGCGATTGCGACTGCGGCACCGATTCCGCGACTTCCGCCAGTTACAAGAACAACTCGATTCTTCAGGCCTTGCATGACAATGATTTTCTCTCAAAGGCACCAATGCACAAATAGTTGATTCCTATCCCATTTCCCTCACAGCCTCGGCTAACACTTCGATGATCCGCAGCCCCGCCCTCAGGGTCTTTTCATATTGATCTCGTTCGGGATTGTAAACACTCAGTGTGACTGCTCGGACTCGAAAACGAGCAAACACGGAGCGAATCGCTTCTTCCATGTCCTCCAGCGAAAGCCCACCGGGTACAGGGTCGAAAACGACGCCGGGCGCGACTTGCGGGTCCAAAGAGTCCATGTCAATGTGGAGATAAACCTCTGGTACCCGCTGCGCCAGTCTGTCGAGTGCAACCCGCACATCGCCCTGTGGCTTTCCCTCGTGCCATTTCACTACCTGCACGGCAGAATGGTCGAGGTGCTCCTTCTCCGCTGGGTCTAAGTCCCTCACGCCCAGCAGGAGCGTTGCTGATTCGGCAATCGGAGTGTTGTTGCCGATCTTCGCCCAGTAGTTTCGATAGCAGTGCCCGGCGATCACGGCTAGGGACATACCATCAAAGTAGCCGCTGGTCGTCGTTTCCGGCGTATTGAAATCGCCATGCGCATCGAACCAAACGACGCCGCACTGCCCATGGTCGAAGCCTGAGAGTATGCCTTTGCTGACATCGCAACCCCCGGCCAGTACCAAGGGAAACTGGTTGGCCGCAATCGCCTGCCTAACAAATAGTGCGAGTCGTTTGCTTACGACTAAAGATGCGTTTCCGCTATCGCGAAACGGCTCGCCCCGTTCAACCCGCTTCACGGTTACAACGATACCGTTGGCAGCAATCACTTTGTTTGCGCCAGCCTGCACTAGCCGCTCCGGCCCCTTACTTGAGCCCTGACGCTCGTCACCCATCGTATAGGGAACCTGAATCAAACTGATGTCCATGCTCTTATTTTCACATGACGTTCAGCCACCGCGATTCGTCCTCGGCCAGTCGACCCTCCAGCGCCCTCCGGATGTTGGCAGCCAGAACAGTTTCTTTGGCGGCGTTCCTTTCGCATAATGGTAGAGTGCAGCAGTTCGCTCATAGAATCCGCGAGTATGCCACGAGTCCGAGAATCCGAACCGTTGGAAATCGAGATGGTGGCAGAATTCGTGGCAAAGTGTACACAGGAACGTGCCGAACGATGTGACCTCCGTGCGCATCGCCGTCCGCATCCAGACGCGGATCAGCATGGTCTGGGGAGTGCAGTCGCCGAAAAGCTCTGTTGACCAGTTTTCACGGACTCGAAGCGGTCGGGCTGCAAGCACGCGGATGCAGTTAATGTCTGAACCACAGCAGGCCGACGAGAGCCCATAGAGCAATGAGGATGCCCCTCAATAAGCTGATTATCTGAGCTAAGAAGCCCCACAATCAACGATCTACCATTTCCGGGTGCTACGGCATCCCCTGAAAAGGAACTTGTTATGGAAGACGAACAACTTAAATTGCCGCCGGCACGCAGTTTAATGAGATTGCCTTGCTGTATGACAACATCTCGGACCTGATCGCGGCCCAAAAAGAGACAAACCGCAAATTGGACGCACTGTTAGCCAACAGACAAAACCCCATCGTGCCGTGATGGGTGGTGGTTGCCCGGCGCGGTCAAAATTGTTTGCTTCACGCCCATGCTTGATTAATAGCATCCACCACTTGATCAAAAGGGGCTTGCGATTGATAGATCGTTCCAACACTCAAGACGATCCTCGTACCACCGGGAATGCCTTCGACAGACACTATATGTGCGGGATTGACATGAACCGTCCGTGGTTGATCGTTTGGGTCTTGCCCAACATTTTGAATTACAGCGAGTCGTGCCATTTCATCACCTCGGATTGATTATCAACCAAACTTCTACAGGGAGTAAACCAACATGGAAATCTTAACCATTACAGAACTCGCTGGCTTGCTGAAGGTGAGCAAGTCACAGATTTACGAGATGACATAAGGAGCGCATGCGCAGTCCGGTTACTTAAAGCAAAGATAAGCATTCGCTTTCCAGTTAGTGAATTTCATCAACAATAGTTGCCCGAATTCGAGGGCGAGCGTCAATCCGATTCGTGCTTGCTCGCGTTCCGGCACACCAGGATGAGCCCCGGCCGAGAGACTACCCCAAGCCGAATTGAGGGCGGCTTGTTCATCAGGAGTAAAGAAACCAACATTTCTCAAGTACTCGATTCGGTTAGTTGTTCCGCCAGGCAGCTTAGCGACCCAGCAAGGTCGGTGTTCTGCTTTTCATCCATTGGCCACCTGTGCCGTGCGATTATACGCGCCGCCTAAGGTGCAATCGTTCCTGCCAGCAGTACGGTGCTACCGATTGTTGGCGTAACAGTTCGCGGTGAAAGGCGCTGGACTTCGGCGGGTGTAACTCCTGCCCGGGAACCGGTTCGCTCCACCCAGTAGGAATCGAAGCGGCAGGGGCTTCGTCCAAATCGTTAACGGCTCACCGACCGGAGACTGAGTTTTGAGCGCCCTTGTTGCCGGAGGTCGAGCGCGGTAATCGGGTATGGCGATGATTCGCATCAGGTTTAGGCACTCGTCACGTTTGGTCGCGGGGGTCGCGCCATGCCAGATTCGGGTAATCATACGGAACTCCTTAAGCATCATTTGCGTCCAGAACTCTTAGATGTCGCAACCGGGTGCTTGCACTCGCGAACCCCGGTCAATGGGTCAATGATTGAAAACTTATCCTTGCGAGGTGCGATCCACCGGGTTTGCAGTGCTAGCCTATCGTCATGCAGAAGCCCGTCAAAGAACGCATCGCTAAGTTGCGAGACGAAATAGTTCAAATCAGCGAAGCGAACAAGCAGTACGTGCAAGGCGGCAAAAAGATACCGGGCGCACCGGAACATGAACGTCGGCTTCAGAGATTGCAGGAAATCCTAGACGAATTGGTGTCGTTGACCGACTGGAAGAAACTTTGAGGATGTATCGACCGCAAAACTCACCTGATATGGGAATTTTACAAGTGCTGGGGGGGCGCACTCTGGGGAGGAAGCTCTTACAGCTTAAATATTGATGCTAACGAAGCGTCATCAATGTGGCTAGCAGGTGCCATCCAGTGAACAAACTCACTGGCGCTGATGTGTGTCGGCTTTTGAAACTCCCTTTTCTCAAGTCCCGATTCAAGGTCTGCTTGTTTGCCAGTGTTGGAGACCACCGTCCACGTCTTCGTCTTCATTGTCTTTGCCTCGCTTGATGGCGGCAGAGCAACTACGCCGCTGCCTTCCGTGCGTTCGTGTAGCTATCCATCGTCTGGGTCAACTGTGCATCCACTTCGTCCGCGATGATCATGACATCCGGCAAGAGTGCGCTGAAATCCAGAGCGGTCAGATGCTTGTGCAACGTCCCAAAGATGGTCACTTGAAGGATTCGTGATTCATGGATCAGCATGCCGGAAGAATAGCCCTGCGTCCGTCGCAGCTTGCCATGTTCGATGGCAGCCGGGGACGCGATGGCATCGCTGTCTTTAACGGGCAACTTGGGTCTGCCCAGACGTTCGATTAAGTCTTCCACCAGCTTAGGAAGGTGTCCGCTGCGTTCCTCATCGCTAAGATGAAGATGGTTGAGTTGCGGGGTCTTCTTTGTTCGCGCCAACCAATCCGCTATCAGAGGGGCCTTACATTCAGCCAGTATCGCGGCTACGCTCACCGTTCCCCCCCCCTGCAATTTGTCATCCACCATCAGAACATTGTGTGCGATTGGTACTTTGACTGGAGCAGCCATCTAACACCGTCTTTATCTTGTCGGGATTGATGCCACTCTAACCCTGAAT
>JBEKRE010000102.1:0-12627 GCA_049519055.1 Candidatus Sulfotelmatobacter sp. | reverse complement strand
TTCGAGAGGTTAGTCGATTCGCGCGAGGCGGCTGCCTTGCTGCAGATCCACCCGAAAACACTTCAACGACTCGCCCGCAAGGGCGAGATACGCGCCATGCGGATCGGAAAATTGTGGCGCTTCCGCACATCGGATCTCGACGCGTGGGTGCATTTGAGGTTAAAGTTAGCCAGCTATCCGTACCGTCCCTAACCACGGAGGATCGTGATGAGACGGACGAGATTTCAGCAAGGCAGCCTTCAGATTGTGAAGCGTGCTCGTGGCCGAAACGCTTGGGAGTATCGATGGTACGAACTCCAGGCAGACGGCTCCCGCAAGCGACGCTGTCTGATCGTTGGTTCGGTCGAACAATATCCGAACGAGGCGTCGGCGCAGAAGGCCGTAGCCGCACTTCGGGCAGACATCAACGCTGAGAATCCGCGCACCAGCTTGACACCGATTAGTGTTCAAACGCTCATCGAACACTACCGGGAAAAGGAGCTGGGGGCGAATTGCAGCAAAACACGGAAGACGCAGGTCACCTATGAGGGATATTTCCACAAGTGGATTCTGCCTCGTTGGGGAAGCTATCGCGTCACCGAGGTCAAGGCAGTCGCTGTCGAGCAGTGGCTTCGGTCGCTCAAGTATGCGAATGGAAGCAAAGCTAAAGCTCGAAACATCATGAGTGCCGTTTTCAATCACGCTGTCAGGTGGGAATGGCTCGGTGTGAATCCCATACGCATGGTGCGTCAAAGCGCCAAGCGGACCAGGATGCCCATCGTGCTCTCCATCGAGCAGATTGCGGCACTGCTTCGCATCCTGAAGGAGCCGACGCGCACGATGGTATTTATCGCCGTGTTCACGGGCCTTCGGGTTGGGGAGTTGCTGGGCCTCAAGTGGAAGGACATCGATTTTCAGAAGATGGAAGTCCATGTCATCCGCTCGATCGTGATGCAGCACGTCGGGGACTGCAAGACCGAAGCCTCTCGCAAGCCGGTTCCGCTCGATTTGCGATTGTCAAAGGTCCTGTGGAACTGGCGACTCCAGAGTCCATACCCAATCGATGAGGACTGGGTATTTGCCAGCCCACACAGCAAAGGCAAACTGCCGTACTGGCCAGGCTCGCTCTACAAGGCGCATTTGGAACCAGCGGCCAAGGAAATCGGAATCGTGGGCCATTTCGGTTGGCATACGTTCCGGCATACGTACGCGACGCTCCTCAAAGGGAACGGCGAAGACGTGAAGGTTGTGCAAGAACTAATGCGGCACGCAAACATCTCGGTCACCCTGAACATCTACGCGCAGGCCATCACGCAAACCAAGCGAGATGCGCAGAGCCGAGTCGTGAGCTTGTTGCTCGACAAGAACGAAGAAAAACCAAGCACCGAAGCTTATCGGACGTTAACGGACGTACAAAATTCTGGAGGGGATGTGCAAGTGGTTGATAAGGTTGGCGTCCCCGACGGGATTTGAACCCGTGTTACCGCCGTGAAAGGGCGATGTCCTAGGCCAGGCTAGACGACGGGGACGGCTGTAAGGTGGGTTGCTGGAGGCAACACTTGATCGTAACAAGCCGTCGTAGGCGTGTCAAAAACACGGTTGGGACAATTTGCATCAGGCGGACGCTCAACACTAACGAAGGTGCGAATCGAGCTGCCGTCAGTTACTTCCCTGGAGTTGCATATGCGGCGCTCTGTTTCGCAGAATCCTCGGACAATTTAGAATTGTGACGAGCGCGAGTAGACGCGAATAGTAGAGCGCTCGGAGCCCATGTGCCCGATCCAGTTTATCTCAGCCTGTGGTTCCGCGATTTCTCAGGACCGGAGATGTTGCCGCACGCTTTCACCGTGTTGCAGCAGTTCCCCTCTTCGGCACAGCGTCCGGGAATCAGCTATTTCGCCGTGCATCCGGTGTCATGGAGCGAGGCAACAGTTCTGGAGCGCCGTTTTCCTTCCGGGATCGATGCCGGCCAAGCCACGCTAATCGCAGCCGAATTGATTCACGACGACTACGCTTACGTTTTTGAAGCTCACTGGGATTTATGGACACCTGACTTGCCGAGCGGGAACTGGGTGCTTGCGCCCGCGGCAGTCGAGTTCATCATTCAAGGCGAAGAGTTTGATGAAGGAGCTTATCAGCAGACGGGACATATCCAAATTGATCTCGGTTTAGATTCGTTCTTTCTGCAACCGGAGGCCGAGCTTAGCGAGCAGACACGCGCCAAGATTCGCGACAACGTGGCCAAGCTCGTGGAGTTCTCAGTCACCGTTGAGAAGAACAGTGGGGCTAGCTCGCGCCTGCTCTGGTCGGAATCGGAAGAAAGCCTGGGGCAGAAGCTGATCGCACGACTTCAGAAGGTTCAGTAAAAAGGTTCAATAAAAATACAGAGCCAGCGACCTGCGAGGATCGCGTGGCTCTGTGTTCTTCCTAGGCGAAGCTATTTCGTTCGTCCGCCCTCAACTTTCAGTTTATCCGATGCACCTGCCTGCGCTGCCGCCAGCCGTGCCGTCAGAACGCGGAATGGTGAACAAGATACATAATCCATTCCCACCTTATGGCAGAACTCCACCGACGACGGCTCGCCGCCATGCTCACCGCAGATTCCCACCTCCAGCTTGGGCCGCGTCTTGCGCCCGCGTTCGATCCCAATCTTCACCAGCTCGCCGACACCGACCTGGTCGATGGCGGCAAACGGATCCTGCTTCAGAATTCCTTCTGCCAGATACGTGGGCAACACTTTATTGACGTCGTCGCGTGAGAAGCCGAACGTGGTCTGGGTCAAGTCGTTCGTGCCAAAGGAAAAGAACTCCGCTTCCTTGGCAATCTCGTCCGCGACCAGGCAGGCACGAGGCAACTCAATCATCGTTCCCACCAGGTAATGCACGCGCCGTCCCTTCTCCTTGAACACTTCTTCCGCCACACGCCGGACGATCGCGCCCTGGTTTTCCATTTCTTTCACGATCCCGATCAGTGGGATCATCACCTCAGCGTGGGTCTTGATACCTTCCTTGTCGACAGCGACCACTGCTTCGATGATGGCCCGCGCCTGCATCTCGGTAATTTCCGGATAGGTGATTCCCAAGCGGCATCCGCGATGACCCAGCATTGGATTGAACTCGTGCAGTTCCTCCACTCGTGCTAACAACATCCGCAATTCTTTCAGCTTGGGCGACTTGGGTTTGGTGGCTTCGAGGACCGCGATTTCCACCATCAACTCTTCGCGTTTGGGCAGGAACTCATGCAGCGGTGGATCGAGTAAACGAATCGTTACGGGCAAACCTGCCATCGCCTTGAACAGGCCGATGAAGTCGGCACGTTGCATCGGCAGCAACTTCTTCAGGGCTACGCGGCGGTCCTTTTTATTGTTTGCCAGAATCATCGCCCGCATGTGAGGAATGCGGTCTTCGGCAAAGAACATGTGCTCGGTGCGGCACAGCCCGATGCCCTCGGCGCCAAATGCCCGCGCTTGAATGGCATCGCGCGGAATGTCGGCATTGGCGCGCACGCCAATCTTGCGGAAAGGCTCCGCCCATCCCATCAGCTTGAGCAGTTCGGGATCGTCCGCAGTAGGAGGAATGGTGCTTAGTTTTCCTTTGATCACGCGGCCCGTCGTGCCGTCGAGCGAAATCCAGTCGCCATCCTTAAAGGTTTGTCCCTTCACGCGCATCTCGCGCCTGCTCTCATCCACTCCGATGTCGCCGGCGCCAGCGACGCAGCATTTTCCCATGCCGCGCGTGACTACGGCTGCGTGGCTGGTCATGCCACCGCGCGAAGTCAAAATGCCGGCGGCCACTTCCATCCCCTGAATATCTTCGGGAGTGGTTTCTGCGCGCACCAGAATCACAGGATGTTTCGTAGCCCCGTGTCCAGCCTTCTTCACCGCTTCTTCAGCAGTAAAGACAATTTGCCCGACCGCCGCACCTGGCGATGCCGGCAAGCCGGTAGCCAGCACCTCGACCTTCGTGCTCTTCTCGTCCAACCGTGGCACTAGAAAATCGTAGAGCTGATTCGGTTCCACACGGAAAATCGCTTCCTCTTTCGTGATCAAGCCTTCGTCCACCATTTGAATGGCCACGCGCACTGCGGCCAAACCCGTACGCTTGCCATTGCGGGTTTGCAGCATATAAAGCTTGCCGTCCTGAATAGTGAACTCGAAATCCTGCATGTCGCGATAGTGCTTCTCCAGCCGCGTTGTAATTTCGCGAAGCTGGTTGTACACGTCGGGCATGATCTTCTGCAACTCCAGGATTGGGACCGGCGTGCGAACGCCGGAAACCACGTCTTCGCCCTGCGCGTTCATCAGGAATTCACCGTAGAATTCCTTCGCGCCGGTCGCTGGATTGCGCGTGAAGCCAACGCCCGTGCCGCTGGTATCGCCGAGGTTGCCATACACCATGGCTTGCACGTTGACCGCCGTGCCCAACATGTCATCAATATTGTTGATGCGACGGTAGTGTTTGGCACGTTCGTTCTGCCAGGAGCTGAATACGGCGTCGCGCGCCATTACCAGCTGTTCACGAGGATCCTGCGGAAAGTCACGCTTGGCGTGCTTCTTGACGACCTTTTTGTATTCCTCGACGATCTCCTTCAGCGCTTTCACGTCCAGATCGGTATCAAGCTTGGTTTTCTTCTGTTTCTTCTTGGCGTCAAACACTTCGTCGAATGCGGACTTCGGAATCTCAAGCACGACGTTGCCAAACATCTGAATGAGCCGCCGGTAGGAATCCGCCGCGAAGCGGGGATTGTTGCTGCGCTTGGCCAGAGCCTCAACGCTCCTGTCGTTCAAGCCGAGGTTGAGAATCGTATCCATCATGCCGGGCATGGAGAACTTTGCGCCTGAGCGCACGCTCACCAGCAACGGATTCTCGCCGACGCCGAGCTTCTGACCCTGCAAGGATTCCAGTTTGGCCAGCGCCTCATCCATCTGCCGGTCGACTTCTTTGGAGACGGCGTTGTGCCGCATGTATTCGCGGCAGGCCTCGGTCTGGATGGTAAATCCCGGAGGCACAGGCAGGCCGGCATTCGTCATCTCCGCCAGGCCAGCGCCTTTGCCGCCCAGATCGTCTTTCATTTTGCCGTTGCCTTCGGCTTTACCGCCGCCGAAAAAGTAGACGTACTTGGTTGAGCTGTTTTTCGTTTCGTGAACTTCGGCTTCTGGGAGGGTCAACGTTGCCATGACGATTAGTCCTTTGCTTCGGGATTTTCGTTTCGATTCGCTTCTTACGTGTTTTGATTTTGGGTGGCGCAGCGCTTTCAGCGCTGCGATAGCACTTCCCAATTCTGAGAGGGGGCTTTAGCCCCTGAGATATTCTGCTTTATGCTTTCCCTTCGGTTACGATCTCGGAAAAGTCCGCGATCGTTGAGAACTGTTTCAACAGGGTCCGCAGCAATGCGAGCCTGTTCGCTCGGACTCTTTCATCTTCCACCATAACCATGACCTTGTCGAAAAATTTGTCGACCGGGTCCCTGGCCGTTGATAACAGGAGCAAGGCCTCCAGATATTCCTTCTTGCTCCGGTGTTCCTCGACCTTCCCGCCTGTCTTCTCCATGTAAGACATCAGACTTTTTTCTTCGTCCGCACTCTCCGGCAAATATTCGAACTTGGCCGCGGGCTCGATGCTCTTCTCTGAAGCCTGCCTCAGAATATTTCGCATGCGCTTGCAAGCGGCACCAATCGCCTGAAATTCCGGCATGTGCATCACCTGCCTGACCGCCTCCGCTCGTGCTACCGCATCCACCACGTCGTCAAAATCCGCCGCCAACACCGCTTTCACGACGTCATAGGCATACCCGCAGACATCCTTTAAGTAAAACTCAACCCGCTCGTTAAAGAACGTAGATACTGACTGCAGAAACTTCGCGTCGTCGACAAATTTCTTCTCCGCTTCCGATCCTTTGTATCCGGCGCGCGCATCGCGCATCAAATCCGACAATCGCAACGGCAGTTTTTTCTCCGCGATCACTTTCACAATTCCGTTGGCTTGCCGCCGTAGCGCGAACGGATCCTTCGACCCGCTGGGAACCAATCCTAAAGAGAACATGCCAGCGATCGTGTCCGCCTTGTCACCCATGGAAAGCACCGCACTCTCAATCGAACGCGGCACGGAATCTTCTGTGGACTCAGGCTTATAGTGATCGTATATCGTATCGGCGATGGCGAGCCGCGTGGCTTCTGGCAAGCTGGAATCAAGCTCCTGCACTCTTGCATACAGACCGCCTACAACGCCCTGCAGTTCGGTAAATTCCTTTACCAGTTCGGTGGTTAAGTCCGTCTTCGCAAGGCAAGCAGCTTTGTGAATCACGCCGGGGCGCACAGCCATTCCATAGCGCTTGAGAATTTCGCTCAGCCAACTGCATAGGCGCTGGACGCGCCGTGTCTTTTCGTAGTAGCTGCCGAGGTCTTTCTGGAAAGTAACGTCCTTCAGCGAATCCAAGCGCTCCAGCAGCGACCGCTTCTGATCCGTCTGCCAGAAAAAGCGGGCGTCGTTGAAGCGCGCCCGAAGCACACGCTCGTTGCCATGACGGATGAGCCCCTGCGGGTCTTCATCAGTATTCAGCACCGCAAGAAAATGCGGCAGCAACTTGCCGCTCGCATCTTCCAGCGCAAAATATTTCTGGTGGTCCCGCATCACCGTGACCAATACCTCTTCCGGCAGGGCCAAAAACTGCGGATCGAATCCGCCAAGAATGACCGAGGGAAATTCGGTGAGGTTGACCACGCTGTCGAGGAGGGACTTGTCTTCCCGCCAGTGCGCTCCGGGAATCGTGCGAGTGCACGCATCGAGCGCCTTGCGAATCTGTTGCTCGCGTTCACCGCGTCCTAGGACCTTCGCCGTCCGCAGTGCATCCACATACGCAGAACCAGCCCGCGGAATTGCTACGTCGCGACTGGCCAGAATCCGGTGTCCGCGCGAAATATTTCCTGCCCGGATTCCGTCAAACTCCAGTGGAACTGTATCGCCGTCCAGCATCGCCACCAGCCAACGCACCGGACGCACGAAGCGTTCACTCGGTTTGCGCCAGTACATATTTTTGGGCCAGTAGATCGAAGAAAGCTCTTTGGGAAGATTCTCCGCCAGAATCTCGGCCGCGGTCCGTCCTTTATTGGTCACCTTCGCGGCCAGGTACTCGCCCTTCGCCGTACTGATTTTTTCCAGCCGCAAGACATCCACGCCCGCTTTCCTGGCAAACGCATGCGCTGCTTGCGTCGGCTCACCATTCTTATAAGCGACGTTCACCGACGGTCCGGTGATTTGTTCTGTCGCGTCAGGTTGCGACGCGGGAACTCCATGAGCCATCACCGCCAATCGCCGCGGCGTATCGAAATGGATGAGTTGGCTGACGGCCAGACGTTCCCGGATCAACAGAGCGCTGACGCGCTCGCGCAATTCCTGCGAGGCTGCGTCAATCATCCGCGCGGGAATCTCTTCGCACCCGATCTCCAGCAGGAAGTCTGGCATAACTTCAAACCTACAAGCTTCTCAAATCTGGACCGCATTTGATGTGATGCATGTCACACCGGCCTGTGTAAAATCCCGGATCGGCATCCCCAAACTCTGAATTTCAGCTCACAAACCTACCGGCGACAGTTTCTCTTTTCGAGCCTTCCGTTCCCGAGCAGGCTCAGGCTCGTCGGACTGCTCTGGCGCGGCAGATTCGCTTTTCTGCTGATCGACCCACGCCTTGGCGATGCCCACCGCTAAAGCCCGCACGCGGGCTATCACCCCGACGCGCTCCGTTACGGAAATTGCTCCCCGCGCATCGAGGATGTTGAACAAGTGCGAGCACTTCAGACAAAGATCGTAAGCCGCTAGCAATGGAAACCGCGACTTCGGGGAGTCTTGAAGTGGGTGCCCCATTTCTCGCGTCTTTTGCGAGAAGTGGGTATTCGCGCTGTACCCTTCCAGCAGCCCCTTACACTCCCCTTCGTAAAGTTCGAAGTGTTTCCAAGCCTTCTCCACATCCGCGGTCTCGAAGTTGTACACCGAGAACTGCAGTTCATCCGCTAGCCGCACATCGCCATACTTCACTTCGTGTCCCGTCTCCGGATCACGCGCCCACACGATGTCGTAAATCGAATCCACGTCCTGCAAGAATGCACCGATACGCTCAAGTCCGTACGTCAGCTCGGCAGAAATGGGAAACAAGTCCACTCCGCCACACTGCTGGAAATAAGTGAACTGGGTGATCTCGAGTCCATCGAGCATCACCTGCCAACCCACGCCCCACGCGCTAAGCGTCGGAGCTTCCCAGTTGTCTTCCTCAAACTTGATGTCGTGCTGTCGCAGATCAATCCCAATCGCACCGAGGGACTCCAGGTACAACTCCTGCACATTCTCCGGCGGAGGCTTCAGAATCACCTGCAACTGCATGTGCTTGAACAGCCGGTTGGGATTCTCGCCATAGCGCCCGTCCGCGGGACGCCGCGAAGGCTGCACATACGCCACCTTGTAAGGCTTCGGCCCCAACACGCGAAGAAACGTCTCCGGTGCCATCGTCCCCGCGCCCACTTCCACGTCATAAGGCTGCTGCAGCACACATCCGCGCTCCGCCCAGAACCCCTGCAGGCGCAGGATGAGTTCCTGGAAGGTCAACGAATTGAGCTTGGATGATTTCAAGGCTTGTTCGGGAGTAAAAAAGTCTATGTTTGATTGTAAAGGAAGTGATTGTCAGCCGTCAGCTACCGCTCCTGGACGGTCTTCCATCCTCACCTATTCTCGCTGGGAGTTTTTCCTGCCACGAAAGTGGCAAGCTAAAACTCGCCCTTCTCCAGCATCCCCGCCGTCACCAGCTTCTTCTCGATATGCCTCTGCAGAATCTGGATCAGAAACTTGCGCAGGTCAGCCCCTAGCGCTTTGGGCCACGGCATCTCGACAAAGCTCTCCACAGGTGCGCGGAACATTTGCGCGGCCAGCGTACGCGATTCGGCCGAAATCTCGGACGACGCCAAGCGCCTGTCGTCCAGGCACATCAAGCCATCGGCCAACGCGTGGAAGTAAGCCCGGCTGCCGTTCAGGCTGCGGCCGCAGACAATGCACTCCGTCAACTCGGGCAGGAAACCCACCAGCCGCGTCAACCAAAGTTCAAAGTAAGTGATCGGCATCCACACTTCGGGGCCTTTCATGGCGTGCAGCACCGAAAGCGCCAGGCGGAAGATAGTGTCGTTGGCTTCGCGGTCAGGGAGCAGTTCATCCAACAACTCGGCCACGTGTCCGAGCGCTGCGGCCCGCGCATAGGTGACTTCGGTGGCCATGGGAGAATCCAACACCTCGCAGGCATCCAGACGAACAAGTTCCTGCCGTTCGCGGACGTCGTAGAACGCGCGAACGTAAGTCATCGGCTCCAGCGCTCCGCCGAAACGCCGCTTCGACTTCTTCGCTGACCGGGCCACCCCGCGCACTTTTCCCTCCGCACGCGTAAACAACGTGACCAGCAGATCAGCTTCGCGCAGCGGATAGGTGCGCAGGACGATCGCCTCAGACTCCGTAAGGGCCATGGAAGTTCCGCTGCTGGACGGTTGATTGTAAATGTACCGAAAAACTGATGGAAAGATTAGAAACACCGATAGCCGCGCAATGTCAGGTCGCTCCTGCAAAATGCTGGGTTCGCTGCAAAATGCAGTGGCCCGAATGGCCATTCCCTTTCGATTTCTAGCTTGTAAGTCCATGCCCTGCAACAAATCAGACAGCACCGCTCATTTGCCCCTCGCGTGCACTAATAAGGATGCAAGGGGCGCAAAAGAGGCGCCGCGCAATCAAGCGGTGGACTCGAACCCCGAGAGGAGGGTCTATGTCAATCCTGTTTGTTCTGCTGATGTTCTTGCTGGTCATCAGCGTCAGATATTTCATCGAGCCGCATTCTGAAGCCGTGCCGGAAACGGAAATCATGGCCAAACCGCAATCGCCGCGGGTAAAGCGCGAGTACGGTTTCGAGATCCCGCAGGATTATGGCTTCCATCTCGGACACATGTGGGTCATGAAGGAAAGCTCCGACGATGCTCGGGTGGGCGTCGACAAGTTCGTTACCAACCTGCTGGGCAAGATCGATCACATTGATATTTGCGGAGCCAATCGCTGGGTGCGTCAGGGACAGAAACTGATCACGCTGCACAGCGGCAACACCAGCGTGGATTTGCTCTCGCCGGTTGAAGGCGTAATCACGGCGATTAATAACGATGCGTTGGGCGATCCCAGCTTAGTAGCGAACGATCCTTACGAGCACGGATGGCTTGCCACGGTGAAGTCACCAGACTTGGCGGTGAATCAGAGGAACCTGATTCAGGGTTCCATGGTAGCGCCCTGGATGCAAAACAACGTAACCCGGCTGAATGCGCTGTTAACCGAATCCTCTCCTGCCCTGGCGCAGGATGGCGGATCGCCGGTCAGCGGTGTGCTTCCGCAGCTTAGCTCTGAGCTGCGGCAGAGAGTGGTGAAAGAGTTCTTGTTGTCGTAACCGAACTCTGGCTGGGAAAGGAGAAAAGTCATGGCAAGCACCAGAGCAATCTTGGTCGACATCGCGAAGTGTATCGGGTGCCGAAGTTGCGAGCAGGCGTGCAAACAGATTCACGGATTTCCGGCGGAAACGGAGTACAAGCTTTCAACCACCGCGCTCACGATTGTGGAAGACCACGGCGATCGCTTCGTGCGGAAGATGTGCATGCACTGCCAGGATCCAGCTTGCGCCTCGGCGTGTCTGGTGGGCGCACTCAAGAAGAGCGCTACCGGGCCGGTCACCTATGACGCGTCGAAGTGCATCGGATGCCGTTACTGCCTGGTGGCGTGTCCCTTCGGCGTGCCGCGCTACGAGTGGGCGAAGCTGGTGCCTTACGTGAAGAAGTGCGACATGTGCGCAGAACGTCAGGCGAAGGGACAACTCCCCGCCTGCGTGGAAGCTTGCCCCGTGCAGGCATCGATCTCCGGCTCTCGCGAAGAAATTCTGGAAGAGGCGCAGCGCCGCATCCTCAACGATTCGAAATATGTGAAGCACATTTACGGCAGCGAAGAAGCAGGCGGAACGTCGGTGTTCTTCATCTCCGATGTGCCTTTTGAGAAGCTCGGCTTCACCGCTCCCCCTAAGCAGCCGCTGCCTCTGCTGACGGCAACTGCTCTGGGAGACGGGCCTACCGTGATCCTGGTTGGTGGAGCACTGCTTTCCGGGTTGTATTGGATTACGCAACGCCGGGCCCTGGTCGCTTTGGCCGAAGCCCGCGAGAAATCTGTAAAGGAAGGGAGTTAAGCCATGACTACCAGAGGATTTCCAAGAATCAGTTTCTGGCGCACGATTGTGGCACTGATCTTCGCGGCTGGCATCTATTCGATGTATGCCCGGTTCGCGCTGGGCTTCAAGGTCGCGACCAATCTGACCGATCCTCAGCCCTGGGGCCTATGGGTCGGCTTAGGAACACTGTGCGGCGTGGGACTCTCGGCCGGCGGTTTTGCCATTGCGGCATCGGTATATCTCTTAGGCCTCGATCGCTATCGGCCGATACTGCGAACGTCCGTACTCATCTCGTTTCTGGGATATTGCACCGTATGCGTCGGCATGCTCTATGAGCTCGGTATTCCCTGGAGAATTTGGCATCCCATCGTCATGTGGAATCGCCACTCCGTGCTGTTTGAAGTGTCCTGGTGCGTGATGCTTTACACCACCGTGCTCGCGCTCGAGTTCTCGCCGGCCCTGATCGAAAAGCTTCCCTGGGCGAAGCCGCGCGAACTCTACCTGCGCTGGCACCACAGCATCCTGATCGCTCTGGTATTAGCCGGCACCCTGCTTTCCTCGATGCACCAATCGTTCCTCGGCGGACTCTACCTGATCACCAAAGGCCGGCTGGATCCGCTCTGGTACACACCGTACCTCACCACGATGTTCTATCTCTCGGCCATTCCCGCCGGGCTGGCGGTCACCATCATGGCGATCTACCTCTGCGTGCGCTCGCTCAACGCGCGGGTTGACATGAGCATACTGAGCGACGTGAGCAAGGTAATCGCGCCGCTGCTGGCGATGTGGGGCGTCTTCCGCTTCGTCGATCTGATCAGCCGCGACGCGACTCCATATCTGTGGATGTGGCGTGAGGAAACGCTGTTGTTCTGGCTGGAGATTGCTTTGTTGGTGATCATCCCACTCATCCTGCTGAATCAGCCGAAGGTGCGCCAGAACCCACAATACCTATACGGAACCTGTGCTGTAGTCGTGATGGGCTTCATCACAAATCGGTTGAACGTCTCAATCACGGCCCTGCAGACGAGTTCAGGCATTTACTACGTCCCGAAATGGACCGAATTCGCAGCCACGTTGGCCACGATTGCGGCCGCGGTGGTGGCGTTCCATTACGCCATCGTCTATTTGGACATTTTGCCCAAGAACCCGCCGCCACAGAAGTGGATGGCTTCCACTGTTCCCGCAAGAGCCTGAAGTATGCGGCGCTGCGGCAGAAAACCCCGGGAGAACCAGCCCGGGGTTTTTCATTAGTCGCGGAAGTCAGCAGCGGCACGGTGGCGGCACCACCGCTCACCGGACTGACACTCTCCATCGGGTAGGAGGCGGGATTACTCCCGCCGTCCTCCCACACCACGCGGACGTGCCGTTCGGCATCCGGCGGTTCATGAAACAGACTGGAAGCGTCGGTGGGTATCCAGCAACGAAACCAAC
>JBEKRE010000101.1:0-12630 GCA_049519055.1 Candidatus Sulfotelmatobacter sp. | reverse complement strand
GCTTCCGCAAGCGTAACTTCGTGCGGAGAGGCACTTTCCAGCCGAACTCCCAGCGGAAGACTTTGACCGTCGACCAGTACCATCCACTTTGTCCCCTTGCCCCGCTTGGTTTTTCCGACGGCCGGGCCCCTTTTTTTGCGGGAGCAAAGCTGCCATCCAGGAAGGTCTCGTCCCACTTCAGCAGACCTTCTTCATCCAGCGCCCCCCAGCAGGGTGCGCCACGCATTCAGCCAAACTCCTTCGTCTTCCCAATGGTTTAAGCCGCCGCCAACAGGTCGAGGGCGAAGGAAACTCGACCGGCAAGAATCGCCACGCCGCGCCGGTTTGCAGAATCCACAGAATGGCTTCGAAACACGCCCGATTCGATGCCCAGGGTCGGCCCCGATTATCCCGCCGTCGCCTGGGCGGGGGGGCACCATCGGCTCCACCAGTTCCCACTGCTCGTCGGTCAACAGCTTCTGCCGCTTCTTCAGGCAGAAGCTCATCAGCAAACCCGCCTCATTCGTCAGTATCTGGCATGAGGCCGAACCTATTTATGAAACACGCTCTAGTTATTGGGTCTCAGTTTAAGATCTGAATGCGGTCACGACCGCTTCATTTTGCTGCTCTGATACCCGCACCTTAATCCAGACCCGATACAAGTCGGCTATTTTCGCGGCACAGAGTTGCTCGCGGCGTTGCGGAGAATAGAAGCGTACAATAGTTCTGTAAATAGAGAGTTGAAACATGTAATGTTAGCCAGCTGTTTTATACACAACCCCCCTCCTCATCGTATCGGTATCCTAATGTCCGCCGCGGGGCGCTTTCTGAAATGCATAGATTGCCATCGGAGCGTCGAATTTCCCGCGGGGGAGCATTACGACACAATTGCGAAACAATTCGAATCGCATTCGTGCGGCGTAGTGCCTTCGTCGAACCATGATGCGCCGCTGGAAGGCACGTCGTCACTGTGAATTGTCGCTGACGACACTTTCCGGATCGAGGAAGGTGCGGCGTTGTTCCATGCGATTTTCCCTCGCCCTTCTGGGGTGTAAACGTTTCAGGCCGAACTCACACGAGATCGGCCTTTTTGCGTCCTAGAATAAGGGAAAGCGGGGTTAGGGCGTGACCGACCGCGCACGCTGGGGCTTCAGGCAACACGCGCCGCACGACGTCAGGTTTCAGAGCGCGGCGGTGAACTGTCTGAACTTCAGTCTGGGGCACTGGTCTATTGACGCCAAGGTTCGCTTCGTTATCCACGAGAAGAGAAATTATGTTCAGAAACGAGCAATTATGACCATCGCGATATCTCGGAGAGGTGCATCCTCAGTTCAGATCGGTCCTTAGATCGGCGTAACGATGCTAACCTCGGCCCGTCTCGCAAACAAATCTGATGAACCGCCTCTGGCGTATCCCGGAGCTGCGGTTGACTCGGAGCGCGCCAAGCGGCCGCCGTTGCCTGAGCCTCCGTACAAACCATACGAGAAGATAGACCGGCTCAAAGTCCCTTATGAGCCTTATAAGAAAAAGCCGGGGCCGCCTTATAAACCATACGCCGATAAGCCCGTGGGGTCCGAGGAGCCTTATGAGCCTTACAAGGGCATGTAGCCGGGTGATGAGAACTCGGCAATGAGTAGGGCCGGGTGGGGCAGAGGATCAGGATTCGAGGGAGTGCGGTTCGATGAACACAATCGGGATTGGTGTCAGTCTGTTGGCGGTGGTGCTTGCCTTCGGGTTGTTCTACAAGATGCGCCGTCTGAAACTGCAGGTGGCGGGATATGCATCCCAAAGGATGTGTCCAGCTTGCGGGTTGATCACGCCGAGGTCGAAGGCAGCTTGCCTGGAGTGCGGGAAGCCTTTCCTGAGCGCTCCGATCGCGCCGAAAGATCGAAGATGAGTTAGCCCTGGCAGGATCCTGGGTTGATGCGCTGTGAGTCCTTTAGCCCCGAAGTCCCGGACGCGGCATTAACCACCCCAGGCTTTGTACCGCCAGTGGACATCTACGAAGATGAGCACCACATTACTCTAAAACTGTTACTTTTCTCGACCGCTCTTGTGCCCCCGATAAAAGTTTTATAAATGTATAAAAGTGAACAGTCGGCGGAACGGTTAGCAAGATAGCTTAGAAGTACTTGGAAGCTCGAAACGCGGTCATGGGTTAGCGTCGGGAACTCCCACGTTCAGACCCTCACGACCGCGTTGTTTATTTCCGCACAATGCTTTCTTGCTTCATTTTCCGGGAGCCAACTTCTTTTTCTGGGCCTCGATCCAAAAGCTCCGAATCCTGGGAGAGAGATTAACTTCGAGGCATTTCGGACACGGGCACCTGAAAGCCATGTTGTTCGGAAAAACAATGTGGCCGCAGTTTTCACAAATCTGCCGCCCGTTGGGAAGAACCTTCATCGCCCTGAAGACCATGCCCAAAATACGGTAGGGGCAGCGAGCTTTCTGCGACCTTTTTCCTGTCAGAGTAAGACACTCCCTCACTCGGTTTAGGCTGCCAGTAAAAAGACTACAGACATTGGGGCTTGGTAGACCGTTCGATAACGAACGATTCTTTTTTCGTACAGACTCTAACGAGCGCCAGCGAACAGGTACACGAATCCTGTCAGCGAAATGAAAATCAAAACGTACGGCCACAATTCAATGATGCGCTTCGGCACGTCTAAAATCCTGGGCCGACACCCCTGATTCACATCGCTTAAATGAGCTGACAGATTACGTTGGATTGGTTCGGAGTCGTTAGGCTTCATACGGTGGGACGGGTGAAATGGGGTGGCAGTTGATGCAGAGGGGAAGTGGGATTTCCCAAGTCCGCCCTTCAAAAAAGAATGTCCAATTTCGATATACCAACCTTGATCCGCGGTCAGGCAAGTGTTCGAAGCCCAATGAGTGCTTGCGGTGTTTAGAAATTCGACGAATGCTTTGGAAACCAGCTTTTCACTCATGGTCATCCTCTCAACTTAATTTTGCCTGTCCCTCGTAGCTCGTAATGTGCCTGACGTAGCAGTCCTCGTGGATCGCCCTACCGTTTTCATCAGCGCATAAATCAATTTGCAAATCTACGGATTTCCCGCAAAGTACACAGGACATTTCTGAAAAGGATCGGCCATCCATAAACGCCTCCTTCGGAGGGTCATGAGCAGCCTAACCTCTTGGCGAGTTGAGAGCTGAGCAGTATTGATCAGGCAGGGGATCTTTGCGCGCTTGCGTACAGACGAACTCCGGCAGAGCCATCCTCTCCCATGCATCCTTGATTTCTGTCTCCAAGCGGGTCTGACGTTCCTTCACCCATGCGCTATAGTGCCGCTCCGTCGTCCGCACGGTCCGGTGACCGAGCAGGATGCTGACTCCTTCGATGGGCACCCCAGCCAATAGCATCTCGACCGCAAAGGTATGGCGGAAGCGATGCGACAACCTCTCTTCTCTGCCGTGAGGAACTTTCGCTCTGTCGAACACCGCCCGGAGCCAATCGCCAAACATGCAGACGATGGATGTTTTCTTCACGCGGTCGGGATACCAGAAGAAGTAATCGGGATGGTCGTTGAGGGTACGCATCATCTCTGCGACGGCCGGGGGCAGAGCCCGAAATACTCCGGCCTATTTTGCTTCTCGCGCTTCGTTTGGGCGCTTCAGCGCGAGCGAGACGCACATTCGCGCACTTGGTCCTGACCGGGCGATTTGCTGCGCAGTCGCAGAACCGGGTAAAGGCGGCTATTGCGGCCTCGCGTATTCCGCTTTGGCCTGCTTCAGGATGGGGATGTCGGGATCGGCGTCTTTCAATGGGAACGGTGGTCTCGCTGCGCCAAAAACCTATTCTGGCACTGTTTCGCCGTCGACAGCAATTCGCTGAACTCAGGGGTTCCTCGGAACTTCACAAGCAGTGGATCGTTCTGTAAGGCGGTGTAGGCACAGTAGTTTTGTTCAATGGCGCTTTTCAGCAAACGCAGGGCGGCATCCTTCTGGCCACAATACGCCACTAACTTCCCACAACGTAGCGAGGCTCCCCGTCCGTCGCCGACATCGCGGCGGTTTCAGCCTCATGCACGAATCTGTCCGGAGACGAGTTTTGTAACGGGTCAAGGCAGGCTTGAAGCAGGTCACGACCCATTCGAGGATTGGCCGAGGTTCTCTCGATGCTTGTCGTGCCTCGACCAGTTTGCCTTGGCCCAGAAGAACCATTGCACCCATCTAGCAGCCCATTCTGAACCCGCATCAAGGCGGACGAACTCCATTGCCTCCTGAGGCTGGTCTAATTCCGTGACCACTGAGCACGAACGGAATTGATAGTTGTTTCGATCCAAGGCTAGCGCAGCTTGGCACTCCTGTGCCGCTGCATCAAGTAACCCGGCGTAGCGCAGAACGTAGGCAAGAGCGAAGTGGGCCGAGGCACTTTCTGGTTGGCGCTTGACTAGGGCTGATGCTTCCGCGTATGCGTTTCCAATATCGCCTCGCTCTGTCCGGTTCGTGATCAATTGAGAGGAAGCGAAAATCAAGCCCGGATCGAGTGCCAGTGCCCGTTCGTACGCCGAATCCGACCGCTTAAGCATTTGGTCTCCGCCGTCACCATAGCTACCGTCGAAGTAATACCGCAAGCCCAGAGCTTCCCAAGCAGGCGCGTAGCTGGGGTCAACAGCCACTGCACGCTCCAGCATCGCAATCGCAGCCTTGTTAGGTGCAACATCACGGGGAGCGGCAATGCTGCGCAAATACAAGTCGTAGGCCTCCTCGCTCTTGGGTCGAGTCCCTGCCTCCCCGGAGGTTGACAATCTTCCAAGCACGGGGACCAGTGCCTGCCGAACTCTTGATGTGAGTTGTTCCCGCATCTCAATCTTGTCTGCTGCTGCAACCCTGATGGTGTCTCGCCAAACACTCCGGTTATTCGCAACATCCACCGCTTCCAGCGTGACCTCCAACTGATCACCCTCCGTGAGGTAGTGTCCCGTTACAATAGAAGTCACCCCCATCTCTCGACCAGCCTGCTGTAAGTCCAAGTTTTGAATCGTGGTACTTGCTCGTTGTTGCAAATGGACGGATCGAGAACGACTGCACATGGCTCAAAGTAGTCACAATTTAATCTGGCAAGGCGAGTCGTAGAAAATCGGTGTCCTTGTCGGAGCCTGCATTCTGGAACGGCAGCACCGCAATCGCCTTTGGGTTTGCAGAATCAACGCGGGGGACGGCGGGATGCCTAGACTGCCAGATGAAGACGGCCACTACCATTGCAGCGATAACGCAAACAGCCCCCGCAGCGAGCCACTGAAGCCGTCTCTTGCGAGAAACAGGTGCCGACTCAATCACAGCCGCCGAATTGCCGCTCTCGCTGTCCCGCTTCAACCGTTGCAGGTCAGTGCGAATCTCAGAGGCGTGCTGGTAACGCAGGTTGCGGTCTTTTTCCAGAGCCTTGTTGATGATGTCTTCCAGCTTGGGCGGCACATCGGGATTCAGCCGCACTGGAGCTACAGGTGCTCGGTTCAGGATCGCATCGAAGATGGTCGCGGTACTGTCACCACGGAATGGCAACTGCCCGGTGGCCATCTCATAGAGGACGGCTCCAAACGAGAAAAGATCAGTGCGGGCATCAAGTTCCTTTGTACGCGCCTGCTCCGGCGACATATAGGCGACGGTGCCGAGAGCACTGCCGGGACTGGTCAGATGCTCCTCTGACTCGATGGTCGAGGCGCTCATAGCTACGCTTTCGGCCTTGAGGAAGACCTTCGCGAGTCCAAAATCGAGAACTTTGGCGTGTCCTCGTTTGGTGACGAAGATGTTCGAGAGCTTAATGTCTCGATGGACGATGCCAGCGGCGTGGGCAGCGTCGAGCGCATCTGCAATCTCAATGCCGAGCGACAACACTGTCTCGATTTCTAAAGCCTTTCCGCCAACCCGATGTTTCAGGGTCATCCCTTCCAGAAATTCCATGACGATGAACGGCTGACCATCTTGCTTTCCGATCTCATGGATCGTGCAGATATTGGGATGGTTTAGTGCGGATGCAGCGCGTGCCTCGCGGCGAAAGCGTTCCAAAGCCTGCGGGTCTTGGGCTACATCTTCGGGCAGGAACTTCAAAGCGACGGAACGACCGAGTTCAGTATCCTCAGCTTTGTACACTACTCCCATTCCGCCGCCGCCCAGCTTTTCGATCACGCGGTCTGCGAGATGGTTTGTCCGATCATGAAAACGTAGGACTCACGATGGAATGTCAGGGACGTGCGGAAGCCAAAGTCAACGAGGGGTAAACGGATGGAGACCGGAAAGGGCAAATCTCAGCGATTTCAGGCTTTACCAAGCCCTTTCCAACCGGGTTTGCCTTCTACCCGCCGTGCTGCACCAGATCAGAAACTATTCTTTTTCCTCGTACTCATCCGTCTGCTGAGAGAGAGGCGCTCCCCAGACCTGTCTTCCCGTCTCCAAGCACTCAGCGCCGATTTGCTTCTCCGGCGAGCCCTCGTGAGAGGTGATCCAAGCAACCCGAAACAGTGCGTGATTGTGGCGATAGTGAATCTCGATTCGGTCTCCGACTTTCATCTCGCATCGGCAACCGCCGAGCTTCACTCCGTTATTGCTGACATCGAGAGTGTGAACGAGATGACTATCCTTACTCCCAATGATACGGATGCTTACTGGTACGACCGATTTGGTTCTCTTCGACCGCCGTTTGCTTGTGCGAACTTGAGGCACGTTCCACGCTCGCTCCATCGGACTGCCCAATGGTACGCCGTATCCTTGATAACCGCTTGCGGCATACGTCGCTGCCGGGGAGGAGGAACAACGCAGTGATTGCTGCGCGGTTTCTCCTCATCCTGCTATAGTAGCCATCGGGGTGATTACCACCTTCTCCTCTTTCAGGTCTTCTGCCTTATGCCAGTCTATCTGAAGTCCTCCCACCTTTGGTTTTTCCAGCGTCGTCGCCCATCCGACTGCGGAATTCAATGGAGTTCATCGCCAAGCACAATATAAGTTTTGAGGACGCAGCAGCCGCCAGACAGAGAGATGGCGGGGATCACAACCTCCGCGAAACGCCTCTTTTCGGGGCATGCATCGAGCGTAAGGCGCTAGACCCACGCGCGGGAGTCAGCGTTTCCTGACATCCTCCGCTGGTACTTTTAGCTCGCCAATGCTAGTGCATGCATGACGCAGTTCGCGGCTTCTGTAACTCATTCCCAAATCGGGATCACTTATTTCAAACAGTGTGCAATTGTGAACACTCCCAAAATATGCCGCGGTTCTAGATTCGTTTAGCTGGGAACATGTGAAGGAACTCACGCGGCTCTTCCCCCATCGTCCGCTGTTTTCCTCTGATGGCGCAGTTTAGGGAGATACTGCGCTAGCATTTTTTGGGAAGTTGCACATGAGACTCGATCTATCAGTTTACGATTCCGACCAACGTCGTGATGATTCGAAAACCAAAGGCCTGACTCAAGCTCAAACCACGTTCCCTATACCTCTCCAGATTGTCTCTGGCCATTCATGCATCACCGATCTCACAACGTAATGCTAAACCGAGTATTGTGGAGAACCAACCTATGAGTACCTTCCTTGAGACAATGCGACAACCGCTCGGGATTATCGTTAAGTTGAACATGGACTGCTGATAGCATTCATAAAGAGGATGTAGCCATGAACTCGCCCACTCTGCTGTGCATCGACGACCTTCCACAAGCTTTGGAACTTCGCAAGGCGACTCTGGAATCGCACGGTTTTAGCGTCAAGCTCGCGTCTAACGGCTACGATGCAATAAAGATGTTGGAGGAAGCATCTGTGGCTGCGGTTCTACTGGAGTACAAACAGGAAGGCGTGGACGCGGAGGCCGTAGCCTGCCATATCAAGAAGAGATTTCCCAGTCTGCCGATCATTCTGCTCTCGGCCTACTGCGAGATGCCCGAGAGAATCCTATGGTTGGTGGATGATTACGTAATGAAGAGCGAACTTCCGGAGCGACTGCTGACAATCATCGAACGACTGCACAAACGGTTGGACGACCGGTGCCAGCGCAGCGGAGCGGCAGCTTAATTAGTCGCCTCGACTCATAGTTTTGTACAGTCTGGAAAATTCCGATTATGTAAAGCCACAAGGCTGGGGTTGTGATGAATGCTCCAATGCGACGAAACCGAGATTCGAGACTCAGTCCCTTACCCAAACAACAGAGCCGTGTCTCGAATGGCTCTTATTCAGGCCCAGTGGATCAGAACAAACAGGACCACACCAGCCACTAGCACGAACTTCACCAGTGGCCGCCACTTTTCTACAAACACAGTTCGCATGTGAGCTATTCTTCCTAAAAAAGCCCAAAAGGCAGGTTATCCTCTGGGGCCATTCTCTTCTACTAAGTTCGGCATGGCTATCGGGGTGCGTGCTGCCGTTTCATCACCAACGCCATTGCGCAGCACATGAGTTTCACGGCTGTGCTCGGCACGGACGTGCTTTAGCATTGCGTGAGCGGCCAGTGTTCCTGGGTTTCCAAGATTTCCATCAAAGTCTCGAACGCGCTCTGCGTGAGGCCAGGCAACACGGATGAGCGTCGTACCCCTCTTGTCTCTACCGATGCGATACATAGTAGTTACAGCCTACACGATGTCTTCGAATAGTAATGTGATCAGTTTAACCTTGCGATTTAAGTGCGACCACCTTAGCTGCTGTACCAATGCCCCCCGCACTAGCCGCCAATGAAGCGTAGCGTCAAGACATGTTCAAATCGGTTCTACCGAAAGTGAATCCGTCCGAATACTGCTACAAGGTAATGCTCTACGGGCCACACCAAAGCCGCGCCCAGAAACCACCCGCTCGATCTCGCCCAATTTCCCCGAGCACAGCAGCGATCGCAATTGGAATCGCGAGCGAACCAAGTATGCTGCCGAGCAGGGCAGGGTTCACGGTCGTACCCGATGTCGGCACCACACTACCGATGCACAGAGCGATGCCACAAACAATCCTAAGTACAATCCAAAACCATTGCTCGACAACAGCGGCGCTTTCGTCTTAGGTGGTACTTCGATGACCCGTGCGTGAACGTGTCCACAGTTGCAACAAGCGGCGAAACGTGGCGGATTTGCAGTTCCGCAGTGATTGCAGTAAACGACCTCTTTTGGCGTTTCCGTCGCGCTCATCGCTTTCTCGTCGTACTTTACTACTGACAGGGCGGAACGTCCAGAGTTGCGGCCAGCTAGATGACGAAACCAGACAGGCTGAATAGGGCATGCCGTTAGCACGCCGCAACGACCGATGAAAACAGGAGACGGCGACGACATTTTTGGAGAGGGCATCCATTAACAGCTAGGGGCTGAGTGTACTCGGGGAGCCGCGCCGACACTGTTCGATAGTCTTCCGCAACTGCCATTCCGTGATCCATTTGACCTTTCCCTCCTGTCCGACCTAACATCGCGCCATACGTGGATACCCGGTCGAGGACATAGCTGAAAAGCCTATCGAGAAGCCCGGCGCAAACACGGTCTACCGAGTGCTCTACGATGGCCAGTGCGAGATTTGTCAGGCTTGCGTATCGTGGCTAAGCTAAGGGCTCTCGACCACGAGAACAAGGCGATCTGCCTGCCCATCAGCGCAGAGGTTCTTTCAGCGGTCGATTCCCGGCTCAAGATGGATGAATGCCTGCGCCAGTTGCATGTGGTCACTCCCGAAGGTGAAATCCGTATCGGCTGGGCTGCCGTCACAACCTTCAGGATCGTCGTGCCCATTGTAGAAGGTTAAGTCCCGGTGACCGTACCGCCGAACTCCTGTGTCACGCTCACCGCGCCCGACCATGCGGAGCGACTGCAAGAAGCTTCATCGGGATGATTCCGCTCGAAGACAACGAGCTATATCAGCTAGTTCCCGACCGTACTCGAGAAGGTTGTCGCGCATTGTATCGAATGCATGCTCCGGTTCCGCAAAGTGATTGAGGTACATCTGTTCAAAGTCTGGATGCAGTTCCCGTATCGAAATCCTTACCGCCCACAGTGAGCGGGAAACCGTGACGAGATTTCGTTGAGTCGTAATCAGGGATTCGGCAATTTTGGCTACCGAGTTTTGCAGTTCTTGGTTGTCCATGACAACCTCCATGCCAGAACTTTAGCAGACACACTGGCAACTCCCTGCTTTTCGTGATCCACCCGGGGTTGCGGTGCTAGCCTATCGTCACGCAGAAGCCCGTCGAAGAACGCATCACAAAGTTACGAGATGAAATAGCGCAAATCAGTGAAGCGAACCGCCTACATATACAAGGCAGCAAGAAGCTACCGCTGCGAGGCTCTCTTTTTCGAACCCGGACAGAAGGCTCGGGTAGTCGCGAACATTCGTTGAGTGCGGCTTTACAGGTGACTTCCGTTTATTCGTCTTATCGTGCATGAGGAACTGAATGGAAAGCCGTCCCTTTCCAGCAATAGGTGGAACCGCAAGTCGCGAAACTGCGGCGGATGGTGGCGAACTGACGACGATGGCAAACAATCACGTCTAGGTTCGCAAAGTGTTGAAACGTTGCCATCACGCTCATTTGAGGGCGATGAGTGCAGTCGCTCGAATTTCGGACAGTTGGCCCTTCGACGGGGTGTCCCGACCAGTTAACCCCGAAGCTATAACCATCGAATTTAGTCGAAAATGGCCTAAACGTGATGCCTGCCGGCACGGCGATGCCATTCACTCCATACAGTGTCCCACACCTCGGAGCCATTCCCCACTCTATCCGCCCGATGCACACTAAGGCGCTGCCTTCTTCGACGCGACCGACGCTGAATACGCCGGGGTGCTCAAGGTGAAACGGTCTTGCTCCAATCACACAAAAAAGGTGGGTGAAAAGCGATGTGGATGAGATCATGTGCCGTGTGCAAGGCAGTTCTAAAAAAGCCTCGATTGTGGGACTCCATCCCTTGCCAATGCGGATGGGAGTGGCAGGCCGCTGGAGAGGATCGCGGAAAACTTTATCACATTTCCCCCGCCAACAAAAAGGTCTGCCTGAAAGTAAAACGTAAGACTCGCTCGCCGACTCGGCTCTTGGTTCTCTGTCCCGTTGCCCTCTTCTCCTGCTTCCTCCGTAGCGGAGAAGATAAAAGGATTACCTCGCAACTGATCAGATCAATAGTTTCCTTTCCGGCAATCTTCTCCAGTTCGAGCAGTGAACAATTCTGACCATCCGGGTCGTCTTTTTGTGACGTATTCTTCAGGCGTCCGCTGGTTAGAAAAGCGGATAGTCCTTGGTGGGCAGGTATGGGCTTGTGGGTCAGTTTGAATATCCAAAGGGTAGCCAAACCGTCTGGCCTGTGGGAAACTTGGGGCATGAAAAAGCCAGAATTGACTGAGGCGGGTTGGCTTGGGCCAAGGGATGAAATGGATCGAGCCAGTCATCGCTTCGGCAAGTGTTCTGAATGTCATGAGATCATCTGCGTCGAAAAGGCCGTGGCCGAGGGACCGAGTACTCAGCAACAAACCAGCGAAAAGCTCTATGAAGCGTTTCGCGCACACGTTAAACTGACGCACTCCGGGGAGTTCAACATAGCCGCTGTCCCTGCCACAGAACGGCACGACGCCTAAGCTATGCGGCCGCGCGGCGGCACAGCGAGCACGCTGGGCGAAAGGCCGGGTAGAAGAAGGCGGCGTAGTGCCAGTGTGTAGTCTGCTACGAATGCGCAGACGCGATTCCGCGAGCCAATGATAGCCGGAGGAGACCCAATCGAGACTGCAAGGCATAAGGCATTGGGAGAGCGACATGGCTGCTATTGGTTTAGTCATCCTTGGTCTAGCATTTCTTGTCAGCATTCTCTTCAACGTGCTTCAACTTAAGTGGCGCCACGAAGAACGAGCGGCACGCGCCGAGGACAATGCTGAGCAAAAACGCAAAGGCGACGACAGGGAAGCCGAGCAACGACTGGAGGAACAGGCTGCCCCGCTGTTTTTCAACTTCGATGGAACTCCCGGCCCGATACTGGTCACCGGAAGTCAGCATTCGTCGCAAGGGCCGTTCATGTATTTATGGGGTCCTGTGACCGTCGTGAATCGCACTCATTTGCCTATGAAGATCACGCCCCTCCGGCTCCTCATGGCGGGTGAGGAATGGCCTGTTCAAAGTATTTCCTTCCATCTGAAATCCAATACCACGGACAGATCAGACCGAATTAGCCTGAGAGGAAACGACAAAGAAGACTACGAATTGCATTTCAGGTTTCCAGACGACAAATGTGCTACTGGTAGCGGCGAGGTTTGGTTTGCAAGCGACAACCGACCCGGAGAGTTTTCGGTACCAGTTAGGTTCTGTGAGTAAACCCTGTACCTGTTCGCAGGCCAGCGCCGATCAGTCTCAGCCATTATCTTGGCACCGAACCGCAGGCCGGAGAAACCGTGTTGAGAGACGAGCGACAGCGCAATTCCAGACGTAGCGTCAATAGATTCGGCGCTCTCCGGGCAAGAGACATTCCGCAGTTCCACGTTACCGTCCGGATGTGTTCTAAGTTTCTAAACCTAAGTGAATTTGAACAAACTTAGTGAAACTACGGTGGACGATTCAGGCTTGCGTGCTGGATGCCAAATGAGCTAGGCAATATCTGAGGGTGTAAATAAAACTGTGTAAACGGCCATGGGAAGAAGAAAATAGGAGACCCCATGGCAATCGACAAGAAGTTGATCGACCAACTGCTGACCAACTACAAGAAGCCCGAGGATATCATC
>JBEKRE010000100.1:0-12667 GCA_049519055.1 Candidatus Sulfotelmatobacter sp. | reverse complement strand
CCTGCAGCTTCCTCCGGATCCCGCCTCGCGATGGGCACCCTTGCTGTTCGGCTAACACTTCCCCTTGCCGGGTGTGTAGAGGACTTTCACCTCCTAGTGAGTGCGCCCTGCCGGGCGCACCATAAATAAAAATGGCCTCATCTTGCGATGAGGTCATTTGTTTTTCCCCTGAACTCCGGAATCGGAGAGCTACTGTTGTGGTGGATTGGATGGCGGCGTTGGTGTGGAAGACCCGCCCGTCAAGCCTGAATTATTGTTGCCAAAGCCCGACGACTGCCCGAACGACGACTGCCCGAACGAGGACTGACCGAAGGAACTGCCACTCGGATTCGCGCCGGCCGGTTGCCCGATCTGGCTCGGCGGAGTTCCACCCAGAGCCAGCGCCGGCTGATTGGGCGTCATCAGCAGCCCACCGCGATCCATCGTTGGATCGTATACAAACTGCCACTCGTTGTATTTCCGCTTGTGATTGAATTCGCGAATGGTGGTGTCCTTGCTCGTGCTAACCACGCCGACGATGGGCATGCCGCCAACTACTTGCTGAGTGCTGGAACTCAAGTCTGTTGCCGTACCCGGCGCGACTTGGGCAGGGGCCTGCGTGGAATCGGATCCAGACGTCGAATTTGTTCCCGGAGTATTCGAAGTTCCCGCGGCGTTGGACGTTCCCAAACTCGATGAATTATTGAAACTTCCTCCAAAGGCTGAGCTCGAACCTCCGCCAAACGTTCCGCTGGAGCTTCCTCCAAGTGTGGAGGACGACGCGGAACCGCCGAACGCGGAACCCGACCCACCGAACGCGGAACCGCTCGAACCCGAACTGCTCATCGCCGAAACCGAAGTTGCACCAGCGAGAGCCCCGCCCCCGAAGCTGCCGCCAATCGAAAGACCGGGGTCACCGTAGTGGAGCAGTTTGAAATCCCGGTTCTTGTTGACCGGATCCTTATACCGCTTGCGAAGGTAGCGAAGGTTGTTGGTATTTTCGAGATCTTCGAGGCGGGTCGGGTAACGCGAAAATTTCTTGTAGTAGTTTCTGATGGCCCGCGAGTATTGCACGCCGCGGTGGATCATCTCTTCTTCCCGGTCGCGTCGGATTTCAAAAGCAATAGTTGGAAGAACAGCGAACGCGGTGATGGTCATCAGGGTTACCATCAGAAGGAGAGTGAGCAGAATGTAGCCATCTTCCCTCCGCCGAAGCGGGGGGGATGGACGACGCGCTTTTGGGTGAAAGGCCATTAATTCCGGCAACCAGCATTTCCTCCTTGTTTGATGCCCGCCGGGTGATCCTGAAGATTGCCGAAAAGAGGGAATCCCCCAGCGACAGAAACAGTATTATCCCTGCGTCAGCGGCAGGCTTTGTGGCGGACCGCTGCCGACTACATCCTGAACCTCTACCGACGTCGGCGAGATCCGCACCACTTTGTAGCGGCGGTCGACGATCTCACCCTCCCCAGCGATAAAGACATCTTCTCCCTTGGAAAGAAAAACCTTCTTCGGTTCTCCCGGCTGATTGGCGAAGCCGAAAAACTTCAGAGGAATCGGCGGAGGCGCAGCCGCAGCGGGCGGCTGGTACATTCTTGCGTCGGCCGGACTGGTTTGTCCGGGAGCGACGGGCTTAGGTATCACCGGGTCCGCTTGCGATACAAAGATGTTTCTTCCCGAACCTTCATACTTGATTTGTTCGATGGCGGCAAGTTGTCGCAGTTGCAGCGTGGGGTCCAGGCTCTGTGGAGCGCGCTCTTTTTTCGCCGACGCGGACCCGGCCCCATGACGGCCTGAGGGATGAGGAAGAACGGTGCTGGGAACGGACGCAACCCCGGTGGTTGTCCCCGTCGAAGCAATCGTCGACGACCCAGGCATCAGCTCGTAGGTGATCGCCAGTATCGCAACCAACCCCAGCACGGCCGCCAGGACCACATTCTTGCGGTTTTCAGTTCCCAGTTTCACTACGTTCCTGCCTTCAAGTACGTCTCGAGTTTCATTTGCAATCGAATCGGGCCATTCTGCTCCCCGGCCAGAGTGATGCTACTGATGATAAAAAGCATGTCATCGCGTTCCAGCGCGTTAATAAAACGAGCCAACGAAACATAATTGCCCGAGAGATCCGCTTCCATCTCGACCGCTTGCAGTCGGCCAATCCCTTCCTCCACCTTATAATTGACGCGCTGGATCGCGACTCCGTTGGTGACGGCCAGTTTGCCGAACTGAGTAAGAATCTGCGACTCCTGATCGGGAAAACGTTTCTTGTAGAACTCCGCGATCTGGCGGTTCGCGAGGTTCACTTTCTCCGGCAAATTCGTCAGGGGCTCGACCTGCCGGGTTTTCAACTGCAATTCGCTCCACAATTGGTTGAGTTGCGTCCGTCGCGATTCCGTTGAACCCACCAGCGGTGAAAACAGCACGATCGCTGCTACCAAATCCACACCGACGAGCGCCATCAACGCGACTTTGATGCTTTTCCGGGTTTGCCGCAAGTCTGGCATCAGGGCGTGGTCCTAGTGGAAATCTCCGTCTTCGGGGCCGGGACGGGGACCGTCTCCGGAACGTAAACCGCGTGGATGTTGAATTGAATGGGATCTCCAGCGCCGGAACTTTGGAGTGTCTCGGTTTCGATATAAGTCTGGGTAAAGCGCCGCGAATCCTCCATGCGGCGGGCCAGTTCGATGGCTCGATCGCGCGAATCGCCGGCCACCAACATCTTCAGCGAAAGTTGGTTGTCATCATCCAATTCGGGATGAATCGAAACCAAGTGCACCCGTGCCGGCATAACTTTTTCCAGATCTTCCAGTACCCGTGTCCAGGAGAATGACTTCCGCTGAATCAGTTCGTTGAGAAATTGGGACTGATCGCGGGTGTTGCGATTCGTGGGTTGATTCAAAAAATTCTCAGCTTGCTGCCGGGCCCGATCGCGCTGCGCGATTTCGGCTTTCAATTGCGCGATCTTGCCATGGTCGCGCCGGGCCTCGAACCAGCCCATCACGGTGATGGCCAGCAATGCCATCGTTAAGATGGATACGACCGTAAGAGCCGTTCCCCAACGCATCCAGAATTGCCGCGCATCTTCGTACGGCTGGGTGGCGAGATTGATGTCGAGACGCATTGCTTAGAAATCGAACCTACTTGGAATCGAATTATCTTTAGATGATTGTAAAACTCCGGCTAGGAAATGAGGGCTCCCACTACTCCAGCCATTCTCCAGCGTGGCACCGAACCTCCGGTGCTGATTCCCAACTGCGAGGAGGTTATCAGTTCCTGCACTTCGGCGCCGGTTTGCGCGCGCAGCGCGGGGGCGGCATTTCCCGCATCGGACAAGCCCGCCACAAATATCTTTTCGATGTTCAGATGGTAGGTGTCCTGAAAAAACACGACGGACGGGTAAACTTCTTCAGCTAACTGCTCGCCCGTGATGGTCACGCCGCGGGTATTTTCCAGCGTTCGGAAGAGCCGGAGCTGATTTTCGTTGAGGATGGCTATGCTGGTCGTTCGCGCATCCACCTTTACTACCAAGGTTGGACGCTGCCCTTCCGCGGCTCCTAGCGCAGCCAGCATGGAGGGCACGACCACTCCCGGGCTGTATCCCGCATCGCGAAAGGCCGTCTCGTAATCTTCCACCACACTGGCCAGGGCCACCGCGGCCACCACGCGCACCCCTTCGGTGGTCTTCTGAGCGTGGTAGGAGACTTTAGCCTTGTCCACGTCAAATGGCAGAGATTTCTTCATGCGAAACCGCACCACACCGGCGGCTTCCTCGGAGTCGGAGGGCAAGGTATCAAATTCGAGCAATACCACCCGCACGGCGGCGTCAGGGACCACGGCTATCACATCGTGGGAATGTCCGCGCACGCTGCTGAGGGCTGACTGCACAGCCGAGCTGACCGCGTCGCGCTGGCGCAAGTTTGCTTCCACCAGGTCCGGGATCACGCTGCCCGGCGCTAGTTCGCGAGCGGCGCAGGCCTCCAGACCGCGGCCGGCCTCACCCAGCCGTCCCACCAGCACGCGGTCAGCGGCGATCTCACACGCCAGTTTCGGTTTTGCCGAATTGGATCCAGAACTCATTGCAGGATTTCACGCCCAACTTTCACTTCTACAATTCAAACGCCCCGCCGCCCCAAATGCAATAGCTGGAAGGGAACTACGGATAGTGGCAAGTGGTCAGTGATCAGCAAATTCGGAACCAAGGAACTGGCAACTAGCCACTCAGCACTAGCCACTTGTTTTCTTACCGCATGGCCTCGATGAAGGTGACCTTATTGATTTCTTTGAGCGTGGTCAGACCGAGCCGGACCTTATCCAGAGCCGACTCGCGCAGAAAACGCATGCCTTCGTCTCGCGCGGCGCGCCGGATTTCAGACGTGGGCTTCTTGGCCAGAATCATTTCGCGGATTCGGTCGCTTAAATCAAGTAATTCGTGAATCGCGGTTCTGCCCCGGAAGCCGGTGCCTGCGCACTCGATGCATCCTGGTCCTTCATAGAGCGGCACTTTCGACCACTGTTCAGGATCCAGTCCACTGGCTTCGAGCACGTCCGGTGGATAATTTACCGGAGTGCGGCAGGATTCGCAGATCAAACGCACCAGGCGCTGTGCCAGAATGCAATTCAATGCCGAAACAAAGTTATAAGGCTCGACGCCCATGTTCAGGAAACGTCCGATTACGTCCACAACGTTGTTCGCGTGGACCGTAGTGAACACCAGGTGGCCGGTAAGAGCGGACTGAATGGCGATCTGTGCCGTCTCCGTATCGCGAATTTCGCCAACCATGATTTTGTCGGGGTCGTGGCGCAGGATCGAGCGCAAGCCGCGGGCGAAGGTTAATCCTTTTTTCTCGTTGACCGGAATCTGGGTGATGCCGCGTAGCTGGTACTCGACGGGGTCTTCAATGGTGATGATCTTGTCTTCATCGGTCTTGATCTCGTTGACTGCGGCGTATAGCGTCGTGGTCTTGCCGCTGCCCGTCGGTCCCGTTACCAGCACCATGCCGTACGGTTCTTTAATGTAGCGGCGGAACTTGCGCAGGTCATCTTCGTCGAAGCCGACCACGTCGAGGGTGAGCGTGCGGAACTTCTCGCTCATCGATTCTTTGTCCAGCACGCGGAGCACGGCATCCTCGCCGTGAATCGATGGCATGATCGAAACGCGGAAGTCGATGGCGCGCCCGTTGTACTTCACCCGGAAGCGGCCGTCCTGGGGCACGCGGCGTTCGGAAATATCCAGCTCGCTCATGACTTTGATGCGCGAGATGACGGTCGAATGATGCTCTTTGCCGATGGGTGGCATGGCCTGCGTCAGCACGCCGTCGATGCGGAACTTGATGACCACCGAGTCTTCCCGCGTTTCAATGTGAATGTCAGAGGCGCGCCGCTGCAGCGCGGTAAAGATCGTCGTATCAACCAGCCGGATGATAGGACTGGTATCGCCCGCGGCCGTCAGCTTATCGATGGTCAGCGTTTCTTCGGCGCCGGTGTTCTCGTCCTCGCGAATGATCTGGAAGCCTTCGCTAGCTTCTTCCAGAACACGCTGCGACTGCTCCGTCTTCTTCAGGATGTCGCTGATCTGTTTGAGCGTCGCCACTTTGGTGACGATCCGCTTTTGCAGCAGCAAACTGATCTCGTCGATCATCATCAGCTGGCTGGGATCGGCGATGGCGATAGCCAGCTTGCCGTCGGGGGTCTCTTCCAGAGGCACGAAGTTGTAGCGGAACATCAGCTCAGGGGAGAACTTCTTGAACAGCTCGTGATGAAGCTGGAAGTCGGTGAGATCGACAAACTCGCAGCGATAGCGCCGAGCCACGTCCTGGGCACGCTCCAGGTCGGTGATCGGATTGCCCGTCGCGATCACCTGCCCGCCGTTCTCGCCGTTTACGAAAAGTGATTTCTTCTCCGCCATCGCCATTTCTCGCATCCCCACGCCTAACCCAACTGCGGCTCAGTGGACTCCCAGGGTAAAGATCGGCAGATAAAGCGAAATCAACACTCCGCCAACAAATACTGCCATTACCATCAGAATCAGGGGCTCAATCAGCGCCATGGACGCGTTTAAAGCCGTCTGCACGTCTTCTTCATAGAATTCAGCCACCGAATTCAACATCGCTGGCAAGGCGCCGGTGGATTCACCAACCTCCAGCATCTCGACCGCGAGGTCCGGGAAAATATCCTGTTCCTCCAGGCTGTTCGCCAGTCCCTGGCCTTCGCGAACTCTTGCGCTCGCCCGCATCACACCCTTCAGGATGCGCCGGCTGCTCATCGAATTGCCCGCCGTCTCCATGCATGGCACCAGCGGCAGGCCGCCCTGCAGTAGGGTTGCCAGCATACGCGAAAAAGTTGCCACTTGATGCTTCAGCCGGATATCGCCCAGCAAGGGCAAGCCCAGAATAAAGCGGTCGATCTGATCGGCTCCTCGATCCGTCTTGCGCCATTGCGAGAACATAAGGATAGCGAGCACGATCCCGATGATGAAAAACGGGAAATATTTCTGCGTAATCTCGCCCACGCTTAGCATGAACAGAGTGACGGCGGGAAGTTTCGCGTCCAGGCTGTTGAACAGTTCGGCAAATTTCGGCACCACGTAGGTGAACAAAAACATCACCATGATGGTGACCACGGTGACCAGCAATGTGGGATAGATCAACGATACGAATAGCTTCTTGCGGAAGGTCATCGCCAGCCGCTGAAAATTGATGTAGCGGGCCAGTACCTCATCAATGGCTCCGCTTTTTTCTCCCGCCATCAGCGTTGTGGTGTAAATCTTAGGGACCATGGCATGCGCGGCGAAGGCCTCGGATAGGAGTTCGCCGCCTTTTACCCGCTCCCGCACATTCTCCAGAACCTGCTGTAGATTGCCGTCTTTTTGCCGTTTGATGAGCAGGTCCAGCGAGTTCAGTATGGGGAGTCCGGCCTTGATGAGGGTCAGGAATTGCTGGTTAAAGACCAGAAAATTCCCTTGCTTGAGTTTGCGCCGCCGGCGCAGCGAAAATCCGCCGGAGAAAATTCCCTGCGGCTTCACCCAGTAAACCAGATACCCTTGGGAGGCAAAGCGGTCGCGCACCTCGGCCGCCGAGTAACCCTGCTCCACCTGCTGGAGCAGACGACCCCGTTCGTCCGCGATTTTTACTACAAACTCCGCCATTTACCGTTTTTTCCCCGCCTCGTGACCCGTCTCAACCTGTAAGCTCAGTTTAACATCGTCGCTTCCCATCTTAACCGCCGATCCAACCTATTCACCGTATTTTCAAGTATCGCAAGTAACCCATCCTGGCAATCCATCACATTGTGCTTCCCAGGGTTAAGTCTATCTTCATCAATTCGATACCCGGAAGAACTGATCAGTTAGGGCTGCCTCTTCCCAGTTCGACTCTGTCAGTTACCTTCCAACTCACCCTCGACTACCTCGGTGCCAGCCGGGGGAGTGAATGCAAACGTCCCAGCCGGGATCTGGACATTCTCTTTTGCATCACTGAAACGATATTCGGTGCTCGATCCGTCGACTTCGTCGATCACGATTCGCACGATCCGATCATCCGGCGTGATTTCCAGCAAAATCTCGCTGACCCGGTCCGCCATGGCCTGCGGCACTCCCCGCAAAGCTGTATCCCCCGCGGTCAAGGGCGTCACATCGGAGGCCAGCGACAGCCCCTGCAACTCTTTCTCCAGCTTGCTTTTGCCCAACAAGAATGCCAGCGGAGAGCGTATGTCATCCACCTTTCGTGCCTCCGTCTTCCTCACCTGCCGGTCGCCCGGGACGTAAAACCACGCATCTCTCCCATCACTCACGAAGAGCTTCTCTCTGGGAGAACGGTACTCCCACCGCATCTTGCCAGGTTTTTTCAATCCGCCTTTCTCCAGCCAAAGCGTCCCGGATTCGGTCCGCTCCATCCCCGACCCGCGATAAACCTCCGTAAACTCTGCTCGTAAGGTGCGCAGGTGGTTGTAATGCTCATCGACGGCCTGCGCGATCGAGTGGACGTCTTCTGCAAGAGCGACGGCGAACAGCGTCACGGCGATTACAAATAAAACGGCTGGTCTCATCGCTAGATTTTACTCTTTGATTTTTTAGGTCGAGTTGCCCCACGGATCATGGTGAGCGCCGGAGTCCACCGTTTCGCCATCGCCATGCATACATCGAATACTGATGTGTTCCGCCAATCTTCTCCAGGGCGGTGCTCTCGCCCAACGCATGCTCCAGCAGAGGATTGTGGTAGAGCAAATAAATCTTCCGCGGACGCTCCCGCAGACTTTGCCCAAGATTCGCAATCACCCGTCTCAGGCCGGACTCCGGAAACGGATTAAAGAGAAACAGCAGAGTGGGTTCGACGGGAAAAGGAAACTCAGTCGCATCAGCGCAGATCGATTCGATCGCGAAGCACCTCTGCGACTCGCAGTGATACTGGTTGAGATTCTCTCGAGCGGCCTGATTCAGAGTGGGCAGGAGCTCCACGCCGACAATGCGGCGAAAGGGATAATCCGAAGCCATCAGCAGCGTTCGTCCCTTGCCCGAGCCTAGATCGATAAAAGTTAAGTCCTTAAAATCGAAGTCGTCCTGTCGCGAAAAAGCCCCGATCATTTCGTGAAAAAGAGCGGAATCGGTAGGCTGATAAGGCGAGTGAAAAACTCCCAGCAGCCGATCGTGCCAGCCAACGGCCGCGCTGGTCGTGTTGACGCGATGTTGCCAATCGTATTCCGCATCACCAAAGAGCCGTCGTCGCCGCTCCGGAGTCGAATCGCGAACAAACTGAAACAGCGCACTCAGCAGTTGACCCGTAGCCGAAAACCGGCCGTCGCGTGCGGCATTCTCCTTCCACCAATGCCGCGCCGAGCCCGCCAAACTGATTCGAGAGGAACTGGAAGAAGTACCGCCCATTCTTCGCCATGATAAGCGACGGCACGATTATTGGTCTTGCGAGTGGAATTTCGGGTGCGCTATAAATCCCGGAGGAAGGCCTCTGGTCGCGAATGCAAAATCCTCCGGCACGCGCACTTCGACGCGGCCTTCCGGCGTTAGCTTGTAAGGATGTCCGTCGGGATCGACGGGAATTCCGCGCAAGCCTTCGGCGGTCAAGAGTTCAGCCATTGTCGCCGGTAAACGGCCAGTACGCTCGCCAAAACGCGTAACCGCCTCCTGGAGATGTGAGACATCTTCATCGACGCGCAGCGCGCGCAAGTGTTCCCCCGCATTGGCGCGGATCTGCTTGTCCTGGCTGTTCTGGTAGGTCGCGGTCCAGAGCATTCTCGCCGTGTCAAACTCTCCCGCATGCTGCGCCATCTGCGCGGCCAGGACTCGCATAAAGGGATGTGCGTTCGGCACCTTCGAGCCGCGCTCGAACACCTCTGCGGCCTTGTTGTAATCCTGGAGGTTCATGTAGTAGACGAAGCCCAGGTTGTAATAGAGCCTCCAGTTGTCGGGGTTGTTCTGTATGCCGTATTCCATCAACCGAACCGCCTGCTCAGGTTGGCCCGCTCCATCGGGCGGCGGTGGCGCCAGAAAGCTCGCACCAAATTCGTAGGCCACTACAAGATGGGGATCAAGCTGGGTTGTGATCTGAAGCAAGGGAAAAAGCAGATTGTAGCTTTGGGCATAGTCATGATGCCGTCCGCCAAAATACTGCACGGCGCGAGTCCAATAGATATCGGCAAGAAGGCCATCATAGCCTAGACTGGCCCGCTTCAGTACCTTGGGCGAACCCAGGAACAAAACGTCTTCGGTGGTGGCCGGCGGACGGATTTGGTCGGTGCGATGCAGGATCAGGGCGCTCGCAGCCAGGGAAAAAACCAGACAGCCACCGGCGATCAGCGAGACTTTGCGGTGGTGATTCATTTCAGATTCCGGTGCTCGAAGATGAGTACAGCTCCACTCAGCGCCATGGCGGCATAGAACAAGGCGTACAAAGTGTTGTGCCAGATCAGGTGCGCGGCCACTGCCTGTTCATGGGCGATGGAGCCAACGACGTTAAACGCGGAAAAGTTGGGCACCAGATAAGCGGCTCCGGTTGCCACCCAGCGGGTGAAGCCGTGGGCCATGCCTGCGAAGCCGCGCAGATCCTCAGCGAAGCTGCCAATTACGAACAGGGAAAAGGCGAAGACAGCGGAAAGCAAGGGCGAAGAGAACGACGAGAACAGAAGAGACAACGAGCAGATGATCAGGAACTCGAGCACGATGAAATACAAGGCAATGAGAATGAGCGCGTCGGCTCTTACGAACTTGTGAGAAACGTAAAACAAGGCCGCAAAAACGCCGACACCCATGAAGAACGTATTGACAATCAGCGTCCCTGCCAGACCAAAGAACTTGCCAATGATGAATTCCCATCTGCGGACTGGGCGCGAAAGTACGGTGTAGAGCGTGCGCTTCTCGATCTCCTTGGAGACCAGACCAATGCCGATAAAAATGGCGATTACGACGCCGAACAGGGAAACGGCGGTGAGACCGAGATTGATGACCACCAATTTTTCGATGTCGATGGAAATCTGGCCGACCAGAACAGCTGCTCCCGAGAGCAGCAAGGCGAAAGCGATCAGGTTGTACAGCACGCGGTCCCGTACCGCTTCGCGAAAAGTATTGGTCGCAATATGCAGGACACGGGCTTTCATACTGTCTTCCCAGCCGTGGTCTCGGCACGCTGCAGCCTTTCGACGAAATAGGCCTCAAGCGAGGTGCGCACCGGCGTCAGCGCGATCATGCGGAGGCGTTCGCGGCGCAAGGCATCGATAGCCCCATCCTGCTGACTCTCGTCAATGATGGCCCGCACCGTGTCTCCCGTGAGATGGCACTCCGCCCCCAATGCCTTCATGGAGGCAGGAATTTGGGTCCCTTGCCAAATTACTTCCACTTTTCCTTGCACGCTCGAGGTTAGGTCCGCTACCGCGCCGATGCCGCGAAGTTCTCCTTTGTGAATGATGGCGACCCGGTCGCACAGCGTTTCAGCGTCGGAAAGAATGTGGGTGGAGAAGAATACGGTCTTGCCTTCTTGCTTGAGCTGTTCCATCAAGTCGCGGACTTCACGGCGCCCCATAGGATCCAGTCCCGACATGGGCTCATCGAAGAACACGAGCTTGGGATCGTGCAAAATGGCTTGCGCAATTCCCACACGCTGCAACATTCCTTTCGAAAACTTGCGCAGGTGTACGCCGTGTACATCCTTTAAGCCGACGCGATGCAGCGTGCTATCCACGCGGCAGGAGCGCTCTTTGGCCGGAACTCCGGACAGCTGCGCGTAATAATTCAGCAACTCGTGAGCGGTCAAGTGATCGTAGAAATAGGGTTGTTCGGGGAGAAAACCGATTTGCGCCTTCACTTCCGGGTCAGTCCACTCCTGGCCCAGAAGTCGCGCCGATCCCGAGGTAGGAAAGACCAGCCCCATGAGCAGTTTCAGCGTGGTAGTTTTACCCGCTCCGTTGGGACCCAGAAAACCAAATATCTCGCCATCTTCAACAATTAGACGCAGGGGACTCAGAGCACGTTTCGGCCGCTTGCGCCAGAATCCCACCATGTAAGTTTTTTCCAAACCAAGAATTTCAATCGCTGGCATGGGCACTCCGAAAGCATGGAATGGAAGAGATTATTTGCCAAGAGAATTATATGAAAGGAAACGGCATTTTTGAACCGGGTGAAAAGTTACGACGGTTACCGGTGACTTTTGCCCGGTTAACTTCTATCCCGGCGCGAGCCGTGCGACCAGAAGCGTGATGTATGGTAGTCGTTACCCTGTGCCAGAATTAATTGCCCATCGCAGGTAGCGCCGTGCAGGCGTTATAACTGGCGACCAAGGTGATGTTGCCGGCCGGCTGCAGGCGCACCACCGCGTCCTGAATGGAGCAGTAGGCCCGAGTGCCGGACAGCGTGCCCAAAGGAGTGCCGGTTGAAAGGAACTGGTCGTTGACGTTGCTACCGGCACTCGCTGATCCCACGGCGCTGAAGGTGTAGCCGCTTTTGCCTAAGCCGCCGTTATTCGTCGCCAGAGAGTTATCGATGATGCATCCGGTAGCGATGCCCGGACTGCAGGGAGAAGCGCCGCCCAGCGTGCTCATCGAGGCGGGGTAGCCCAGTGTTGGATAGGTCGCAAAATAAGCAATTTCGGCGGTGTTAATCATTCGAACGGAAGCTGCGGCGGAAGAGTCATTGGCCGACATGCGGGCGCGCAAGAGATTGGGGATAGCGATCGCCGCGATGACCAGAATGATGGCGACCACAATCAGCAACTCAATTAATGAGAAACCCTTTTGTTTCCGCATCGAGTGCTCTCGCTTTCAAGCTCTGCCTGGACCGTTCCCTAGGTTCGAAAGAGACCCAGACATAAAGTCTGAGTGGCATGCGGGGGACCAAATCGACGGGGTCCTTGTACCTTGGTCACAATTCGCTCAAGCGCCTTATATTCAGCCGGATGCCGATTCAATCCGACGTTCACAGGCAAACTGCACGGTCTTAGCACTTGTAGCTTTCGTTGCTTTGACAAACGGTGTCAGTTTGCCAAAGAAAGCAATGCCAGAAAATAAGAAGAGAGCAGCGAAGTTGCCTTCGCTGCTCTCGGTTTTGTACCAGGTGCTCCACCAACCGCTAAGTTAGTTCGACAACGGGGTCAGAAGCTGGCAGGCGCCGTATGAGGCAACCAGTGTGATTGTGCCGGCAGCCTGGGTCCGAACCACACCGTCATCCACGGCGCAATACGCCTTGGTACCGCTG
>JBEKRE010000099.1:0-13184 GCA_049519055.1 Candidatus Sulfotelmatobacter sp. | reverse complement strand
AACAGTTCCCGTCGTGCTGCCTGACGCAAGTGTCGTAACATGTCCAGTTGCTCATAGAGTCGTTCGGCTCGCCGCCGCACCCCTTCTTCCCGGATCTTGGCCAGCCACTGAGCTCGATTCCGGTTGTAATAAACGTCTCTTCCGGCACAGGGAATCGCCCAGCTGCGATACACCGCCTTCAGCCGATTCATAACCCGCGACAGGTCTTTGACGATGGTTAGATACCTTCGGGATAGTTCCCGCAACATCCGCACGCCGGTCTCGCCATGGTAGACCGGCGTGAGTTGATTGCCGCGCAAAAGCTCTGCCAGTTTACGGGCATCGATGCGATCACTCTTGTTCCCATACCACCAGCTTGTCCACGTGGGGGTTGAGCAAATCGTACAGCCAGGCCGACCAGGTTCCCTCCTCGAAGGTCACCAACAAAGTTCCGCGCAAGCCGGCAAAGAACTGAAGAATGGTCGCCGCCACCACGATGGTTGCTTGATGAACGTCGAGCCCAATAGTATCTCGAGTTCCGGACTATGCCGAGTAGATCCATGAGCTATCGATTAATCAGGCTGTTGACCGCCTTTAGACTCGGCATAGTCCGGACGGAGTCAGTTTCTGCAGAATTGCTGGGTTTCGCGAAATCGTCGATTCTGACGAATCTGTCAGAGGAATCGGCTTGATGCAGCGAGAGAGGCGAGAAACGGGCATTCTGAGCTTCAACGCCTGTTCAAGAAGATGTCTAGGGAATCGGGACATGAAGTGCCTTCTCGCAGGCGTGAGCTCTTGGCGGGACTTCCGGACTATCCCGAGTGAACTGGTTCAACAAGCCACACAGGGACGGCATTTTTCAAAGATTAAGAGCCTCCGCGGCCCAGCGTACTCGGCATAGTCCGGAACTCGAGATACTATTGGCTATCTCGTTCTCGACATAGCCAATATACTTTTCACTGCTCATAAGGGTGCTCCTTTTCGTAGGTAATGATTCGAACAATCACAACCTACTCCAAGAGGGGCGCCCTTTTATAATGCGGTTACAGAAGTTACCGCGCACCACTCAGCGTAATGCAGAGAGAAGCCGCCCCGATCAGGCGGCTTGGTGTTTGTTGCGACGTGATGCGTGAGAGCAGCCCAAGGCTACTTCCCACTGCTCAGCTTTGACAGTTCCTTGATGTTTGCCTTGTCGTCGTAGACCCCGGCGGCCACCACATACGGCGTGCCTTTGGCACTCAAGCCATAAGCAATCTTGCGGGAGCCCTCCTTCTCGCCGGGTTTCGGCCACCAATACTCGAACCAGACGCCGGAAGGCTTCTTCGCCGCATCGCAAAAATCTGCCGGGAAGACAGTCTTCCCTTTGGTGTCCTTCAGCGACACGAAATCTGTGCCTACCAGCTCTGGCTTGACGGGGTGAGCCGCTTGGACCTTCTTATCACAGTCCTCCACAAAGATGTATGTGTCTTTCCACACCCACGGAGCCTGCTTCTGCTGAAACTGTGCCACGTCACCGGTCTTCGATAGGGTGCTGGCCGCTTCCCTTACCTTGGCGACGACCTCCTGACCGGTTGCATGGTCCTGCCCAACGGCGACTGTGCACAGGGCGACGCTGATGAGAGCCATCGTCATACCGGCGAAAATCTTGCCGCTCTTCATGTGGAACCTTCTTTCTTGATTTGAAAAGCGGGCCCAGTCTACGCCCATCTCGGCCGTTTGCAACATTGCGAAAAGATTTCATTTGGAGTCAGGGGGGTGTCCTCGACAAACCGGAAAAACTATGCGATTGGCGATTGTTGTCGAATCTTGTTTACGCTCATAACCAAACGGTTCTGAGAGTAACAACAGCTATCCTGTGATTCCAAAAGATAGCGTGTATACTTGCGGCGCCTCAGCGCCAACACAATCCCGTTGTTCTCCGCTGTCGAGGGTTGCGATATTCTTTCACGAGGCCCAGGAGACTACCAATGAGAAAACCGTTTTCGCTTCGCAGCTGTTTGCTTGCTGCGATTGCATTGACTGCCGTCTGTGTACCGTCTTGGGCACAAGCCAACATCCGCACGGTACTGTTCGTTAAAGTGAAAATGGGCCAGGAGGAAAGCTGGAAAGCTGCAGTCAAAGACTATGCAGCAGTGGTGAAAAAAGCAGGATCAGACCAGGGATTCACCGTCTGGGAATCTCAGAGTGGACCGGCGCAACACGCGGTCGTCTGGTACTCCTCGAAGTGGAAGGAGATGGATGAGCAGAATCCGAAGCTGAAGCCGGTGGAAGCCGACATAGCAAGGCTCTTTGCCCGCCTTGACACGGTGACCGACAGCCTTGAGACCTGGATTGACGAAATGCAGCCCGACATGATGATCCGCTCGAAGGAAGTCCCTCCGATGGTGCGCGTTGCCCGGACGCGTGTGGTGTCCGGCAAAATGGATGAACTCAAAGCCCTGTTCCACGATCAGATTGTGCCGGCTGTTAAAAAGTCCGGGGCCACCGATTACGGAGTTGCTGTGGCGCGTTTTGGCACGCCCGCGAATGAAATTCACAGCTACTTAGGATTGAACGGCTGGGCCGACCTAGATGGATCGATTGGCGTCGAAAAGGGGATGAGCGCCGCCGAATTTAAGGCCTTTCAAGCCAAGTTGCAGCCGCTGATCGAGAGCACAGAATGGAGCATGTGGAAGTTCCAACCCGAACTGAGCTACATCCCCGCGGCCAAGTAGTTACACGGCTGAGGAGGACAAAAGAGCGTAGTCGGACTAACCGCACGAGGGGCACGCAACAAGCGTGCCTTTTTTTGCTTCTAATCCTGGAATACGAAATTGGGGAACATAGCTGTTGATAAATCTAAATCTGTAGTGCCGTACCGTCAATGCTCCGCCTCGACTGCCCGCCTTCAACACAGCTTTATCTGCGGAGCACTGTCGATACGGCACTACAGATTTAACGACAGTTGAAAATGTTATCCTCGTTCCTGTCATCGGAATGCACCTAGATCACGGGCACGCCAACGCCGCGCACTCGCTTTCCGTGCAACCGTCTCTTGCTTTTCCTATAGATGAACTGCTTCAATCCACGTGCTCCCCTTCCGCCATAAAGCTCTGCTCGGGGGGAGGCAGCCGGTCCCCCGGCCGCGCCCAGAACACATACAACGTCGGCCACAGGATCACGCTCACCAGTAACTCCACGATCAGCCCGCCCACAATCACAATGGCAAAAGGTCGCTGCGAGTCTGATCCAATATCATGCGACATCGCCGCCGGCAGCAGCCCGAGCGTCGCCACAATCATAGTCATCATGATGGGACGCAGCCGGAGCGCCGCGCCTTCCTTGGCCGCCTCACGGACGGGCAGCCCTCGCGTGCGAAGCTGATTGATGTATTCGACCATGATCACGCCAATCTCCACCGAAACTCCGATCAGCGCCAGAAATCCCAGGCCTGACGACACGCTGAAATGCGTCCCCGTCAGCAACAGGCTGAGAAATCCGCCCAGCGGCGAAAGCGCGACCACGGCCAGAATCAGAAAAACCCACTTCCACGAGCCAAACGCCGAATAAAGGATGAACGCCATCAGCAGCAGCGTGATTGGCACAATAAATGCCAGCCGCCGGTTGGCTCGTTGCTGGCTTTCATATTCGCCGGTCCAGTCCAGGTGATAGCCCTCGGGAAACTGCACCTTCTGCCCGACTTCTTCAATCGCCTGCCGCACCGTGCTGCCCAAATCGCGCCCGCGCACGCTGTACTTGATGGCAATGTAACGCGAGTTTCCCTCGCGATAAATCGTCGACGCGCCGTCGTCGAGCGTGATCTGGCTCACCTGGCTGAGCGACACGCGCTCACCCGAAGGCGCAAGAATGCGAATTTTGCCGATGTCTTCCACCGTCCTGCGGAACTGCGGCTGGTAGCGCACCGTCAAGTCGTACCGTTGTTCACCGATCAGAATCTGGCTCACGGCCTTGCCGCCCACCGCGCCTTCCACCGTATCCTGAATGTCGCTTACGTTGATGCCGAAACGATCCGCAGCCGCACGATCCACCACCAGATTCACGTTGGGCTGCCCGCGCACCTGAAACGTGCCGAGGTCGGCCACGCCAGGAATCTGGCTCATCACGGTCTGCATCTCTTCGGCTTTTTGCTCCAGCGTCTTGAGGTCGCGGCCAAAGAGCTTCACCGCCAATTCGCCTTTCACTCCGCTAACTGCTTCCTCCACGTTGTCGGAAATCGGCTGAGAAAAATTCCAGTCCACGCCGGGAAACTTGTTGAGCGCTTCATCCATCGCCGCGATCAGTTCATCCTTCGTGTGATATTCCTTCCTCCACTTCTCCCGCGGCAGCAGATCGACGAAGAACTCCGTGTTATAGAAGCCGCTGGCATCGCTGCCGTCATCTGGACGCCCCACCTGGCTCACCACCTGCGTGACTTCCGGAAACCCAGCCAGCACCAGCCGCGCCTTGTTTGCCAGGTCAATGCCAGCCGAGGGCCCGGTGCTGGGCGCGAGCGTACCGCGCACCCAGATGGCTCCTTCATCCAGATGCGGCAAAAACTCCGACCCGATAACTCCACTGAAAACCAGCAGCAGCATCGCCGCCAGAGCCACCAATCCCATGCCAAGAGTGAATTTGATGTGGTCGAAGCACCAGTCCAGCGAGCGCCCGTAGCTGCGGTTCAGCCATTCCAGCACCGGGTTCCGCCATTCCTTAATTTCGCTGCTGAACAGCATGCTGCACAGCACCGGCGCGATGAACAGAGCGAAAACCAGCGACCCCAGCAAAGCAAATGCCACTGTCCAGGCCATCGGGCTGAACAGCCGCCCCTCAACCCTCTGCAGCGTAAAGATGGGCAGGTACGAAACAATGATGATGATGCGCGCGAAGAACACCGGCTTCTGCACTTCGTGCGCCGCCGTCGCGATGACCTCCATGAACGACTTCTTCCTGTCGCCGAATGAAGTGTGCCGCAGGATGTTCTCCACCATCACCACCGACCCATCCACTACCATGCCGAAGTCGAGCGCCCCTAGCGACAGCAGGTTCGCCGGAATCTGTCGCAGGTCCAGCAGGATCGCGGCGAACAGCAGTGAGAAGGGAATCGTGATGGCCACAATCAGCGCGCTTCGGACGTTCCCCAGGAACAAAAACAGAATCAGCGTGACCAGCAATACTCCGTCGGTCAAATTACGCAGCACCGTGTGCGTGGTGTGCTTCATCAGCTCGCTGCGGTCAAGATGCGGAACAAACTTTACCCCCACAGGCAGCAATCCGTGGTGCCCACCGGTTCCGTTCAATTCGTCAATCTTCTTGTGCAGCGCGTCCAGCGTGGTTTCCGCCACCGCGCCCTTGCGCAACAGCACGATGCCTTCCACCACGTCATCCGAGTCGATGATCGTTCCATCTTCTTTGTGAATGACTTTGCCCAGTTGTCCCAGTCGGACTTTCGGGGCCTGCACAACTCTTCCCAAGTCCCGCACCCGCACCGGCGTTCCGTTCTGCACCTTCACGACGGTCGCCGCGATGTCGTCGGTGGTCTCCATCAATCCCACGGCGCGCACATTCAGCGCCTGTTCGCCGCGCTCAATGAAGCCGCCCCCAGCGTTGATGTTGTTGGCCGCCAGCGCCTGTTCTACCTGCGCCAGCGACAGCCCGTACGACACCAGCTTTCCTGGGTCCACCTGCACCTGGTACTCGCGCGTCGGCCCACCAAACGGATTCACATCCACAAGGTTCGGCACCGACTTCAACTGGTTCACCACAAACCAGTCATTCAGCGTCTTAAGTTCCATCACGTCGTACTTCGGATTCGTGCTGATCAGTGTGTAGAACATGATCTGCCCGGTCGGACTGTAGTCTGGTCCGATCCCGGGATTCACGCCCAGCGGTAGAGTCACCATCTGCAGCCGGTCGAGCACTTCCTGCCGCGCGTTGAACGTCGTGATGTCATCGTCGTAGATGATCGTGATCATAGACAGCCCTGACAACGACACCGACCGCAGGTGCGTGAGATTCGCCACGCCGTTCAACTCCACTTCCAGCGGGACCGTGATCTGCTGCTCTACCTCCTCCGCCGCATGTCCCGGCCATTGCGTGATGATCTGCGCATAAGTGTCGGCCACGTCGGGATAGGCTTCAATCGGCAGGTTATGAAACGAAATGATGCCCCACACCAACAGCACCAGCGCTCCGCCCAGAACCATCAGGCGGTTGCGCAGCGCGAAATCGATCATGACGCGGATCATTTATTTCTTCTCCACTGCCTCGCTCGAGAACTCCAGCGCGTTCTCCACGACTTCATCGCCCGGCTTCACGCCCTCGCGGATCTCCTGCATGCCATCCGGAGCCAGCCCGTCCGCCCGCACTACCACCCGCCGGAACTTCTTGCCTCCTTCCTTGCGGAATACCCAGTCTTTATCGTGCAAACGCATGATCGCGGTTGCCGGTACCACCACACGATTCGTCGTCTTCCGCGACCGGAACTTCGCCACCGCAAACATTCCCGGACGCAGAGCCCCGTCCGCGTTCGCCAGCACAATCCTCACTTTCGCCGAACGAGTGTTCGGGTCGAGCACCCGCGAAATGTCCGCAACTGTTCCGTGAAACATACGATCCTCAAAAGCGTTGAGCCGGATTTCCGCCGCATCGCCCAGATGCATGTCGCCCAGGTCATTCTCAAACACGTCGCACACCACCCACACTTGGCTTAGATCAGCGATTGTAAAAAGATTCGGCGTATTGTCCAAGCTCTTCACCCCCTCAAATCCGGCCACGTTCTGCTCTACAATCGTTCCCGCCACCGGCGCGCGCAGATCAATCAGCGGGCTCGGATGCGCCGGATCGGCGCCCAACACCCGCACGTGCTGCTCCGTGGTCGACACATCTACCTGCGCTTTGTCTTCTACATCCTTCGCGGTTTCCAAGTCCTTCGCCGCAATCGCGCCGTGGTCGTAGAGCATCTGCGAGCGATCAAGTGCCTTGCGCGAAAGCACCTCATCGGCCACTGCCTTCTGATAGTCCGACATCGCCGCCGCCAGATCTGGACTCGAAATCACCAGCAGCGTCTGCCCCTTCTTTACCGAATCGCCAAGCTTCACCTTCAGATCGACGACTCGTCCTCCGCCCAGCGACGTCACGTGGATCGTCCGGGTCACATCCGGAGTCACCGTCCCGTTCGCCGTCAGCTCGGTCGACAGCGCTCGCGTTTCCGCCTTCGCCGTCTTAAACAATTCCGGATGCTCCATCGAAAAAACATCGGGATCAACTGTCACCGGAACCTTGCTCGCCGCCGCCGGAGTTTCCTTCGAACAACCCAGCCCAGCCATCAGAGCCGCGATAAGAACTACAAGCGGAGGCCAGGCTGCACGTCGCCACACCCCCTTCTTCCGCGATCGGCGCGGCACGGAATAGGAAAAGGCAGAATCCGCGCCGCAGGAACGTCCGAACTTACCTCCTCGACATGCTTCTGAAATCAAAAACTTACAAGCGTCCATGTTCATTGACTAACCTCATACTCTCCAGTAACAAATCCTTCCGCCGGATCTTCCAATATCCCGAGTCGGAGCGCAGCAATAACCTGGCGGAGAACTCCATGCGGCCGCTCACAATCGGACGAAACAATTGGATACGCGTGGGAAGCGCGCAGGCGGGACTGAAGATCGCAGCGATTCTTTCGATGGTAGATGCTGCGAGTAAAACTTTCAGTATACGCGACTATTTGGCCGTGCGGTTCTTCCCGGACTCGCTGATCGCCCGATCCAGCGCCTACCAGACCTTACCCCCGCAGCCCTGGGTCGTCCAGTGTCTGCAGACTGAAACGACGGGGTTGTTGACGATATTACGACATCCCGGAGATTACCCTTTCCACCGAGAGCGCAGACCACTGGTATTTCGCCTGCGATTTTCCGGAGCGCCCTACGGACATCGCCGAGCACGTCAGCGTCGACCCCAGACACGCCCGGTCGTCAACCTAGAGTCCTCTAAGGTGGAGCAGTGAGGTTTCTGTTGTCGGCCCCGAGCCGCTGGCCCCGACAAGTATTCGAGGTCCGCAGCAGTAGCTGGAAAAGCGGCACAATAAGTCCCGCTTAGTCACTTCTGTCAACCGTGTACTTCCTCTGCTTCCTCTGACGTTTACGCTTGAAACTGCTTAAGCGCTAACCAATCGGAACGCCATCAAGCCCGCCGAGGCACATTTGCTTTAAGAGAATATCTACCTGGTTTGTATATCACTTCTGGATGAAAGGATTGGATTCAGAGTATCTAGCGAAGTCAAAGGTGCCCTATCGCAGATCGCCAAGAAAGAGGGGCGAAGCTTGGCCCACATTTGCGAACTGCTTCTGAGAGGAGGGATTCACGAGTACAAGAGAGGAAGATCGAGTCCTTCTCCTTTGAGCGCCGCTGACTGAGCTCGCCAAACGGTTGGCACCGCTCACTGGCCTGGCGAACGAAGTTCGGAAAAAGTCTCGATTGGATTGTTAGAGGCAACTGCAACTAGGACCCACTTAATAAATCCGGTCCGCGCGGGAAGGCGATATGGTCGCGTGTCAAATCCCGCGCCCTAGTTGCGAACCATCAGGTGCATCACCAGGAACACGACGATTCCGTACAGCTTAGAGATTGTCCGATCCAAACCCCGAGTGGGCCGTAGGTCTTGCGAAAAAAGAGTCCTAACCATGGAATGAATCATCATTGCTTGTAACTTCTGTATTTGGAGCAGACCTTATGGCAGCCAGTCCAAACTTCACGGCACCGCCTACCTCGAACTCTCCCCTGCCAAATCTGGATCAGGTGGAGGATCTCCTGAAGCTGCAAAAGGCCGCTCAGAAAATCAGCTCGATCCTAGACCTCGATCAACTCGTTGATAAGGTCGTAAACGAGGTCGCCCACTCCTTCGGATGTCTGGATTCTGACATCTACCTGCACAACCAGGAGCGCGGCGAACTGTCGCTAGCGTGCGCCCATGGCTGCACCGGCTGCGAGCTCCACGGCCCCGGCCACAGCCTGAAAATTGGAAAAGGAGTGGTCGGATACGTCGCATCCACTGGCCAGATGCACTACGCGCCCGATGTGCGCCAGGACCCCTACTACATTGGCTGTGAAGAATCCACGCTCTCGGAAGTTGCGATTCCCCTCCATGTAGAAGGGCAGCTGGTGGGAGTATTCACCGCCTCCCACAACGAACTGGATGCCTTCAACCCCTGCCAGCTGCGGCTGCTTCAAGCCCTGTGCAGCGATGTGGCAGTGGCCGTCCACAACGCCCGCCGATTTCAACGGGAACTGCGGCAAAGGGAGCAATTGAGTGGAGAGGCGCGGGAGGCTCGCGTCATTCAACAAGCGCTTTTCCCCAAGGCCTCTCCCTCTATTCCTGGCTTCACCGTATCCGGGCTTTCCCTACCCGTCGGCGCCGTGGGCGGCGACTGGTACGACTTCATTCCCATGGACAAAGGCCGTTGGGGACTGGTGTTGGCCGACGTTTCCGGCAAGGGAACCGCTGCCGCGCTGCTCATGTCCGCCACTCGTGGCATCTTGCGATCCCTGGTCGAGGCCTCCTGCACTCCGGGTGAGGTGCTGGCGAAGCTGAATCGTCTTCTGGTCGAGGACTTTCCCGCGGGCCGTTTTGTCACCATGGTGTACGCCGTGCTTGATCCTGCTAACCGGAGTCTGACCTTGGCCAATGCGGGTCACCTGCGTCCGCTTCTGATGACCGGCATTTCAGCCCAGTTCCTCGAAGTGGAGCAAGGAATTCCGCTGGGACTGGGATCAGGCGATTTCTCGGAGGTGGAAGTGAAGCTTCCTCTGGGTTCTCGCTTAGTGTTTTACAGCGACGGCATTACCGAGGCGGAAAATCAAGCGGACGAAGAGTACGGATTGGTGCGTCTTCAAGAACATTTTTCGCGAACAGACGCCTCCGCCGAGAGCCTTCTTGATGATGTGCGCTCGTTCGCCGACGGTTCGGGTCTGCGCGATGACGCCAGCGTCATCCTAGTGAAGGGTTAACCGAGTCACAATGTTGGAGGACGGAGCTCCGGCAGGGCGCCAGGCCTCTTTCCCAGGCTGGGCAGTTTTGTGCGGAAGCTTTCGCTGGTGATTACGTCGTCCAAATCTGACTTCTAACTGCGCCGTCCGCGGATTGCGCACCCGAAGCACACAGGTTCGGAAAGGTCCAGCCAATTCCCGGATAGTCGGCAACTCTTCCGCAAAAAAGCGTACGGGAGGCCGTGTGCGGCATCCGGCGGAAAATGTTCTTTCCTGCGATTAATCACGTTTTCAAGGGGTCACCGGTACCGGGTGGGGCGACAACTGGTTCTTGTAAGCCTTGCTGAACCGCACGCGGAGGAACCAATAGATCAGTAGGGGTAGCGGCAGAAGTGCTGGTAGGGTCAGGAATATGGAGCCGCGCAGGAAGGCCGGGAAAACTTGCTGCTGACCCAGGAAGAAAGAGCCTGTCGCAATGAAGAGTCCGTAGCACATGCGCCACAGGTGCCGGGTGATGCGCTGCCGGCCCGAAATTCCGCCGCGAGCGAGCATTCGGATGTCCCCTGCAGTGGCGAGCAGCAGGATAGCGCCGAAGAAGAAGCTCATGCCTGCTGGGGCAGTAGTTTTGTCGACGCCGCCGGGGTTATGGAGGGTGTAAACGCCCAAAGCGATAGCCGCAACTGCGCCGGCGAGACCGATGAAAAGCGCACTCCAGTCAATAAGACGTGTGCCCTCTCCGCGGCGTCCGGCAAGCCAGGCCGTGCCGATTAAGTAGAAGGTGCCAACGCTGCCGACGATGTTGCCCTGCTGGGATTTCAGGATGGCTAGGCAAAAAGCGCTGATGGCCAGGGTCAGCATGGCAACGGTGAAGACGTTGCCGGATGCGCGGTGAAGGTTGCCGCCTTTGCGCACAGCCATGGCGACCGTGCCGGTGAGCAAGCCGATACTTCCAGCGAGGATATGCAGAATCAAGAGCGGGGGCCGCATTGTTCCCATCCTTATCGCCCTCCACCCATGCAGGTTGGCTGTGAAGACAGGATCCGCGCGCTGCCCGGTTGAGATTCGAATCCTTGTGGCGCGATCCAAGCCGACGTGCTGGGATTAATCTCTGGTGTGCCGCGGACACGATATCGGCGCACCGGATTCCCGGGATCTGACCTGAGATTCTGCCACCAAGAGGAAAGCGATTCTGTGCACTTCAGCTCAGAAATGAAAATGCAAATCCGCAGATCAGCAGAATAATCGGAATAGCAAATACGAACCGACGGTCTTCTCAGGATGTGCTGGTGACTCGGCGGGCAAACGCCGAAATCGGGCTAGACCGTGCTTTCCAATTGCCGGCACTTGTTGAAGAGTGTCTGGAGACGTCTCGGCGAATCGGTAACGAGCGTTTATGGACCGCATTGTTTGTGCCTCGACCCCGATTCTGCAATCACGAGTGCGAAGGCGGAGTTATGGGACGCACTCGGAACTGCAAGGCTGTCACAAATTCTCAACTGTCACAAGCGCTCGTGATTTTTCCGCGTTGCGATTCTGATCATTGCAGTTACGCTCCGCTCGACATCCTCATCGGTGGTAGCCCAACTGGACACGCTGATTCGCATCGCCGTATGCCCCTGCCACTGCGTTCCCCCACACCAGCAGGTCCCATCGTTTTGGATATCTGTGATGACCCTCCGCGTGTCCTCCGCGCTGCCGAACGAGACCAGCACCTGGTTTAGGACCACGTTGTTCAAGATAGCGAACCCGGCCTTGTGCAGACGTTCGGCGAACACTTTCGCCTGGCGGCAGTTTCGCTCGATCATTTCCCGCAACCCGCTGCGTCCGAGTGAGCGCATCGCTGCCCACAACTCGACCCCGCGGGCCCGGCGCGACGCTTCCGGCGCATAGTGCCAGGGCTCGCGCCCGTCGCTCGGCGTCAGATAGGCGGCGCTCAGCGTCATGGCAGTGTGGAGATACTCCGGCGTCCGCACCACGGCGATACCCGAATCGTAGGGCACGTTCAGCCACTTATGGCAATCAATCGCCCAGGAATCGGCAGAGCCCGAGCCCGCGAGCAAAGGTGCGTACAGCGACGAGACGGCTGCCCAGAGCCCGAAGGCGCCATCCACATGCACCCAGGAACCCGCCTCATGCGCACGGGCGCAGATTTCCCCTGCGGGATCAAACGCTCCGGTATTTACGTTTCCCGCTTGAACACACACAAGCGTCTGATCGTCAAGGGGAGGCATTGCGTCGAGTCGTATCCGTCCCTGGTCGTCGACCGGAACCCGCGTGACTCGCGAACGCCCCAGCCCGAGCATCGACAGTGCCTTCAGCACCGAAACGTGAACTTCATCGCTCACTACCAGGTGAATGGGCGGCGCTCCAAACAATCCGTCCTCCTCAACGTCCCATCCCGCACGTTTCAGCAGCGCGGTCCGTGCAGCCGCCAAGGCTGAGAAGTTTGCCATGGTCGTGCCAGTAACAAATCCGGCCCCCGATCCGGACGGCAGACCCAGCACGTCCACGATCCACTCCAGGACTATTTCCTCCAACTTCGCCGCCACTGGAGACATCACTTGCATCGACGCATTCTGGTCCCACGCTCCCGCCAGCCAGTTTGCCCCCAGTGCCGCAGGAAGCGAGCCACCGATGACGAATCCGAAATAGCGGCCGCCGGTCGTTGCCACCGTCGCAGGCGACCCGATGTCATCGAGTAAGGCTAAGACCTCTGAGGGTTCTGATGGCAATTGAGGCAACGGCCCTCCCAGAGCCTCTAATCGGGCTACATCCGCAGGCAGCGGTGCGACCCGTCGATCGGTAATCCCCGCGATGTATCGGGCTGCTCGATCGGCAGTTTCTACCAGCAATTTCTTCATGGATGCCTCCGATCTAAGCGGCAGAGCACCTCGCCCATTCTGCCCACGCCGCACAGCGACTGAATTTCATGCGGTCCGAACTGACATAAACCAGAATTATTGGGAAGCCGGGACGATGATCGGCTCCGCGGTTTTGCTCCAGCCTTTCATCACGATTTTGCCGTCGGCCCGCACTGTGCCGGTCATCATGCCGGTAGTATTGAACGGCGTGGTGACGTTGCCTTGACGGTCGAGGGCGATTACGCCGCCGTCGCCGTGCTGGTCGACCAGCTCTTTCATTACCACATCGTCTGCGGCTTGCTCGAGCGAAACGTGCAGGTAGCGAACCCGCTCGCAGATGTCAGCGGCGACGATGTTGCGCATGAAAAACTCGCCGGTGCCGGTAGCGGA
>JBEKRE010000098.1:0-13353 GCA_049519055.1 Candidatus Sulfotelmatobacter sp. | reverse complement strand
CCGTGTATGAAAAGCCGCTCTCGGGGCGGGAACCGGTGGTGTGTGTCGACGAGAAACCGGTAGTTTTGCATCAGGAAGTACGGCCTCCGATAGCGATGCAGCCGGGACGGGTGGCCCGTCGGTATGCCGAATATCGGCGTTGCGGAACGGCCAATGTGTTCTGCGGTGTCCAACCCAAGGCGGGGCGGCATTTCACCAAGGTGACCGACAACCGCTCCTCACCCGAGTTTGCCGACTATCTGTTGGATATTGCGGCTGCTTATCCGGAGGCCGATACCATTCATCTGGTGATGGACAACCTGAGTTCGCATACCCGCAAGGCGGTAGTGGAACGCTTTGGGGCAGAGGCCGGCGATTGGCTCTGGAATCGGTTCACGGTGCACTACACCCTCCCAAGAACGGCAGTTGGTAACGCCGCATCGCAGATCGAACTTCTCTGCGCCAAGAAACTCAAGCCTGGAACCGCCGGGTCAATCGCGACCGGGTTATGATCCAGTGGAACTTTACTCGCAAGAAGGCCCGCCAGAAGTTTGGCTACACAATCACGCGGTCACGGTACTAGATCTGCCCGGGAGGCGATCCCTATTACCTGGCCATGGCACACTCCATCTTCTCAACCATGGGAATCGTGATTCCGCCTGGCGCGGCATCACGAAACGACATTTTTCTCGGCCCTCCAGAACTTCTTCCGCAATTCGCGTTTCAAGACCTTGCCCGTGCCCGTCTTGGGCAGGCTCTCGAGAAACTCGACAGACCGCGGACATTTGAAATGCGACAGCACAGAGCGGCAGAACTCCAGGATTTCGGCTTCTCCGACCTGGGATCCCGGCTTTAAGACCACCAGCGCTTTCGGGACTTCGCCCCACTTCTCGTCCGGAACAGCGATCACGGCGGCTTCGTACACGTCAGGATGGGCGACCAGGGCCTTTTCAACTTCGAGAGAAGATATGTTCTCGCCCCCGCTCACGATGATTTCTTTTTTCCGATCAACAATCTGAATGTAATTGTAACGATCCACACAAGCCACATCGCCAGTGTGGAACCATCCGCCCTCCATCGCGGCCGACGTGGCTTCTGCCTGCCGCCAGTATCCTTCCATCACCCCATCGCCTCTCACCACAATTTCACCCAGGGCGTTTCCATCATGAGGTACCTCCGTACCGTTCGGACCCACGACCCGAAGTTCCACCCCTGGAATGGCAAATCCAGTCATCGCTTGCCGGAGATAGCGCTGCCCGTCGAATGGGACGTCCGCCTTCAACGGCGACTTGGACAGCGTGGGACAAGTCTCAGTGAGTCCGTACCCGGAAATGCAAATGCAACCCAATTTATTCTCCACTTCCCTCACCAAAGCGGGAGACGAAGCGGCACCCCCGATGATCAGGATTTGCAAACTGTTTAAGTCGTAGTTCGCCCGCGTCGGAGAATTCAGCAGTGCCGTAACCATCGTGGGCACCATCGCGCACGTCGTTACCCGCTCCCGCTCAATCAGGCGAAATACCTCTGCAGGATTGAAATGGTGCGTCATCACGTGCGTGCCGCCCACCACCGTAATGCTATGGGCCGTGCCCCATCCGTTCGCATGAAACAGCGGAATAGTATGCAGCAACACCGACTTGCAACACATCTCCTCTAGTGTGCTGGGTGAGGTTTGGCTGGCAGCGATCACAGACAGCGCATGTAGATACACATTGCGGTGAGTCAGAACGACTCCCTTCGGGCGGTCGCTGCTGCCGCTGGTGTAGAAGAGTTCGGCAATGCAATCTTCATCAATCTGCGTGAAGTCACACTGGATCGGCGAGGCGCCTGCTAGAAACTGGTCATAGTTTCCTGGAGCAATCCAGTCTGCTTGTTGTTGACCGTCCAAGAGATAAGAACTTTCAATCGACGGCACCGTCGCTCGAAACGACTCCACGAGCGGCACGAAAGCGGGTTCGATAAAGAGAAATCTTGCTCTTGCATCATTCAAGACGAACGCAAGTTCGTGCGCGCTTAGCCGGATGTTCAAGGGCATCAGCACGCACCCGGCCTCCAGAACACCATAGTAAGCCTCCAGCAACCGATGGCAGTTCGTACTCAGAAATGCGATGCGATCACCCGGGATTGCCCCGGCGGCAACCAGAAAGCCGGCCAAACGCGAGGCCCGCTCGGCCACTTGCGCATACGTGAAACGTTGCTCGTCGCACACCACTCCGACCTTGTCGGGGAATTGTTCACGCGCGTAGCGCAAGAAACGAATGGGAGTGAGTGGAATCTTCATATGCGCCTCCGTGACAGGTGGTCACCTGCCGGCGTTCTTAGGTCCGACGGATGGAGTCGTTGATGAATGCCGTCTTATTGTCGAAACCGGGCAGCCTATTCACCGGCGACACCTTGGGAAGAGCAAAAATCCGGCCAACGTGCCCTTTGGAGAAAAAGGCACGTTGGCACATCTCGTTACTGCGTCCGCCTGCATGAGCATACGGTCGGGATAAGATCCGCTTTAAGGCATCCCTTTAGCCTCAGGCGCTCGCCATCGCTGCTTTCTTCGCCGGCCTCCTCGTGCGATGTTCGACTTTGTGTGTAGTCTTGCGCTCACCAGCCGGCTTCGCCATGACCGCCATCAATTCTCTCTGTGCATCGACGTAGCTCTTTACTCCTTCTCGCGTCAAGTCCGCTAGCGGGAGGAAAGGAAATGGCCGGAAGAGTTCCAGAGTTTTGCCCGCGGTTTTGACGCTGGCATTCATTTGACGCCCAGCCACATCAACCATCTTCTTTTGCGCCTCGATGAAGGACTCCGTGGCCTTGCGCGCCAGCTGCGAGAGTTCCGTCTTCTTGTTTTTATGGGTGCCGTTGGCGTGCTTTCCGCTGATTGCTTTTGCTGTTTCTTCGGCGATCACATCCATGAACTGTTTCTGCGCTTTGACAAAAGTCTCCATTGCCTCCTGCGCCAGCTCCACTAGGTGATCGACTTGGTACGGCTTCCCGTTCTTGGCTGCCTCGACCCATGTGTGAGTTTGTTTCCCGGCAGTCTTCAGGAGCTCCTGCTGCATGCCAATGAAAGTCTCCAGACTGCGCCGCAGCAGATCAGTGATCGCTTCTGCCGCCGGCCAGTCTCCAACGCGCTCCTTCATCCCGGTCATCAGCAGTTCATTCTGTTCTTGCCCTAGCTCGAGAAGGATTTTTTGTCCTTCAATGAAGTTCGCGACACCCTCAGCCGTCACTTCGCTCACAATAGCTGTGGGGGAATGATGAGGATCCGACAGTTGTTGCCGCAACGAGTGCATCAAGCTTGCGTTTTGGCGCATTGCGAGATCCAGGAGGATTCTTTGTGTGGCAAAGAAGCTCTGCACCCCCTGCTGCGCCCAGCCCGATAGAAGAGAAACAAAAGACGATTCCCCGGAATGAGTCCGGAAAGATTCGGATTTTACCGTAGTTGGCATTCCTACCTCCCTGATTGCTGTTTTCAAGTATTGCTGCAATGCAGCATCAACATAACTATACGATTCATTGGTATTTGTGTCAATATGTATTTGCGCAGTGTGCGTCGCAGCAATCAAGGACTATGAAGCCTGCAACGGTCGTCATCAAGAAATACGGAAACCGCCGCTTATACGATTCCTCCAACAGCCGGTACGTGAATCTCGATGACATCGCCGAATTCATCCGGGCGGGCAAGGACGTTCAGGTGGTGGACGCCAAGACAGGTCAGGATCTCACTCGCGTCACGCTGACGCAAATCATCACGGAAGACGCCAAGGACAAGCCGACCGGCCTTCCGCTCGAGTTGTTGCGCCAACTCATCGTCGCGTCCGACGAGGTGCGCCAGGAATTCATCATGTGGTATTTGAAGTCCGCATTTGATACTTATCAGAGAGTGCAGGATACGGTGCAAAGTCGGCTGGGCGAGGTCCAATCCGCCATCCCGTCGCCCGTTGATATGATGAAGCAATTCCTACGCTCAGCCCCACCATCGGAACCGCGCGCCGAACCCGAACTTGATGCATTGCGCAGGCGAGTGGCGGAGCTGGAAGGCCGGCTCGCGATGACTCCGCGAGGTCAACAGCACTCACGCCGGAAGCGCAAAGGGAAGGTATAATGCGCGGGGCGCCGCTCCGTAGCGCCGCGTATTGGTGGATCGATCGGGATGAAGTCGCGAAGCAAGGGAAGGAAGACGGCAAGCTCGGCGAAAACACGGGGCCAGCACAGTCAAGGGGCACATTCCGAAGCCGATATCTCGCCCTGGACAGAAGCTCTGTTCGCGGCTGAGGTTCTCATGTTGCACGCCACTCCTATCTATTATGGCTTCGGCGTGCCCCGCGGAGATGACTCAGCCGTCATTATTATTCCGGGTTTTCTAGGCACCGATCTTTACCTGATGGAGTTGTACGCCTGGCTCGGGCGCATCGGGTACCGGCCATATTTTTCTGGCATCGGTATCAATGCCGATTGCCCGAACCTCCTGATTCAGCGCCACGTGATCGAGACGGTCGAACGAGCGCTCCGCGAGACTGGACGCCCGATTCATTTGATTGGCCACAGTCTGGGAGGCGTGATCGCGCGTTCCATCGCCGGTCAGCGGCCAAGAGACGTCGCGTCCGTCATCACGTTGGCTTCGCCGATTCGCGGCACGGTGGCGAACCGCAACGTTGTCCATGCCGCGGATGCGATTCGCCTGCGCATTCTGCAGGAACATGGCGAGGGCGTCCTGCCTGACTGCTACACGGGACGCTGCACCTGTAATTTCATCGATTCGCTGCGGCGCAAAGTGCCAGATTCCATGCTCCAGACTGCCATCTATACTCGTGATGATGGCATTGTGGACTGGCGCTATTGCAGGACGAGAAATCCTGAAATCGATTTTGAAGTCCCGGGTACTCACATTGGTATGGCATTTAACCCTTCTGCCTACGCCGTGGTCGCCCAGCGACTGGCGAAGGCGCAGCATTCCAAATGACGTCAGCCTACCATCTCTAGCACGGCTCCAACGTTTGTTTCCAGGATTTCGATCGCGCGGCCACCCTGCTCCAGTAGCACTGTTGCGCTTGCCAGGCTGTTGTTCACTACCTCAAAGGTGTCCGTGCAATTTGTCTTCAAATACGGCAGCCGATGGATGCTTGGCCCCATACCATCAAACATGGCCTGCAAGCTGCGTCCGTCCCTCGCGCAACAATTGAATTTCCAGCCAAGCTTATTTCGATCTCTATCGACTTCTTGTAGATTTCGAAATTCTTGTTTCTTTCCATCGTGCCAAAGCACAGCTTTGTGGAAGACCATTCCGACTGGCATCTCGTACACCAGCGCTTCCAGGGTGGTTGCTGGTAATCCGGGACGAGGAAAATACGCATGGCTCCAAGTCCAGAAGTTACGATGCCGGTATCCACAGTTATGACCTTGCACTCCGAACCCCAAAGGATTCCCCGAAGACGTCCGGTCGTCCAGCGTGATCTCTCCAGAAAAGAGTGCGTCGGAATGCGGCGTTCGGGAAAACCCGATCCAGCCCTTGCTGCTCAGTGTCACGCGAAATGTTGAAACATAATTGAGATTCCAGGAGATCTTATGTTCGTCAATTTCCAGGCTTCCTCGGCAGAAGGTCTCGCCAATCTCGTTGGCGCCGATTCGGAAGTGGAATGGACTTTGTCCTCTGCCGCTCAGATGGAGATCCGCCAAAGCAAATCCCTGAATAAAACTCCGTGGTTTACCCTCCCGAGGAAACCAAGTGGCCCACACCTGAACCGGCATCCCGCGCGGATCTTTCGGGCAACCGCCGCGCCCAGGATTCATCAGCAAATATCGGAGCCACCACGCTCCGCTGCCATCCGCTAATCCCACACGAACAAACCAGACTTCGTAACGGCGCTGGCTCGAGAGCCGGGAATATCGTTCGTTCAATGTCTCCACGCATACATCATACTGGCGCCCAACTGGGGCACGGAGCTGCGCCATGTCAATTATGTAGAATGTCCTAGCAGTCGCGAGCCGGGATGGCGAAATTGGCAGACGCAGCGGACTTAAAATCCGCAGGTCCGAAAGGACTGTGGGGGTTCGATTCCCCCTCCCGGCACCAGTGAAACCCCTCTATTTATGCGGTTCCTAAGGATCTAGTTCATTTGGTCACGTTCCCAATGGTAGGTTCCCTAAACTCGCCGGGGGCCGTTTCGGGGGCTATTTTCATCGAACACATTCCGCGCCTCGAAGAGTTGAACAGGGCGTCGCCGGAGAAGGACCTTACTATAACCCAATGCTGATTGTTTCCGAGTCGCTCGCCATCCACTCCAATCGTCGGTACGCGCCAACTTCCCCGAAGAGGACTTCTGACCCGCCAGTCTGAAAGTCCCTTTGGCTTTGTTTGCTGTGGTGCCCGCATTCTTTATCATTCCTAATCGTTTCGTCGCACGTCAGGTGGAGGAGGCCATAGTCGCCACCGATCCTCTGCAACCTAGCCGATGAGCTCAGCGAAGGAGAAAATCGCGACACGGAAGCGCCTAATCGAATTGCCCGCGATCTGGATAATTAAGTCGATATCACGGCGCACCATGTTGATCGTGTCCGAAAAGCGCGAGACTCCGACCTCGGCAGATGAGAGAATCCCGGCATGGAAGTCCCGAGCCGAGAAATATGCTATCGAGCCTTGGAGACGCGCGATCCGCGTTTCGATGGGCTGATGTTTGTCGGGGTTACTTCTACCGGCGTCTATTGCCGGCCTGTCTGTCCAGCACGGACGCCAAAGTTCGAGTACTGCCGCTTCTTTGGATCGGCTGCGGCAGCACAGGAAGCGGGATTTCGTCCGTGCCTGCGTTGCCGGCCCGAAACCGCTCCTGACTTAGCGTCATGGCGTGGAACTTCGAACACAGTCTCGCGAGCGCTAGCTCTCATTGCCGACGGAGCGCTGGACGGTGACGACGCAAACGTTGCGAAACTGGCAGAACGTCTTGGCGTAGGAGAGCGGCAACTCCGGCGATTGTTCCTGAAGCATCTTGGAGCCTCGCCCATTACCGTGGCGCAGACTCGGCGTGTGCTTTTTGCTAAACAGCTCATTCATGAAACACGAATGCCTATGGCCGAGATTGCATTGGCAGCGGGATTCGGCAGTGTACGCCGGTTCAACGAAGTATTTAGGGATCTGTTTCATCGGCCGCCAAGGTCTTTGCGACGAGAAGAGGTCCCCGGTTCGACGCCTGCCGCAGCGGGCATAACGCTCCGTTTGCGTTATCGACCACCGTATGACTGGGATTCCATGCTGGCTTACCTCGAAGCGCGCTCGATCCGGGGCATTGAAATCGTCGAGAGTGAAAGCTATCAACGCACGGTTGAGATTGATGGCTCTGTTGGCTCGGTTAGAGTCTTTAATCTGCCCGAGCAGCAGAGCCTGGGCGTTGCGATCCGTTTCCCCAATGTTCGCTCTCTGCCTGCGATTGTGACCCGAGTTCGCCGGCTGTTTGACACCGGCGCAGACATTGAGACGATTGATGAGCATCTGCGATCCTCGGCTTGCTAAACTCGTGGCTCAGCGTCCGGGGCTACGAGCGCCGGGTGGATGGGACGGCTTCGAATTGGCGGTGCGAGCGATCCTCGGGCAACAGGTGAGCCTGGCGGCGGCTCGTCGGCTTGCCGTGCAACTGGTTGCGCGCTATGGCAAGCCGCTGTCGGTGGGTTATGTGAGTCATCCTGATTTGTCGCACGTTTTTCCCAGCGCTGAAATCCTTGCGACCGCAAAAGCCATTCGAGTCGATATGCCTGCGGCTCGGAAAGCGTCGTTGAAGGCATTGTCGGATACTGCCTTCACTGATCCAAACCTGTTCCGCCCGTTCGGAACCATAGAAGAAGCCATCGCGCGGTTCCGTTCGATCCGCGGTATTGGTGAATGGACGGCACAATACATTGCTCTGCGCGCCCTCCGCGAGATGGACGCCTTTCCCGCTTCTGATGTCGGGCTGCTTCGCGGTGCGAGATTGATCGATGGAGTTGAACCAAGTCCGGGCAGCCTTCTCAACCGCGCCGAATCGTGGCGGCCGTGGCGTGCCTACGCGGCGCAGCACCTCTGGGCTGCCCAGGCCACCCTAATCAGTAGTAGGAGTAGCGCATGACAGATGTCTTGCAACTCTTGACAGATCGAATCCGGACGCCCATCGGAGAGATGCTGATCATCGCGGATGAGGACGGGAATCTGCGTGCCACGGATTGGAGCGATCAGGAAGCGCGTATGCAGCGACTGCTCCGCCTCCACTATGGCGAGCACGGATTCCGGCTCGAACCCGATCGTAATCCGAATGGTTTGGCAGATGCAATCGGCCGCTACTTTGCAGGCGATCTTAAGGTGATCGACGGTCTGCCGGTCGAAACAGGCAGCACACCCTTCCAGCGCGAGGTGTGGCGTGCGCTGCGAGGGATCCAATGTGGCACGACGGTTTCTTATGGGGAGCTTGCTGAGCGAATTCACCGACCCGCAGCAGTTCGTGCAGTGGGACTTGCAAATGCCTCAAATCCAGTTGGCGTTGTTATCCCATGTCATCGAGTAATCGGCTCGGACGGATCGCTCACTGGTTACGGCGGAGGCATCGAGCGCAAGCGTTGGCTTTTGGAGCATGAAAAATGTGCGCCTCGGCGCGCAGGAGGAAAGAAGAAACATGACAAGCAAAGTTAATCTTGCTGAGAAGTTGTCGCAAATGACCGACTACTGGAAACCGCGGATCATTGGCCAGCTGAACGGCCAGGAACTGAAGCTCGCTAAGCTCCGTGGAACGTTCGTCTGGCATCACCACGAAAACGAGGACGAGTTGTTGTTGTGCCTGTCGGGACGGCTGCAAATTCAGTTCCGGGATAGTTCCGTCGAGATCGGAACCGGAGAATTCTACATTATTCCCCAGGGGGTCGAGCATCGCACCTCAGCCGATGAGGAATGTCACATCTTGGTTTTCGAGCCGATTGGTACTCGCAACACCGGCAATGTGGAAGACCCAAAGTTCACCACGGTCGATGTCCCGATCTAGCTTGATACAAGAATTCTGCAGACGTTGTTCGCGGTTCTCTTTAAGCGAATCTGGGCTGAAATCAAGTTCTCTTGGGTGACACGTGGCCGACTGTCGCAAAACATACGAACCTGTCACGAGCACGACAGCGATATCCATATCTTCGGGCTTCACCGACACACAGAACTCCGTTCACGTTGCTGCGGGTCGACTTCCTTCGATCGATATCTTCCGCGGCTTGATCATGGTGTGGATGGCCCTCGATCATACCCGCGACTTCTTCACAAACATTCCTTTTGAGCCAGAGACTCTGGCGAAGACCAACCTTGCTTTGTTTGCGACACGATGGGTGACCCACTTTTGTGCCCCGATGTTTTTCTTTCTGGCAGGCACAAGCGCTTTCCTTTATGGGCAACGCAGATCCCGTCGGGATTTGCGGCAATTTCTCGTGACACGCGGACTCTGGCTCATTTTCCTGGAGTTCACCGTGGTCGGAACAGCATGGACTTTCCAGCTTCCTCGGGGCTTCTTCGGTGTGATCTGGGCGTTGGGCGCATCGATGTTGATCCTGTCGCTTGTCGTAGCGCTGCCGATCCGCTGGATCACTACGTTGTCGATTGCAGTGATGATCGGTCACAACTTGCTGGATTCGATCCACCCAGAGCAACTAGGCCCGCTTACCTGGCTTGGGAAGCTCCTGCATGCTCGCGGCGAGGTTGTGCTGCCGTTCGGAATTCATGAATTTGTGTTGTTTCCGCTCATTCCGCTCGCGGCGGTAATGGCCGCCGGCTATGCATTCGGACAGTTCTATTTGTTGGAGTGTGGTCGCCGTCGCAAGCTCATGGCTGCACTCGGTCTTGGTCTGACTCTTGCTTTTGTTGTCTTGCGCGCGACGAATCTCTACGGAAATCCGCCGATGGGACTCGGAGGAGTTTCTCAGGGCGATTGGCATCTGCAGGCTACGTTGGATAAGACGCTGATCCTCTTCTTCGATGTGGAGAAGTACCCTCCCTCTTTGCAGTACCTCCTCATGACGATTGGGCCTTCGCTACTTCTACTCGCGGCTCTCGACTATGAAGGTCGCCGGGATGCCACATCAGTCCTGCTGATTTTCGGTCGCGTGCCCATGTTTTTCTACGTTCTGCATCTCTATCTGATTCACTGGGTAGCCGTGCTGGTCGCTGTTCTATTTCATCAGCCGGCAAACTGGCTCTTTCATGGAGCTATCTTTTCGGACACCCCATCCGGCTACGGTCACGGGCTGCCATTCGTATATTTGATGTGGTTCACGGTTTTGGGCATTCTCTACTTCCCATGTCGCCGGTTTGCAGATTTGAAGCAGCGGCGAAAAGACTGGTGGTTAAGTTATCTGTAAGCATGAGATGCTGCGCACGGGTGGAGTTCGCAGTGGCTGAAAAGAAGAATCGATCCGGAAAGCCAATCTCTGATTCGGGTAAAGACTCGCGTGCGGAGCTCGAATTTCGCCCAGTGACGACAAAGACCTGGGCGGACTTCGAAGAGCTTCTGGGACCGCGTGGCGGATGGGGCGGATGTTGGTGCATGTGGTGGCGCCTCGACCGCGGCACATTTGAGAAAAATAAGGGCGAGCGAAACAAACAGGCGCTGCGCAGAATCGTCGCTTCGCATTTCAGAGGGCAGCATCATTGCCATCATTTAGCTCTGCGGCCACATTTTAAATTGCTTCGGCTATCACTCATCTTGCGTCTCCGCGTCCATCGGCGTATCGGTGCCAATGGCTGACAACATCAGCACCGATGCCTTTTTTCTCTCTTCTGCTGACATAGTGGGCCGCTGTTTTCTAAAACCTGCGATGGCAGTCCGCAACATTCTCTGCCTTATATCAAATGGTATTTTTTCTCTGTCTACATGTCGCGAGGTTCGGAGATTAGGAAGTTCGTTTGGGTGTCGGGCGAAGGGTTACGTGGAGCTAGTTTCACCGGATCGTCGGACGCGGATCAGGCGTCTGCGTCGGTAGCGATTCCTACTCTTTTCATTGATCCCCATTGCAGGTCTCCGCGGAGATACTGCCAGATGCCTTGAAGACGCCAAACCATCGTGAGTTGGCGGTAGGGGAAGTGTTCGAAGAGGCAGTAGATTAGCAGGCGAGCAACCTCGCGCCAGTCGCTGTAACGGCGAAAGGTCATTTCTTCGAGCAGCACCGAACCGATGGAAATCAGCGTGGCGAAGGCGTAGCCGAACAACAGGAATTCGAGGAAGAAGGACTTGCTCAGAACTCCGGAGATTAGAGCGAGGAGGATGGTGGAATATCCGACGACCTCGATGATGGGCGCGAGGAATTCGAAGATCCACATATAAGGAAGAACAAGCCAGCCGACGCGTCCGTAGCGGGCGCGGAAGAGCATGTCGCGATTAGGCCAAAGTGTATCGATGAGACCCTTGTGCCAGCGTGCGCGCTGGCGGGCGAGCGACCGCAAGTCGGTGGGCACTTCAGTCCAGCAAGTCGGATCAGGAATAAAGTCGATGTGGTACGAGCGGTGATCTTCATGCAGGCGGCGATGCATGCGAATGACAAGATCGAGATCTTCTCCGACCGCGTGAGTGCGAAAGCCTCCGACTTGCAGGACGAGGTCGCGTTGAAAAACTCCAAATGCACCAGAAATTATGGGGAGCATGTTGAAGCCTGCCCAGGCTTCGCGGCCGACCAGGAAGGCGCGCAAGTATTCGATGACCTGCATGACTTCGATCGGACTTTTGGGAAGGCGCACTTCCTCGATCTGATTGTTCACGACGCGGGAGCCGTTCAAGACGCGTACGATGCCGCCTACGGCCATGACACGTCCAGGGTCGGCGAACACTCCCGCCATGATGCGAATGAGAGATTCTTTTTCGAGAATTGAGTCAGCATCGACTACGCAAATGTAAGGACTGGTGGCGGCGTTAATCCCTGCATTAATGGCATCGGCTTTACAGCCGGCGGCTTCTTTGTCGAGGACGAACAGGCGCGGATCAAGCGGGCTGCGGTAAATGGCGTGAAGCGGGGCCGTCGCAACGTCAGCAATATAGAGGATGCGGGCGGTCTGAAGCTGATAGGCCTGCCGCAGCTTTTCCATGGTGGCATCGTCCGATCCATCGTTGACGACGATGACTTCGAGGCAGGGATATTCGAGTCCAAGCAGCGCTCCTACACTGCCGACGATTGAGCGTTCTTCGTTGTGCGCAGGAACGATGAGAGTGATGGGTGGGGTGAAGGGAGAAGCTTTCACCAATTCCAGGCGCTGACTGCCGAGACGATGACGATGGCGGACGTTCTTTACAATCGCAACGATCAACAGTCCGAGGTAAATTACATTGGACAGCGCGTAATAGATGAACAGGGTATCGTTCGAGATGGCAAGTAAAGGCACGGTCAGTGCGCCCCAGCGGCGGCTGCCGTTACTTTACCGCTGAGTTCCACACGTTTTCTTGCTTCCGCTACGACTTCCATCAACGCGGTTTCGGCGGAGTGACTTCCGGAACCAGCAAAGCCGCTGATGATTTTCTCGATGGCGCCTGAACGCTCGAGTTCGGAGACAAATGCCTGCAAGGCGTAATCGTCTTTTGTAGCGACCACATCTTCGAGAATCTGATCGAGTTGCGGCTCCATCCGCGCAAGCGCCCATGCGGCGCGCTGACGGACGTGGCGGTTGGTATCGCAGAGGGAGCGCAGCAGGATGCTGATTGTGCCGATGTTCTCGATCTGTCCCAGCGCCACTACAGCACGGAGACGAACAAACCATTCTGAATCGGCGGCTAAACTGTGCAGCGCCGGCAGGGTATAAGAAGCGTGGGTATGGCCGAGAGCGCGGGCTGCGGAAGCTCTTACTTCCGGCAAGACATCCGAGGCTAGGACCAGTAACTGCTCACCGAGTTCCGGGGATGCCAGCTCGCCGAGCACGCGTGCCAGCAGCTCCCGAACCGGTCCATGCGTGTGCTCAACGTAGTTGACCAGCACCTCGGGGGAGGAGCGGCAACAGTTGACTAAGGCGTTTTTCAAAGAACGTTCGGGCGCATCGAAGCGGCCGGTGACGATGCGGTCGAGAATTGGGATGGCGGCTTCCATGCGGGCGGTGCGGCCGAGGCCACGAACCGCGGCGATACGAGTTTCGCGCAAACGCGAATCCAATCCCGCGGCCAGAGCGGGGATCGCTTCCATGGCGCGAGTTCGCCCCAAAGCCAGCAGGGCGGTTCGCTGCTTCAATCCGCGCGACGTCCGAGCTTCGTAAATGCGCATATCAAGCAACCCGCTGACGCGAAGGCAATCTAGTAGCGCGGGCAACTTGTCAGCTGAAGACATCTCGATGCTATCGAGCAGGATGGATTCCACAATCTCGCAATCGAGCGCATTGAAACGCCAGTTTTCGGCGGCAATCTTGCCGGAGAGGAT
>JBEKRE010000097.1:0-12989 GCA_049519055.1 Candidatus Sulfotelmatobacter sp. | reverse complement strand
GAGAATCCGAACTGCGCGAAGGTGGCCAATGGTTCGACTTGGACTGGATTCTTTCCTTCTTCGTCTCACTTGACGATCAGCTTGCGCGAATCAGCCGCATGAAGGCGTCGATCTTCTTCGTAATTCGCGCCCGGTCGGGACCGAGATTCTGCTCTAGGCAAATTCCGCAAAAGAACGTGATGATTAGATCAGCCAGCGATTCATTGTCGTCGGTCCCTCCACGTGCTGCGGCTAGATTGTCGATCAGGAGCTGATGGGCTTTCGCTCTTCAGATTGGCGAGATCGAGTTCAATAAGTTCGAAACTTCCGCCAGTGGCTGCGCCGTCCCTTCGGACTTGTTCGGTTGCAGCCTTCGCCTTGATCAAATCCCGCGCCGCGCCTACAACCAGATCGCCGTGGGCGGCCAGGGCGCGCGGGCAGGGCTGGGATCAGGCGGTAGCTTTTGCCGAGGCGCTTGGCGCGCCTGTGTGGGCAGCGCCCGCTTCCGAACGCGCCCCCTTTCCAGAAAATCATCCTCTTTATTCCGGTGGCTTACCGTTTGCCATTCAGCCGCTCAGCAAAAAACTCGAAGGTCATGACGTAGCACTGGTCGTGGGCGCGCCGGTTTTTCGTTACTACCCCTACGTGCCCGGTCCTTACCTGCCAGCCGGATTGCGCCTGCTGCATATCTCCGATGATCCCGCAGAAACCGCGCGGGCCCCTATCGGAGACAGCTTGCTCGGAGATCCTGTCTTGTGTCTCGAAGCCCTCAAGCAGTTGCTCGGCGACTGCAGGCCCAAAACTACAAAGGCGCGCGAAACCGTACCGCACCGCATGGCGCCGCACGGATCAGGCGCAGCAAAAGCTCCCGGTGATGGCCGCCTGACAGCTGCGCAAGTCTTCGGCGCTCTGAACGAAATTCGGCCCGCAAACACGATCCTCGTCGAGGAAAGCCCATCGAATCTGGCCGATCTCCACGCGGCATGGCCAATAACCGAACCCGACACCTTCTATACGTTTGCCAGCGGAATCCTCGGCTGGAATCTTCCAGCGGCAGTGGGCATTGCCCTCGCCGAGCGCGATTCGGGACGCAACCGGCCTGTGATCACCATCATTGGCGACGGTTCATTCCAATACTCGATTCAATCTCTATGGACGGCTGCGCAGTTGCGTCTTCCGATTTTGATCGTCGTGCCTAAGAACGATGAATATTGCATTCTCAAATCGTTTGCCGTACTGGAGGAGACGCCGGGAGTTCCGGGCCTCGACATCCCTGGCTTTGACGTTGTCTCTATTGCGAAAGGGTATGGGTGCGATGCCGCCCGCCTCCACGACCTTGAGGCGATCAAGAAAGCTGCGGTCGCGGCCTGGAGCAAATCCAAGCCGACAGTACTTGAGATTCCGATATCTGCGCAAGTACCACCACTGATCTAACGGCAGGAGAGAGTGCGTGAAAGCATCGGAAAGGCTGCACTTGCGTGAGGCAGTGAAACTGAAGACCAATGTTCCGCAGGAAAGACGTTCGAGACTCATGGCCATCGTACTGTCAGTTCACCGGCGTCTCCAAAAAGGGCATACGCTGTTGGTATTTTGCGTTGATAACTCTTGTCATCGCGCTCTCGGCGTTGCCTGGCGAGGGCGCAGACACCAGATCCTCAGCCACCTGGTCCGGCTCCAGAGCCGGCGCGTCCCGCGTTGAATCCATTTCCTGCGGAACAAGAATTGGAGTTTTCTGGCAGACCCGTCGAAGCGCACCGACTTCTTCGACCCGGTCAAGTACATTCCATTCGATCACAACCCGCAAATGTACCTTTCGCTGGGCTTCGAATATCGCATTCAGTACGAGTACTACGATAACTGGATGTTTGGGGCCCCTCCTCAAGACCACGATGGATATGTGTTCAACCGGATGGTACTGGTCTGCGTCGCCCGCAGGGCTGGGTTTCGATGGGACGGAGGATCGCGCCGTCCGGTCGTCCGCTCATCTGTGAGCATCAGGGCAGGCGCTCGACATTCTTCTTACTCAGGACATAAATGACCCACGGGGCGACCGAGGTCTCGGTCAGCCACTCGTAGGGCTCATCCTCTCGCCCGAGTGGCGTGTAGTGAGCGATGGGGTCGAGTTCGGCTGAGGCGAACAGGTCCACGTAGTCTTGGTGGAACCAGACAAGGTCTACCACGGAGCGGTCGTCCTCGACGTCCTTCATGACGATCCGGACCGTATCTCCGCTCTTCGCATGCCGGTTTTCCGGGAAATCCTTCGTTGTGAACGACGCCCACTCGTGCGTGTAGATGTCAGGGGTGGAGCCGAGCAAGATGATGCGCCCTTCGTTTTTCAGCAAGCGCCCCAGGCCGCGTAACAAATCACCGCGCTCGGCAACACCGGGAATGTTGTCAAAGGCGAATGCAGACAGAACGAGGTCAAAGCGGGCGGGCTCGAAGGCGCTGAAGTCGCCGTCGGCGACCAGTCGATAGGTTCCGCTCGGATCGACGTTTCTAGCAAGCTGGATCATGCTGCTCGATATGTCAATTCCGATTGCACTGAAACCGAGGTCCTTCAGAAACCTCGTGGAGCGACCGGCACCGCAGCCGAAATCGAGAGCTACGCGGCCGGGGACGTACTTGGCGATGATCGCGGGCAAATCGCGGTATGCCAGATAGTAGGTGCCTGGGAACTTGAGAGTCGCATAGGCTTCCGCTCTCTCCCTATCGTCGTATACATTGGAAAATGACAAGATTGCCTCTCGTGTTAACGCGCAGCTGCGTCTGTTATGGCGCTCCTGAGGACCTTCATATCGCCTCCCTTTCGTTTCCATTGCACGCTATGCCCTTGCTGAGTCCGAATATTAGGTAGACAGTCGGGTTGTCGTCAAAAAATAATCGAACCGTCCGATGACCATCATAGTAAGCCACCGGTGAACACGGTAGGCTCGTCGACGAAACACAGTTTATTCCCGAAGGGATCGGTGCAGTAGAAACTGCGTTCACCCCAGGGCTGGGTTTCGATGGGACGGAGGATCGCGCCGTCCGGTCGTCCGCTCACGCGCTTGTAACAAGCTTCGAGATCGTCCACGGCGAAGTACACATGGTCCGGATTCGGCTTCGCGTCCCAGGCGTCGCCGTCAGCCCTCGGATCGACGCACGCGAGAATGGCGCTGCCACACCCGAAGTAATGCCGGCCGGGAGAGACCCGCTTTCCGGTTTGTTCCAGGACGGCAGAGTAAAAGGTTACGGCGTCCTCAATGTTTGATGCGGGAATGATGAAGCGGAATAGTCGAGTCGATCCCATGTTCCCTCCGGTCACAACAATGTATGTATGTTTGTTCGAGCACTTTGGCAATTGGGCTCTTTGAAAGTACCCCGTTCAATTGGTACCAAACATGAACAAACACGGTACCATCTACATCGAGCGAGACCAGTGCCCCGTTAGCTGCCCTTTGACAGGAGCAATTCTTCGCTTACTCTCCTGAATCCCGCCTGCGCCAAAGCCTCCTCGGCGCCGTTCACGGATATCGCTTTTGTTCCGAGGTACCTCGCCTTTCGGGAGCGAGATTGAGCAATGGCCGCGCCCAAACAAGAAACGAGTACGTCCGCAGCGGTAGGTTCCACGGCTACCGCAATCATCTCCGCGAAGCCGGTGTCTGACCGAATCGCGATACCCATGCAGGCGACGACCATGTCCCACCGTCTTGCTCTGATCGAGAAGTCGAAATCCACGGTTTGAAAATACTGCTCCCACATACTCAACTCTTGCGCAGGCAGACGATGCGCGGAGACTGCATGAAAATCATCCCAGGAAACTTGCGCTGAACACTCCACCTGAGATGTCACCCGAATCTGGGAAGGCGTGATGGTACGAAGATCCAAGACATAGATGGGGTCTTTTCGCTGTACGACGAATCCGTGTCGCTTGAAGAAGGAGACTTGATCGGTCCACTGCTCTCTGAAACGTTGCGCAAACCTCCTACCGTCATAGTCTGGGCCGGTGGCAAACCCGTAGACGGCATCATATAGTTCCTCTTGCAACTTGCCTTCATATCCTGGAAGCACCCACGGATAACCGAGCGAAACGAACTCTGCCTGCCCTGTGAAACTCATGTACCCGATCAGCCGATCTCCTTCGAAAGCAAAACATCGGCTTCGCGGATCGAATTGCTCCCCCTGCGAGTACAGGAGCGGCGAAATCGTTGGCTTCCAGCACCAAGGCAGATCCCGCGTGACCTGGACCCAGAAGGCGTTTTGCAGATGAATGTCTTCCGGGCCGCGATAGTTGCGCAAGCTTATAGTCATCGTCCCACGGCGAGGAGATTACGGTGGCGCATTGGTCGAGCCAAGATAATCTCAGGGAACGGCGTGGCTCATGCCGCCAGCGGCTTCGGCGTTTGCGAGTGTGGAGTGCCGACTCCCTTCGGTCATCAGTTTGACCGTTTTCATGAAACACCAGCATCGCATCGCGGTGAGCATTCAGCCGGCAAAGCGTCGAATCGCGGCCGCTACTTGCGCGCGCCGACGCCGACTGAGCGGCAGTTTCGCCCCATCTCGGAGTACGAGGGTGGCTTGTCCGATCAGGGGGGATCGGATTTCGCGTGCATGCGCGAGATTGACGAGCACCGACCGATGAATGCGAACAAATTGTGAGGGATCCAGCCGCGCTTCAAGCGAAGTCAAGGACTCGCGAATGAGATGCCGCCGCCGACCTATGTGGATGGCGGCATAGTAGTCCTCCGCTTCAATCCATTCGACCTCGCCGACATCGACAATCAGATGACCCCCATTGCTCGCTATCACCAGCCGCTGAACAATGTCAGGTTGAGCGAGGGGCTGCGGGGCACTGAAAGCGTCCGTTGACAGCAGTCCCGAGAGCTTGCGCGAAATCTCCAATGCCTGCTTAGACAGGAGGCGTTCTCGTGCTCTCTCCAGGGCGGTCTCAAACCGCTCCTCAAGGACTGGCTTTACAAGATAATCCAATGCGTGTGTTTCGAAAGCACGAACCGCGAACGTGTCGTAGGCGGTCACGAAGATCACAGCCGGTAGGTGCTCCCCATCTAACTGACGCAGCACCGCGAAGCCATCTAGTTCCGGCATCTGCACGTCGAGAAAAACGAGATCCACGGGAGCAAGTGCCGTCAGGAGGCGCACCGCTTCCTTACCGTTACGCGCCTCCGCCGCCACCTCAATATCCTGGTGCGGAGCCAACAGTTGCCTGATGCCACGACGTGCAAGCGGTTCATCATCGACGATCACCGCACGAATGGTTTTCATGGCGTTTTCGCTCGAAAGGGAATACTCAGAACCGCTTCTGTGCCTCCTTCCGCATTGGCCTTAATCGTCAGAGCGGCATCTTCTCCGTACAGAGTGCGCAATCGTTCTCTGGTATTCGACAGGCCCACGCCCTCGGCATAGCGCGAGCCTATGCCCACGCCGTCGTCTCGCACTGATAGCTCAAGGCGATCTTCCACCAGGCGTGCCGAGATGTCGATGCGGCCTGCATTGGCGCGCTTTGTAATCCCGTGTTTGATCGCATTTTCCGCGAGCGGCTGTAACAGAAAGCTCGGCACCATGGCGACACGCGCACGATCGTCGATCGACCAGTGTACGCGGAGCCTGTCGGAGAATCGGATCTGCTCGATGGCAAAGTATTGTTCCAGGAATTTCAGTTCTTCGGCCAGCAATACCTGAGGCCGCTGGTCGGCGGTCAACACCTGTCTGAGCACATCTGCAAGGAGCTCTAACATCCGCAAAGCATCAGGAATATTCTGTTCGCGCATGAGCACCGCGAGTGCGTTGAGGCTATTGAACAGGAAGTGCGGGTTCAGTTGCATCCGCAAGGCGCCCAGCCTGGCCTCGGCGAGTTGCGCCGTCAGCCGTGCTGCGTATGCCTCACGCTCCTGTGCGCGCGCAAAATAGGAAAAGGCATACACACAGCCTAGAACCGCGAAGTACATAAGAAACGAAAACGGAATAGTAATGAGTGTCCAGCTCAAGTATGCGTGCGCAAGAGGACCTACCGCGGGATACCGGTGGAGGAGCAATCCCAACAAAATGCCGAAGGAGGCCCACCCGATACAGAGCCCTATCGCTCCGGCAAGGTGCGCGCCGAGCTCGCGCATCCAGTGCTTGCGCCGGAGCGGGAAACGGGTCCCCAGATAGTAGGGAATGGGCGTCAATGCTCCGAGCACCAGCCAGTCGCCCGCCGCAAAGGCAAGGTCTTGCCATCTGGCAGCCCGGCCTCCGAGCTTTGCCTGCAGGAATTCCTGCAACACTGCAAGCATGGCGGGAACCACGCACCCTGCTGAAATCAGCAGCAGAATGCGCCGTTCTTTCGTGGAGTCGAGAGGAATTGCGCGGTCGCCGAAATCGTTGGACATTGATGTGGCAATACATTCGGACTACATGGCTTCTCAAGTCAACCCCATAGTATCCGCTAGTCTCCGCTCAACGCCATGTCGCACGGACCGCTGGCTGCAACGCACTCGCCGCCTGCTGAAGGGTTCTTGCCTGCGGCGCCGGCTGTTCGTAGTCTGTTTTTCGTCGATCGTGGAATCGCGTAGTTGCAGACAAGCGGAGCGCGACGAGAGTCCGATCGCGTTGGACTGGTCTATTGCAGGAGTGCATTCAAAACGGTGACTGCAACTACTGGGTTTTGTAAATAACTACAAAGGGAGATGCATATGTCGCGAATGATGCGTGGTGTGGTGGTATTACTTGTCGTAGCGGTAGCGATAGCTGTGTCGGCCGTCGCGCAACAATGGGATATTCCCCCGGTTTCTTCAGAGACACATGCCTTGGATTCTCTCTTGGGCAAGTGGACCTATGTAGAAGACCTCCATAACCCTCAGTATCCTCAGGTGAAGGGGGTGTGGACCTTTGATCGGAGTGCGGACGGTTTTATGGTTATCGACGAATTTCGCAACTTTAACGGTACGGGCGGGACGGCGGTGCTGGTCGAAACCTATCGCGCCTACAACCCCGATAAGAAAACATGGAGCTTCCAAACCGCGGGATACCAGTCTCGCATGATTGGCCTGAGAAACGGGGAGTGGGATGCCGGTGTAACCCGGATCCAAGATGGTCAAATCTTTGATGAAGTAACGAAGGGCTCCACGATTACCCGTGCGCGCTTTTACAACCTGAAGAAAGGCAGCTTTTCGTGCGTCTTTGAAACGTCGAACGACGGCGGAAAGACCTGGGTCAATCCTGTCGATGTTGAAGCGGTGCGCGCCCAGGACTGAGTGGGCCGTAGCTACAGCGAAAGTATCTGGCGATCACTTGCTCGTCTTGAGCCCTTTTTTCTTTTATCACGAAGGCCGTTGGCTGCAAAATACGTGCCGCCTGCTGAACGATCCTTGCCTCCAGTGCGCTTCCTTCGTAGCCTGCACACGTCGAGCCTGGAAGCGTGGAGCCGTACCTAATGGACCATGAGTATGCGATCTAGACAGCTCGTTGCGTGTTTCGGAGCGCTGTACCTGGTTGCAATGCTGGCGGTTTCGCTCGCGGGACAGGTTCCGCACCGGACGAATGAGCAGATCAAGGCGTCCTACGAAGCCCACAAGAGCGACTTCGACTATCTGCTCGGGGACTGGGAGTTCACGGCGGTGAACAAGCAGTACGGAAACATGCGGGGATACTGGAGCGCCGTGCGCCTTGCCGAAGGCGGAGAAATCGTCGATGAGTACCGCATCATTGGAGATAACGGGGAAACCTACTACTCCACAACAACGCTACGCGCGTTCAATGGAGCGCTTGACCAATGGGAGCTCGTATCCGTCGATAAAGGAAAAGGACTGCAGGACTTTGGAACTGGGCATCGAGAAGGCGGGGAAATGCTCATCGAGCAGAAGTTTGGCGTGATGACTCCTAATCCTTCCCTTTGGCGAATTCGGTACTACGACATCGGAGCAGATCGCTTTTCCTGGAGCGCCGATCGTTCTATGGACGGAGGAAAGACGTGGGAAAAGAATTTCCAGAATCTTGAGGCTCGGCGTATCGGTCCTCCGCGATCGATCGGACCGCTCGCGCCTGCTAGGAAGCCGACAGTCGCTCACTCACCATGACGATGTCCTCGCTGTTGTACCAGAATCGACTTTCCTTCAGAGTGGGTAGCGGGGAGGAACAACCCAGATGAATTGGATTCGCGCGGCATTGACGGTACTGGTCGGGGGTGTCACGACATCGCTGACCGATTGGCTGTTCATGGGTGATTTGATCTACAAACGATTCAACCAATACCCTGAGATTTGGCGGTTTCAGCATGGTCAGGGAGAAATGCAGGCTATCGTTTGGTCCGCCCCTCTGCCCTTCGTCACCTGCGCGGTCTTCACCCTGTTGTGCGCCCACCTGAATCTTCACTCGTACCGCGCGACTGTCGAACTGGCGCTCGCGATTTGGCTTATAGGGCCTCTACCGCTACTCATCGTGCACGGGATGTTCATCAAACTGCACCCCGCAATTATTGCGGCCTATTCCCTCGGATGGCTGGTGAAGTTAGTCGTGGCAGCGGTAGTTGTAACACTGATTCTGCACTAGGTTGGGGCATCTCGGGCTCGTTGATATTCGGAGTGGGACCCAGAGAGCTCGGGACCGATGACGCTTTACTCTGAAAGGTATGGATCATGTCTAACCGTGTCGCCGTTGTAACCGGCGCCAGTCGCGGCGTAGGGAAAGGGATCGCTATCGAACTCTGCGAGGCGCATTTCACCGTGTACATCACGGGGCGAAGCGTTAATGAGATGGCGTACCTAGCAGGCAGAGGCACAGCAATCCCTTGCGATCATCGCGAGGATCAACAGGTCTACCACGCATTTGACCGCATCGCCGAGGAGCAGGGACGCATCGATGTTCTCGTGAATAACGCCTGGGGCGGATATGAAAATATGATCGAGGAAGGCGAGTATACCTGGGAGCGTCCATTCTGGCAGCAGCCGCTCTGGCGTTGGGACGCGATGTTCCAAACTGGCGTCCGAGCCGCCTATGTGGCAAGTGGGCTGGCGGCACCAATAATGCTCGCCCAGCGTAGTGGCCTTATCGTAAACCTTTCGTATTGGGCAGCACAAAAGCATCTGGCCAACGTCTCGTACGGCGTTGCGAAGGCGGCGACGGATAAGCTGACGGTTGACATCGCCCATGAGCTTCGGGAGCACAATGTCGCGGTTGTTTCGCTTTATCCGGGACTGGTGAGAACGGAAAAAGTGATGGCTGCAGCCCAGTGGCTGGATCTAAGCAATTCGGAGTCCCCCAGGTTCATCGGCCGGGCTGTCGTGGCGCTCGCGAACGATAGCGACATCATGGACAAATCTGGAAGGGTGCTGGTGGCGGCCGCTCTTGCGCAAGAATATGGATTCACTGATCTCGACGGGAACACCCCGCAACCGCTCACCTTGGCTGAGGCTTAGAGCCGACAATGGCCCACCGCACTTACTGGTGAGGAGGTGAACCTGCCGCGAGGCGCAAACTGGCTGACCGGCGGCTCGGTCGGACCGGAAGGGCAGTTATCTGGTCTTTGGGGCGTCCTCGCTCTCGGAGCGCTGGGGATTCATTTTCTGTTCCCGCGCCCGTCGGCCGGATTCAATTCATTCAGGAGATTCTGATGAGCGGTCGGTACGTTTGAATCCCTCGTTGTCATGCGCTTGCATCGTGGAAGCCCACGTTCTCGGCGTCATTCCAAAAGTCCGCCGGAACAATTCGACGAAGGCGCTCGGCTGTCGATAACCTACCTCGGCGGCAGTTTCCTTTACGGAGCATCCTTCGACCAACAGCTCTATCCCTTTCATCAGCCGCGCCTGCCTCCGCCAAAACTTAAAAGTCGAGCCAATCTCTCTCTGAAAGGCTCTCTCGATCGTCCTGGCGCTCACGCCGGCCTTTTTGCAAAGTGCATGCAGCGACGGCGCATTTGCCTGGTTGGCCATAAATGCCTTAGCCACGGCAAGCGCTCTCGTGTCCCTGGGGAGCGTTAATAGCATGGGGACCGGTCGGGCATTCTGCAATTGGGACACGATCAAGTCTCGGAGGGAACAGTGGAGATGGTTCTTTACGCGCAGCTGTCCAGTCCGCACCGCCTCCACGATTAGTTCGCGGAGCAAGGGCGAGACGTGGAGTACTCCGCAACCGTCCGGCGGGCGGGTCACTAGCCCTCGCTTAAGATAGAGGGTTCGCATCGAAACGGCGCCTGACATGCGGATTTGATGCCGTGTGCGTGCTGGAACCCAAACGGCAAGATGAGGCGGCGTTAGCCAGAGGCTGTGACCCGCTGATATTTCCATGACTCCCCGCGTTGCGTAGATCACTTGATCGGAATCGTGAGAGTGTTCGGGCACAACGTAAGCAGCAGGATATTCGTAGGCGAGCGTGGAAATCGAAACACCGGGTTTCGGGTCGTATTCCTTGAGAATCCTGTGTCGCATCAGAGGTATATTATGGCGCAACCGCGGTCTAGCGCCAACACCGATTCGGTGGGATACTCACGTCATGCCAAGCGATCCAAGCTCAACAGCGAGGTGATTTCGTGAGCCAAAAGAAAAGCATTCTCGGTTCTCAAAAGCTCATGGCTTTCGTGGCCACAAGCGATCCGGCTCTCGCAAAGGCGTTCTATCGCGACACGCTGGGTCTTCCTCTGGTCAGCGAAGACCAATTCGCCCTGGTCTTCGATGTCGCTGGAACGATGCTGCGAGTTACAACGGTCCAAGAAGTCGGAGCAGCGAAGTACACGGTTTTGGGCTGGCAGGTCCCTGACATCATTCGGACGGCGAAAAGTCTTCATGAAGTGGGTATCACGCTCGAACAATATACAGGGATGCAGCAAGACGAGCTTGGGATTTGGAACTCGCCTGGCGGCGCAAAGGTCGCTTGGTTCAAAGACCCCGATGGAAATACGTTGGGCATCACGCAGTTTTAGGTGGAGGTATTTCGCCGCGATGAATCTTGCACACCGCTGGCTTGCCGGTCTGATTATTGGCGGAAGGCCGTCGAAACCTATATCTTTCCCTGGGTCCTTGACGGTCTCGACATCGGCCCGAGTGTTCTCGAAATTGGTCCGGGCCCCGGCGTGACGACGGATCTCCTGCGAACTCGGGTCGATCGTCTTACCTGCGTAGAAATCGATCAGCGATGCGCCGATTCCCTGCAGCGGCGCATGGCGCGCCAGAATGTCACAGTGCTCCACCAGGATGCTACGGCCATGCGTTTGCCGGAAGCGACATTCGATACCGCGTTGAGTTTCACGATGCTCCATCACGTTGCTTCGGAAGGTTTGCAGAATCGCCTGCTGGCCGAAGTATGTCGCGTTCTGCGTCCCGGCGGCGTCTTCGCAGGTACGGACAGCCTTTACAGCCGCACATTTCGATTGCTCCACCTGTTCGACACCATGGTGGTGGTGGACCCATGTGCATTCCCCGAACGCCTGAAAGCAGCAGGTTTTGATGAGGTACAAGTAGATATATTGCAGCCGTACGCGTTCCGGTTCCGAGCGCGGAAGCCCAGAGAACGTCGCGAGTAAGACCGTACTCAAAGGCTGGCTTTACGCGAAAGCCGCCAGGCTGCCCTTGTTGATCCGAACCTGAATATCGCTGTTCCGCACGCCCTTGAGATAGACCATCGTCGACGCGATATCGCGGTGCCCCATCCATTGCTGCAACGTCCGGATGTCGATGCCGTCCTGCAGGTGGCGCGTGGCGTAGGTGTGGCGGAACTTGTGAAGGAACCATCGTCCGCAGAAAGGTCCTTCCACGCAGCGGTTGATCCGGACTGCGCCGTCGTCGAGCTTGTGCGGCACAGCGCAGTGACCGCAGTTGAGTTTGCCGCGGTGCGCGACGGCCTTTAGTTTTTCCAGCATCGCGCCGTCAGGCCGGCCGGTCGTGCTTGGAAATAGCGGATCATCCGGGCTGGTATTTGCCGGGCGGAATTTCTGAAGCATCGTGATCAGCTTCTGCGGAACCGGGACTTCGCGCTCTTCCCAGTTCTTCGGATGAAATCCCCAGTGCGGTTTCGCCGTGACGCGCACGGCCATGTGCTTGAAGTCCACATCTCGCCAGGTGACGAAGCGCCCTTCGGCGTCGCGAAATCCCGACATGAGATAAAACTTGAACCGCATTTCCTCGTGCGGCGCGCAGGCCTTGAACAGTTTCTCCAGTTCGGCATTTTCGTAGATCGGGCGCATAGTTTCGACGAAGCTCGGCCAGTCCGCGGTGTTCAGGAGCTTGGCCTTGCCATGCTGCTTCATCACCTGCGAGATGACCACCAGCTTGTTGTAGACACTCTTGCCCTTCTGTCCCTTCTTGAGGCACTCAGTAGCGAAGTCGAGCAGGTCCTGGCGCTCCACGTCGTCAACATAGGTCTTCGCGCAGAAGGATTTGAAACTGGCAAGGATCGGCCGGTAGGTGCGGAAGGTCCGCAGCGAGCGGTGGTACTTGATGTATTCGGAATAGTGGTCGAGCGCCGCGGCGACAGTGATGCGTTCCGGTTCAGGCTCCGGCGCCGCTTGCGCCGGGATGATCCCGTTCCGGACGGCGGAAAGTTCGGCCTGTTTGCGGCGGGCGAGATCGGCGGCAACGAAAGCATCGGGACCGGCGGCCTGCTTGATGCGCTTACCATCCTCCCGCCACTCGATAAAATAGCCGCCCTCGGGATGGACTTCATCCCCGCCCTGGACACGGACGTGATCGCGGCGGACACGACCCTTGCTGTCGAACAAAGCGGGAGCGGGAATCCATCTGTCGTGGTGCTTGATCTGCTTGAGGAGGATGACGCGCGCCTGTCTTGGCATCTGGCGATTCCTTGAGACAGGGCCGTTGGCTGGCTCCCGTCCTAACGGCCTATAGAATCGCCTATACGGGCGCTAAACGCAAGATACTTATGGAATACCGTGACAGGGCAGCGTTCTAACCAACTGAACTACGTCCCCACTTTGTTTTCTTACCTTTATCGGAAACCCGCGTCTTTAGTGGCTTTCCTCAGGTTCAATCGATTCGCCGGCGTCGCCCGTTTCAACCTTCCAACCATCAGGTACCACATACTGT
>JBEKRE010000096.1:0-13445 GCA_049519055.1 Candidatus Sulfotelmatobacter sp. | reverse complement strand
ACTTCCGTGGGTACGGAGGTCGTGGTCAGGTTCCATTGCAGACGATCGCGAGCGCGCCAAAATTTTGCAAAAGTCAGCATGTCAGTTTTAACGATGTCCGAAGGGAGCTGACGAAGCAAATCTTGTTCGGCAGCTGCTTTCAGAATGGATTCATTGGAATGAATCAACACTACGCTCACGGCGCCGTTCTCGGCATTGGCGAGGATCACCTGCAATGCCTGGGGCACTCGCTTGGCAAAGCCGGGAGATTCTTCATCTTCAATGGTTACCGGAAATTCGTAGATCTCGCTGTCCTCCGCGAACCCAAGATCGCGAGGAAGTGCAAACGGGAAGTTGGAGAGAACATCGTCGGCGGTGAAGGATGAGTCGAACTGATAGCCGGAACGCTCAAGGGCTTCCGGCAGAGAAACGGGAACGCGCAAGTGCCCGGCGCGGAAGAAGATCGTATCTTGCCCCGAAATTTCTCCGTCCAGCAATTCCTTGCTGACTCGAACTTCGCCGAAGACAGTGGCCCCCGAGGCGGTATCGAATCCGAGCCCACGAGGTTGATAACTGGAATAAGTTTCATGGCCCGAGCCCAACTCGAATTTGTTGAAGCCTCGCGAATGGATGATGGAATGGCTGCCCACGGTCGAGCCGCCAGCTTTCAGTTGGCGAAGAATATCGAGGTTAGGTTCGAAAAAGAAAGCTTTGCTGTTGGCGTCGTCAACATATTTCGTCTGGATGAAGAAGGTACTGCTGGCATGGTTCGTTTTCTCGATGCGAGCAAAGTCGAGACCTGGAGCAAATGAGTTCTCCCAATCCACATCGTGGGAGAGCAGCATGGCAGACCGCTGGCCTCCAGGAATAGTGGAGAGGCGGACCCAATCTTCGCCATATGCTTCGTACCAAGCCCTCAGGACCAATAGCCAAACATCCGCGCCTGGTTCAAAGGTGTTCACATAGTGGCGCTGGGCTTCGTAGTCGCGATTGTTCTGATTCCGCAAAACGACGTCAAGCAAACTCAGTCCCAGGAGATAAACCTTTCCCTTGCCGAAGGAGTTTGCCAGCAGAGCGGCGCTCCCATCGTCAAAATGGGCCAGCACTTCAGCGCCAAGGGCAGGAACGTATCCATTACTCCAGATAATTTCGGGGAAGTGATCGCTACCCAGTTGAGTTTCGCGCTCCTCGGGGCGATTGAGATACTTCGTGACAGGATCTTTTGTCGCGGAAAATGCCAAATGATAGCGTTTGCGCGAAGGGGTGAAGCTGCGAAAACCGAACAGATTCTGGAGGCCTCCCCAAAACACATTCTGGGCGAAGATAAATCCACCCTGCCGCACGAATGTTGTCAGCTGGTCGGCCTGGGTCTGGGTGAAGGTGTGCGCATCAACACTGGGATAGAGAATGACAAGGCGATGGCCGAGGACTTGTCGAAGATCGCGAGTGATAAAAAAAGGAATGCCCATTTCCTTCAGCGAGTGAACGAGCGCAAGAGGATTCTCGGGATCGGGGCCGGGGTTGGTCCAGAATACCGCGACTTGAAGCGGGAAAGATTCTGGAAACTGCTGGAATGGGTCGGCGTTCCGGTGAACGATGTCGAGAAGGGACACTTCTCTAGTTCGTAAGCGAGGTGCCGTCTTGGAGGTGAATTTACAAATCGCAGAGGCCCCGCCCAAACTCAACACCAGAAGCGCAGCCGCTAAAGACCGTTTCAACTCTGAATTCCTACGACATTAATGATGTCCTGCGGAAACATGGATGTAAGTATAAGGCCTGTAGGGAGAAGGCTAAGAAGCGGAAGTCTCGAACCCACCGTGCGCGTCACCAGCGGGAGCTTAACAAGCACGCATGCGGCGAAAATCCATTCAGACGCCAGCCCGAGAACTTTAGCCAAGCCGCTGCTCGGATCGTGAAGCAACGAACGGAAGTTCGATAAATCACGCTTCCAACTGTGCGGGTGCGACTGTGAACTTGAAAGAATAGATACCACCGGCCTTTATCGTGATTGCCTTGTCTACGTTTGTTTCCGTGTGCAACTGTGGCTGGGGAGCTTGCGCTTGCGGTGGATTCCGAAACACGAAACGGAGGCCGGCAACTGCTTTGCTTCCAACGTGCGATCTCACACTTTCTCGGAGGCATTATGAAACAGATTCGTGCAGCGTTCTACGTCCGCGTATCCAAAGTTCGTGGTCAGCAAGAGCCCGAAAATGCAATCGAACGATTTACGCCCATTCGCCGCAGCACGCGGCTGGCACCTTCTGCCTGCGATTCTCGTCTTTACCGACCAAACCTCGAAATTCTCGTCCGAAGACCTCACCCGAAACTCGAACGCTTAGACGAGCAGTCCTCGCTATTCACGGCTGCGAGCGTTTAGCGGGTTGGTAGGATGCAGGGACTACCCGAAACACCCGATTTTAAAGCCTCTTGAGATGTTATCCAGTCCCGCCACCCGTTAAGTCGGGTTCCCACACACGTCCCATCTCAAGACAGGAGAATCGTATGATCCTTGCGAGTAGTAATGGTAAACGCAGACCCTCGATCGTCACCTTGTGCGTGGTGGCCTGCACCTTCGTCCTGGTTGCCAAAGGAAAGGCAGCGACTCCCGCCACAAATGCAACTCCCATTGTTACATCATCAAGCTAGGAGAATTCGCGCCCACCTTTGCTGGTCCAGCCGCTACGGGGTGCGACTCAAATGGGTGTGCTTTACTGACCGGTCCCTTTGCCACAGCTGCAATCGAGCCTACGACGGCGAGTGCAGTTGCGAAGTTCTCGCTTGACTATCACGCCATGCCGTTGCCGAGCCGGGCGCGTCGTATGACGCAGCTGTTCAGCGCTGCGGCGGCGGTTGTTACACCTCCCACCGTGAGCTGTGAACCGTTAGGTCCGGGCTGCGACACCATTGACACGGCTTCCGGAGGCGCGGTCGGAGTGAAAGGCTTGAACGCGGTGGACAGCGCCGAGCAAGCTACCAACCTGGTAGGTGATATTGAACCGCCAGATCAGGGTTTTTGTGGCGGGAATGGCTATGTGATCGAAGCTAACAACTTGGGAGAACTTCTGGTTTTCGACCCTGCTTTGCAACGTAAATCGGCGGTGCTTCCACTGGATACGATAATGGGACTTACTGAAAGAGGATGGAGCAGTGGCGGCGATACCTCGTGCGTATACGATGCGGATAACGGTGGGCACTGGTTCTTTACTCAAATCGTCTCGGCAAGCAGCGAGGAGAGCGGAGGTGCTTTTGTAGGTTGCTTTGCCGGCGTGGCGAACGCGTGCTACGAAGGGATTGCAGTGACGGATGGTCCAAGTCCATTTGGCCCGTACAGCGTTTACTTCCTCAATGCCAATTACAATCCAGCCGAACCGGGCTATCCCTACATGCTCAATGATTTCGCGAAGATCGCTACCAGCCGGGATGCATTCCTCGTCTTCTACGATGAGTTCCCACTGCTGGGATCTGGCCTCGGGGGCGGCTTCTTCAATGGTGCGCAAGAATTTGCATTCAACAAAAAGGCACTGGAACTGGGCCTCCCTGTAGCAGGGAATCGTGGAGAACCAAACCCTGGGTTCACGGTCGCAATTGAGAACATGGGTCTTCTGCCGACACCGGACGGAACCTGTTTCTCCGATAACATTCACCATCTGCCTGGTTTCACGTGCTGGTACCAGGTAATCCCCGCACACCCACCCGACCCAACTCAGTTTGACAACAGTTATCGAGGTTCCGGGTTCATGGTTGGCACACTTGACTTCTATGGGCTAGGTGATACCCGGTTCGCTGTGTTTGACTGGACTGGACTCGCAACCCTGAACAGCCCGAACTGCTCGACCTGCTCGGGTATTCAATTCGGTGGTCAGCTATTTGCCGGCGTCGACTTTTACTACGGGGAAGGATTCCTGGCTCCCCAAAAGAAAGGGCCGATACCGTTGGGAGATGAATGCGGAGCTGCGGGTCTCAGTGTGGGCACACCCCCGCCCGCCAGCTGTCCCGAGGGGAGAATCGCTACGAACGGCGACGGCGTGACCCAGGTCTCACAGGCAAACAAGCAACTCTGGCTTGGCATCTCCACCGAGATTGCTCAGAACTACTCGGGGCGACCAAGCCCTGAAACCCACCAAGGGGCACTTTACTGGGTGGTTGGGACCGATACTTTCGACGACTCCGGATATTTCACCCTCACTAACCAGGCATATGTTTCGCCCCAGCATGAGGAGTTGGAATTCCCAACCTTGGCCAGCGGAGGCACCTCCGGCCAAGACGGCGGAAACGGGAAAGCCATCATCAGCTTCACGCTGTCGGGGAATGGCGGACCGACCGGTGCTGACAGCGGAGGGTTCTTTCCGAGCAGCGCTTATGGCCGGTTGACCACGACTTCGAACGGACTGTCGGGATCCAGAATCAACATTGCCGACGCGGGTCAATCCCCTCAGGACGGCTTTACCGAGTATATGGGCTATCCAGGTCCACCAGACCTCGCTGGGGAGACTACGGCGGCGCGATCTTCATGCCGAACTCAGGCGGCAGGATCTATTTTGCCAGCGAATACATCCAGTACAAGAACTGCACGGGCGCTGCATTTACATTGACGCACGGGACTTGCGGTGGAACCAGAGATGGGCGTGCAAATTGGGGAACCTCCGTTAACTACGTAGTGCCGTAAGAAAACTGGGCGGGTGCTTACCAGTCGACACCCGCCCAGTCATTTGCGACGAGCACATTCCTCCGCAAGAAATCGGTTCAAAAAGTCATGCCAGCTCTGTTTCCAGACCCAGCAATCTTGTGCTTCAGCGTCAACTCGTCCAGCTTCACGTCTTCGGCCTTGTACACGATTGACATCCCGTCGATTGTCTCGACGATGTGGCTGAGAAGGAAGCCGTCGAACACCTTGCGGCAGTTGCTGATGACATCCTCTCCGCGTGCGCCGTGAACTGATCGGCGCGGGTATTGGACTTGGACGAACAGGATTTTGGGATAGTAGATTCCGCCTGCGGCCACCCGGCCATTTTCTGATCTCAACTGATGACTTCAGGCCAAAGCGCTCATTGAGACTGGTCTGCACCACGAATTTGGATAGGTATCGAGAAACGCGCAAGCATCTAGGATTTGTCTCCAGCCTAGCCGACTTAAACACAGCGTCATAAGTAATTGCGCATTGGAGGGAAGGGTGTTCCTGGAATCAGGAGACTCATTCCGGTGTCAGGAACCCACGTTCACAATTTTTCCGATCCAGTTTGGTTCATCTGTCGCTGCACGAAGCAGGCAGTCGGCGCAATCGTCAAAGGAAAGCGGAATGAGTACCGCAACTCGTGCCAACGGACCTGCCGTATAGCGTCCCTTCGCCGGCTTATCTAGCAAACCGACCGGGCGAACGATGACCAACTCCATGTCTATTTTCTGCGTCATCCGCTCGGCGACCGCCTTGTCAATGATTGCAGCAGTGAATATCCGGCTCGATACGCGGACGACAAAGCGGCTGGGACAGGAGAGCTCGCGTCCATCGCTCAAGCCGATACCACTTTGCATTATGAATCCCGGACCTTCGCACGTTTGCATTCGGTAAGAATGCTGGCGACACCGACTGACATGAGCGCTCCTGGCGATAGGTTCTTTTCTGGTCCGATGCAGCTGATGACGGCCTCCACGCCGTCAAGAGCACCTGTCAGGCCCCCTGGGGAAAGGACATCTCCTCCGACGAGGGACAGCCGGTCGGCAGATGACAGTCGCTCCGGATGGCGAGCAATGGCCGTAACGAAGTGTCCTTGTGCAAGTGCATGCTTTACCACTCGGCGTCCCGTCGCTCCAACAACCGCAATCTTCATATCTCGACCCCGTTGGCAAGAAGAAGCGCAGAGCCGCAAGCCGCTGCGTTACGGTGGACGCGGCTAGCTTTCGCTTGCGGAACAGATACGCTTGGTACTCGCCGATGTGCTCAGCAGTGAGCTGATCAGGAGGGCGGCGGAAGTTGCGCGCGAAATCCTCGATCGTCTGGATGTAGCAGTCTATGGTAGTCTGAGCGTAATTACGACGCTGCAGCCGACACCACACACGCGAAAGCGTCTGCCGCAACGCGGCTTCGTTCAAAGGGCTTGGAGGAGATTAACGGCGATCTCCTCGAAGCAGAACTGGCCGCATGGACCGTCGCCGTCTGCACAGGCCAGACTCCCGCACCAGAACCGGAGTCCCCAAAGCGACCGGAAGCGTTCGCGTCAGCGAACATCTTCTTAAGTGCAGCCACGCTTGACCTGTGGAAATCCCCGAATATTACACAGTTTCTTACACACTTTCACAGCATTAACAAGTTAAATATATTATTTACAATGATCTATAAGCAGACGCAGCGGACTTGAAATCCGCAGGGGCGAAAGCTCTGTGGGGGTTCGATTCCCCCTCCCGGCACCAGCTTCTCACTGATGCATCTGTACTTACAACTTGACCGAGGGAACAAAAGGGAACAGTTCATCTGCGCCCCCATTTCCGCCGTTTACTGTGCTACGTCTTCTTTGCCTTCGGCAGCACCATTGCTACAACCTTCACGTTGGCTTTTCGCTTGCTAGTCGTCATACCCTCTCCGTATTCGAGAGTCTGACGACTATCGCTTAATGACGCCTACTTCTGGCAGCCTGAGGACGCCGATGTTGTGGCAAAGTGGGTGAACTTCCTGATCTTCGATTTCAGACCCGAAGATTAAAATTGTGCGCCTGTTCTTTCCTCATGCCCTTTCGCATGGTCTCTTGGAAACCACCAATACATTGTCGGTACGAAGTAGAAGAATATCCATCCCGTCGCAAACAGCCTTAGCTCCGCAGCCTTCAGCCGCAGGTATTCCGAACGGGTTAACGTTCTGACGATGTGACCGTGATTATTCAGAACGTACTCGCCATTGATGATTTCGGGAGACGCCATGTGGCTCTGGACAGGCCACCATCAGCTTCCATATCGATCGAGCTTCCTTTCCCAACTGGGACGACACGACGCAGGTACGCACCTATGAAATGACAGGCGATGAACTCACGTGGAAGGTTCCGGCTCGTCCTGATGGCTCCATCCCGCTTACCGTCCAGAGACGGATCAAATCGGAGAACTCGAAATGACTGTATCCCGACAAAAGTGCGATGGATATGCATCGGCGACAGTTAACGGAACACGCGCTTGGGACCACCAAACTATCGAGCTCCATTGATTGGCCAGAAACGGGCTTCGAGGAGATCGGAGCACTGACGATGGTCAATAACGTCACGCTTCCTCCAAGCCGACTTCTAGACCGCTTCGCAGAACTGCAGCCAAGTGCCGAGCGAGCGCACCCAACTGGCAGAATAACTTCCGAGTAACGGACAGCTGGCGAGTGACCGCGGAAAGCTAGTTTTTGACAAAACTCCGCCCCCAACAATTGACAGATACAATCGCAGTAAGCTGTTCTTGGCTTGGGATGGAGATCCATCGATTTTGCGTCCTTCCGTTTGTCCTGCTGGTTCGAACCCTATCCGCGCGTGATCAATAGCATCATGCAGGAACAAGAGGCCGACCCCAACTGAAGGCCACTCTTGGGGTGGACTGGATTCGGCCGGCGAGGACTGAGGCTGAGGAACTTCGGTGGATGATCCTGTTTTTGATCACTCAGCTTTAGAAGGAAGCATCCGTATGTCACCTCGTGGTTTTTATCCCGGCGCGGCGCGCCTGCGCAACCTAAGGCCGCTCTTTAGCCTTTTCTCAAGCGACCTGGCCATCGATCTGGGAACCGCCAACACACTCGTTTATGTTCGTGGCAAGGGCATCGTGGTCAACGAGCCGTCCATCGTAGCCATGAACAAGAACACTGGTGAGGTGGAAGCGGTGGGAAAAGAGGCCAAGGAAATGCTGGGTCGTACACCGGGCCACATAGTTGCCATCCGACCGCTGAAAGACGGGGTCATCGCTGATTTCAAAGTGACCGAGAAGATGTTGATTTACTTTATCCAGAAAGCGCACAATCGCAAAATGTTCGTGCACCCACGCATTGTGATTGGCGTGCCCGCGGAGATCACGCAGGTGGAACGACGCGCGGTCGTGGACTCCGCTTACCGTGCGAAAGCCAGCGAGGTCTATCTGGTAGACCAAGCCATGGTAGCGGCCATTGGTGCGGGGCTTCCCACCAGTGAACCCACCGGAAGCATGATCATCGATATCGGGGGAGGTACCACGGATATTGCGGTGATCTCTCTGAGTGGCATCGTCTACGCCCGTTCTTTGCGTATGGCAGGAAACCAAATGGACGAAGTCATCATGACTTATGTGAAGCGAAAATATAACTTGCTGATTGGCGAACGCACCGCCGAGCAGATCAAAATTGAAATAGGGAGTGCGTTCCCGCTCGACAAGCCGCTGACGATGGAAATCAAGGGCCGCAACCTGATTGAAGGCGTACCTAAGACCATCATTCTGAATGACAGTGAAGTCCGCGAGGCATTGAGTGAATGGGTGTCGACCCTCATGAACGCCATTCGTGTGGGGCTAGAGCGCATACCGCCCGAGCTCTCCGCTGACATCAGCGACCGCGGCATCGTGCTCACCGGTGGTGGCGCGCTCTTGAAGAACCTGGATAGCCGCATCCGAGAAGAAACGGGACTTCCTGTCTCGATTGCCGATGACCCGCTGTGCTGCGTTGTTCTGGGGACGGGCAAGATGCTTGACGATTTCAAACTACTGCGGAAGCTTTCCATTGATTCCGTGGCGGCCTGAACGGAGTCGAGCACATGATTTGTGATAGTCCCCAGTGTGCGTCATTCATTCACGTCGTCGAGAAATGACCTGAGCTTACGGGAGCGCGAAGGCTGGCGCAGCTTGCGCAGCGCCTTGGCTTCGATCTGGCGAATGCGCTCGCGGGTCACAGCGAACTCGAGGCCAACCTCCTCCAGCGTGTGCTCCGAGCCGTCCTCCAGACCAAAGCGCAACTTCATGATCTTTTCTTCGCGCGGAGTCAGGGTGTGCAGCACGAGCGCGGTCCGTTCCTTCAGTCTCACGTTGATGACCGCCTCGGCCGGCGAGACCGAGGCGCGGTCTGCGATGAAGTCGCCGAGGTGGGAATCCCCCTCCTCACCAATTGGCGTCTCCAGCGAGATCGGTGCCTGCATGATCTTGAGCACCTTGCGCACTTTGGCCGCCGGAATGTCCATCTGCTTGGCAACCTCTGCCGATGTGGGTTCGCGCCCCAACGTTTGGACCAGTTGCGGCGAAGTGCGAATCAGCTTGTTGACGATCTCAACCATGTGCACTGGGAGTCGGATGATGCGCGCCTGATCGGCAAGGGCCCGGCTGATGGCCTGACGAATCCACCAGGTGGCATAGGTGGAAAACTTGTAGCCGCGGCGGTACTCGAACTTGTCCACCGCCTTCATCAGGCCAACGTTGCCCTCCTGTATCAGGTCGAGGAACTGCAGCCCGCGATTGGCATACTTTTTGGTTATGGAAACCACGAGGCGCAGGTTCGCCTCGATGAGCTCATGCTTGGCCTGCTCCCTGTCCATCTCGGCCTGGATCATTTCGCGCTGGGTGCGGTGCAGCTCCTTAAAGGCCACTCCGGCATCGCACTCCAACCTTTCCAGGTCGGCGCGATGCCGCCGCCGGGTCTTGCGGTAATGTTTCTTGAGTTCTTCGCTGCGCGTGCTCTGAATCTTCCTTTCCAGGTCGCTGACCTGCCGGTCGAGAGAGCGCATGACGTCCGCGGTTTTATTCACCCGATCGATCACGCGTTTGCGCTCTAAGTTGGTGAAACCGAGGTTGCGGATGATGAGCGAAATCCGAACGATCTCGCGGCCCAGCCTGCATCGGCAGCGGCGGCGTTCGCGTGCTTTCTTTTTTGACGGGATGGTCGGTAGTTGTGCGGCTAGCTGGCTGGCTCTTTTGTAATGCCTCTGCAACTCGTCGATGCGGTGCATAGTGTCCTTGACGCGATTCTGCAGGACCTTCTCAGTGATCTCCTCCTCATCGAAGACGACAATTTCCTTGATCGAGCGTACGCCACGCTTCAAATCCTCGCCAATGGCCAGAACCTCGCGGATCACAATAGGCGAGCGTGAAAGCGCCTTCAGCACTCGCCGCTGTCCGCGCTCGATACGCTTCGCAATGTCCACTTCCCCTTCACGGGTGAGCAGAGGAACTACGCCCATCTCGCGCAGGTAGATGCGGACCGGATCGTCGGTCTGTTTAACAGCGCCGGGGGCCAAGTCGAGTCCGAGGTCCTCGCCGGGCTCCACTTCCTCCTCAAATTTTCCTTTCAGGACCGAGGAAGGTAGCTTGGGCTGGCGTTCAAGCACGTCAATGCCCAGCGTGCCGATGGTGGCAAGCACGTCGTCCAGATCCTCAGGAGAACGGACATCATCGGGAATCAGGTCATTCACCTGTTCACCTCATTGTAGGCTAGATACCCCTTTTCCTTTCCGGCATCAATGAGTTTCTTAACGTCGTCAAGAGCCAAGCCGAATCCCTTTCAGCGCCTTCGCCGCATGGAGCAAAAGGCGCTTTGACAATAACTAAGCTTCCGCCCGTGAGCTGTCGGGTTAAACCCCGGTTGAAGCCCGAAGGGGGGCACTTCTCATTTTCGCCGATACAGCTATGCGGCGGGGAGTTTCGTTTCAAGGTCCGCAAGAATTCTCAATTGCTGCGTCGCGAATTCTGCGTCGGCGCCCCCCATTGCATCGTTGATGACGTCTTGAACCCGCATATCAGGATCATCGAATTTCCGTGTTGCCACTGAGACAAGTCGGCACAACACGAAGCGATTCGGGATATTGGCCAAAGCCTTGTGTATACGATCAGAACGCATGATCGGTTCTTATTGTAGGGCGTTGGGTTGAGCGCATGAGTTTCTTTAAGCGTAGAGATGCAAGATATAAACGCCCCTTCCTTGCCCGGTTCGCCGGAAGGCAGCTTAATCGCGAAGGCGCAGGGTTGTGGTCTAGCCGCAACGATCGGTCTTCGTGATCAAGAAACCTCTTACTTCGCTAGCCTGTCACGCTCCTGCCGGACGGCGTAAGAAACTAGGCGCTTGTCGCGGTCATCCCATCCGTCAATATGCTTCTGTGCGAGAGCATCGTAGAGGACATGTTCAGCCTTGCTGTCGGTCTCAGACGAATTGAAATCGGCATACGATTGAGTGCGTGCGGAGTTAAGGATTGGATACTCGTGGGCGTACAAATCAGCCAGCGTTTGTTCATCGAGGAGAATGCTCTTCAATTCACCGTCGTCGGTCAACAAGAACTGAGCCGCGAACGACTCCAGTTCTCTCAGAGTAGCAATTTCCACATCCGCCCTCAAATCCTTTGCTCGCTGCCGTGCAGCTGCGTCGTCTCCCGCAGCAACCACAACGCAATTACCGTTTCGTAGCCGTAGGACGAATAGCGTCATAGATTCCCCGACTGAGTGCTACGCCAATGGCACCGAAGCAATGTCTGTTGTGAATACCTCCCTCGGGATCGCTGTCAACGTTCGGGAAGGAAGATTGTTCTCACGGCTGCGCCGCTGACGAACAAGGTGGCCGCTCCTTGATCAGAATAGTGCCGACTTGAATTTTTGGCGTCATCGGCTCTCCCGAATGAATGTATCTTGCGTCCCAAAAGGGGTGGCGCACGTAGCCACCCCGGGGCGATTGACGAGGCACCGTCTCAGGCGGCCACGGCGGCGGGTTTGTGAATAGTCGAGCTAATCACATCCGAGACTTGCACCTTGGGAGTGCCATCTAATACTTTATCCAGGATCTTGAGCTCTTCGGGGTAGCCTGCAGTCTTGTAGGCTTCCGCGTATTCCTTGGCATCCCAGAGACTGATTGCGACCACATCCAGCCCTCCCGCGACAGCAAATGCGATTTCATCCCGGAACCCAATCTGCTTCCGCAGAATGGGAATGACCTCTTTTTCGAAAATCCGCGTGAACTCGCTCAGAGTGTTTGGTTTCAGGCGTAGAGAGACATTACGAGCAAACATGATCAACCTCCTTCGATTGGTTAGGTAATCTAAGACGGAGAACTTCAGATGGGCTGACTTAGTTCAGGAGACCTGAAAGAGCGGGAAGACTACTCGCTCAATTTCCACCGTAACCTTGTGCATTGCGATTGTCAAACGGTACTAATCTCTGGTGGCGCTCGGTTGACTCCCGATCACGTTTGCAGCAGCGGAGAAATTGAAGCGGCACTGAACTCGCACACTTTCCGCCGCTTCCCCAACCCTCGCGCTCCAGTGCGAGGACGATTTGTCTTTTTGTCTTTTCCAGGATTAAGGCCCCTAAAGCAAAATTGGCGTCACACAAGGGGAACCGTGATTGAGGGAAAGTAAGTCGAACCGGTGATCAGGGGCATCCAAGGATCATCGGGTCTGCGCAGGAATCTAACGCCCCCCCGGTTTTATTGGACTTCTATGAAAGGCGGTTCCTGGTTTGGCGCGCATCCATAGGCGCTCCAGATCCTGCGCGAGCCAATGGTGATAAGGGTTTGAGGAGAATCCTCGCTCGCTGGGGGCGGCCAGCTACGCTCGGGGAACGGAAACTTGAGATTGCGAAACCCGCGCCAATTGGGTACTGCGTCGAATTCCTGCTCAGAGCCGGATCATCAACGTCAACGCCCACAGAAATGCGCAAAAGGAGAATCTCAATGCCAAGTAAAAAGGGTGAAAAGAAGTGAACTCCACAAAGCACGATAATTCGATTTCCGCCGCGCGCGTCTTATTAGCAGTTTTGCTGCTGGCGGCTTCCGGCGGCGCGCAGATCAATAGCGGCGTCACGTCTCCTCCGGCGAACATGCGGCCGCCGCGGCTGGAGAACGTTGGCATCGAGCAACATCTGGACGCGCAGGTGCCGCCCGATCTCATCTTCCGCGACGACACCGGCAAGACCGTGAAGCTGGGAGACTACTTCGGACACAAGCCCCTGATCCTCAACCTCGTTTATTACAACTGCACCATGCTATGTGGTGAAGCTCTGGCCGGACTCGCCAGCGCCATGCGTCTGGTAAAGTTTGACGTTGGCAACGAATTCGACGTGGTCACCGTGAGCTTCGATCCACGCGAGACTCCGGACATGGCTGCGGCCAAGAAGATCGACTACGTCAAGCGCTACGGCCGCGCCAATGCCGCGGCAGGCTGGCATTTCCTCACCGGCCAGCCGGACTCCATCAACGCGCTAACGAAAACCGTCGGCTTTCAGTATCAGTACGACGCCAAGAGCAATCAGTACGCGCACGCCACCGCCATCATGGTGCTCACGCCGCAAGGCCGCATCTCGCGCTACTTCTATGGTGTGGATTTTCCGCCCAAGGATTTGCGCATGGGCCTCGTAGAAGCTTCGCAAGGCAAGATCGGCAACGCCGTCGATGCGGTTCTGCTCTACTGCTATCACTATAATCCCGAGACCGGGAAGTACGGGGCGATGGTGGCGAACATTCTGCGCTTGGCGGCGGCCGCGACCATTCTCCTGCTCGGCGGTTTAATTTTCATCTT
>JBEKRE010000095.1:0-20886 GCA_049519055.1 Candidatus Sulfotelmatobacter sp. | reverse complement strand
ACAGGCCGAAGCGCACGTCCTGCTAAGCGGGCTGGTTTTGTCGATTCCGATAGAGGTGGTCGGCAAACAGGAAGTGAATCGGGGGATCCTTCGGCGCCTCATCCTCTCGGTCCAGAAACGGGCTCATGGGAAGCGACGCCAGATCAGTAACGAGAAGTCGGCTTGTGTTCAGCTATGGGGAAAGTGGCGGACTGCTGCTTCATGGGACGAACCTTAGTCACGCGGGCCAGAAGTCGGCTTCTGGGAAGTTGCGGGTTTGTGGACGGGTGACGGGCTAACCTTCCGTAATCCGATAAGGTAAGGGTTGCCGACTAGCCTGGAAGTAGGGGAAGTCGATCGACACGGAATGTTTGTGGCTGACATGAGCGCAATGGATTATCCCTCCGCCTTCATCACGGGTCCCCGCAAGATGGTCTTGAGTTTGGACACCGCTACCCGCCGCGGATCTGACAAGTAGATCTCATGATGTGTGCCAGCGATGCGCAACTCCTGCCTTTCGGTAAAAGCCCGCATCGTTGCCATCGTCTTGCCTTCGTCCTCGTACGGTCCCACGTGCAATGCCTGCACGCACAGCCCTTCGCTGAGCGCCCGCAATTCGACCCGCTGGACTTCAGCTCCTTTCCCGCGCTTCATCAACGTTTCGATCGCCTGGCTGATGTCCATCGCCGCTACGAACTTCGGCGTCCGAATCATCAATTGCCAGACCCACTGTTCTCTGTCAGGCGTTGTGTCATCCCAGTTTAGATTCGGCCATAGAGCTTCGAGTTTGCAGACAGCGTAGTCTCGTTTGCCGGCAAACTTGCGGGTCATCTTGACCGTGAAGGCTACTCCGTACAGTGCGCCAATAGCCTCACTGAACGCGTTCCCGCCGGGCGCACCTCGCCCGCTGATGCTGAGATAAACAGCCAGGCCGATCTCAACCAGCGCGGGCTTCGGAGTCGCCGCATACTCCTTCTTGTTGTCTTTGTAGAGATCGACTTTTTCTGTCGTAGCCATGGTCACTCCCTTGCACCCTTCGCCTCCTCCTGTAATGGAGCGTAAATGTCCGTCAGCAATTCCTCCGGATCCGTGTCGTGTGGATCATTGACATAAACCTCAAAGCACGGAGCGTTGCGCAGTTCGCGTCCGCTGCGTGGCATCCACTGCCCGAGGAACTCCGCGTATGTGCGCCCGAGCTGGTTGTACGGGCCGGTGTGCGTAGTCACCGCATATGCGCCGCCGGCCACGGTCTGTGCTCCGATATCACCGCTCGGCCCGAAGTCCTCGCCTACGGTCAAGCAGGCGTCATAGCGAACCTTGACGGGCGGCGTTACCTCCGGGTCGTCGTGGCAAATTCCCAGCATCATTGGATTGCCTCCGAGGTAACCCTCCTTCCCCATGACGGTGAGGAACTGCTCCCAGGTCTTACCCACCTCCGCGTACGGTCCCACGTGGCGCATGAATGCCACGCGCATCGGTTTCAACTGCTTGATCTCGACCTTCATATTTCCTCCTCGACGTAGTGTCCGAAAGCGCACCGTTATCGGCTCGTGGAAATGCACGCCAGACGGGGCTCTAGCCAATTCCACCCGGCGAGCCAAACGGTACTGCGAAGGTGCCGTGCCAAAGGCAGTCTTGAACGTACGGGTGAATGCCTCGTGGCTGTCGTAGCCGGCTCCGAGCGCGATGTCCACTACCGAAGCCGAACCCAGTTTGAGTTGGCTGGCGGCCCGCTCCAAGCGCAACCGGCGCACGTATTCCTTCACCGATTCGCCCACCATCCCTTTGAAAACTCTGTGAAAGTGGTAGGGAGAGAAGCAGGCCAGCCCAGCCAGTTCCTCTAGCTGCAGCGATTCATCCAGATGCTGCTGGATATGAACCAGAACCCGCAGCATTCGCCGCTTGTAGTCGTGTAGGGTTACCGTTCTCATCGCGCAGCCACATCCTAGACCGGATGAAAGGAATCAGCTTGACGATTCTTGCTGATTTGCGGCCAGTATGCACGTCGTGCTGCTAATGGCAGAAAGACCGCCGTCAGGCCAACTGTCCTTATCATCGTCCGTTCTCGGACGGATGACGGGCTACTCTTAATCTAATCTTGTAAAGGAAGGTTTAGCCGACAACTCGCTTTCAACGATCGTTTCAGCAGATCATAAAGGCTGTTCATGGGGCTCGCAAGTGAGGGCCGGCGCTATAATCCTTCGCATATGTTGCCAGCCGCTTCGCCTCCAACGGTGGAGATCAACGGTCAACCAGCGCAGGCGTATCTATCGCCAAAATTGCAACGGCCTCCCGTCACTCCGCAGGGGCCAAAGTCAGCTCTCCACACGTTGCTGCTGACGGCAGCGCTCATTTTCGCCGCTGCAACCGTGGTCTATAGCTGCGTATGGATGTATTACGTTCGGCTGCATCCGCACGTAGAACTAGGGATGGATACAACGCTTTTTTCCTCGACCGAGGTAAGCGAGATCACCAAGGTTGAGAAAGGCAGTCCGGCGGACGAGGCGGGTCTGCGAACTAACGACCGTATTATCGGAGTGGATGGGAAAAAACTCGACGCTTACGCGTTGAGTTCTGCATGGTCCAAAGGGCGACCGGGCGATGTGGTTACCCTGACGATTCAAAGGCCCGGCGTGCAACAACCCCTTGTAATAAGAGCGACGTTCCGGGCCCCCGCTAGTCCAAGTCTGCCGCTGGTCCGAAGCCTAGCCCTCCAGATCATGGGAACCTACCCGGTCGTCTTCCTGATAGTCGGTTTGTCCGTGTTGTTTATGCGGTTAGAGGACCCCAGCGCATGGCTCTTGGCGCTTCTCTTTGCTGGTTTTATCGCCGTCTCGGACCTTCCCAGCTCGTTCATGGCGTTGCACGGATTGATTCTGCCGTTCATGTTGGGCTACCGAGCTTTGTTCGTGGGTGCCCTTACGCCATTGTTCTACTATTTTTTTGCGGTATTTCCGGCACGATCTCCCCTCGACCGTCATCTTCCGTGGCTGAAGTGGGTGCTGCTCGGCACCGGTGTTTCTTTCGGCGTTTTTGGATTGGATAAAGGAGGACCTGAGCCCTGGCCGGCGCTAGTCAGCTTCATGGGACAGCGGGTCGCCGACCGTGCCGTCTTGGCTTTTATCTATGGCTGCCTTGTTTTAGGTCTGCTCTCACTAACATGGAACGCGTTCGTTCTCCCTACCAGAGAGGCACGGCGAAAGATCCGGGTGATTTTTTGGGGAACTGTGGTTGGTGTCACACCGGCAGCGATCGCGCGCGGAACCACGGATTTCCTGCAATTTCATGTACCGTTTTGGTTGGACTTCTTCGACATCATCGTGCTTTTTATTTTCCCAACGTCATTTGCGTACGCGGTTGTGAAGCATCGTGTGCTTGCAATTCCAGTCTTGCTCCGTCGCAGCGCCCGGTATCTTCTGGTCAGCCGGGGACTGATCGTGTTCGTGCTGCTCGTAGCGGTCTCGATAACCGTGCTGTTCACGCTGTCCTTTTCGAGATTCTTTGCGTTGGGGTCGACAGCTGCAATGGTTGTCGGCGTGGGTTTCGGGGTGATGCTCGCCTGGGTCTCGACCCCAGGCCTGAAGCAGGTTACGGGACGAATTGACCGGGCGTTCTTCCGCGGCGCGTACGATGCACGCCGAATTCTCCAGGACTTAGCCCAGAAGGCGCGCACCGTCCAAGCACGCCAGGAATTGGCTCTGGAGATGGTTCCGAGCGTCGGCGAGGCGCTTCACCCTAGTTGGTCTGCTGTGTATGTGGAGGCCGGACCTGATTACCTGGAAAGCGACGCCGCCATATTGCCGCTAGCATTGAAGAGGATCCGCAAAGACTCCCCTGGACTGGAGTACCTACGTGCTGACGGCGAGCCCTGGGATGCATCGCTGAGTCCGACTGCCTATGCGGTATTTTCCATGTTCGCTCCGCTTCTGGCGGAGTGCATCGTTCCTTTCCCAAGCCGCTCCGGCGATCTGCTGGGACTATTTGTCCTCGGCCCCCGGCTCTCCGATGAGCCTTATTCCAGCGAAGACAAAATGCTTCTGCGATCAGTTGCAAGCCAGGCGGGTGTGACACTGGAAAATCTGAATTTGGCGGAAGACATCGCCGAACGTCTGCAGGCCGAAAGAGCCGTTTCGCAGGAAATGGAAATCGCCCGGCAAGTGCAGCGGAAGCTGTTCCCTCAAAGGCTTCCGCGCTTGAAGACGCTGGAATACGCGGGCGGGTGTAATCAGGCTCGCGCCGTAGGTGGAGACTATTACGACTTCGTGGAATTGGGCGCGGGACGGGTCGGCTTCGTGCTCGCCGACGTGGCGGGCAAGGGAATGTCAGCCGCTCTGCTGATGGCCAATTTGCAGGCGAGTATTCGCAGCCAATACTCGGTGGCATCAGAAAACCTTCCCCAAATATTACAGTCCGTCAACCGCCTCTTCTATGAGAACTCGGAGCCCAACCGATACACGACTTTATTCGCTGGCTCTTACGACGACGCCGCCCGCAGGCTGCGTTACGTGAATTGCGGCCATAATCCCCCTCTGGTTCTTCGCCAGGATGGAAGCGTTGAAAGGCTGTCCGCGACGGCGACGGTGTTGGGCCTGTTTGAACAATGGCAATGTTCGACCAACGAAGTGCAATTTCAGCCAGGAGATCTCCTGGTCCTATACAGTGACGGTGTAACGGAAGCCTACAACGACCGCGAAGAGGAATTTGGGGAGGCGCGGCTCATACAAGTGCTGGAAGCAGGCAGAAATCTGGAGATTTCAGGTTTGCTGACAAAATTGCTGGAAGAGGTAAATCAGTTCAGTGCTGGAAAGCAGTCCGATGACGTGACCGCAATAGTTGCTCGGATCCGCTGAAGATGTATTTTGATGACTTTCATCTGCCCACGACTATTGTTTCCCGTTGGAATTTGCGAGTTCGCGCAAGATCGGGCCACCACGCCGTGTGTCAAAGCAATTCTTTCAAGTGCTAAACCGGGCTTGTCACGGATTCCGGGCGAGTGACGGGCAAACAGGAGCTTATCCCTGGCGGCGTCTAGAGTTTTCCGCCGTTCCACAGCTATCTCCGCCAAATAAGGCCAGGCGAGCGTGGTGAACCCAAGCGAAAATCGGCTCTTAGGCCCGGTGGTCAAAAAGGGTGTTTCCGCAGCGGCCACAAGTGGATGATTCGATTGATCGAGGAATTTCAGTTCGGGGTGGTCACACGGGTATAGGTTTTGAAACGCCTCAACACCCGAGAATGTATTTTTCGTCCTGTGTGAAATTCGTACCCCGTTTCTCGCTAAAGAATCCTTTGAGCACAAGCAGTATGCAGGCAAGGCGAAAGCAACTGGAAGAGGAATTCAATCAGGCCAAACAGGTTGGCAACGCGAGTGGTCTCAGACGCATGTGCAGCGGGCATCCGGAAGGAACGATGGACTGTGCGAGTTTTCTCCATGTTCGTAACATGGGCGGTCTTCTTAATTGATTTGGCATCATATTGCACTCAGGGCCAGATTACCCGCGTCGGTCACGGCGCCGCATCGGACAATCCCTTTATGGCCGGTGCTCCAGGAGAAGACGATCGATGCAGCCAACCGCCCTTGTTCAGCAAAATGTTTCAATGCACCCCGCATAGTTCCAACCTGTTGCACGCGCCCCTGATCATTGATAGGACAGGATTCGTCGGAATTACTGAACCCCCATTCCGTAAGCCAACAAGGCTTCGCGGAAGTGCACACAGCAAAAGCATCCTTGTTGAGATAGTCGACCAGCGCCAAGACGCCCCCGCGAGCTTCGCTAGTCGGATACACATGCACGCCGTAACCGTCCACCAGATTGTCCATGCCGTGTTGACGCAGAAACTCAAGAGTGGCCGGAACGCTCACCCCATCCAGTCTCTGGCCCGGCTTCTTGCCAGGAAGTCCGCCATCGGCCAGCTGGGCTGAAATGATGGGTGTCGCCTGATTCAATTTCGAATGGTCGCGCAACTCCTTGAGCGCGGCGACAACCTTCAGATAGCCCAGGTAACTGGCCGTGATGGCGCGCCCTTCCGGATCATGGGGATTATTGAGGTCTTCTATTCCAAGCACGCGTCCTGAGGCTTGGGCAGGAAGAAAGTCGCCGTTGAAAAAAGGTCCGTTGATTTCGTTCCCAAGTTCAAGCGCCGTAAGGTGGACCCCTGCCGCCTCCAATGGAGCAAGCTGGGTAGCGAACAGAGTCTTAAACTTCGCCGGATCGGCATCTGTCAAGCCCGACTGAGCGTAGTTCAGTCCTACCGATGGGTCAGCCGGACGCTTGCGTGCGTCAGGGTTCCCTTCACCCGGATAGACAATCACGACGGCACCAATGCCGCGTTCATACGCACGAATAATGAAGCGATTGAACTTTTCGCCGATGCCCGTGCGGACAGTCTTCACGTGGTTCTGCACAAGCTGCTCAATCAAAGCATCCTGCTGCGATTCGTTCATCTGCTGAACGCCTACAACATTTACGCCGACGACCACGCTTCGTGCTTGATCCGCACCAGCGGTAAGAGGGATGAACAAGAGGTAAGCCAACAAAGAATAGACGAAGGGTTTCGTTGACATTGTTGATCCTCCCTGGGACCTCGTAGTATCAAACACGGTTTCCTCGTTTTCGTTGCGTTTGTTTAACTCCGTCGCAGACACTTCATCCCAGCTTTGTCCCTGATTATCAACAGCACCTGCCCTAGGAGGAGGGGGATATTGCCTTCGTTTTTCTGCGAATGATGCAGACGGGCAAGGAACCCGTCAAGGTTTCCCTTCGGCTCGCTTTGCTCGACCTATGACTGAACCGTCCGCGTCACTGGTCCCAGTAGCACTAAATAGAGTCACTTAGTTAGCCCGCAGTCACGCTAAAACCGCCGATCCTGAATCTTGGCGAGTTCCGCGGGCGAGGAGCATTCTGGATCGTCGTTCGCCACGCCGTTGATCCGGGCGCTCACGGGATAGCACCGCAGGGTTTCAACAGTTCGGACTACGGTTCTTTGTAAATCACGGCATGGGAATGCCTCTTGGCAATCTCGGCGTCTTCGGCTTCCGACAGCGGCACGTTTTTCTCTCCCTCGCGAACGGATACGTCTCGCATGTAGTCCTCGAATCCTGGTGAGGAAAAAACCGCCACTCCCTTTATGTGTTCTTTCCCAATGTTGGAAACAGAAATCCATGTTCCCGAAGGGATGAACACGGTGGAACCCGCGTGGACTACCCGGACTGAATCTCCCAAACGCACCTTCGCAGTTCCAGTCTGGAAAAAGAGGATTTCGTCGGCAGACGGGTGTCGATGAGTCGGGATCTCTCCTCCCTGACCAAGATCGACTGTCACGAAAACCAGATGCGAAGAACCGCCATTCTTCGCGTCAACTTTCAGGATGAACGTTTCTCCCGGCTCTGGGTGACCGGGCCAGCCCCTTATAACCCGCCGCTCGCCTTCGTTTTCTTCGAGGATGAGGGGAGTTGTCTTAGACGATGTGCCCGATTGTGGAGCTAGAGCCAACGGCGTTCCGGCACCGACGCAAGCTAAGAGTACGCAAGCGCCTCTCATGAAATCCACCAACTGCATAACGACCTCCTCACCCGAAGAACAAGCTGGAGTCGAATAGATATGCACGCTAGCCGTCGTCGGCGTCGTCATCGTCATCTTCTTTTTCTTTGTGGTCGTTCTCGTCTTCCTCTTCGTCCTCGTCTGGCGCTTCTCGAACGCGGACCTCGGCGGCTACCGAATAACCAGAAGGGTCAGAGCCGGGGCATTCTGGATGTATTCTGCTCATGCGCAATGGTACGCCTCCATCCCGTGTGCAAACGCAGCGACAATAGCCCGGCGACTGATCGGCGGCTCTTCACTGCGTGCGGGGCGCTCTCGCAGACGAGTTGATACCGTCCCGTTTGACCGTTGCAGTGCTTATGTTGGATATTGAGACGGAATGGACGTTGAACGCATTATTGACGACATTGAGCAGCTACAGGAAATGTTCGAAGCGCCGGACATTAGACCACTCAGCGTGAGCGACATCTCGGCTGCCAATCGCAGGCACGATGAAATGCTCGCACATAGCCCGTGGTTTCAGCTTTGGCAACGGTATAGGGTCTGCTGCCGAACCGAGCCCCCGGTACTTCGACTAGGGGAATCGGACAGCTAACCTCATTGCGAATAGACATGAACAAAGTGAAGAAGAAAACTGCCAATCTCCCTCCAAAACTCACTGAGGTCGAACAAGACCTGCTGTCGCACATCCAAGACGGATACCAGCTTGAAACTGATTCGCTCGGCGGCAACCCAGTTCTGCGGCGGTTGAAAAATAATGAAGAAATACGCCCTCTGTCCGCCAATCGCAATACCATCAAAGCGATGGAACGGCGTGGACTCATCGGCCCCGGCAAAGGTCGAGACCCGCTCACTATCGTTTGGCGTCTGAAAAAGAAATAGAGTAGGACCTCTGCTATTCCGCTATTCGATTGGCCGATTCGCTCGAAACAGCTAAGTTAGGATAGGTCACAAGGGCTGGAGGCCACCATGTCGCCGCGTACACTTTTTCTCAGCAGGTTGATCGGGCTGTACTGCATTCTCGTCGGGCTATCCATGATGACTCACAGCCAAGCGACTGTGGAGACGGTGACCGCCCTTCTTCAGAACCCATCGATGACGTTGATCCTCGGCGTAATCACGCTGGCGGCTGGGCTGGCAATGGTTCTTGCTCACAATATCTGGGCGGGAGGTACGCTCGTCGTCGTGGTCACTCTTGTCGGCTGGATGGCGCTCGTGAAGAGCCTATTCTTCTTGTTCCTGCCCCCTGAGATGGAAACAAGACTCTTTCTTCAGCAGCTTCACTACCAGCAATTGTTTTACTTGTACGGAGCTATTTCGCTCGCCCTCGGCGTCTACCTGACCTATGGAGGATTCAAGTCAAGATCACATTAGCCAGTTTCTCAGCGAGGCGGCTGATCCGGGCGGCCACGGGATAGAAGGGGCTAAGAATGTCCGCCTGTCGCAGGGTATTTCTCTTCAACGTAATCCTCAACCGCATCAAGCAGCATTTTGAATTGCTGTAGGCGGAACTCAAGATAACGTTTGATGGCTTCAGGTTTGCGGTTCTGCATATTAGGCAGGTCCAGCTTCGCGGTCTCAGTATCGAAGTCCGCAAATGCACTATCCAAGGAGTCAAGCACCCTTGTGAGATAATGCTTGCCCTGCCAGCCGCACTGCCTAGAGTAATACGGACACTTTCTTCGAGTATGACCACTGTCTAGACCAAGAGCACCCTGGCAATATCGCCAGGACTCTCAACAATCTCAAGTGAAGCGCAGCAACTAATCGCTGTGCAGCGCAGCATGACCACCTGCGTCATAGATCAGGTCAGGAGAACACAGTGAACAACAAACAGCGGCAAGGAGTAAGGGACTCGATTGACGCCATCGTCAAAAAGTCCGGAATTGATTTTGTCCAGAACTACGTCGCTTGGCTCATTGCCATGCGGCGTCTAAAACGTAAGTACGGCCAAGGAGAACAACAGTGAACTACGGATACGACAGCACCACACCTCTTTGGAAAGAGGAACGCAAACAACAACTGGTTGAGCGGTTGAGCACAAGGTCGAGAACATAGGTGTCAAGTCTGAGAATCTGCTTGATCTGGATTCATGGGAACCTACCCCGCCTGAGCCTGAGCCTGAAAAGCTGTGCGCGTCCTGTCAAAAGGTTCCGCCTGTTCCCCCAACTACGGGGGTTCTGTGCAAAGCCTGCAGGAAGACTCAACGAGACCAGATTGAAGCTCGACGCAAGAAACGGGCTGAAGAGCTTGCCAAGTTGCCAAGCATGAAGGAACTGACGGTCATCGACCGCAAACTGCGAATCTCGTCAGGCTGCAAAATGCTCATGCCGTACCAGTTTGTACTACTTTTCGTACTACGTTTCTGCGAAGAAGGAGAATGGTGCGAAATCTGAGAATAGTGCGGCTGAGTGTTTTCAACAAGTTACTGAAAGCACAAGACTTACGGAATGCGGTCTTTGTACGAATCCTACCTGAGGAGCCATTTCTTTCTGGGCGCACACTCCTGCTGCGTTTGGTTTCGTACAACGCACGATGGCTCCGCTGTAAGCAGCGAGTTCAGGAGTGCGACTCATGCCATGCGTTGTGCGTGGAGCATGAACGCCTCTCTTACTGCGACAGCCACAGCTTAACGCTCCGCACGTAGATGATCGGTGCTACATCCTTGCACAATTCGCGGAGTCGTCAAATCTAGAGTGGGCGCGTGACTTGCGCGCAGCATTAGGCGGTGGAGAACTCAAGTACCAAAAATATCTCGGTCTCCGTCACAAGATTCAATCCAATAAAAAGTTGTGGGAGCGAGTACAGGGCGGAACTGCAGAGGCGACCATCGTTGTAATTGAGAACAGTTTCTACATAAATGCAATTGCCTACCGATTGAAGGAACAGGGTGCTGATCTGGGTCACGACAGGATTCGCACAAATTATCACGCTCGACCGCAAACGGAGAGTTCTTGAGAAGTTCAGACTTGACACTCCGAAATTGACTGCTTGGTTCTCTAATGTCTACCGGATTGACACCTTCTGCTCAACTCGTCCAAAACCACACTTGCATACACCAAGTCTTGTAATTCTGGTTCGTCGATCGCAGCCTCCTCGCGAATCAAGTGCATGGCGCGTTGCCCAGCAGCTTTCCGCGCTTCCAGTATTCGTCGAGGGACAAGTTCCATATTGGTTTCAAGGACGGCAGCTCTATATAAATGCTTCCATACTTGGGCATCTTGAGATCGTGCATCGCTCTCATTCATAGAGGCTCCTTTGGGAAATGAAGAAAGCAAATTCAATTCAGAAACCGGAATTAAATCAACGGTTTTGAGAGACTGTCGGTTCGTTACAATGCACAAAGGTGCAAGACGCGATGCGCGTCACGGTCCTAGAAAGTGAACTTCATCGAAATCTGAAGCTGTCGCGGGTTGAACATGGTCCTCGGCGTCCCAAACAGAGCGCTCGGCGCCGGAGAACGATCCATCGGAGCGCGAGTTGCTCACATAACATATTGCCGGCCCCACCACCCGCTCGCTCCTTGCCGCACGAGGGTGGTGTGAAAATGGAAACCTGTCCAATACATCTTTCGCGCGCGGAGTGATACTTCTGCGGTATCAGTCGAAAATACGTGTTGCATCGGCGTTGCGCCGGCCCAAGCACGGTATGGGGTGTTGCCGGGAGTGTAAAATGCCTCCATGGAACTGCGTCACGCCCGGTATTTCGTCGCGGTGGCCGAGTGCCTGAACTTCCGTCAGGCGGCGCAACAGTTACATCTGACCCAGCCGCCTCTCAGCCGTCAGATCCGTCAATTGGAAGACGATCTCGGAGTCATGCTCTTTGTTCGCGATAAGCGCAAAGTCGAACTGACCACCGCCGGCCATGCTTTTCTCGAAGAAGCGCGCAAGCTCATCGTGCAGGCGGGTCATGCTGCTGACGTTGCCCGCCATACTCAGAAAGGCGGAGTCGGTACTGTGCGCGTTGGGTTATCTTCCGGATTGGGCGGCATTGTCAGTAGAGTCGTATTCGAACATCGCCGGCGATTTCCGGCGGCTGAAGTAGAATGCCGCAACATTTTTTCCAGTTTCCAGAACGAGGCTCTGCGCCGGCGGGAGATTGATGTTGGTTTTCTACGCTCTCCCGTCGATGAGTTGAATCTGGAGTGTGAAGCTCTTTACGAGGAGTGGTTTGTCGTAATTCTCCCCAAGAGTCACCGCCTGGCAAAGCGCCGCTCTGTCCGTCTGCAAGATATCGCCGAGGAGCCGCTGATCGGTTTCAACCGCTGGAGGCTTTCGGGACTTCAGGACAAGATGATGGGCATGTTTAACCGGCAAGGGTTCGCGCCTCATGTCGTGGTGACTCACGTGGAAGCGCACGAAGAAGCCGGTGCGATCATGTTGGCTTCGGGGAAAGCGATCTTCGTTGGCCCAGGCGCGATATTGAATCACTCAATTACTGGTCTGGATTTGGCCTCGGTCCGTCTGAATGAACCGGAGGCCAAAATCGAAGTCTATGCGGCCTGGAGAAAAGGCGAAGATTCGGTTGCTGTCCGTGGATTCTTGGATTCGATACGCGGCGCCTTAGCGGAACCGGCCGGCAAAAAGATCGCCTAGAGGCAGGTTGTGAGCAACATAACGCCAAAACTAAAGGCTAGCGTCCCGCACCCGCGGTAATGAAAATGGCGCTCAGGGTGCAGAGCGTGTAAGCGGATAGCAGACGCCAGCCGTGCTGGAGGCTGAGTTCGTTTTCGTTGCGGTCGTGCTCGTCAACATCGCCCCAATCGCCTGCCAAATGCCGAATTAGGTAGGCGAGCGGGTCGTCCCCGGATGCCCTGAATGCTTCCAGGACACCCGGAGTCGCCACGACCGAGCCGGGAGAGAACTTCACCCCGCTCATTTCGCCTTCTTGAACTGGCCGTTGTTGACGGCGTACCGGATGTACCGGTGAACCCTGGCAGCGTCGATTTTGTGGCCGTCGATCTGCCGTCCGTTGAAGGATTCCACCAGTTGCTCCGCGCTCACCGTTCCTTTCTTCTCCACGAACTCACGAACTCCAATAGAAAGCCGCGTTTGACCGTGGCGATTGAACCCAGTGAGTACCGCTCCTCGACCTTCGTCTCTTTGTCGTTCGCAGCGGCCCTTTTCGCATCCTTTTGCTTTTTCATTGCTCGTCTCCATGTCTTGCTATTGAGATTGGGGAGGCGAGACAATCTTGTCCGCAGCGCGTTGTTTATCAACATCGCACCCGGTTGATTGAGTTTCTCCGGGTGTTAGGCTCCAGTCGTTGAATCGAACTGACTCAGTTTGCGCCGACACCGACATATATAGCGCCAGCGCGATAAAGATCATTGCGAGTGTAGACGCTTTTCCAAATAGCCGTCGTAACCCCCGGTGATTCTTTGACGAGGGAGAGCCTGGATTCGAGCCAATTTGAGCGTTTTTCAGGCTAGAAACGTCAGGCAGGATGCATATCTATATGCGGACCCTGAGAATCGCGCGCTGTGCAGGCTGTGGGCGACGACAGGTTCGTATTCTAGGCACCTGAGCGGTTTCGTTTCCTACCTGAGGAGCCATTTCCTTTCAGACGTTTACTGAACCTGCTCAGCATCATCCCCTCGCCACTGTGCCCACTTTTGTGCCCGCTCCGAGTCAAGAACCGTCGTGTTAGACAGCTTGTCCACGGCTTCGCGTCGGGCGTTTCCGCGCACCTACGGCAAGCCCCGCAATTCTCAATGAGCTCTAACGCCTTAGTAACGTCAGTTATGATTCGGACAGAGACCCTCCTCCCCGTGTCCGCGCTCAGTCAAGGGGCAGAGAGTGTCGGCTTTGAGTGTGGGAGGAAACCTTGAAAAGCACCTGCACCCTGTTGCTTGCTTTGCTCTTGTTCGTTTCTATTTCTGCGGCGCAGAGCGCGCCTGCTGCGCGCACCGACGTTTACCATGTGCACTTTGCCAAGGCCGCTCTTGGTAAGGCCATCGAGGAGGGCAACTATCTGAAGACTGCCGACCCCAATGTACCCATGTCCGCACATCGCATCGTCCTGCGCCACCAGGAAGGGGAAGATTGGGACTACGTTACCATCCAGCATCTCGGAACCAAGGCCACCGTGGAAGCCACCGGTATCGCGGTGCCTGCCGCCATGCGTGATTTGAGCGCCTGGCACAATGATACTTTTGTCAACGGCCCTTCCTGGTCCGAGTTCAGCAAAGCCCTGGGCATTGACGAGGGCTCGGTTGCGAAAACTGAAGGATCGGTCTATGTGGTCTCCGTCTATCGCGCTGCTCCCGGACACCGCGATCAACTGGAAAAGTCACTCAGCCAAAACCCCACCGGCGACACCTCCTCTGGAACGGTGCTGATGCAACATCTGGAAGGCGGCCCATGGACTTACCTTACTGTCGTCCGCTACAACTCATGGCAGGACTTTGCCACTACCGAAAAAAATGGCGCGGGGGATACGCTCAAGCCTGACGGTGGTTGGCTGAAACTGCGCGAGCATTCCACATATCACAATGACACGCTGACCGACCGCATCGCTCCGTAGCTGGACACGAAACGTTGTCGCGACAGATTTCTCGAACTGTTATTTCCAAACTGCCCGGCTCCAGCCGGGTTTTCTCTTGAAACAAGAGAGAAAGAGAATAGACGCTTGTAGCTTCGCTGCAAGAAGTTGACATGCCGCGAAGTCGTTGGCGAAAATCGCTATTGCGCTCATTGACCTAGATCGGACGCCTCTGGCAATGGGCTTCCCTCGCCTAGCTCATGCAGCGATGGTGCGAGGTGGGCACTGACTAGCTCTCGCACTATGGCCTTGGCTTGGGCTATCTCGTTCGCACTGATGGTCACCCCTAGGCTGGTAACGTTGATCTGTTGAGCCGGACGGCCTTCCCTGCGATCAGTCAAATACATGGCCGGTCTCAGCACGATTGCCTCATCTTCGGAGTGCAGCAAGCGATACCAAATGGCTCGTTCATCGGCTCTCTCAAGAATTTCGGCGGCGCTAGCGGGTTTCAGGCCCCTTGCAGCGATCCACCTCCCCACATCGCGTGGGCGACGCCCCGCGCCGCGTCTCCTTCCGCCCCAGCCGGAGCGGGATAACTGGGGTTGTCCGCTTGATTCTGCTAACGTTTCCATCGAATTCAAGACCTAATCAAGTTTATCAGCGAATGTCACGAAACCGTGTCCGCGACAGCTCGTGGTCCGCGAGGCTTAGAACTTGAGCAGTTGCGACGCAGCATTGCGATTGACCTTTCTTTGCTGTCCGACCTAACATTCTCGCCAATGGCAACTTCCTCCCGATTCGTCGGCCAAACCATCTCGCACTACCGCATCATCGAGAAGCTCGGCGGCGGCGGCATGGGCGTGGTCTATAAGGCCGAGGATGTGAAGCTCAGTCGCTTTGTGGCGCTCAAGTTTCTGCCAGACGAGGTAGCCAAAGACCCGCAAGCGCTCAGCCGCTTTCAGCGTGAAGCCAAGGCGGCCTCTGCGTTGAATCATCCCAATATCTGCACGATCTACGAAATTGACGACCAGCACGGCGAAGCCTTTATCGCCATGGAGTTTCTGGATGGGCTGACACTGAAGCATCGCATCGGTGGGCGGCCGATGGAAACCGAGTTGATCCTGTCTCTCGCAATCGAGATTGCCGACGCACTGGATGCGGCTCACTCCGAAGGCATCATCCACCGCGACATCAAGCCTGCGAACATTTTCGTCACCAAGCGCGGACACGCCAAAGTCCTCGACTTCGGCTTGGCCAAGGTCACGAGCCCGATTAGTTCTTCGAGTCAGATTGCCGGAGCAAACACGCTGTCGGGCACCCTCGACGAACCCCATCTGACCAGTCCGGGAACTGCGTTGGGCACTGTGGCCTACATGTCTCCCGAACAGGTGCGAGGCAAGGAACTGGATGCCCGCACCGATCTCTTCTCGTTCGGAGCGGTGTTGTACGAGATGGCGACCGGGGTACTTCCGTTCCGGGGTGACACCTCGGGCATAATCTTTGACGCTGTTCTCAACCGCGCCCCCGTATCTCCGACACGTCTGAACCCTGACGTGTCGGCAGAATTGGAGCGCATCGTCAACCGTGCCCTGGAAAAGGACCGCGAACTGCGCTACCAGCACGCCTCCGAAATGCGAGCTGAACTGCAAAGGCTGAAGCGCGACACAGACTCCGGACGCAGCGTTCAGATGCACGCAAGCGCAGATGTGGTCAGCTCCCATCCCTCTGCACCTAGTGCGGCTCAACCAGCGACGCCCACGAGTCAATCGGGTGTTGCCACCGCCATGCCGCCTGTGGAAAGAAGCAACCCCTTGATGCGGCATTGGAAATCTCTGGCGGCGGTGTCCCTAATGGCAGTCGCTGTCGTTGCCGCGGGTTTATACTGGCGGTCCACAAGAGGGCCCCATCTCACCGAAAGAGACACCATTCTCCTGTCTGATTTTGTGAACACAACCGGAGATCCGGTTTTCGACGAAGCCCTTAAGCCAGCGCTGGCCGTTTCGCTGCAGCAGTCCCCTTTTCTAAGTCTTGTATCCGACGAACAAGTGCAAGAAACTTTGCGTTACATGGGTCGCCCATCGAACACGCCGCTAACCCAGGACGTGGCGCGAGAGGTTTGCCAGCGCACGCAGTCCAAAGCCACGCTGACGGGTACGATCTCCGAACTGGGCAGCCAGTATCTTGTCGCTCTCGAAGCCGTGAACTGCTCCACAGGTGCTTTGCTGGTGCGAGTCGGGGCCGACGCCGCTTCTAAAGAGAATGTTCTAGCGGCGCTCGGGAAAGCAGCCTCTGAACTTCGTGGAAAATTGGGAGAATCCCTGGCCTCCGTTCAAAGATTCGACGCACCCCTTCAACAAGCAACCACCAGTTCACTGGAAGCGTTGAGGGCATACAACTTGGGCCTAAAGGCCGTGGGCGAGAAAGGAAGCGGGGCTGGGATACCATTTTTTGTGCGTGCTACCGAATTAGATCCCAATTTTGCCGGTGCCTACTCAATCTTGGCGGTTATGAACGGCAATATTGGGGAAACTGCCCAAGCCAGTGAGTACGCACATCGCGCCTACGAACTACGCGACCGGGTCACTGAGCACGAACGACTTGCCATTTCGATTCTTGAATCATCCTATGTAACGGGGGATTTGGTAAAGGACGAACAGATCGCTGAGCTCTGGAAACGGACCTACCCACGCGACGGCGGCGTCTATAACGATGACGGTGCGGACAAGAATCTTCGGGGTGACTATCAAGGAAGCGTTCCGGATTTTCAGCAGGGTCTTCGGCTGAGTCCAGACAACTCTATTACCTATGACAACCTCGCGACTTCCTATTTCGCTCTGAATCGCCCGGGCGAGGTCAAAGCGGTTCTCGACCAAGGGCTGGCACACGGGATCGTTCCCGAAGCACTTGCCGGGGACTATTACACCCTCGCGTTCTTGCGCAACGACGAGGAAGCAATGCGAAAACAATTCGCCCTGGCCATGGGCAAGCCAGGATACGAGGACATGTTGTTGTCGGCGCAATCGGACACCGAGGCGTACCATGGCCGGTTGAAGAAGGCACGAGAGTATTCGGAGCGGGCGGTGGAGTCCGCGCAACGGAATGGAACTGGAGAAGTAGCGGCTGGCTGGGCGGTGAGTGATGCGTTCCTCGAAGCGGAAGTCGAAAATTCTGCCTTCGCTCGGCAGGCTGCTGCCTCGGCGCTGCGACTTGCCCCGCGTGGCCGCTATGTTCAGGCGATTGCCGCTGTGGCTCTAGCGCGAGCCGGTGATACCACCCAAGCGGCAAAGATTGCGGACGATTTGGAGAAAAACTATCCTCACGATACGATCATGAATTTCTATTGGTTGCCCTCGGTCCGCGCAATCCTGGAAGTCAATCGGCATAATCCCTCGAAGGCCCTCGAGATCCTTCGGGCTACCCAGGCGTATGAGCTTGGAAACCCATCACCGCCAGTAGGGCCTCTGAGTCCTGTCTATTTTCGTGGATACGCATACCTGCAGGCAGGTCAGAGCCACGAGGCCGCAAGCGAGTTTCAGAGAATCATCGACCATCCTGGCATCGTCGAGAATTCTCCCCTTGGGGCGCTCGCACACCTCGGGTTGGCGCGGGCATCCGCTGCCAGTGGCGACCTAGCCGAGTCTCGCACTGCGTACCAGGATTTTCTTGCTCTTTGGAAGGACGCCGACCCCGACATCCCCATCCTGAAGGAAGCCAAGGCCGAATACGCGAAGTTGCAGTAGCTGAACAAATCCTTCCTCATCGCCTACTGTTCACCGATGGTTGAAACCATGCGTGGCTTTTGAAAAACTCCTTCCCGCGAAATTCGCAAAAATAAAATCGCATGGAGAAGCCTGTGAAATGATCCTAGCAGAACATTTTTCGCTACCGGTCTTTCGGCGTAGCTGCCTCACATGACGGTCCGTGCTCACAGCCGTGACACAGTTGTGCGAGGGACATGTCGAAGGCAATTGCGAGGATTTCAAGCGACCGCAGGCAGGTTCCTTCCGCCCATTCTCCACATTTGATATGAAGGGCCGCCCAAGACCGGTGTGGATGGCTAGATAGATCTGCGTCCAACCCCGCTCCGGTTCACCTAGCGTTGCGAGTCCCCGGTAAAGGATGCCCTGTTGTGCCGGAGGCTGTTGGGTCGGAAGGTCCGTTCAACTGCCTTGAATATGCGACACAATCCGCTAGCAGGGGTTTAAGGTGCTTCTCACATAGCGGCATTCTTCGGGTACAAAGCACAATTGTCTTGACCGCCTTTTGTACCGGCTTGTTGCAGTCCTTGCATTCCTCGCAGTCCTCTTCCACGAGCTTATCTTTGAGTCTAGCCATCGCTGCTTCCGCCGAGTGTCCCGATTCCTGCAAGAAAGCAAGGGAAGAGGGGGAAGCGCATGAGCTGAACACTTCCTTGCAGGAACCGTACGGTCCGCAAGATAGCGCAGATCATCCCGATGCACTCAACGAATCGCTGGTTTGTTCGGAATCCGTAAACAGCTTTGCCAACGTTGCCAAGAAGCTATCCGATCCAACACGGCAAGACGACGCCGACGAAATGCACGAGGAATCGCGGCAACGGCGTATTCTGCCCCTGGTTTTCGACGTGGGCGGCAAAGGCAGCATGATTGCCGATCAGGCGAGAAACACCATGGAGGAAAATGTTCGCGCCCAGAGTGAGGCGCAGAAGCAAATAGGCGATTTCCTTGGCCATGTAAGGCTCCTCCGTAATCTCCACTCGACTGCTCGAATTCCGTCGAGCGCCTCGACGTTCATCGCCCTGCCACCCTTGCAACCCTTGAGGAAGTCCCCGAGGCGGTCGAGTTCGGCGTCGGTGAGGGGATCGTTCTGGGTGAAGGTTTTCACTGGCACCCCGGCACTTCCCCCGACGTCACTGGATGAGGATTGGACTTTCTGCGACCGCAAGCACAGACGGGAATGAAATCACACAGTCACTTAGCCCACGCCAAGCCATCTGCTCCGCTCCCGGCGTCGATCAGCTTCACATCCCAGTTGTTGATCTGAATCGCCGCCACCTGATGACTCTGGTCGCAGGACACGTAAGCGACCCGACCGTCCGGTCGGGTCGCGACCTCTTGAGGAGACGGAGGCACACTGATGGTCTTGACCACCTGGAACGTCGCGAGATTGACGACCGCCACGGCATTCGCCTCCGGCAACGCCACCAGCAGCCATTTTCCATCCGGCGTGGATGCGGTGCCGTATCCTGTGCCGGGCAGTGCAATCCAGCGATCAACCTTATTCGTTGTGGTATCGATCACCGCCAGCCGGGGCTTTTCGTCATCCGAGGTAAACACCCAGCGGTTGTCGGGCGTGATCGAGACGCGTTGCACGTGTCCCGCAACGGGGATCACCGTGACGGTCTTTCGCGCTGCGAGATCGAGCACCGATACCGTTCCCGGACCGACGTTGGCAGTGTAGCCGTAGCGCCCGTCTGAAGTGATCGCCAGCATGTGGGATTCAGCCTGCCCGGTTGGGACGCTCCCGACAAGCTTAAAAGTTTGCGGGTCGATGACAGTTACAGATTTGTCTAGTTCCGTAGTCACATAGAGCAGACCGTCTTTCGTCCCAAAGACGGCGCAATGGGGGCGAACGCCGTGCCCAAAGTTGATGGTGTGGATTACCTTGCGTTCACTGAGGTCGATCACAGCCAGTGTGCTTCCGTCCGTGCCGGGCATGCCGACTCCAGAGTTGCCGTAGATCGGCACGAATGCTCGCTTGCCATCGGAAGATGCGGCGACCTCATGCCCAGTCACGCCTCCCTCGGCGACCGTCGCAATCTGCCGTCCAGTAGTCGGATCAATCAGACCGAGGGTCTGGTCGCCTTTATTGGCGACGAGCAGCAGGCCGTTCGATAGAGATGAAGGAGCGGTGAAGGCAGCGGTTAACAGCCCTGCGAAAATGAGCGTCAACGGGAGAAAGTTAGTCACGGCGATTTCCCTTTATTCCCTTTTTTCTTAGACGTCTAGCGAAATAGTATCTCACTTGGGTTTGGCAGATTCATGCGACGAGCAATAGGCGGCGATTCGGAAGACAGGCTGCTGCGTTGAGTCATGCCCCAGTGAGCTTGGCGGGTTGACCTTCCCAGATCAGCAGCAGGACTTCAGACGCAGCGGGACACAGTGTAGCAAGCGAGTGGGACGGGAATGTGAAGGTCCCGATTTCTGGCCATTCAGCAGCGACGGTGGTGCCTGTCGCGGGCCGAAGAGTATGCCCTGTCTGTGGAGCAATTTTGCTCAGACTCAGGTTGTGGGAGTCGAGTAAGCTGTAGTTCCGGACGAATGTGGGAAGGCTCCTGAAGCCAGTCCACAAAGATTCGCAAAGCATGCAGGAGATGGTTATGGCGAAGGTGATCGAGTTTTACGTACCTACGATCTTCCACGACCCTTTAAAAGGGGCCTCGCACCAGCAATGTGTAAAGGTCATCGAGTTTTGCACGCAAACCAGGAAATCCGCCTAAACAATGAAGCCCTTGGTACTCATGTCGCATCGGAAGCATCTTCACCACTGGTACAAGAGCTTGGCGGGGGGTTTTCGCTGCGCGTGCGAAGTGTGGCGCTGTGAGTTTGCCGAGGGAGATAAAAATTGCAACAGTGCTGCCGAGCAAGGTCGCAGATATTGAGGTGTGTCAATTCTTTTGTGTAAACGGCCCGGTTTTGTTTTTGGGGATGGGTGCGCGAGGGAAGGGGCAGCGTCCCTTCCCTCGCCCAGCGATGTAGAAAGATTCTGCGCTCTCATGACGCAACTCTCTCCAGGGCCGGCATTCGTTCCGGCCACAGAATCGTGAAGTGGTTCAAGGCTTCCCGCCAGTGGTGGATTGGCATCGTCCACTTCTTCGCGGCCTGCCGCAGCGCCAGAAACAGCAACT
>JBEKRE010000094.1:0-13744 GCA_049519055.1 Candidatus Sulfotelmatobacter sp. | reverse complement strand
ATGGGTGGTTCGCAAAGCGCCGAGAACCGCGTTCTACTTCATCCAGAGTGCCACGACCGGGTTCATCGTCAACGCATTCCTGTCTCGAAACCGCGTCTCCCTGAAAGAGGCGTTCGAAGGACTTGAGCTGTGTGAGGGGAAACTTTCATGCACAGTTCTTAGAGGGCTGGACGGGAGCAATCCCGTCCGGCTACTCGATTGTCCGTCCGCAATCGTCGCGTCCTGTGGCAAGGTGCTGAGCAGGCTATAATGACGCGCATTATGGTCCTCACCTCGGGCACGAAACTCGGCCCCTATGAAATCCAGTCGCCCTTAGGGTCTGGGGGGATGGGTGAGGTATACCGTGCAGTCCAGAGCAGCCTCGGTCGTCAGGTCGCCATCAAAGTCCTGCCCGCGGACAAGGTCGCCGACCCCGAACGTAAGCAGCGCTTCGTGCAGGAAGCGAAATCGGCTTCGTCGCTGAACCATCCCAACATCATCACCATTTACGACATCGGCCAGGTCGAGGGTGTTGACTTTATTTCGATGGAGTTAGTCTCCGGTAAAGCGCTTGACCAGCTGATTCCCCGGCACGGAATGCGGCTGAATGATGCTCTGAAGTACGCCGTCCAGATTGCCGATGCGCTCGCTCGGGCGCACGCCGCCGGCATCGTCCATCGGGATCTCAAGCCCGGAAACATCATGGTGAACGAGCACGGGTTGGTTAAAGTTCTCGACTTCGGTCTGGCGAAGCTGACCGAAGCTACCCCTGCTAGCGGCGACGAGGCCACGCGCACCCTGCGCCCCACGACAGAAGAGGGCAAGATCGTCGGCACCGTTTCGTATATGTCTCCGGAGCAGGCAGAGGGCAAGAAGGTCGATGCGCGCTCGGACATCTTCAGTTTCGGAGCGGTCTTGTACGAGATGGTAACGGGGGGACAAGCGTTCCATGGCGACACCAAAGCCTCGACGCTGGCGGCCATTCTGAAGGACAATCCCCGGCCCGCAAGCCAACTGGTGGATGGCCTTCCCAGAGAAGTTGAGAAGCTGATCTCCCGTTGTCTGCGGAAGGAAGTCAATCAGCGCTCCCAGCACATGGACGACGTCAAGCTCGCGCTGGAGGAACTGAAAGAGGAGTCCGATTCCGGGGTGCTCGGCGCCGCTGCTGTATCCATGCCGAAGTCTCGTCGTCGCCTCACCTGGGCCCTCGGCGTAGCGGCAGCGCTGGTGATTGCAACGGTTGGAGTGTGGCTGGTTCGATCGAGGAATGAACTGCCAGCAGTGGCGTTGGCCGTTCCACTCACCAGCTATCCTGGCAGTGAAGATGGACCGTCGTTCTCCCCGGACGGAACACAAGTAGCATTTGCTTGGGATGGAGAGAAGCAGGACAACTGGGATATCTATGTTAAACAAATCGGCATAGAGCCGCCTTATCGATTGACCAATGATCCAGCGAAGGATTACAGCCCTGCCTGGTCCCCGGATGGGCGCCTGATCGCCTTCTTACGAGATCTTTCGCCGGGCAAGACCGCGATCATGCTCATACCGCAGCGGGGGGGATCCGAACGGATTGTGGCGGAGGTCAGATCCCTACAGCCCTTACCCTATGGTCCGTACTTATCCTGGACCCCGGACTCAAAGTGGCTCGTCGGTGCAACATCCACAATAGGACAACACGGTGGAGGCTTGCACTTGTACTCGACAGAAACGGGAGAACAGCGAACGCTGACTAATCCGCCAGTTGAAGAAGTCGGCGACACCGCTCCGGCTGTCTCACCGGATGGCCGGACTCTCGTTTTCTCAAGGGTCTCACCTGATTTCTACAACGTAACTCTGTGGCTCCTGCGTCTTGGAGAAAGCTACCAACCGCTCGGGAAAGAGGAGAAAGTTCAAACCGGCAACATGACGAATGTAGGTGCGGCGTGGTTGCCAAATGGCAGGGAGTTCGTGTTCGGCTCCGGCACAGGAACCAACTTCGGGCTTTGGCGGATTGCGGTATCCAAGGGTGCGATTGCCAGGATCAATCTTGACGCAAGCAACGCCTTCGCGCCAGCCATTTCCCAGCTCGGAAACCGTCTGGCTTTCGCGACCCAACAATCCGACCTGAACATCTGGCGTGTCGACTTGAAGGGGGCAGGCCAAAAACCAGGCGTGCCGTTTCGATTTATTTCTTCCACGCAGACTGAACAATACCCAGCTTATTCGTCGGACGGACGGCGGATTGCCTTTATGTCGGACCGATCAGGAACGCAGGAAATCTGGATCTGCGACAGCGACGGATCCAAGACCCTGCAGCTAACATCGTTCGGCGGGGCGGCAATCTACGGCCCGAGTTGGTCCACGGACAGCCAGAACATCGCTTTTACGGTTGCACAGAAAGGAATGAAAGAGGACATCTATGTCGTGAGTGTAAACGGGGGTGTTCCCCGGCGCATGACGACAGATCCAGCGGAAGACAAGTGGCCTGATTGGTCCCATGATGGAAAGTGGATTTACTTCAGCTCAACCCGCAGCGGCCGGGAGGAGATCTGGAAGATGCCGTCCAGCGGTGGGGAGGCGGTTCAGATTACGCGGAATTCCGGTGACATGCCGCAAGAATCACCGGACGGCAGATTTCTCTTTTACATGAAGGGGTGGCCGGAGGCCGTGACTGTCTGGAGAACCCTGCCGGACGGAAGTCAGGAAGTGAAAGTACTTGATTCTGTAGATGGCGGCGGCGAGTGGACCGTGGGGAAGGAGGGGATGTACTTCTTCAGAACTCCCGACAAAATGGGCTACCGTGACCTCTGCTTCTACGAATTCGCCACCGGCCAGATCAGGAAAATCATTACCACTCAGCGTCCCTTGGAGAGCCATATCGGAGTTTCCCCCGACGGCCGCACGATTCTTTACCCGCAGTTTGACGAATCGGGCAGCGTCCTCATGCTGGTCGAGAATTTCCGGTAGGTGTTCCTCTAATGATCTATAACAAGGGTTCGTGGTTTCGAGATCCAGCCTGCCGCGGGGAAGGGCGCGTCCCCGCCCCGTTTGAATCTGATCCGTTCCGTGTGTTTCTGGCCGTTGTGCCTGGATGACGGGCAACCATGAAGTAATCCCCAAGGTAAGAGTTGCCGACTAACCGTCCAGAATGGGCGCACATCCTCCGCGCCTGCTGCACAGGCTATAATTGCGCGCACACATGGCTTTAGCGGCCGGTACAAAACTCGGGCCGTATGAAATCCAGTCGCCATTGGGCTCTGGAGGGATGGGGGAGGTTTACCGTGCCACCCAGAGCAGCCTGGGACGTCAGGTTGCCATCAAAGTTTTGTCCCCGGAGTTTGCGTCCGATCCTGATCGCCTGCGGCGTTTCGAACAGGAAGCACGCTCCGCGTCTGCCCTGAACCATCCCAACATCATCTCCATTTATGACGTGGGTTGCGAAGGCGCAAATTCCTACATTGCCATGGAGATTGTGGATGGCAGGACCCTGCGCGATCTGCTGGAGGCCGGTCCGATCCCCATCAAGAAATCCTTGCAGATCGTCGCGCAAATCGCCGATGGCCTGGCCAAAGCGCACGCCGCTGGCATCGTGCATCGCGACGTCAAGCCGGAAAACGTCATGGTCACGCGCGACGGCTTTGTGAAAATACTCGACTTCGGATTGGCGAAGCTAACCCGCCCGGATCCGGAGGGACGTGAAAGCACAGTTGCCGGCTTCAATTCCACTCAGGTGGGCGTGGTGCTCGGGACGGTGGGATACATGTCCCCGGAGCAGGTGCGCGGGCTCACTACGGATGCTCGCTCCGACATTTTCTCTTTGGGCGCGACTTGCTACGAAATGATTTCGGGAAAACGGGCCTTCCACGGAGCAACAGCTGCCGATACTATGAGCGCCATCCTCAAAGAGGAACCCGCGCAGCTGTCTACTAGTGTTCACAATCTTCCGTCGGCGTTGGGGCGCGTTGTCCACCGGTGCCTTGAAAAAGACCCTGGCGACAGGTTTCAGTCGGCTCGCGACTTGGCATTCAACTTGGAAATGCTTTCGCGTGATGAAAGCAGTCCTGCCGTTCCTATATCGGTGGGCAAAGGTAGCCGAAAGTTGTCGCCGCTGATGGTCGCAGTTGCTGTTGTGCTGGCAGCAGCGGCAGGATTTGTCGCGCCTCGAATTATAGTGCGCACCGAGAATCGTGTACCCGTTGGAGTGAGAAGACTGACCGACTTCGTGGGCATGGAGGAATCTCCCGCGCTTTCGCCCGACGGCAAATCGGTGGCGTTTACGGCCGACCTTGGAGGCCGGCGGCAAGTTTGGGTACGGCTGCTCTCCGCGGGAGCGCCGCTGCAAGTCACGCATGATGATGCCGACCATCAGTCGCCACGCTGGTCAGCCGATTCCAGTTCCCTGATTTATTTCTCGCCATCTCCGCAAGCCAATGGACAGGGTCAAGTCTGGGAGATTCCCGCGCTGGGTGGCACGCCGCGCCCGATTGTCAGCGGCCTGATTCCTGCTGATCTGAGCCATCACGACAAACAGATCGCGTACTTGCGAGAGAATCAAGGACAAATTGAATTGACAGTCACAGATGGCGATGGGTCGAATGCTCACCTGATCACCCGACTTCCTGGAGATTACATTTATTCCAATTTGCGCTGGTCTCCTGACGACCGCATGCTGGGATACCAGAGCGGCCGAACGTTTGACTATGACGTCTTCTACGTGCCGATCAGCGGTGGCGAGCCGCATCGCATTACCCAGGACGGAAATCCGGAGGCAGGTTTTTCCTGGTTACCGGACAGCTCGGGCGTGATTTTCAGCTCTTCGCGCGGCGATACCGTCCTGTACATGCGAATCATGAACCTGTGGCTAGCTCGCCTAAGTAACAACACTCCGCGACAGCTCACGTTCGGCGAAACATCTTACATATCGCCGGATGTGGACCACGAAGGCAATGTGGTCGCCAGCCGCGATCGCGTGCAGTTCGACATCTGGAAGTATCCCGTGGACGGAACGCCGCAGGACAATGTGCGGCGCGGTGTCCAGGTCACGCATCAGACCGGAGCCGTACAAACACCTTCGGTTGCGCCGGATGATCGCGAGATTGTCTATCTCAGTGATAGTGGAGGCCACGGAAATCTCTGGGTCATGCAGCCAGAAACAGGGAAAACCCGGCAGCTCACGTTCGAGCAAGATCCGCGCATCGCTTTGGGAGTTCCTGTGTGGTCGCCTGACGGGCAGCACATTGCGTACGTCAATCGTGGCAGCTCGGCATGGAATGTGGACCAGTGGGTAGTCAACGGCGATGGCAGTAATGCGCATAAGGTCTTGGATGGCGGAGGATGGGCGTGCTGGTCGCCCGACGGAAAGTGGCTTTACCTGTCACCCCCGACAGCGAAAGGTTTCCGCATCGATAAGGTTCGTCCGGACGGGACCGACCTCAGGCCAGTCCAGCCCGATGGCGGCGGACCGGCCGTCGCGGCAGACGGAACGCTCTACTACGTCGTAACCCGGGCGGGTGTGAACGGTTTTTCGGATATGGAAATCCACGTGGCCAAGCCTGACAACGGTCCAAACAAAGTGTTGACCCGGCTCCCGGGCTCTCGCTTGTCGTCGTCTCTGCTCATGCAACCGGTACTCTCTCCGGATGGAAAGTTCCTCGTCGTCCTGCTGATGGACGGACCGACCACGAACATGTGGACGGTGGAAACTGACAACGGCAATCTGAGACCGGTGACCGATTTCGGTCACCAAGCCACGTTCATCGCGCGGCGAGTCTCGTGGTCGCCGGATGGAAAATCTATCTACGCGGCAGTGGGCAAGGGCGAAGCGGACATCGTGCTGCTGACCCATCTAACGCTATGAACTTCGGCTCCAGTACTGGCGACGGGTTAACACCGTAGATGACTAGCGGTCTAATAATTCCCCCGTACGGGGAATATTTCCGGACGAGTGAATACTTGACGATAACGCGCCGTAATTACCAATCGGATGTGAAGGTTCGCCGAGATGGGGCACGAACCACTCAACCTGTTTTGTTTCACTGCCAATTGGAATAACCGAGCGTTTCGTGGTCGCATTGTGCCCGGATCACGAGCTACCCTTACCTAATCTTGTAAAGGAAGGTTTGCCGACCAACCAGAAATTATCCTATCGCGACCCGCATCGCAAAGCTGGCCAAGCTGCCGTCGCACTGATGCATTACACTCAAGGGTTCTGGGTGCCGAATTGGTTGGACCCCAGTTCTGTTTGTAGAGTGCAAATGTGACTCGCTGCCAGGTTTGTGGAACTCGGAACGCCGAATCGATCGAAGTGTGCCAGCGTTGTGGCGCAAGGCTCGCCGCATCTCCAACCATGTCGATTTCACCTGATGAATCAGACGAAGATGACCGCCGCACAGCCGTAGGCCCCGTTTCCGCCCAAAAAGGGTCTCCAGCGTTCAACTTCGCTCCCGGCAGCATGGTCGCCGATCGCTACCGCGTTGTGTCGTTGCTCGGGCGCGGGGGTATGGGCGAAGTCTACGGCGCGGATGACCTTAAGCTGGGGCAGCGCGTCGCACTCAAGTTCCTACCCACGGACCGCGGGAAGAGCACAAGCTGGCGTGATCAATTCTATGCCGAAGTGCGCATGGCGCGGCAGGTTTCCCATCCCAACGTCTGTCGCGTGTATGACGTCGGGGAGAGCGACGGTAGGCTCTTCCTTTCCATGGAATTTGTGGATGGCGAAGATCTCGCATCCCTGCTGCGGCGAATCGGCCGCTTGCCCGACGACAAAGCTGTGGAAGTGGCACAGCAACTGTGTGCCGGGCTGGCCGCGGCTCACCGCAGCGGGGTTCTGCATCGTGACCTCAAGCCCTCGAATGTGATGATCGATGGCAAGGGCCGCGCCCGCATTACGGATTTCGGGCTTGCGATTGCCACGTCAGAGGCGGATCAGCAAACCAGCCCCGCAGGCACACCGGGATATCTTGCGCCGGAATTACTCGACGGCGCTGCGCCCTCCGTTCAGAGTGACCTGTACGCGCTCGGCTTGGTTCTGTATGAATTGTTCACCGGGAAGAAGGCATTTGATGCCTCCAGCGTGGCCGAGTTTCACCGCAAGCAAACGGAAACCAATCCGACGCCACCCTCTAGCGTCGTCAAGAACTTTGATCCGGTGGTCGAGCGGGCCATCCTTCGTTGTCTGGATCGGGACCCGGCGCAGCGGCCGCGCTCGGCATTAAGTGTCGCTGCTTCTCTCCCTGGCGGCGATCCGCTCACGTCGGCGCTAGCGGCCGGAGAAACTCCTTCACCAGAGATGGTGGCAGCCGCCGGACCTCAGGGCTCACTGCGGCCGGCGGCTGCCTGGGCTTGCCTCGTGGGCGCACTCATTCTGATCTTTGGCGCATCCATGCTTCTGGCGCCGCGAAACATGGACTGGGGTCTTGCACCCATGAACAAGTCTCCGGAAGTGCTCGCAGACCGCGCTCAGGACCTGGCGCAGAAGCTGGGCTATTCCGTCGCAGTGGATCGCGCGTTCTGGGTCGCTTCAGACAAAGATTATCTCCGCTACACAGATCACAACTCCTTAAGCAAGGATTGGAAACATACTCCCACGGGACACGCGTGGCCGTCCCCGGTCAGCTTCTGGTACCGGCAAAGTCCACGGTGGATGATGCCGGGAGCTCAGAGCCCGAACGGCCCGCCGAGAGTGACTCTGTTGAATCCGTCTTATGAAACGTCAGGCATGGTCGCTCTCAGACTGGATATGCAAGGGAATCTCCTTTTTCTGCGCGGTATCCCGCCGCAAGTCGAGACCGGAGAACCGAGCCGCGATCTGGACTGGGGCTTACTTTTTGCCGAGGCCGGACTCAACAAGACTCAGTTTGTTCCCGCCAGCCCGAAATGGGCCCCGCCAGATTCCTTCGATGTCCGCGCCGACTGGGAGGGCCATCTCCCTGACCGCCCAGACGTTCTCATCCACGTAACTGCCGCCGCCTACCACGGCGTACCGGTCTACTTCCAACTGATCGCTCCGTGGGATCAGCCATGGCGAGGAGATCCTTCCGGTCAATCCCGCATGCCCGCCTCCTCTGACATGCTTACGACGGCGTGGCCATTATTGATGGCGAGCTATCTTCTCGTTGCCGGGTACTTTGCGCGCAGGAACGTTCGTCGGGGTCGTGGAGACGCGAAGGGAGCGCTGCGTCTGGCGAGCTTCGCAATCCTGGCGAATTGCGTGTATGGCTTCTTCGTCTACCACTATGTCCCGCAAGCAGAGTACATTTCGGTCCAATTTATTCTGCTCGGCGCTCCCCTGCTTTTTGCGTTGCTCGCGTGGCTGGGATATATGGCCGTGGAGCCTTACGGGCGACAAAGCTGGCCGAAGCTGATGGTTTCCTGGCAGCGTCTTCTAAACGGACGTCTTCGCGATCCATTGGTTGGACGCGATGTATTGTTAGGCATAGTGGCTGGTTCGGCAATGGGCGCTATCTTCTTGGGTGTCGGCGCACTTTCGCACAACTCGGCAGCGTTCTCCGTGGACGGTTACTTCGGTCAAGGGATCCTGCCCTCCATCGGCCACTGCTTCCTATTGCTTTTTGCCGCATCCTTCTATGCCCTTTTCTACTTTGCCATTTTGTCCGTCATGACTGGCTTGTTGCGGCGGCCAAGGTTAGGACTGGTCGCCATTGCACTGATCATGCTGCTGCTAAATGCGCAAACCACTGCACTGGATTTCGCTTTGACTGTCCTGTTCGTGCTTGTATTCCTGACAGTGCTGGTTAGAGTTGGCCTCGTAGCCGCGGCCGCCTTCTTCTTCATCCTGTTAACACTCGGCACATCACCGCCACTGATTCTCGACCAGTGGTACGCCGGACGCGCGATGATCGCACTACTGGCTCCGCTCACTCTGCTTTTCTGGGGATTTTATGTCTCGCTCGGAGGCCAGCCGGTCTTCGGGAGCGCGCTGAAGGAGGAATAATAAGGCGAACCAGAAAAGGGCAAACGCTACCGATCTGCCTTGAAAGAAACTGATACTAGGCGGGTGACGGGCGACCCTTCCATGATCCGGTAAGGGAAAGGTTGCCGACAAACCTGCTGGAATCCGGAAAGCGCTTCTCTGAGGGGTCTAATGCAGGCAGGCTGGTAGGTTTCCTGGCAACTTGCTCGGTCGGAATGGGGCGATCAATTGCCGTTGAGCGGCACCTTGCGTTGCAACTCGTCGACAAAGTTTTCCAAGAAAATCACGTGCCCTGCGTCTTGTTGAGTTGCGCCTGCGGCGTATGTGGCTACGGCGATGCGCTTGCCATCGGGGGCAAGGTCGTACTGAGCTCCGACCGCGCCGCTCATGGTCAGAGATACGCTCTGTCTCGACCACACACGCGGCTTTTCCGCCACGAACGAGTCGCCTTTTGCCGAGTAGCTGACCACCATAATCCGATCGTTCGTGGCATCAAAGAAAAACAGCTCCTTACCGCTTCGAGAAAAGATGGGAGTGGTTCCGCCGTTGCTGGAGATTTGCCAGTGGCCACCGTTGCCCGGAAACGCGCGCACATAAACCTGGGAACTTGCAGACTCGTTGGAGCTGTAGGCCAGCCAGCGTCCATCGGCGGAGAAGTTCGCACCCCGGTGTCCAAAACTCGTGCTGTGGAACAACTCCGGTTTCCCCGCCCTCAATTTCTCGCCTTCGCGTTCCACCGGCACGGTCCAGAGTTCGAACCCTTGCGCGCCCGATTGATAGAAGGCCAGGGTTTTGCCATCGGGCGAGAAGGCCGAGGGGTACCGATATTCCCTGCTCTCCATCAGAATCTCGGGCTTGCTGCCGCCGTCGGCGCGGGCGAACGATATCCCATCCGCTGCCTGATAAACAATGTACCGCCCGTCGGGTGTCCACACCGGGTTGGTTCCATTCCGTTCCCCGGTGAGCGGCGACAACGTGTCGCGCCGAATGTCGTAGACCCAAATCCCGGATTTCGCGTCATCGTTCGCCACCGCCAGACGCTCCCCATCGGGCGAGAGGTGCGGATTTACGAACAGGCCAGGTTTGTCGAGCAGCAGTTGCGATTTCCCCGCCGCATCCATCCATTGGATGACCACCCGTGACGCGTCGAGCTCGTGGCTCCGGTACATCAGTGTCCCGCTGCGCGAAAAGCTCACCTTGGCGGAGCCAAACATGGCAGAATAGGAAACCTGCTGCAACACTGGAATGGGCGAGCCGAAGGTCTCCAGTTTCTCCGCGTCGAAAGCAACCGCAAACAGCGTTCCCCGGCTCACAAAAATGAGATAGCCCTTTCCGCCGGACGCAGCCAGATAACGCCCGTACGTTCCTCCATGCTGCAGGGTTTTCCTACGGTGGTCCGTCAAAGTCACGACTTCAATATTGGCGTCATCAAAGCCGACAGTGGAATTTTCAGCGGTGAAGAGAATCGCTTTGCCGCCGGGGAGGATCTGCGGCCAGCGATGGGTCCGCTCTTCTCCCTCAAGCTCGGTGACCGGAGTAGGAGCGCCGCCGTTGGAGGGAACTCGTGACAGTCCCCCAGAGACGCGCAGACTCGCGATAATAATGCCTTCCTCGCCCCAGTCCGCGCCGGTGTAAGAGGACGTGGCGTCGCACAATGCGATCTCGGTACCGCCTTCCACGGAGACTTTTCGCAGCTTTCCGCCAGCGACAAAACCAATCCATCGACCATCGGGGGAAAAGAACGGACTGGTCGCTCCTGGCGTGATCGTCAGCTCCGTGGCACTCAGTTGGTCCAGCGTGCGCGTGAAAAGGTGGTTCCGGGAAAGGTAGGCAATCCGTGTGCCGTCGGGCGAAAGAACAATGTCAGACCCGCCCAATGCGTTCAAATACACGTCGTGACCCAGGTCCACTTCCAGGCGCACCAGCGGTTTCAATTCCGCAGGCCGCGTGGCGCGATACGCAATCCATGATGCACCTGCCGCGACCAGAGCCAGGACGACCGCCGCAATCCAGGGCAGCGGCAAGTGCCGCTCTGTGGAACTCGGTGCCCTGCCGCCGTCAACGGGTGCCTGCGCGATCCACTCCAGCTCGTTTTTCAGATCGCGCGCGTTCTGCCAGCGGTTTTCCGGGTCCTTCTCTAAGCACCGCTTCAGCAATCGATCCAAAGCCGCCGGTGCCATCTCGCCGATCGACGGCGCTGGCCGCTCCATGATGCCCGCGATCACCGTGGCTGGAGAAGAACCATCGAACGCGCGCTTGCCAGTGAGCATTTCGTACAACACCAGGCCAAATGAGAAGATGTCGCTGCGAGCATCGACCTCCTGCCCGGTGGCCTGAGACTGCAATTGCTCGGGAGACATGTAGTACAGCGTGCCGACAATCTCGTTCTTGCCGGTGAGCGCCTTGCTGAGGGTCGCGTCGCTCAGCGGATTGGAGTCTGGTCCGATTTTGGCCAGGCCAAAGTCGAGCAGCTTGATTCCGGTTTTCGTGACCAGGATATTCCCCGGCTTCAGGTCGCGGTGCGTGATGCCCTTCCGGTGCGCCGCGTCAAGCGCATCACAAATCTGCGCCGCGTACTTCAGCGCCTGCTGCAGGGGCAAAGGTCCCCTGAGAGGCGTGCCCTCGATGTATTCCATCACCAGGTAGTTCGGTCCAACATCGTGCAACGTGCAGACGTTGGAATGGTTCAGGGCGGCGACCGCGTGCGCTTCGCGCTCGAAGCGCTCGGAGAACTGCTCGTTCGAAACCTTGATGGCAACGATGCGATTCAGTCGCGTGTCGCGAGCCTTGTACACTTCTCCCATGCCGCCGGCACCCAAAGGCGCGGTGATCTCGTAGGGGCCCAGCCGGGTTCCAGGAGGCAGGGTCATAAATATGGTCGAACGATTGTACCGCGCGGGATATGGGTAGGGAGTGGATGACGGGCACGCCTCACTTTACAGTCGCGGCACTACTCTGATGCATTGATCGGTGGCACGGAGGCCACCGGTCATGAAGCAGAAGCCAAGTTCCAGAAGAAGACGCCACAGTACCAAGTCCATCCTGCGCTTGCCCGACCTTGAACACGCCAAGGCTGCGGTGTTGAACAGCCTCAACTCGACGGACGCTAAGCGGGGTTATCGTCACGCCATCGATGAGTTCGTTGACTGGTATTGTTCGGAACCGCGCTTGGCCTTCAACAGGATCGTGGTTTTGCGTTATCGCTCTCATCTCGAATCCCGTCAACTCGCCCCCGGAACCATCAATTTGCGTCTTGGCGCCGTGCGTCGACTTGCCTATGAAGCCGCCGACTGCGGTCTTCTCAGCGCCGATTTGGCGGCCGGCATTCGTCGCGTCAAAGGGGTGAAGAAGCTGGGCATTCGCCTCGGCAACTGGCTAACGGCAGAGCAAGGCAATGCGCTTTGGCAAGCCCCTGATCGTCAGCGCCTGAAAGGAAAGCGTGACCGGGCCTTGCTTGCATTGCTACTGGCATGCGGGTTGAGGCGGCATGAAGCCGTGGCTTTGACATTCGATCATCTCCAACAGCGCGAAGAGCACTGGGCCATCGTTGATCTGGTTGGTAAGGGAGGTCACATTCGGACGGTCCCTGTTCCTGATTGGGTGAGAGCCGAATTGGACAATTGGCTCGCCGCGGCCGCCATTGATCGAGGAAGACTGTTCCGCCGGGGTCAACAAAGTAGGCAGGACATGGGGAGATGGGATGACGGTGAAGGCTGTTTGGCACATTGTGAAGGAATCCGCCAGAAGCATCGGCGTGGCGAAGTTGGCGCCCCACGATCTGCGGAGGACCTGTGCTCGACTCTGCCACGCATCGGGAGGCGAGTTAGAGCAGATCCAGTTTCTCTTGGGGCACGTTTCGGTACAGACGACCGAACGATACCTCGGCTGCAAGCAGCGGATTCGATCAGCCGTCAATGATCGCATTGGCATCGAACCGAACCCTTGATGTGGCTGCGCTGGTTGTGGAAGGGTTGCCGAAGGGTTCCAGCCGGGTTGGGGATGCTGGTTCCCGGATGGAGAACGAATCCTGTTCTCGGCAAACGAGGGGAGTCAGGGGCCGGGCACGTACATAACAGACCGAAGCGGAGCCACACCGATGATTATGATGCATGAGGGGAAGCCGGCGCTGTTGACGTTTGGGGAGAGCACGCCCAAGGCAATACCGGGAGTCAGTGCAGACGATTATCTGATGGCGTGGAGCACGGATCCCAAGTATGTGTACACGCAGACTCCGAGTTCGACGGGACTGCGGATTGATCGGCTGAATCTGGAGACCGGAAAGCGCGAGTTATGGCAAGAGTTGAAAGTGAAGGATCCGGTGGGATTGATGCCATGGAACACGCCGGCGGCGATTACACCGGATGGAAGCCGGATAGTGTTTACGCAGAGAAAGCAGTTGTCGACGCTGTATAGGAGCGAGTCGTTGAAGTGAAGAGAGAAGAAGTAAGTATGTGAAGATGAGCGACGGAGAAAAATGAGATTGCCCACGGGGACCATGCTGGACCGTACCAGATACTGGCGCTGCCCGGTGCCGCCGGAAGGGGCGAATCAAGCGCGTTGCCGCAGCACAATCTCTTCCTCTTCTCTGCCTAATTTCTTTTTAAACAATTAGCTGGGATTGCGCCCATACTGAATGGCTTGGCCCATTGTGGCATTGCGGGCCAGAAAACGGGGATGTGGGAAGCTACAGTCGGGTCTTGGGCGAATCGTCGGCAAACCTTCCCTCACAAGATTAGTCATTATGGTGTGACCGGCTCGATGCGCTAGTCGTGGGTTAGGCTGAGTTTGTTAAGAACTTTAGTCCAGAGCCACAAGCGGAGGGAACCGGTCATGAATGAGAAGTTACGATTTTTG
>JBEKRE010000093.1:0-13910 GCA_049519055.1 Candidatus Sulfotelmatobacter sp. | reverse complement strand
ACGTTTGTATTCTTCCCGGGAGAGCTTCTTCTTCAAGTTGATGTTTTCGAGCATGGGTCCGGTCAATTTTACTCCGGACTGCAATGCGCGTCGGGCAGCAGAGGAGTTGCTCACTAGAAGGAAGCGCGGACAAGGCGTCTTGCCTATCGTCAAATCGCGACGCCGAGCTCGCGAGGTTGAAAAAGCGAAGGTGTTGCCGATGCTACGCGTTCATGATTGGCTTCCTTTCATTTGTGTGAACGCGGGGCGACCCGCGCAGCAGGAGTAAGGTCTGGAAGGAACCGGATCGGGAGATCGGCAAGCCCGGGCGATGTCGACTATGTCGTGAGGCTTCGTGCGGAACAGCTACGAACAGGCTCGCTTCTCGCCTGAAGGCAAAGCGGAGAGTTTGCGCAGCACCGTGGGCACGCTCGCGGAAAAGTAATAATAGCCCTGGAATATGATGCCCCGGCGGCAGCAAAATGAAAAATACAATGTTCCTTTCCCTAGTCACAGCTCTTCCGGGTCGCAGCATGGCGAGATCGCTTTCGGCCTTCGGCATGGTCTTCCTGTGCCTGCAAGGTGCATTTGCGCAGGCCGTCGCACCAGGCACGAACGCACTCCTTCCTAACCGTCAAATTTCATCGCAACCAGCCAAGTCCGTGGCTGCTCGTCTCGCCGATCAAAATGCTTTGTTCAAGGAGCAGTTCGAAAGTGACATGAGGGCTTCTCCGGAGAGCGAAACTGTGCGAGGAGACTACCGCGATAACGCAATGCTGGATGACTACTCCCTGGCAGCCAGCACTAAGCAAAACGCTGTCGATCGCGCGTATCGTGCCAAGCTCGAAGCCATTGCTACGGACGGATTTCCCGAGCAGGACTACATCTCACACGATCTCCTGCTTCGCGTTCTGGATAATCGCATTGCGGATTACGCGCTGAAGGATTATGAGATGCCCATCTCGCAAATGCAGGGCATTCACAACAGCCTTGCCGATTTTCCGAACTCCGTACCGCTGGATACGGTTAAGCATTACGAAGATTACATTGCCCGTCTCCACCAAATCCCCCGTGTTTTCGAGCAAACCATCGAGGTGCTCCGCCGGGGAGAAAAAGATGGTTTGATGCCCGTCCGGAATTTGGTCGAGCAAATACCGGCTCAATGCGAAGGTACTATTGCCGAAAATCCATTTTTGGCCCCGACGAAAAAGTTTCCCGCTTCCACATCGGCGGAGGACCAGAAGCGCTTGACGGAAGAGATCAACCAGGTGGTGAACTCTGAGGTTCTGCCCGCTTATCGCCGCTTCGCCGATTTCATCGCAAAAGACTACGCTCCCCATGCCCGCACCACAATCGGATTGAACAGCTTGCCGGACGGTGCCCGACGGTACCAGCAAGCCATTCGAGAGCAAACCACCACAGACATTTCGCCGGCGGAGATTCATGCGCTCGGGCTTCGAGAGGTCGAAAGAATTAACGGTCTGCTCACCGATCTTGCTCTCAAAGCGGGCTACAAAGACCTGAGCAGCTTTCGTGCCGCGCTCAATAGTGATGCTAAATACGTACCTAAATCTGCGGACCAGATCGTAGAGGATTTCCGCCACTATGTTGGCCAAATGCAGCCACGCCTGCCTGAACTCTTCGGAGTGTTCCCCAAAACCCCGCTTACGGTGGAGGCTGTGCCTGCCTCCCAGCCTAACAACCCCACTCACTATATTGGTGGTACCCCGGATGGAACCAGGCCAGGTCGCGTGGTCGTTGCGACTTCCAAATTTGCCCATCGGAAAACGCTCAGCGACGAGACGCAGGCCTACCACGAAGGCATTCCCGGCCATCACGTGCAGATTTCCATCCAGCAGCGACTCACCGGCCTGCCGGAGTTTCGTCTTTACGTCATCAACAACGCATACGCTGAAGGCTGGGCCGTCTATGCCGAGGCGCTCGGCAAGGAGATCGGTTTTTTCCAGGATCCCGCCTCAGACTATGGACGGCTCAATTTGGAGTTGATGCGAGCCGTTCGCCTGGTAGTCGACACCGGCATTCACTCAGAAGGTTGGACCCGCGAGCAGGCGGTAGCCTACTTCCGCGAAAGCGGCGCCGGAGATGAGCCCACGTTGCAGGCTGAAATTGACCGGTACATTGCATGGCCGGGTCAGGGCCTCAGCTACCAGATTGGTAAGCTCAAGATTCTTGAACTCCGCGATCGCGCAAAGCAGAAACTTGGCCCCCGTTTTGATATCAGGGCCTTCCATGAGGAAATCCTTAGTGGAGGAAGCCTGCCGCTCGACATGTTGGAAGCGCGCGTCGATAACTGGATTGGAAATCAGCTTCCCAATCGTGCTGGTAGATGAAACTCCTAGCGTTTCTGGATAACTTCCCGTTGGGACATGGGAATTTACTGGAGTGTTTTGGCCGGCAGCCGAAAAGTTGATTGCGCTTTAACCTTTATGCATCGGAGGCGCGTTAATGGGTACACAACGGTGGACCGTGGCGGAAGCCAAGGCAAAATTTAGTGAGATTATCGAGCGAGCAATGTCCGAGGGACCGCAGACCATCACTCGCAATGGCCGCACAGCGGCCGTCGTCGTTGGGGCGGAGGAATGGCAACGAAAGACGCAGCGTGTGGGGAATCTGGCTGAGTTTTTTGCCGCATCTCCGCTCCGGGGATCGGGGCTGAAGGCCCATCGACTCAAGGAACGGCCTCGGAAGGTTAGTCTATGAGCTTTCTGTTGGACACGAATGCAGTTTCGGAATGGGTCAAACCGCGACCCAATCCCGGCCTCATCGGCTGGATGGAATCCACGGATGAGGATCGGGTTTTCATAAGTGTCGTTACATTAGCGGACTTGCGCTACGGCGTGGAACGCCTGGCGGCCTGGCGGCCGGAGCACGTCGGCGCCGGCTCGAGGAATGGCTGGGGCGCGAATTGCCGCTGAGGTTCGAGGGCAGAATGTTGCCGGTCGACGCAGATGTCGCAGAAGCTTGGGGCGAAACGGTGTCACGCAGCGAGGCAATGGGACGTCCGATAGGTGCAATGGACGCATTTCTCGCCGCGACAGCAGAAGTTCATCAACTTACTCTGGTGACTCGCGACGTTTCGGATTTTAAAGTTCTTAAAACAGTAATGAATCCCTGGACCTAAACTCTGTGGTCAATGCCGAACTGTGGCGCGTCTTCTACCATCCAGCGACCGAGAATTGCATTGGTGCCCACTTTTCAGTGTCGAGGTTTGGTCCGTTTTGCGACATCTATGGACTCGAGCCGTCAACCGTGTGTTTCCTCTGACGCTTACGAAGTTGCGGCGGTGGAACTGGAGGTCACCGGACGGACCTTGATGGTGCGTTCAACTTCTGAGAAGACGCTCGCCGTATGCAGCCTGCCGCCACGAGGCATTCAATCATTCGTGGGTACCAACTTCTTCCGGACACCGAGATGATGGGTCGGTGCCTACCTCTGTTATATGCGGGAGAACCCTGCGGAGAGTCCATAAGAATGTGCAAGATCACTTGCCAAAATCACCATTCCAAGCTTCTCGGTACACAAACTGCTCAAGCGCGTGACTCAGCCAATAAAGAGCGTGATGAATAACCGCCTCGGATATTGAGAGAGAGGGTCGCCCGCGGCAATCGACATGGTCGGCCAACATTGTTAAAGCCGGCGATAAAGCTTTTCAGGGATTAGGATAAACGCGGTCGAGAGAAACGATACCACCGGGGATTAGTTACGAGTAGAAGAGAAGCCGACAATGAGCGCCTGCTCTATTCTGCCCAACAGGCACTTTACTTTCTGGCAATTTTCTTAGCCCCCTTCTAACTCGAACCCTCGCCGTAATAGCTCCGACAACATCTATATTTGGATTTTTCAACGGATGAAATCGCCCATCACTTCCCATAAGCCGACTTGCACTAAGACTTTTCGGTACCGATCCGCATGTGCCAATCTGGATTACTTTCGGGTGGCCGACAACACACCCAGAATCGTCGCATCCGCGTGCAATGTACAGCGCAGGCTATAATTACGCGCACGCATGGCTCTAACTGCCGGTACCAAACTCGGTCCTTACGAAATTCAGTCTCCGCTAGGCGCAGGCGGTATGGGCGAGGTTTACCGTGCCCGCGATACCCGCTTAAGCCGTGAGGTCGCGCTGAAGGTCCTCCCCGAATTCTTTGCGCGCGACGCCGACCGCTTGCGGCGTTTCGAGCAGGAGGCGCGTGCGGTCGCGGCGCTCAATCATCCCAACATTCTCGCCATCTACGATATCGGGAAGCACGATGACGCGCCCTACATTGTCTCCGAACTTTTGGAGGGCGCCAGCTTACGCGCCGAACTCGATCGGGGTCCGCTGACGCCGCGCAAGGCGTCCGAGTACGCAGCGCAGATCGCGCAGGGATTGGCGGCGGCTCACGACAGGAACATAGTTCATCGCGATCTGAAGCCCGACAACGTTTTTATCACCAAGGAAGGCCGGGTAAAGATTCTCGATTTCGGCCTCGCCAAAGTGGCGCCGAACCCGGCGGCAGCAGCCCCATCCGCGGGCTTGACCCTCACCAGTTCGCCCACCGAAGCCGGCGTAGTGATGGGCACCGTCGGCTATATGGCTCCGGAGCAGGTGCGCGGCGCGGTTGTCGATTCGCGCACCGACATTTTTGCCTTCGGCGCCGTGCTCTACGAAATGATTTCGGGGCAACGCGCCTTTCACCGCGATACTGCGGCGGAGACCATGACGGCAATCCTGAAAGATGATCCGCCGGAACTCAGCGAGATGGACCATCCCGTCTCGCCTGGACTGGAGCGCATCGTGCGCCGCTGCCTGGAGAAGCAACCCGAGCAGCGCTTTCAATCCGCCAAGGATCTCGCCTTTGCCTTGGATGCATTGACCGGGACCTCTTCGAAATCCGCGCCCCACGCTGCCGTCCCCGACATCAAAGACCGGGCAGCGCGCCCAGGATGGATTGCGGTTGCCGCTACTTCTGTCCTTAGTCTCGCGCTGGGAGCGGCGATTGTTTGGTTCTTGCGTCCGGGACCGCCACCGCCCCCCGCCTTCAAGAAGGTGTCCTTCCATCGCGGGGAGGTGATTCGCGCCCGCATGGCTCCGGACGGAAAAACTGTCATCTACAGCGCGAGGCTAAACGGCGGAGAGCTCGATACCTATACCATTCGCGACGAATATCCGGAATCCAAGCCGCTCGGCCTGCACGGCGCTTCGCTACTCTCTATTTCATCGCAAGGCCAGCTGGCCGTCCTGGTTCATCCGCAATATTTCGCCCACTTCCAGTGGTTCGGTACGCTCGCGGCCTCCCCTCTGGGCGGCGGCGCGCCTCGTGAACTCCTGGAGAATGTCGCCGACGCGGACTGGTCGCCCAACGGCAACGACCTCGCGGTAATCGATCGCGATCACAACCAATGGCGTTTGCAATATCCCGTTGGCAAGGTGCTGATGCAGAGCGGCAACTGGCTCAGCGATCTCAGAGTTTCTCCCGACGGAAAGCAGGTTGCGGTGTTTCGCCATCCGCCCAACGTGGATGATCGCGGCGACGTGCTGCTGATCGACCGCGACGGAAAAGTTCGCGTCGTCTCCACTGGATGGGAGTCGTTGGAGGGCATGGCCTGGGCGCCCTCGGGCAAGGAGATCTGGTTCTCCGCCGCGGAAGCCGGCGAACAATATTGCATCCGCGCGATCAGCCTTTCGGGCAAGCAGCGAATGGTTAACTGCGGCACGTCCCCCACACGCATTCAAGATATCGCTCCCTCCGGTCGCTCCCTGGTTTCGACCGAAGAGCACCAGGTGAAGATGGCACTCACAGAGCATGCCCACGGTACCAACTCAGGCCCCGACTCAAGCGAAGAACGCGATCTGAGTTGGCTCGATAGCCCTTACGGCCCCCACTTGTCATCGGACGGAGGAGAGGTATTGTTCACCGATCAATCGGGTGAGGCAGGCAATCAGTATGGGGTTTACGTCCGAAAAACGGATGGTTCTCCCGCCGTCCGCATCGGAGAAGGCGGTTTTGCCACCGATTTGACCGCGGATGGAAAATGGGCGCTGATCCTTCTACCCGGCGATCCAGCGGGGCGGGTCCAGATTGTGCCCGTAGGCCCCGGCCAGCCCACCGTCCTGCACTGGGAGGGCATTCAGCCGCTTTGGGCAACCTGGTTCCCGGATGGACAACACATTATGCTCGTGGCCGACCATTCGGGGCAGGCCGGGGGCTTCTACATCACGGACCAGAACGGTTCTGCACCAAAATTGGTATGGCCAGGGGATGGGGCTGGGGACGCGCGAGTCGCGCCGGACGGACAACTCTTTTTTGTGCGCGAGAAAGGGGGATGGGCGGTCCGATCAATCGCCGCAGGCAGCAACCGGCCGATTCCCAGCATTCAAGGCCGTGAGTTCCCCATAGGCTGGACATCGGACTCGAAACATTTCTTCACGCAGATCTCCACTCCCACCGGACTTACGATCAATAAGATTGACCTGAATTCCGACCACCGGGAACTGTGGCAGGTGATTAAACCGAAGGATCAGGTGGGTCTTAACCCATTGTCTGCTCCCATCGCCATCACACCGGACGGTCGGTGGATGGCCTATCATTACGGCACACAATTGGGACAGCTCTATCGCAGCGACAATCTAAAATAGCCGTCGTTATTCGCAGGCAATTCCCCTCGCACTTTCCGGCATTGTTGGTGGCTACGGCGCAACCCGGAGAATCGTAGGGTCTGAACTCTGGATGTCCTGCGCTGGCGAGATCCTAATCCGTGGACTTACTCAACACGAAGTGGATTACCGACACGAGCGTATGAAAACAAGTCGATGGCTAGCGCTGGCAGTGCTGGTCGGCATCATGATCGGCGTTGCTGGTGGCGTAGCGATTCAGGTGGAGCGAAGTAACAAGCCACCGGGCTATGTGATCGCGGAAGTCGAGGTGAACGACCTCGCCACGTTGCGGAAATATGGCGACAAGGCACCCCAGGTAGTGGCCTCTTTCAATGGGCGTTACGTCGTTCGTGGCGGCGAGGTCCACGCCCTCGAAGGCGAACCACCCAAAGGGTACGTAGTGGTAATCCATTTCGACAGCATCGAGAAAGCGCACGAGTGGTACGATTCTCCCGAATATGCGGCGATTAGGCCTTTCAGGCAAAAGGCCACGAAGAGCCGACTATTTATCGTCGAAGGGGAATCCCAACAGTGACGCAAACTTCGGCCGCGTGCGCGGTATGCATGTAGTGGCCCGTCAATTTCGGAAAACCACGAGCAGGGTTTGAAGCGTTTCGATAGAAGTGCGCATCTTGATCAAAACACTACCCATGAGCAGAAAATACAATCCTGCTAAAGCCGACTTTGAGATGGTACGGAATATCGGCCTTAGGTTGACCGGCGTGGAGGAGGGCACAGCGTACGGGCTCCCTGCGCTCAAGGTCAACGGGAAACTTTTGGCATGCGTGCCCGCTAACCTCTCTGCCGAACCCGATTCTCTTGTCATTCGCATGGATCTGGATGATCGCGCCGAGTTGCTCGCCGGAGCCCCGGATGTTTACTACTTGACGGATCACTATGTCGACTATGACGCCGTTCTAGTTCGCCTGGCTCGCGTTAATCCCGACGTGTTGAGCGACTTGCTCGGCATGGCATACAAGTTTGTAACTGGTGGCATGGTAAACCGTTCGCCAAGGCAAAAACGCCAAAAGCTTCCGCCCGCTGGGCGACCATAGCAGTTGATTGTCTTGACCGGATCAAGAGCTAAACGGATACTCCATGACCCTGGCCGGTTGGATGCTGCGGGAGGTTGAGCAATAAGTCGAACCGTCACTTTCGGCATTGTTGGTGGCTACGGTGCAACCGGGAGAATCGTTGCGTCTGAGCTCTGGAAGTCCTGCAATTGCGAGATCCTAGTCGGTGGACGTGACTTAGCCAAAGGGAAGGCTCTGGCTGCGGAGTTCGAGGGCAGAGCGTCTGCGGTGCAGCTTGACGTACTCGATGATCGTTCGTTAGACGATTTTTGCACCCGATGTTCGATCGTCGTCAACTGCGCTGGCCCCGTGAAGGCGCTGCAAGATCGCGCCGCACAAGCGGCCTTTCGCGCGCGCTGTCACTACATTGATGCGGCTGGGATGTCGTTGGTAAAGGAACGCATCCTTCCTAAACGCCAAGAGATTGAAAAATTGGGATTGTCGTTCATAGTCTCGGCCGGATGGAATCCTGGATTGAGCGAAGTTGTGCCCGTTTACGCGAACGCGCAGGCGAGGGCCAAGATGGACACGATCGAGTCGTTGACCGTGTACCAGGCCGATTCTGGCGAGTGGTCCACCAGCGCTTTGCGCGATGCTGTCTGGTACGTCCGCAAGTCGGGACTCCAAAGCCCCGGTTACTTTCACAAGGGAGATTGGACCCGCGTCAGGTTGTCTCAGGCTTCCCGCCGGGTCGACTTGGGCGATCCCGTCGGCCCCGGCCGTTTCACCTTGTACTCAACTCCCGAAATGAGCGAGGTAGGCCGTCGGCTTAATGACTACGACGTCTTCTCCTACGCGTACGTATCGGGTGTTCGGACCGTCATTGAAACGATTCTGATGGCCATGGTTCCTCTCCCCGACGGACTGAGTGTCCGCGTGTTCCGAAACGTATTTCGCAGAAACCGGTTGCCGGTGGATGGCTTTGTCTCGGTTCAGATTCTTGGGCGTTCTCAAGGACGCAGGCTGGCTTTGACTTTTCAGGTCGTTTATAAGGAGCGCCGCGACTACTGGATCCACGGGGTTGTGTTGGCCACTGCCGCCCGCATGGTTACTGAGAGGAAAGGCGTCCAAGCTGGCGTCCACTTCCTGGCGGATGCGGTGGATCCAATTGCCTTCATGGAAGCGCTGCGAAAAGCTGGAGTCGAGCAGACCGAGACCTTCGAACTTTGGGCATGAGCGCCGTTGCCGCGCTGCCCATTCGGTCGACGCGGAAACAGCGATATCCCTACGACACTGAAAGTCACGCGCATCAAACAGATTGTCCTTCACCTGCTTGTCCGCATAGTCAGAACACCGGATATGCGGACTGTCCCGTCGTCTTGTGCATTCTGTCCGGATCACGGCCAAACAAGAAATAATCCTTCTGGAACGAAAGCTGGTTTTACAAACGACTGAATGGGGATAATGGGCGAGATCAGGGTTTCGCTACCTAAGAACTTGCTGGTGAAGTAGTGAGTGGCAAAATCACGCTGGCTGCGGACTAAACATTGTCAACCGTGTGCTTCCTCTGACACTTACGACGCACTTAACGCAAGTGCCCTGCGCGGACCGGATTTATGGAGTGGCCGATAAGTCCTCACGAGAAAAAATTACGCGACCAATGTCAACTGATGTCATAGCGACGTCGGCCTCACAACAGACCCGCGCCCAATCGGGCTCAGTTCCCAGAGGAGCCGTTGGAGGCTATTCAAAGCGGCTACTCGCGGGCCGGCGAAACGCGCCCATGAAATCGTCCAATTCCAGGAGAGAGAACGGCTTTTTCAGAACCGGCGATGCAGTGATAAACGCGAACTTTTGTTGGGGATTCTTCTGACGCAGGGCATCCATAAATTTGGCACCGCCGGCGCGTGAACTGCGGAGGAATTTCAGAGCGATGACAACAAGGTCATGGGGTCCGTTGTCGCAGTAAATGCGGAACGCTTCATTGCAGTTTAGAGCCAGGCCAACCTCATAACCGAGCTTGTTGAGCATAACGCCAGTAGCTTTCAATACCGCATCTTCCGCTTCGACCACCAGAACCTTCATTGGTTCCTCCCCTGTTGCATCCTCGAATCTTAGGCAGAAAATAAGGATGACGAAAGAGACCACTCTGGTGCTGGGAGACGCACCCCCGCGCCCGCCGTCCCCTTCGGCCCACGCACGCCAACATCGTTGATCCTCGCATTTGACGCGGGCCTGCTTCCCGGCTGCCTGAACCAGATCTGAGAGATGCTCCGTGCCTCGCGATTAGCGGCGAGCCCGGTCACCGGCAATTCGCTGCTAACAGGGAAAAATACAGGATTTCCCCTTTCCGAGACTTCATAATCACGCACCTCGACTTGATATGGTCCTCATTCGACTGGGATTTATTGGGCTGAAGATACCGAAACAAACAGGGAATTTTCAGCGAGAGATTAGGGAATCCAATTCCCCTCCTAACCCTCGGAACAGCACTTGCTCGGGACCTTCCGTCGGGCTCTTCTTTTGGGCACTGTGAGCCTAGGTCCGTTTCGGAGTGACGCTGCGCCGTCCGTGGATTCAGTGAGTCCTGAAGCGTGAAAGTTAACATTTTTTCTCGACCCCCCAGTTGCAGTTTTTGAAAATTTGAGTAGAGTACCATTTGAACGAGCGCAGTATCCCCTCCTTAGGCTCGCAACTAAGTCTATTTTGCGAACTCAATCCTTTGGAGGGACGATGACGAAGCATCAATCTAACGCCGCCAAATCCTTGGCGCACTCAGAGTCAAATCTACCAACTACCATCACTCGAGTTTTCATTGCAGACCTGCAACTCGATCCTAGAAATCCGCGAGTACACAGCGAGCGGCAGATTAACCAACTCGCGAAAGGTATCAAGAGCTTTGGGTTCCTGTGGCCGGTCATGATTCCTGGCGAACTGTTGGGTAGGTATCTGAATCGTGCCCCAGAGCATCTCGAATTCGATTATGCTCCTCAAGGCAAACCAAGCCTGCGCACAAAACTACCGCGCACCTCAGTTCGATTCAACGTCTCGCATTCGCATGGAGTGGCCTTGCTTGCGTTCACTGTCGGACGGCAAGTGGGAGTTGGAGTTGGTTCGAAAAGTCGGAGGCCAGGAGATCGCCGAGCGCTTCTTTTCCCCTCAAGAGGTCATGGAATTATCGTGCTTGCCGCAGTCGTTGCAAGACGAAGGATTGTTTCTCTGCAGGACGCGCAAGGAGGCATACGTCAAAGCAAGAAGCGAAGGATTGAACATCCCTCTTAAGAGCTTTCACGTCACGCTCACACCGGGGAAGCCTGAGTGTTTGCATGCTACGGACGACTCCAATTGGACTTTGCGTTCGCTCCGTCCAGACCTCAATACGTTGGAGCTCTGGTAGAGGAAGGCAGAGGTTGGAAGTTGCGGCTGCGGAGCTGGAGGTCAGCGGACGGATCTTGATGGTGCATTCAACTTCTGAGACGCGGGGGCAAAGCTGAAGCCACGCGCCTCCGCGTGTAGCTGCTGCTTAGGATTTCCCGGGACTGCCCTTGTCCCCTGGCTGGTCGTTCTGCGGTTTCTTGGCTGCCCCCAGCAAGACCTTCCTCGACCAGAAACTCTGTCTGCTGATTCAGTGAGCGGGGGCCGGAAACTGGGCGCATCCGACCCACGCGCGGATTTCCCGCAGTCAGGAATCCCTTGGGAGGGGGGCGGCTTACTTTGCGCTTTCCTCCGGGAGCAGGCCTCGGTACTTGAGCATGGGCACTATGGTGGGCTCTCCGCCTAGCCATGCTGCGTACATTTTGCTGAGTTCTTCGGTGTTGCCGCGGGAGAGGACCATCTGGCGGAAGCGGTCGCCATTGGCGCGCGTCATGCCGCCGTGATCTTCGAACCACTGGTAGGCAGCGTCGTCGAGCATCTCGCTCCACAAATACGCGTAGTAGCCGGCCGCGTAGTCGCCCTTCCAAATGTGCGCAAAATAGCTGGAGCGATAGCGGGACGGCACAGCGCTCAATAGAAGATGCTTCTTCTTGAGCGCTTCGACTTCAAATTGGTCAGGGTTTTGAAGCGGGGCGCTGGCGGACAGCGTATGCCACTGCATATCGAGCTGGGCGGCTGCAACCACCTCGGTAAGCGCATAGCCGCCGTTGAACTTCTCCGACTTCCTGATCTTGGCCACCAATTCGGCCGGCATAGGCACGCCCGTCTGGTAGTGCTTAGCATAGTGATCGAAAACGGCCGGATAGAGTGCCCAATGTTCATTGAACTGCGATGGGAACTCGACGAAGTCGCGCGCCACCTGCGCGCCGGAAAGAACCGGATACACCGTGTTGGCAAACATGCCGTGCAAGGCGTGCCCGAACTCGTGGAACATGGTGGTTACGTCGTCGAAGCTGATGAGCGCCGGCTGGCCGGGCGCGGGTTTGCTGAAATTGGCGACGTTGAACACCACCGGCATGAGGCCGAGTAATTTCGATTCGTTCACAAAAACATCCATCCACGCGCCGCCGTTCTTGTTGTCGCGCTTGAAGTAGTCGCAGTACCAAAGCGCGAGCGGCTTGCCGTCGGCATCGAAAACTTCAAACACGCGCAGGTCCGGATGGTAGACGGGAATATCGGTGCGCTCTTTGAAAGTGATCCCGTAGAGCTGATTGGCCGCATAAAACACACCGTTCTGCAAGACATTGTTCAGCTCAAAGTAGGGTTTGATTGCCTCTTCGTCGAGGTCGTACTTGGCTTTGCGAACCTGCTCGGCATAGAAGTTCCAATCCCAGGGTTGGAGCTGGAAGCCGCCTTTTTGGGCGTCGATTACGGCCTGAATATCTTTGGCCTCGGCATCGGCCCTGGCAGTCGATCCGGGCACGAGCGCATCCATAAACTTCAGCGCCGTCTCCGGATTTTTCGCCATCTGGTCTTCCAGCCTCCAAGCCGCATAGTTGGGGAAGCCGAGCAGCTTTGTCTTTTGGGCGCGCAACTGCGCGAGCCGAGCAATAGTATCGCGCGTGTCGTTGGCTCCGCCGCGTTCGGCGCGATTCCAGGAGTTTTCAAAAATGGTCTGGCGCGTGGAACGTTGGCTCAGCGAGACCAGATCGGGCTGCTGCGTGGTGTTCTGCAAGGGGATGACGTATCCATCGCCCTTGCGTTCTTTGGCCGCTTGCGCGGCGGCATCCAACCTCTTCTGGCTCACACCCGCCAGCGTGTTCTTGTCCGTGGTGACGAAAGCCCCTTCTTTGGTTGCGGCCAGCAGCTTGGTATTGAACGCGTTCGAGAGCGTGGACTCTTCTTCGTTCAGCTTCTTGAGTTCGGCTTTGTCGGCGTCGGAGAGTTTGGCGCCGGCGTGCAGAAACTGATCATAGTAGAACTGGACGAGACGCAAGGCTTCGGCGTCCAGTCCCAGGGAGTCGCGCTGCTTGTAGATGGCGTCAACCCGCTGGAATAGCTTGGTATCGAGGAAAACCGCGTCGTGATGCGCGGCCAGCTTGGGCGCTTCAATTTCCTGAACTTTTTGCAACTCGGGACTGAGGTTAGCGCCGGTGACGCCGCCAAAGACCTGCATCACTCGGTTGAAGAGGCGGCCGGATTTCTCCATCGCCACGATCGTGTTCTCAAAGGTTGGGGGGGCCGGATTATCGGCAATCGCCCGCACTTCCGCGCGCTGCTGCGTCATGCCCGCTTCAATGGCGGGCTGGTAATCGCTGTCCTTGATCTTGTCGAAGGGCGGGGCTTGAAACGGCAAGGGACTCGCCGCATAAAAAGGATTGGTTGGGCCGAATTCGTTATTGGCGGCCAAGGCTGTAACAGTAGTGGACGCCATCATCAAGATAGCAGTAATGATCACCCCCATCTGCAAAAGTACGGCCTTTCGCGCACACTTCGTGGTCGGGCTCATATTCTCTCGTTTCCGACTCGTTTCCTGAAGAGTTGAACCGCCCAAGGGGCCCGTCAGGTTCTTCGGTCAGGTTTGGACGAGCACTCGCCATCAGCCATCGGCATACGATTTCGGCTCCGCTGGTTGCGACGCACGATTGTAAAGGACGTGCCACAAACTTTGAAGTGAGCAAGGGGCGTTTTCGGCGTGCAGTGGAGCCGCGACACGACGGCGATTTCGCTCATTGAGGGGTTAATTTGAGCGTAATGGGGATTTGGACGAAGCCGCTGGCGCGGCGGACGCTACCGCGTGCTCGAGGATCGACAGTTGATGAGGGATTGAAGGAAGAAGTAAGTTGGGCCACAGAAAAAGGAGGTCCCTGTGACCCAACTACGCC
>JBEKRE010000092.1:0-14306 GCA_049519055.1 Candidatus Sulfotelmatobacter sp. | reverse complement strand
TGTCGAATGGTTGCTCCCAAGGCTGCGAAGTACTCTTCCGCGTGCTCGATGCGGGCCACAGGGTCGAGTGTAGGTGCGGCTTTCTCGTAATACACTTCCGGCAGGCCCTCGATCTGCTCGACGTTGAAAACGGTGTACCCCTTAACGAATGGGATTTCCCGGTCGATCTCGTCGCCCGTCTTTTCGTCGGTTTCCTTTCGGGTGATGCTGTCCGCGTAGACGACGAGCGAGCCTTTCTCACCCTTGCGAATGTGGGCGTCAAGCTCCGATGCCTGTTTGAAGGTCATCCAGATGGGAGTCGCGAAGTTCTGTGCCATCGCGCTGCCCACAGAGAGAGAACGTTGATTCCGCTGTAAGGCTTCCCGTTGTGGCGGAGTGGGCGGGTAATCCGTCCTGCTGCATGTTCGGCATTCCACGGCCGAACCCAAGGCCTCACGCCTTTTTCCAAGTGGCTGATGATCTGGTTAGTAATCCGGGTGTAGATGTCTTGCTCTTCGGTTCTCTGCATCGTTTTTCTCCTTTACAACGTTTAAAAACTTCATTCCCTCGTAGTGGAGAGGTGTTGTGCAGAGCGGCCCGAGCAGTCACAGGGCAGCCGCTTTGTGGCTGGCGACAGCTTTACCCTTGACGGCGGAAAGGGCCGTCTCTGCTATGGGTTTCGAACGAGGGAATGAGGGGGTTAAAACGCGGAGAGCACGAGGAGACTATTAATAAGGATGACCGCATTCCAGAAAGCAGAGGCGGCTGGCAACCCAGCGCTACGACCGAGACAAGCTGCTCGCAATGGTTGACGAGGTCACAACGCATTTCCGTATGCCGAACAGTTTCGAGAGGTCGAAGATGCGGGCAGTCTGTCGATACCTGGCCGATGCTCTTGATCGCTGCAGCGGATCAACTCTGCAACAGCGCTGGAACGATTTCGAGAAGAGGTTTTGGCCGAAGTGGAAGGCCTGGCGTCGATGGTCGCGGCAGGGCGTATTGGACTTGGGGTGCACACGTCCTGATTTCTGCGCGGATGGTCGTTCCGAGTCTGGACATGTTGTCTGACCTGCGCGCGAACCAGTGGATCGCGCATTTGCCCGAAGATCACCCACTGGCGAAACAGCACACGTCGCTTTTACAAGTGACTAATTCGATCACATGGACTTCAGCTCACAGCCGCCAGCTGGCGGTTTCGAATGGACTGCGGATTCCACTCGTATGTGGTTACGACAGCCTCTACCATATAAAGGATGACGATCTGAAGTTGCTGTCGGTTCGCTGGTCATTCACTGGTCAAAGGGCACCGACGCGCTCGATGCTGCACTCTGCTCACTCGGCGTGTTTTCTCGGACACCGAAGCGAGGTTCTGGCCGCCACCGCAGGAGACAGCGGATGACGGCACCAGAACTGGTGGAGAACGCTGCAGTGCCGGATCGTTTCAGGCAGATCATGATTCTCTATTTGGAAACGTACGAGGCCCGAGTCAGCGATGTCTATCGGACGCTGCGACATAAAGTCATTGCCCTCGCACATTTTTGGCGATTCATTCGGGATCATTATCCCGAAGTTAAGCGGTGCTCCCAGATTCTGCCGCGCAATGCGCAGCCCGCTCTGTACGAGCAGATCCCATCTTTCGCTGAGAATGTCGAATGTGGTCCGGACGACCGCATCTACTACTTGCTTCACATCAAACCGTCGAAGTTTGATCGTGTTCCCGTGATTCCCATTGGTGACGGGCTCGGCCGAGTCCTGGCCGCCGACCTCGGACAAATCAGCAAACATTAGTCGCGATTCCGCAGATTCTTTGGCCTGCCATTGGCCGTGTATATTTACGGATTGCGAGGTGTGGGGGCGATCTTCGGTTGTCCAAGCTTATGAGCTATCAGCGACAGATTTCTGTCACCACTAAGGGGCACGGCGACATGCACGACCTCACCGAGCAAGTGGCTTCTGTCGTGAACGCTTCGGGAATCCAAACGGGGACGGTCAACGTTTTCAACGTCGGCAGCACGGCCACCCTCGGCACCATTGAGTTCGAGCCTGGACTGCGACACGACTTGCCCGCCGTTTTGGACAAGCTCATTCCGCCCAGCCGCAACTACGGTCATGAGCAGGCGTGGCATGACGGCAACGGGCATTCACACTTACAGGCGACACTGCTCGGGCCATCGCTGACCGTGCCCATTTCTGATGGCAAACTCGCTCTGGGTACCTGGCAGCAAATCTTTCATCTGGAATGCGACGTGCGTGGGCGCGAGCGCACCATCATTGTGACCGTAATCGGTGTTTAGAGATAATCCATCCAGAACTGGAATAGAGTCGCTACTATGGTCAAGCGTGCACCAGCCCGGAGGCGTCCTCGCAAAGCGAAGCCCGGAACGAAAGGTCTGGGCCCCACCGAATGCCGACTAGAGCAGCCGGCAGGAGCTGCAGCGGAAGCTGCAGAGGCAATCGCGAAAGCCGGCGGCTGCGTTGTGGGATCGTACAAGGATCCGCTCGGCGGACATCCTCTCTCGCTTTCGATTCTGCCGATCGATTCCGTCGAGCCCACCCCTTTCCAGCGAGATCTCTCCGATGCTCATCACAGACGACTAGCTGACGTTATCAACAAAACCGGGCGTTTTCTCGACCCGATTATCGCTGTGGTCGCACCGAATGGAGGCTTCTGGACTCCCAACGGCCGGCACCGACTCGAAGCCATGCGCCGCCTTGGGGCGAAATCAATTACTGCGCTCGTTGTGGCTGACCGCGAGGTAGCTTGGCAGATCCTCGCGTTGAATACGGAGAAGGCTCACAATCTCAAGGAACGCTCCCTGGAGGTCATACGCATCTACCGTGGTCTGGTGGATGAAGATGCCGCTCGTCCCGAATCGCAGTTTTCGTTCTACCTCGACGAACCCGCCCTAGTCACTCTCGGCGTCTGCTATGAACGCTTCCCTCGCTTCGGCGGTGGTGCTTACCATCCAATCCTCCGGCGACTGGAGAGCTTTACTAATGAACCGCTCCGCGCCGCGGTCAAGGATCACGAGAAGCAGGCCACGATGGTGCTCGACCTAGAAGAGAAAGTGGCGGCAGCGGTAAAGAAGCTGAAAGAACGTGGTCTCGTCAGCCCGTACCTGCGCTCCTTCGTGGTAGCGCGCATCAACCCGCTGCGTTGGATCAAGGGCGAACCGCCTCCACTCGAAGAGGTGCTTAAGACGATGCGAGAGCGTGCGGCAAAATTCAATGTCGAGAAGATCAAGCCGCAGGATTTGGCGGGAACCGGAGGACCACCAGACGAAGAGGGCTAGGCCCAAGGTGCTACAAACTGGGGCGCTGGTCCTCGCTTCCGTGGCACCGGGCACACACCTGGCACGCAGAAGTTCCTTAGGGGTTGTCTCTTGACCATCGAACTCTTGCCTGAGGGGCTGTGGGAAGTGGTCGAACCGTTTATCTCAGTCGTCAAGGCGAAGCCCAAGGGCGGAAGACCGCGCTTAGAAGAGAGGCATGTCTCACGGGCATTGTATTCGTCCTGCGCAGTGGGATTCCTTGGGAGATGCTACCGCAAGAGTTGGGCTGTGGCTCTGGAATGAGCTGCTGGCGACGACTGCGTGACTGGCAGGAGCTTGGTATCTGGCAACTGCTCCACTTCGTTTTGCTGGACTGGCTGGCACGTTACGGACAGATCGACTGGTCACGGGCAGTCGTGGACGAAAGTTCGATCCGGGCAGTTTTTGGGGGCGCCTGACGGGGCCGAATCCGGCTCACCGGGGCCAACCGTAACGACTCGCAGCAAGCCCTCGCACTCGTTGACGCCATCCCGTTCTTACAGGGGCAACGCGGACGACCCCGCCGTCGTCCTGATTGCGTGTTGGGCGACCGCGGTTATGATGCTGAGACGATCCGGCAAGGTCTGCGTGGCAGACGCATCATCCCTTTTCTTGCGAAGCGGAAGACCGAACACGACAGCGGACTGGGCCGGTGGCGGTGGGTCGTGGAACGAACCTTCGCCTAGCTCAATCAGTTTCGCCGCCTGCGCGTTCGCTACGAAAAGCGGGCGGACATTCATGAGGCATTCTTGTCTTTGAGGTGTGCACTGATCTGCCGGCGCTTCCTGCGAGTCGATTGGGTGGCGGCTTGAAAAGTTAGCTTTGCCCGAAATGCATCGACGGGTTAGTGTATGGCGACGGCAAAAGTGCCACACCCCCATTCCATTTGTTAACAACCGTGGCGGGGAGCACGCGTGCGGTGATGTCTTTCAGGAATCATGCCAGCTTCATTTCCTCACCTTCAGCCGTTAGGTAGGCAGCTGTGCCGTATCATTCAAAATCGGTAAGAGAAGTATTGGCAATCAGCTTATGATGCCTTTTGTTCGTCCGCCCGGGCCTAGGAATCGCGGGATAATCGGAAACTTCCCGTTGGGAAGCCGAGACCCGCTCGGACTGTATACGGAGTGGGCGCGTCAATATGGCGACATCTTCTACTACCGGGCCTTTAACCGCCGCATTTATTTCCTGAACCGCCCTGATCTTATCGAACACGTTCTGGTCAATGACTACCGAAGTTTCATCAAGGGTGAGGCTCTCCAATTCAACCGCCGGATCTTTGGCAACGGACTGTTAACCAACGAAGGAGATTCGTGGTTGCGGCAGCGACACCTTATCCAACCGGCCTTTCACCGGGACAGAATCGCGTCCTACGGCAACACCATGGTGGCCTACACGGAGCGAATGATAGCGGCCTGGCAGGATGGCGAAGTGCGAGACATTCATCAGGACATGATGCGTCTCGCGCTGGAAATTGTGGCCAAGGTTCTCTTCAATGTCGAGGTCACTGCCGAGAGAGACCGAGTTGCTGAGGCACTAAACACGGTGATGGAGCTGGGCTCGGGCGGACGTATGCTCCTGCCTCCAATTCTTCGCCTCTTGCCGACGCCCGACAACCTGCGTTACCGGCGTGCAGCCCGCCAGCTGGATGACATCGTGTACGGTCTTATTCGCCAGCGGCGAGCGAGTGGCCAGATTGCCGACGACCTCCTGTCTGAATTGCTGCAGGCTCAGGACGAAGGCGGTGGGATGACGGACCAGCAGTTGCGCGATGAAGTGATGACCCTGCTTTTGGCCGGCCACGAGACCACTGCGGTTTCGTTATCGTGGATCTGGTATCTGTTGGCGCAGTATCCAGAGGTGGAGAAAAAGCTGTGGTCAGAGCTTCGCGGGGTACTGAACGGCAAAAGCCCAGGAATGCAAGATCTGTCCAAACTACCGTACACAGAGCGAGTAGTAAAAGAGGCCATGCGTCTTTACCCCCCAGCTTGGGCTGTGGTTCGAAACGCTTTGAAAGACTGTGACATTGGCGGCTATCGAGTGCCCGCCGGAGCAACTGTGGTGGTGAGCCAGTGGGTGATGCACCGCGACCCTCGATATTATGAACAGCCCGAGAGGTTCAATCCAGACCGCTGGTTGGATGAGCAAGCCAAAACTGCTCCCAAGTTTGCTTACTTTCCTTTTGGTGGGGGACCGCGCACTTGTATAGGCGCCTCCTTTGGCGCGATGGAAGCTGCTTTAGTGTTGGCGGCGATTGCGCAGAGGTTTCAGATCCGGGTCGCGCAAGATCACCCGGTCGAGCCGTTACCCACCATAACACTCCGGCCTAGGCACGGCATTCAGGTGGTACTCACCCGGCGCGCGGTTGAGAATTCAGTTGCCTAGCTTGGTTAATTGTCCGGCCCGCGGAACGCCAGAACGGCGTTGAGACCCCCGAAAGCAAACGAGTTGGAGAGAGCAAATTCCACTTGGGCCGGGCGAGCGCGATTCGGCACGACGTCCAGATTGCAATTTGGGTCAGGCACCGTAAAGTTGGCCGTGGGCGGAAGTAAGCCATTTTCTAACGCCAGGACTGTACACACTGCTTCCATTGCACCGGTAGCACCTAGAGCATGGCCGTGAAGTGACTTTGTGGAACTCACGGCCAGCCGTTCGGCATGCGCTCCGAAGAGTTCACGAATGGCACGCGTTTCTAGGGGGTCATTGACGAGCGTGCCCGAACCATGGGCGTTGATGTAACCGACTTGCTCGGGCCGAAGCCGAGCACCAAGTAATGCCGCTCGCATTGCGCGGACCGGACCATCGATGGAGAGATGTGTGAGGTGATGGGCGTCCGATGACATTCCAAAACCCACCACTTCAGCATGAATCCTCGCTTTTCGTGCCCTTGCCGCAGCGAGAGGTTCCAATATCAGCATTGCGCCGCCTTCCCCCAAAATCAAACCGCGACGATCTTTGGAGAAAGGTCGGCACGTATCCGGTGAAATAACTCGCATGGCCTCCCAGGCCTTTAATAATCCAAAGCTGAAAGGAGCCTCGCTGCCACCGGCAATGGCCAGTTCCACAATGCCATTGCGAACCATCCAGAAGGCTTGACCGATGGCATGGTTAGCGGAACAACAAGCCGTGGAGATCGTGTAGGCTGGGCCCGTGATGCCAAACTCCATTGAGATATGGCTGGCGCCGGCATTCGCCATGGCGCGAGGAATGATCAGAGGATCGACTCGACCTTGATTGCTTTGGTAAAGTTTCGCGAACCCTACGTCTTGGGTAGACTGGCCACCCATGCCCGAACCGGTCACGATCGCGGCCTTCTCGCAAAGAGCTGGGGTAAGTGTGATTCCAGAATCTTTCACGGCTTCACGGGCTGCAATGATCGCAAATTGAGAAAATGGGTCAAGCAAGCGCGCATAGTCGGCTTCAAAGTATTTGCTGGGGTCGTAGCGGCAGACTTGGGCGCCGTACCGAAACCGTAGCTTCGAAACGTCAATGGAATGAATCGGAGCGATTCCAGATCTGCCTTCGCAGACCGCATTCCAGGTTTCAGAAGTGTTGTTGCCCAGAGCACAGATCACGCCCAGGCCTGTCACTGCCACTCGCCGCGTGCTCATGGCTTACCGCTAGGCGTGGCACAGTCGAGGGATGCGTTCACTGCCAGACTCGTTGGCTCATTGTTTCTGTAGACCGGCGACCTGCCACTGTGCGAACTGGTTTGCCGCGTAGCGAGCAGCAGCTCCCGGCACGTTCTCGATCTCTTGCAGAGTCTTCGTATCGGGCTCGCCTGTCGCAGCTATATGCAGTTTGTAGTATCCGCGGCTGTGCAGGAATACGGTTCGGTCTGTCCCTGCATGTTGGGGCGGCACGTGGAAGGTGAGGTCAGCGGTGTCGCCTATATTAGGCATCGCCAGGTAGCGATCGTCGTTCGCGGCTAACTCTGGCAGCACATTTTTTCCCTGCAGATCCTTCGCCGTCGCTGGTTCGATCTTTTCAAGATTGACTGGGCGGTCTGCAGTGTAATCCACGGCAAACGAGTTCAGAGCCCAAAAGCCAGCCGGAGGTTGAATGCGAATGCGCAATTGATCCCCGTGCACGCGGCTCACGTCCAGCAGGACGATTCGGTCCTTCGAGATGAACGGACCTGTCCCCGGCAGAATCCCGCGCACCTCCCAGCCTGTAGGTTCCTCAACAGAGATCTTCAACGCGAAGAGTTCTTCGCGCACTTCCCAGGCGAACAGTGCGTCGCGGGCCGACTGACTTTCGTCCATCGAGGTATACCACGCACCGACATCGCGCCCCCGTAGTTCGACCATTTTTTTGATCATGTACGAGCCCCAAAGACCGGTCGCAGCGTTGGCCACCAACTTCACCTGGGTCGCAGCTGCCGGCTTTGGAAAAGTCATAACAATGTCACTCTGCAACTTACCGTTGGCGTCCGGCACCGCGGGCGGTTCCCAAATCACACGGTCCGTGGCACGGAGCCAGGGAAGGAGATCATGTCCGGCAGAGTCCCACGCAGACAGTGGGGCCTGCGGCGCCGCCAGAGTATGCAGTTTGCCCCGCACATCTGCGGCTACGCGGGTTCCCACAGCATGGTCCACTACCCAAAGCTCAGTTAGGTTCGTGAACTGAGTCTCATCGACTTCGTTGGTAACCTTCAGCCTGTAGAGACCATCCTGCTCGCGGAGATGTTCCAGTTGCGAAAAGTCGTCCTTCTCCAGACCACGGGAGATGGCTCCCCCGTACGGTTCGGCGTCAAACACGTATCGCGAACCGTCCCAGGAGTAAACGAATGGGCAGGATTGCTTCAGGGCTACCGCGATGCCCACGATGAGCGCCAGCGTGCCAACTGTCACTGCCGCGGCCAGGCCGATGGTTCGCCCCTTTTGAAGTTCTTTTGTCTCCACCCAAAACCGTTGTACTTGGTCCAGCGGAACTTCGTAGGGAGTCTTTTTTACGGAGGCGGAAAGCGTCCCATTCTTGATGGACGCGCCCGGCGGGTCGAAAGAGACGTCCTCACCCTTTAGGGTTGTGATCCCAACGATCCTTTCGTTCTTGGGCTGCGGCACATCTACAGTCGCCACTTTTTGAACTTTTCGTGAATAGCAGGCAGGACCGATGGAGAGCAGAACAGCGAGAACCATTGCGAGCGTTCGCTTCGGCATTGACCACCTCTGAGAGAATGCGCTGTGGCCGCCACAAGGAGGATAAAACTCATCCCGCGTCGGCGCCATTTTTTGTCCCAGGATTAATTAATCGAGGCGGAGTATACTCTCGCCTCCCTTCCGAGTCCATTCTCGGCTCGTAATACCCCAAATGCTCTGATTCTCGGTTCAGGGGCGTATCAGGATGCCCTGGCCTGGAAAGGCGCCGACCCCGATATTCCCCATGCTGAAGCCAGCCTAGGCGGAGCACGAGAAGCTGAAGTAGTGTCCCGGGGGAGTAGTTGCTCCTGAAACAGGGTTTTGTTAGAGCCTCTTAAAGAGCCAGCAGCCTTGAAGGCCGCTTGGTGTCCGACAGTCAATCGATTGGGGAATCGTGGGTTTGCTTAGACGCTGAGGAAGGCGAGTGGAACAACGCGTTCTTATTGGGTCATCTAGCGGGATTCATGGATCGGCCGAGAAACGAGCGTATTTGCGAAAACCCGGACGCTGCGGAGCTTCGCTCGGACAATCTGGAAGCAATCATGGCTTTCTACAGGCGCCTGCAGACTGCTGAAGAAAAGAGCAATCTGCAGGGCGCTGCCATGCGGTCCTGAAGGAGTGGCTCGACTGTTGGAATGTCAGTCGAGCCTTCTGGGGAGTTCTAGGCGCGAACCGTTCCTAGCGAGATGGGCAGATCACGTCGTGCGTGAATGGTAGCCTAGATCCATGGGAAAGCAGGAAGCCGGCGAGGTACTCGCGGTCGGAGGGCGGGAGGTTCGTATTACTCATCCGGACAAGCTGTACTTCTCGGAGAAGGTGCGCCTTACCAAGCGCGACCTTGTGCAGTATTACCTGTCGGTTGCTTCAGGCGCTCTGACCGGAATTCAGGATCGGCCAATCGTTTTGAAGCGATTTGTAAACGGTGGCGAGAAGCCAGCCTTTTACCAGAAACGTGCGCCCGAGCAGCGTCCGCCCTGGTTGCGAACTGTAACGCTGTCGTTTCCATCCGGCCGAACTGCGGAAGAAATAGTGATTGATGATGCGGCGGGCTTGGCATGGATCATCAACCTCGGTTGTATCGAACTCCACCCCCATCCCGTTCGCGCCAGCGATCTGGAACATCCAGACGAATTGCGGATTGATCTTGACCCGGTTCCAGGGGTTCGCTGGTCTGATGTATGTCGAGTAGCGCTTGAGGTAAAGGCATTTCTGCAGGAGGCAGGTTTGCATAGCTGGCCAAAGACCAGCGGCTCACGCGGCATGCATATTTATGTTCGAATTGACCCGCGATGGACTTCACCGAAGTGCGGCGCGCGGCGGTTGCGCTGTCTCGGGCTATCGAGCGGCGAGCTCCGGAAATTGCAAGTTCGAAATGGTGGAAAGAAGAACGTCACGGTGTGTTCCTCGATTACAACCAGAACGCAAGAGACCGCACCACGTGTTCGGCGTACTCGGTGCGTCCGGTGGCTGATGCTCGGGTCTCAGCGCCACTTCGCTGGAGCGAAGTGCCCGATTGCGACCCGGCCGAGTTCACGATTTTCACCATGCCCAAGCGGTTTACGGAAATCGGCGATCCCCACGCGGGAATGAACGGCGCACCTGGATCTCTCGAACCACTGCTGGAACTCGCCGCCCGTGATGAAGCGGAAGGCCTGGGCGACGCTCCATGGCCTCCGCATTTCCGCAAGATGGAATCAGAAGGACCGAGGGTTGCGCCTTCCCGAGCTAAATCTAAACCGAAGCCTCCGCGAATCAAAATGCCCTTGATCGTGGTTGCCAATTCGTCAGACAAGAGCGCAGCTCTTGCCGGCCTGGAGCGCTGGAAAGCGAGACATGCTGGGATAGTTGAATTGCTCGAGCCGGAAGACGTTTTGGTCGATTCCATGCGAGGCAGGTCGTCCACATGGACGCGCATTCGAGTCAATCTGCAACATGTGCCAGCAAGTCTTCGACCACCACAAGAAGAGCCCGACCCGGATGATGATCCCACGCGCGAGTGGCGAGAGTGGAGCAAAGAACAGACGCGCATGAGGAAGCGGAAAACTAAGAGCTAATGTCCGCAAGGAAAGATTGCGGCCAGCTCCTGAGGTGGGACGACCTCGAGTTGAGCATACGTGCAGTCTGAGGGCGTCTTATCAGGTCTCCAGCGGCGAAACTGTGCCGTGTGACGGAAGCGATCTCCTTGCATGTGATCATAGGCGACTTCGACTACCAGTTCGGGGCGTAACGGCTCCCAAGACAAGTCCTTCCCCTGACTCCATCGGCTCTGTCCGCCGGGCATGCGCTTGGGACCGTCGGCTAGAGCGACAGCGGCCTCGGCCCAAGCCTTCCATGGGTGATTCACCAGCGCATCTTTACGGTACGGCTTGAGAAACTCTGCCAGTTCGAGTCGTTTTGCATTGCTGAAACTGGCGCAGACTCCCACATGTTGTAGCGCGCCGGAGTTATCAAACAGTCCAAGTAACAAGGAACCAACTAGGGTGCGGTCGCCCTTTTTATGCCATCGAAAACCCGCAACCACACAGTCGCAATCCCGCTCATGCTTGATCTTGAGCATTACACGTTTATCAGGCTCGTAGATTCCGTCGGCGGGTTTCGCGATTACACCGTCAAGGCCCGCTCCCTCGAAGCGCCGAAACCAATCCTCTGCAATGTTCCGGTCCTGTGTAGCCGGAGTGAGGTGAATAGGCACCGGAGTATTCTCGAGCAGTGATTCCAGTTCCCGCCGGCGCAGTTCAAACGGTTCACTGGACAAGTTACGATCGCCACGGCAAAGCAGATCGAAAAACACAACTGATGCTGTTGTCTGCTTTGACAGAAGCTTCACTCGTGAGGCGGCGGGGTGTAGCCGGAGCTGCAGAGCATCAAAGTCCAGTTCATCGTCCTTCACAATGACCAATTCGCCGTCCAGCACACAACGCTCTGGCAAACTCTGGCTCAAAGGATCGAGCAGTTCAGGGAAATAGCGATTGAGAGGCTTTTGATCGCGGCTCTGAATCAGTATTTCATCGCCATCGCGAAACACTAAGGTGCGAAACCCATCCCACTTAGGTTCGAAAATCCAATGTCCATCAGTCGGTAAATCGTCTACACGTTTGGCGAGCATCGGCAGCACCGGCGGATTGACGGGAAGATTCACTCCTTAATGTTATAACGGGTTCGGTTCTGCAATCTTTCGGGCAATCGCATCCCCGACTGCGGAGCTCACTCTCATTGTTGATTCGACAAGAAATGCATGACTGAAGTGATCCAGACTCGCAGTGAAATACCTTGGGGGCAAAACGAAGCAGGAGAGAACGGCGAAGAGATGTAACCGCGAAATATCTAAAATTGTCAGGTGAAAAAGCAAACTGAGACAGTGTCCATCCTTTGTTCATCGGTACTGAGAACGTCCTCGTGAACCACAATCCAACGCTGCAATTTGATCGGCCGACGGCTTCGCGAACGTTTCGTTTCGCAGAAGCACGATCCCCCATCTAGTCTCCGAACGCTCCGGACTACGCTGACTGTTTGCCGTGCCCAGTCCACCTCAGACCCAAATACTCACTCGGTCGCATCCCCGTTGTGAGCGCTACCGCAAGCACTGGACCATGCGGGGTCTTAAGAAATGTCTGCGCTTGCTCCACCGTCAGCGAACGCATTTCGCCTCTGGGCTGCTGCGGGCAATACCTGCCGGATCGCAGACCTTAACACAGCATGTGTGTAACGGACGGTTCGAACGGACAGCCCTCGCTCGATCATTTTCTGATAAGTAGTTTGACCGTCCATAGGGCGCGCATTGCAGCCAATACTCTTTCACCCAGGTGAGGTCGGATGTGGCGCTGCAGCATGCCGTCATCGTCCTGGCACATCTTCTTTCGTACCCGTAGCTTTACAGCTGTCACAAGCCAGCGATCAAGGTTCATGCTCGCGCAACTTTCTTGTCAAATATGCTTGCGCTTCTCGCATGGGGCCGTGGATCGTTCGATTGTGGTATTTACGTTTTTGGTCCGGTGATCGCGGCCGAGATAGACCCGGATGAGCCATCTCCGCCGCGTGCGTTGATCTGGCCAACTTTGCGAGCCATAGAGATTTCCTCCTAGCCTGCAAAAAGAGACCCACATCCGGCACACACCCCGATCGTGATGGAGGTATTCATTAGATGATTCAAGAGAAGGTGACTAATCGGCCGTAATGCGGCTAATCACTCATGTGGTCGCAGCGGGCTTGTCGGTGCGGCGTAGTTCTCGCACACAATTGGCACACTGTAAAAAGTCATAGCCCGCGCAGCCAGAGATGTTGGATTTGGCCTTGAGCGCGGCACCGGGTTGGGAAAGACATTCGTCTTGACATGTGAATGACATGAAAGTATGCTTGTAGCATGTCCAAGATGATTCAGCTTCGTAATGTACCCGATGCCCTACATCGTGGCTTGAAAGCTCGCGCTGCCATGGCAGGTATGTCGCTTTCGGACTATCTGTTAGCTGAGATCAAGGAAATCGCGGAGAGGCCAACGCTCGCAGAATTGCGGGAGCGGCTGCATAAACGTAAGCCGGTTTCAGCGCAGATCGATACCGCTCACCTGGTACGAGAAGAGCGCGAGGCGCGATGATCGTCCTGGATGCGTCTGCCGTAGTTGACTGGCTTCTTCAGACATCTGCGGGGCAGAGCATCGAGAAGCGAATTTATTCGCGTAACGAAAGCCTACACGCGCCTCACCTCCTAGATCTTGAGGTCACGCAGGTACTGAGGCGTCTAGCACTGCAAGGAGTGGTCCCGGTACATCGTGTTGACGAGGCGGTCCGCGATCTGCTGGATCTCCGTATTACTCGGTATCCTCATCTTGTGCTCTTGCCCCGTATTTGGCGACTCCGTCACAATTTTTCTGCCTATGATGCTGCTTACATCGTGCTTGCCGAGAAACTCGGAGCCGCGTTGGTTACAAGGGATGCTCGACTCGCTTCTGCTTGGGGACATGCGGCGCCCGTCGAGCTCTTTTAATTCGACGGAACACACGCGAAGCAATCGGAGAAAATGGAATGGCGAGGCATGTTCGGTAATAGTTTGTTGCAAAACCCCCATTACGCTCACCGAGCCCAACGGCCAATCCTCAACGTGTGATGGCCTGATTTCGCCAACGGTCAACTTCCGTATTAAGATACCGGTCAAACCGCTGCGTCCGATTGGCCTGCCTGTGACGGTTTCAAAACGGGGACCAAGAAGTCTCAGCCGGTGGCTGCCCCGATATGAGAAGAACCTTCTTCAACTCCCGTGGCTTACGAGCCGGTTGGCGCCTCCTCGTTTTTGTCGCCATTTTCGTGGGACTCGGATTCCTGGCGAACTGGATCATTCCGAAGATCTTCCATCCCAAGGAGCGGCCGTTCCTTGATCCTGTGGGCACCATCGTCGACGAGTTGCAGGCGCTCATCCAGGTACTGATTGCAACTTGGATTATGGCGCGCATCGAGCGACGTCACTTCCCCAATTACGGCATTCCGGTTCGCAACGCCCTCGGAGTCGATTTCCGGGTGGGACTTGCCTGGGGCGCGGCTTCCACTTCTTTGCTCGTGGGCTTGATTGCAGCCTTCGGCGGCTATCGCATCCTCGGGCTCGCCCTCCATGGCGGCGCGGTCTGGTACTTTCTTGGCCTATGGATCATTGCCAATCTGCTCATCGGATTTTCGGAGGAGCTCCAATTCCGTGCCTATCTCCTCGCCACGCTCGCCGATGGTATCGGATTCTGGCCAGCATGCATTTTGCTCTCCATAGGCTTCGGTGCGCTGCACTATTTCCTGAAGCCACACGAGCGCTGGGAAGACTTCGTCTCCACCGGTCTGCTGGGCCTGTTCGTGTGCCTTACGCTGCGCCGCACCGGCTCGCTGGCCTTCGCCATCGGCTT
>JBEKRE010000091.1:0-14837 GCA_049519055.1 Candidatus Sulfotelmatobacter sp. | reverse complement strand
TACCTCTACCAGATGCCGGTGCTGGGAGGGAACCCAAGGCAATTGATTCGCGACATTGACGCACCGGTCGGGTTTTCGCCGGATGGAACTCAGATCGTGTTCATGCGGGGTCTGCCGGATACGTTGGCGATAGAACTTCGCATCGCCTCGGCGGATGGCAGCGGCGACCGGCTGCTGGTTCGCCTGCCAATCTATCCGATCTACATCTGGGGAGCGAGCTGGTCGCCGGATGGGAAGACGATCGCCTTCTCCGGGCTGCAAAACGGGAAAGAATCAAAATGGGTGCTGGATGTCATCAGTGTGGCAGATGCCAGTGTGACCACACTCTACTCCAGCCCGGATTTCTTGGGGCGGCCGGTATGGCTGCCCGATGGCGACTCGCTGCTGGTCCCGATGGGTGTGGCCAAAGAAAATCGCTCTCAGCTTTGGCAGCTTTCCTATCCCAAGGGCGAAGTAGGACGGTTTACCAACGACTTATCCGACTACGGCGCGCATCTCGATCTCACTCGTGATGGCAAGATACTGGCGGCGCTCGATCACACCCAGATCTCGAATATCTGGATGGCGCCGGGCGGAAAAGCCGCGCTGGCGACACAGATCACTTCCGGGGCGGTGCCGGACGTTGCCGTGTGGCCTGGCCCCGGTGGGAAGCTGCTGGTGCGGAGCCGAGGCAGCGACCTGGATCTGATCAACGCCAACGGCAGCCAGCGAACCACTGTCATGCCGCAGGCGCGCAATTACGGCGCAATGTCGGGCTGCGACGATCGCTACATCGTCTTCGATTCCTATACCGGCACCAACTCGGAGCTTTGGCGGACCGACGCCGACGGATCGAATCCCACCCGGCTCGTCACGGACCACGTCGGGGAGGAAGATTGTTCGCCGGATGGAAAGTGGCTGGTTTACGACACCAACATCGCTGGCGCGGGTACAAAGATTTATCGTCTGCCAGTGGAAGGAGGCACTCCAACGGAAATCGCCAGTGCACCGGGGGGCGGCGGCAATCCACGGATCTCGCCCGATGGCAGATTCATTGCATACACAATCCAGGAAGGCGACCCCGTGCCCCTGTCGAAGTTCGTCGTCAGTCCCTCGGAGGGAGGCTCCCGGCTGCACGAGTTTCTGTTGCCGAGCGGCGCCGGTCCGCCGCACTGGTCCCCCGACGGGAAGGGATTGCAATACCTGCTGACCCGCAAAGGCGCCACCAATGTGTGGGAACAGCCCCTAACAGGCGGCGAGCCACGTCAGGTCACCGACTTTCCCTCCGGACGCATCTTCGGTTTCTCGTGGTCGCACGACGGCAAGGAGTTATTGGTTGCCAAAGGCAGCGAGACAAGCGACGTGGTTCTGATCAGCAACTTCCGATAGCCCCAGACCGCAAGGCTGGCTCGCGCTCCAGGAAAACTATCGCCCCTACATACCCTTCTTGGATCGAGCCAAACAAAAGCCAGCGCGAGATAACTCCTGCCATGGTCGCTTGCCCGCTTTCGGTCAACTGTTGAAATCAACTTATCGCCAATTATGGGGCCGTCGCGCTTCCTGCGATTGCCGAGCAACTTGAAGCATGGAACGTGTCCAGTCCAGAAGCAAGGATTCAGGAGCCTCCCCTGAGAGGGAAGTCTAAGGTGTTTTCTGTGGTTCATGTTTTTGCGGCGTTATCGCAAGTAACTATCGCTAGCCGCTCAGGCGAAGTACACTCTTGACGTTCATGGGAGCTCCTATGCGCCTGCTGCGCCTTCAAGACGTCGAGATTGGCCCCAACGACCGCGTATTCCAGCACGCGCGCTTGCGTGCTTTGATCGTCTGGCTTGCCGGATTCGCCGCCGCCACCGCCTTTTTCCTCCATGCATACAGGGCAAAGTGGCCGCCTGGCTACTTCTTCGGCTTCGTTCTGCTGCTCTTTCTGCTTTTGACGCTAAAGATGGTGACAGCGCGCTTCCATCCTTCCAATTGGCTCGTCCGGATGAACGAGACGGGAATCTATGTGCAATATCGTTCTTATCTGAACTACCAGTTGTCCGCCGATGACCCTTCGGTCGTTTTTCTTTCCTTCGGCGAGATCGCGTCGGCTCGATTAATCAAAGAGCGCGTCGAGACACCCGATACGACAAAGCCAGGCGCCACGCAAACCCAACACCTGCGCTATGTCGAACTTGAGTTATCCGGCGATCCCGCGCCGCTTGCAGACGCGTTGCAGGCTGAGCTCGGCGAGCAGGCCCCATCGGAGAAACGCTGGTATGGCACCAGTTCGACTCTTTACCGGGATTATCCCGTCGCGATGTCCGCTCCGGCGAGCATTCGCATACATTGGGACGTAGTGCCGCGCGCACAAAAGTTCCTCGACGCCCTGCGCCCCTACACGATCATCGCCGATCCGGTTTCCTTAACGCAGGACTTCACGCACCTGAAATCGCTCAGCCGTGAAGAGCAACAGCAGCAACTCCGTGAACTCGTCGCCCGCGGCCAGAACATCACGGCCATGTATGCCGCCCGCAAACTCTTTGGCTGCACCTTAGAAAAAGCAAAGCAGATGGTGGATTCTCTGCGCGAGAATAAGGTGCCGCAGTAGCCTCCTGAATTCTGTCTGCTGGCAATGGGCTGTGTATGATTCCGTGCTCGTGGTACCGGTCACGTCGCTTTTGTTCGCCAAAATCGGGGTCAATGCGTAATCGCCAACCACGCAGGACGGAAAAGCGGCAGCGTGATAGAGAAAAGCCGCCCAAACATCGGGCGGTTCAAGAACGCTGAAATGGATGGCGAAGGTAGAGGGGCGCAACCAGGTCTATTTGAGTATCACCTCGCGGGCCAGATGGCTGGCAATTACTTCTCTAAGCTCGGTGCGCCTCTTTCCCGCCTCGATCATGGCTTCACGAGAACCGTAGTGTTTGGTAACAATGGTTGCACCCTTTGCATCGAGCTCGTCGATCGCCGCCCAATTTGGATAGAGGGTGGCAAGAGCCACGTCCCAGTCGTTGGGATGATCTGAAACCGGATTGGTGAAGAACTTGTACTCGGAGATCAGGCCCGCCTTTTTGAAGTCGTCGTAGATGGGTCTGAAGTGGTCGCGGATATCTTTCCAGAATGGATCCCCTTGTCCTGGTTTAATCGAATAGTAGGTTACGCGCCAAACCGAGCCCGGATTGTAATTTGGACTCTGAGCGGTAGCGGTACTTGTGGTGAGCAATGCCGCTGCGAACAAAACGAATGACAGAGCTTTCTTCATGGGGCCTCCTTGAATTTGCACCTCGTTGTATCGGCTGCACCGCTATGGTTTGCGACGCCATACTAGCAGGTCAATGAGTTCTATAAAAGCAGAGCAACATAGAAATCGCAGAGTGGTCCAGGCCGAGTACTGGCAGATAGGGCAGCGCCTTTGAACAGATTTTTCAGATCGTGATTACGGTTGTCGGAGGTACTCCGGTAGCAGTTGCGATGGCGAGAGGAAATATCTGCAAAGCGAGAAACAGCGCTGCGAACGCGCCTGAGCGTAAGCGGAAACGGTCATAGTTGCTAAGACAGACCGCGAACTTGGGCAGCCAAGTCATATATCGAACCGCTCAGTTTGCGATTGTCCTGACCACCTCAGATTCCCCGCCTCGCTCTGCTGGAGAGTCCGTGAATACCTCACCAAGCCAAAGCTCCGAATTGCCTTTCAACCCGCGCGGTTGTTGTGCAGTCGTTCAGCCAAACGTCCGATCGCAAGGAGGATTCCGTGCAGAAGAGCTTGTGGCCGGGGTGGACATCCAGGAATATAAACATCCACCGGAAGTACCTTGTCGACGCTACCCAAAGAGGCGTAGTTAACGCCGAAGATGCCGCCACTGATGCCGCAAGCTCCTACCGCGACGACTGCCTTGGGTTCCGCCATCGCCCGATGCGTCTTCAACAGCGCAAGTTCCATGTTCCGGGTGACGGGACCGGTCACCAGAAGCATATCGGCATGACGAGGAGAGGCGACGAATTGGATTCCGAAGCGTTCGATGTCGTGGACCGGATTGTTCAGGGCCACAATCTCCACTTCGCATCCGTTGCATGACCCCGCATCCACTTCACGGATGGCGAGAGACCGTCCCAGAACTTTCTGGATTGTTTCGCGCGCCTTCCTCCCAAGACCCTCGATGTCCGTTTCGGCACTCCCCAACCGGCGATCAACTTTACGCAACCCGCGGTGCGTGCGGTCGGCATTCAGTGTGTATTCCGCGGTAAGAAGCAGGTTACGGCGGTCCGACGTCGCCAGTTCAAATTCCTGGGTGATGCGCACCGCCTGCTCGGACGATGCTTCGGCGCACAAGCCGCAGAAGACACAGAGACCGTAATCGACGGTGACTTTCCGGGAATCACCTTGGTCGGACAGGGAAATGGCACCGGTTGGACACACCTCGACAGCAGGTCGCGCGTCCTTCCATTTGTTGAAATCGAAGCTCGGACGTCCGCGAAAGCGATCGGAGAGCTTAGCGGACTCGGCCGGATAGTTGGCGGTGACTGTTCCGGTGCTGACCGTTTTTTGAAGAATCTTGAACATCGTTTACCGGTCCGTCCCCGAGTAGGAAAGGTTGAAGCTCTTGTTGATCACCGGAAAGTCGGCAATGATGTTTCCCTGAACCGCTTCCACCAGCGCTGGCCAATTATTGAGCGAGGGGTCTTTGATCTTGCAACGTTGCAGGTGATTGTCAGGCCCGGTGCGAATCCAGTGAATGATTTCCCCGCGCCAACCCTCGACAGCGCTCAAAGCGCACCGGTCTGACGGGATGGTTGGCGCGGGCACTCGGAACTCCCGCTGAAGACCATCCGCCATAGCGTTCCGGACGATGCTAAGAGATTCCTTCACTTCGTCGACGCGGACCTGCATCCGATGCCAAACGTCTCCGGCCTGGTAAACCGGGACACGGAATGGGTAGCGAGAATACGCGGCGTAAGGGTGATCGCGCCGTACGTCGAGATCGACCCCGGAGGCGCGTCCTCCCACTCCCACGATGCCCAGATCCCGTGCCTTGCCGGGTCGCAAGACTCCTGTCTGTTCCAGACGATCACGGGTAGATTCAGAGGAATCAATCAAACTGATCAAGTCCCGAAATTCGCGTGCGAAGGAGTCTAGGGTGTCCCGCAGCGTGTTCAGTTGCGCCTGGTCCCAGCCCCGGCGCACTCCGCCGACGCAGACCATACCGCGCAACAGGCGGCTGCCAGTCATCTGCTCATTCAGACTGACCAACGTCTCCTTGAGGCGGCTGGCATGGGCATTCGCTATGACGAAACCAACATCGGTCGCAATGGCGCCGATGTCGGCGACATGATTACAGATACGCTCCAACTCCAGCAGGATGGTCCGCATCGCCAGCCCGCGCAGTGGCACTTCAATGCTGGCCGCGCGTTCGATGGCCTGACAGAAGGCTGTGCCGTGGGAAAAACTAGAATCTCCCGAAATGCTTTCCGCCAGGAAAACGGCTTTGTGTATGGGCAGCTTCTCAAAGAGCTTTTCCGTTCCCTTATGGGTGTAGAACATTCGCAGTTGCAGGTAGAGTATGGGTTCGCCCGCCACCGCAAAATTGAAGTGGCCTGGCTCGATGATCCCAGCATGGACCGGCCCTACGGGCACTTGCAGGACACCTTCGCCGAAAGCTGGCCGGTAGATGTGGCGTTCTCCCTCGAAGGGCGGCAGCACGGTTTCGAGAGGGAAGTCCTTGCGCAAAGGAAAAACGTCGGGCCAATTGTCATGCAGGGCAACCCGGCGGGGATTCGGGTGTCCAACGGCTGTGAGTCCAAACCAATCTTGAATTTCCCGTTCCTGCCAGTTCACCGCGGGTAGTTCGGCGGAGAGCGAGGGAAACTCAAGAGTGTCGGATCGCACCGGCGCCTGCACGATCAGGTACTGAGCGTTAGTCTTCTGTTCGAAGACATAGTAGTTGTAGAAAACTCCCTCCGCCGAACGGCGGTCCTCAGCGAACACGGTAACCAGCCGGGCCCCGAACTCACCTCGCAGGTGTTCTGTGATGGGCCGAATGTCGGGTTCGGCGAGAAGAACATAGACTTCATCCTCGCGCTCCGCACGCACGGATTGAACCTGCGGGCCGAACTTCTGCCGAAGAGCTTCAAACATTTCGGAGGTTGATTGCGTCATCATCCGCCCACCACGATACCCACGGCACCCTGAATTAGCCTAAACAAGGGAGCCGGTATCCAGAAGCCCATCACGACAATGACCATGGCCAAACCCACGACTGAGTATTTCTTCCAGCCGCACATGTCGGCTTGAGGAAGGCCCGGGTCCTCGCCGAGAACCAGGCCAGTGATGTGCACTAGGAAGCCGGAAAAGATCAACACAAGAAAGGCGACGAAGAAAATCGTCAGCACAAAATGGTCTCGCGCAAATCCCGCCCGCAGAACGGTGAACTCACTCTGGAACAAACTGAAGGGGGGTGAGCCAGTGACCGCAAGCGTCACCATAAGAAATGCGGCTCCGGTCAACGGCATCGAATGGATCAACCCGCCTTTCGCCTTCCGGAAAAGGTCGGTGTTCAGATGTTGCTGCACGTTTCCGGCGCAGAAGAATAACAGGGGCTTGGTCACCGAATGAAACGTCATGTGCAGAAGCATGCCCAGGATACCCAGAGGCCCTCCGAAGCCGAGTGCCAACACCATGATTCCGCTGTGGTCGATGCTCGAATAGGCCAGCAGGCGCCGGAAGTTCTTCTGCACGAGAATGAAGGGGACGGCCACTCCCATGGAGAGCAGTCCAAACAGAATCAGGAACTGCGAGCCAAACTGCGGCCCGAGGCACCTCGAACTCAGGATGTAGAACCGGATCAGACCGTAGAGAGCGCAGTTGAGCACGCCGGTGGCAAGCATCGCCGCCCCCGGGATCGGCGCCTCACTATACGCATCCGGCTTCCAAGTGTGCATGGGAGCGATGCCGGCCTTGGTTCCGTATCCGAGAAGAATGAGGATGAAGGCCAGCCGCATGGTCGGCTTGTCAAAGTGGACGGCGTTCCCGGCAAGGACGGACCAGTTCAGACCGGCAAGTGTGTCGGTGCCGATGGCCCCATAGGCGGAATAGTAGGTCAGAATCGTGCCGAACAGGGCCATCGAGAGACCAACACCGCCGATAATGGCATACTTCCATGCTGCCTCAAGAGAAGTGTCGCGTCCGTAAAATATAACTAAAAACACCGACGCCAAGGTCGTTCCCTCAACCGCCACCCAGAGTATTCCCAGGTTGTTGGCGAGTGCGACCAGCGTCATAGCGAAAACCAGGAAAGGCATGAGAGCGTAGTACTCACGTAGCTTGTCGACGGCAAACCGGCCACCCGCTTCCTTGGCCTCCTGCAAAACTCCGCTTCTCTCTTCGTGACGAAAATAGCCAACCGCATATATGGAACAGACCAGGGACACAAACGCTGACAAGAGAACGACCAGCGCACTAAGAGCATCGGCGTAAAAGAACCCATCCCAAAGTGAAACCGGTCCGTCGCGAAGCACCTGAGCAACTAGCAGGGCGGCAAGGCCGAGCATGATTGCGAAGGCCGTGAGGTTGACCATCTCCATCCTATGCCTTCTTCGGAGGAAGAAGGCCAAGGGACCGGCGGCCAAGGGAACCACAAGGAGTGCGAGCAGAATCATAAGTGTGCTTACTCTCTCAACTTCCGCAGCTTGCTGACGTCCATGGAGTCGAACGTCTCGCCGATACGGAAGACGAGAATGCCGAGGACGAGTACCGCGACCAGAACATCAAAAAAGATGCCAATCTCAACCACCAAAGGCATTCCATAGGTCAAAGAAATCGCGGCCAGGAAGAGGCCGTTTTCAAGGGAAAGCAGTCCCAGGACCTGGGTCAATGCCTTGCGGCGGTTGACCATCACAAAGAAGCCGATCAGGAAAAGTGCGATGGCAACGGCGAGCGTGTTGTGTCCAAGCGCCGCCCGGGCAGAAGTCTCCTCCGGATGGTAGAAGGACTCCGCCACCACATAACCCAGCAGAGTCAGGCCGCCTGAGATGAGGATCGACAGCGGGACATTGATCAAGGGCTCAATCTCGCGGCGAATTCCGATTTTCTCCACCAGGCGCTCCAGCAAACGGGGAAGCAGTCCCGCTTTCAAGAAGACCGTGAGCAGAGCGGCAATATAGATGTGGCTGGCCTGGTTGAAGTAGGCGATGACGGCGGCAATTGCTCCCAGGAGAAACGACTGCACCGCGAAGATGCGGATGCTCGAAACGATGCCGCGCTGTCCGACCGCGGCGATCTGCAACACCAGGACCAGCGCAGCCATCAGGGTAATGATTCTGTTGCCAATCTCGGGGTTGGGGACAAAGGGCATGTGTAGTCTTAGAACAAAAATGTCGAAATAAGTGCGAGCGCTCCCAATACGAAAGCAACCATGAGCAATTCCGGCACGCGAAACAGGCGCAACTTCGCATTCGTGGTTTCGACTAGAACAATCATGCACGCGAGCACGAGCAATTTCGCAAGATAGAAAGCCAGCCCCACGCCGATGGTTTGGAGCGTCCAGTCAGAACTCAGGCCGAACGGAAAGAACGTATTGACAAGCAGGGTCATGAGCACCAGTTGTTTGATGGACGCTCCCCATTCGATTAAAGCGAGATACGGTCCCGAATACTCGAGAATCATCGCTTCGTGGATCATGGTCAATTCGAGGTGGGTTGCCGGGTTGTCGACTGGTATTCGTCCAGTCTCGGCAATCAGAACAATAAAGAGCGCCGCAAATGCCAGCATCTGCGACGGCGCCAGGAACCTCCAGCTCTGGCCTACAGCGACTTTCGCCATTTCGCTAAGGTTCGTGGAGTTTGCGCCCAGTGCCACGGTGAAAATCGCAAGCATCATGGCCGGCTCCGCGATTGCGGAAATCGTCATTTCCCGGCTGCTGCCCAAACCACCGAATGAGCTTCCGGTGTCGAGCCCGCCGAGGGCAAGGAAGAAGCGACCAAGCGCAAGAAGATAGACCACTGCGAGCACGCCGCCGAACAGGCTGAACGGGGCATGGGTCGTAGTCATGGGAATCATGAGTCCAACCAACGTGGCCGTGGCGAAGACCATGTAGGGGGCGGCAGAAAAAATCCATGACGCCGTTTCCGGAATCACCATACCCTTCTGAACCAATTTGAGGATGTCACGGTAAGGCTGCAAAATGCCGGGCCCGTGGCGCATCTGGAGTCTCGCTTTCAAAGTCTTGATGGTGCCGCTCAGCAAAGGGGCGACCAACAACAGCAACACCAACTGGAGCGCCGAATTGATGAGAACTTCGATCACTTGCGCACCCCGAACAGCAAAAGCAAGACGAGGGTTACAAAGATGTAGGCCAGGTAGGCATGAATGCTTCCCGCCTGAATCGTCCGCATTCTGGTGGAGACTCGAAAAATGAACTCTTGCAGAGGAGCATAAAGCCGCTTCTCGAAGGTGGGCTCGATTTCACTCTCGAAACGGATCTCTTTGGGGAAATACGGCGAGACATCGAAGACGGCTTGAATCTCACGGCGCGGCTTGTACAGGACGGAAAAGATCATCCGCAGCGCTTTTGAGAATGCCGTGGCTGTGTATTCGTTTTCTTCGGAGAGTCCAGGCAAGCCACAGTCCCATACCGGTCCGCGCTTGCGGCCTAACCTCCGCACTCCGATCGCTACCAGGAAAGCCGCCGGGAGCGTTAGAACCAGAAGTCCAAGCGCAATGACCAAGGGCGATACCGTGCCGCTGGTACGCATGCCTGCGGAGAGTACCAGCCCATGACCAGTCACCAGATGGCTGGAAACTCGCTGTCCTAGCAATTGCTCAGTCATCGCGTCAAATGTCGGGAGAAACCACGTCGCGCCTAAGCCGAGGACGGCACAAGCGAGCGTCAGCCAGCCCATGCCGATCAGCATGGTGCGGGGCGCCTCGTGAGCATTCCGGGATTCGGGTGCGCGCGGCAACGCCAGGAATGTGATCGCAAAAGCTTTCACAAAGCAAGCGGCTGCCAGTGCACCGGTCAACGCCAGCATAGAACCAGCCAACGGAAACAGAATTCGCGTCAACCCAGGGATTGCGCCGAACCCGGCCAACAGGGCCTGGTAGGTGAGCCACTCGCTGGCAAATCCGTTCAGTGGCGGAAGGCCGGAGATGGCGACTGCGCCAATCAAAAAACAGAACGCGGTTACTGGCATGGGACGGATGAGGCCGCCCATTTCCTCCATGTTGCGGGTCCCTGTCGAATGCAGCACCGACCCAGCTCCCAGGAATAGAAGGCACTTGAAGATGGCATGATTCAAAGTGTGGAACATCGCTGCGGTCAGGGCTAGGGCTGCGAGCGTCGGATGTCCAGCCACGCGGAAAATCAAAGCCGCGCCCAGGCCCATAAGAATGATCCCGATATTCTCGATGCTGTGATAGGCCAGGAGCCGTTTGAGGTCGTGCTCCATGAGGGCGTACAAGACGCCAAGAACGGCTGAGACCACACCGACGATAAGAACCAGCAAGCCCGCCCAAGACGGCACTCCTCCCAGCACATCCAGGAAAATGCGGGCCATGCCGTAGATTCCGGTCTTGATCACGATCCCGGATAGCAGCGCTGACACGTTGCTCGGAGCAACCGGATGGGCCGCCGGCAGCCAGATATGGAAGGGAATGACGCCGGCCTTAATGGCGAATCCCAGGAAGAACAGAACAAACGCAGCGGTCTGCTGGCCTCCATTCAGTTGGGCCGCAAGGGGACGAAAGCTGGCGAATTCGGCGCTACCAGTGGAGTTGATTAATAGAGCGAAGCCAAGTAGCAGGCACCCGGCGTCGATATGCGCCATGATGATGTAGAGCAGGCCTGCTTGCCTGGTCTCCCGGTCTTCGTGGTAGAAGGTCACCAGCCCGTAAGCGGCCAGCGCCATCACTTCCCATGCGATCAGAAACAGGAAGGCATTGGCGGCGGTAAAGACAACCGTCAAGCTGAGGAGTAAGAGATTGAACAAGAAGGCGAAAAGGCCGATATTCCTCTTGCCTTCGAATCCTTTCAAGTAGCCAAAGGAATAAATAGAGACTGCTGCTACGGCAATCGCGAGGACCAAATTGAAGAAGCCGGCTAGAGCATCGTAGGAAAAGCTGTAAGCGAAAAGCGGAATTCCGGAGGGAACCGACCACGCAACCGGCGTGCCTCGAAGGATGCCGAGAACCGAGGCTAGTCCTCCCAGAACAGCTCCGGCCAAGGCGGCGCTGCAACAGATACGTCGGACCAGCGCTGGTTTTCGCCAGCACGCGAGCGAAGCGAAGGCGCCGGCCGCATAAGCCGCAACGCTAAGCGCGAAGCTCGTACTCAGCGAAAGCATATTCATGAGATCTTTTCACCGCGGCAGGACGAAGGAATTTTCAAGTCGCTCAGCTCAGAGGATTCTGTGTAGGCCACGCTTCCCTTCCTCATCCGCACTGGTATCCGACCTCCATTCCCGGCGCTAACACTCTGGAACCGACGATACAGTCACGGCTGGCGTCGTCGGCGCTTCATCGGTTCTTCTTCGGCCCCAAGTCGTCCCCGCAGGAGGTCGCTTCACCACTTCAGGGTACAAGATCTTGGCTCGATCGAGGGCGTCCGCCTCCAACACGAACAGGCGCGCCGTGTAAGACCTGAGACAGTGCGCATGCGCTAAGGAGCGCTCGTGCGGATCCGCGCGGTGGGCGATCAGCGATGTTCGTCCCTACCGCGACCAACAACAATCCTTTTCAGCCACGCCAACCCCATCGCTTTCATTGACTTGAAGGTTTTCCAGACGTAAGATTCGCGCCAGTGATCGGCCAGACCATCTCGCACTACCGCATTGTCGAGAAGTTGGGCGGTGGGGGGATGGGTGTGGTGTACAAGGCTGAGGATGTCCGCCTCGGCCGGTTTGTAGCCCTCAAATTTCTTCCCGATAGCATTGCTCATGATCCTGCTTCGCTGGAGCGCTTTCGCCGCGAAGCTCGGGCCGCGTCGGCCCTGAATCATCCCAACATCTGTACGATCTACGACATCGGCGAACAAGATGGCCGCACTTTCATGGTCATGGAGTTCCTCGATGGCGTGACGCTCAACCACCTGATCGCGGGTCGTCCCGTCCAATCAGAGCAGCTTCTTCCCATTGCCATTGACATCGCCGATGCGCTCGATGCGGCGCACGGCGCAGGCATCGTGCATCGCGACATCAAACCGGCAAATATCTTCGTCACGCGGCGTGGTCACGCCAAGATACTCGACTTCGGTCTGGCGAAAGTGAGCGGCAAGGCCGCAGAATCCGGAAGCGATGCCGAAACCATAGCAGATTCGGATGCCCTGCACTTGACCAGCCCGGGAGCGATGCTGGGCACAGTAGCCTATATGTCTCCCGAGCAGGTTCGGACGAAGGAGTTGGATGCGCGGAGCGATTTGTTTTCCTTCGGCGCGGTGCTGTATGAGATGGCGACTGGAAAGATGCCATTCGAAGGCGCAAGCTCCGGCGAAATCTGCGGAGCGATCCTGCACCAGAAGTCCCGCCCGGCGTCGCAGCTCAATCCGCAACTTGCGCCGCAAGTCGAAGCGATTATCGACAAGGCTCTGGAGAAAGACCTCAACCTGCGCTACCAGCACGCAGCCGATATGCGAACGGATTTGCAACGACTGAAGCGGGACTTCGAGAGCGGGCACGTTTCTGCGGCAAACTCAGGCACCGTGGCGGTGGCGGAAGCTCCTGCAGTTCGGGTTGCGAGGCTCTGGAAGGTTGCGGTTCCCGTCCTGCTGATCGCCTTGCTCGTGGCGGGCGGGCTTTACTATCGATCGCGTCAACAAAGCCAGCACTTGACCGAGAAGGACACCATTGTTCTCACCGATTTTGCCAACAGCACGGGCGATGCCATCTTCGACGACACGCTGAAGACGGCGCTCAGCGTCTCCCTACGTCAATCGCCTTTCTTGAATGTGCTTTCCGACAGCGAAGTGGCGAAGACCTTGCAACAGATGACTCACCCGCTCAACACGAAACTCACGCCCGAAATAGGCCGGGAGCTTTGCCAGCGGGCGGGCAGCAAGGCTTATCTTGTAGGATCAATTGCCAATCTGGGCAGCGAATACGTGCTGGGTTTGAAGGCGGTGAATTGCCAGAGCGGAGACACGTTGGCACAGGATCAGGTCACGGCAGCGTCCAAGGAGAAGGTGCTGGACGCGCTCGGGAATGCGGCATCCAAATTGCGCGGCGAACTCGGCGAATCTCTGGCTACGGTGAAGAAGTTCGACCTTCCGCTGGCAGAGGCCACCACCCCTTCGCTCGAAGCGCTGAAGGCATACAGCCTTGGCTGGGCAGCGGGCGACTTAGCCGCCGCCCTGACATTCCACAAACGAGCAATCGAGCTTGATCCGAATTTCGCCATGGGTTACAGGGCTGTGGGGAACGCCTATTTCGGTCTGGGCCAAACGGAGCGAGCTAATGAGTACTACACGAAGGCATTTGAATTGCGGGAACGTACCAGCGAGTGGGAAAAGTTGGCGATCACCGCCGACTACCACCGGATTGTAACCGGGGACTTAGATAAAGCGGCCCAGACCTATCGAGAGTGGATCGGCAGCTATCCGCGCATTGGCGGAGTGTACGGTTATTTAGGTTTGGTATTGAGTGTGCAGGGGCAGTACGAGAAGGCCGTGGAGCTGACAAAAAAGAATATGCGCCTTGTGCCTGATGACCCCGCACCATACAGTAATTTGGCTGGCTACTACCTAGCATTGCAGCACTTCGATGAAGCCCGAAATATCATCCACGAGGCGCAGGCGCGAAAGCTGGACGAGTTTCCGATCCACAATGACCTTTATGCTCTGGCGTTTCTCGCGTCGGATTCCCCGGCGATGGCGGAACAGCAGCAATGGTTCGAGGGCCAGCCCGAAGCCGAGAACTTTGGACTTGCATTGTCCGCCGACACGGAGGCGTACCACGGTCGTATGGGCAAGGCAAGAGAACTCACTCAGAGGGCGGTGGATTCCGCTGTACGGGCGGACAACAAAGAAGCCGGAGCGGTCTATTTCGCAAACGCTGCGGTGCAACAAGCAGCTTATGAAAAGTTTGCGGAGGCGAAAGATTCTGCGGCACAGGCTTTGAAACTTGCTGCTGCGAGTCAGGGCGTCAAAAGCGAAGCCGCGCTAGCATTTGCCATGGTTGGCGATACGGCAAGGGCCAAAGCCTTAGCGCAAGACTTAGGCAAACGCTTCCCGATGGACACGCAGATGAATTCGCTTTGGCTGCCTGCGATTCGGGCACAGTCTGCGCTGGTGAGAAAGAACCCGGCTGGCGCCCTGAATGCTTTGGAGGCAACTTCCTCTACCTCCATCGAATTGGGAGCAATTGGGTTCGTCAACAATATTTCCTGTCTCTATCCCACATATCTGCACGGCGAGGCATACTTGGCAGCCGCACAAGGTAACGCTGCCGCTGCCGAGTTTCAGAAAATTCTCGATCACAGCGGCATTGTGTGGAACTGCTGGACCGGAGCGTTGGCACATCTCGGAGTGGCTCGTGCCAATGCCTTGCAGTCGAGGACCTCGCAGGGAGCGGCTGCCAACGCAGCCCGCCTCCGAGCGCTCGCCTCCTACAAAGACTTTCTCACCCTCTGGAAAGACGCCGACCCCGACATCCCCATCCTGAAGGAAGCCAAAGCCGAGTACGCGAAGCTGCAATAGAAGGAAAAGTCCTACGTGTTGGCTCACTGTCTATGGCGATAGCGCGAGCCCTTATTCAGTCCGGCGTAGTCGAAGGCCCCAGGCACGGCTAGTCACAATGGAGTGAACCGGTCCCGATGCGCGAAGCGTGGGTTACATTGTGAGTCGGTGTAACTACAACGCAGAGCCACAAGCGGAAAGGAACCGGTTCCATGAAAA
>JBEKRE010000090.1:0-15598 GCA_049519055.1 Candidatus Sulfotelmatobacter sp. | reverse complement strand
GCGAGATCGTACTGCTCGAGATTCAGGTGCGCCTTGCCCATGAATAAATGGAACTCGGGCGAGCCTTCGCCGATCTTGATCAACTGCGCCGTAGCTTGCTCATCCAGTTCTTTCATCCCGGCCCGATGAGCCGCGATGGAGAGCACGTAGAGATAACTCAACTGCTCGGACTCGTTCGTCCAGAGCGGTTCCAGCATGTTCGCGGTATCCGCCCAGCGCTCCGCGAAAAAATAACAGAGTCCCAGCAGATGACGAGGCTGGGTAGCGTCCTGCTGATCTCTGATGACGGACTCGAAGAGCGGAATAGCGTTTAGAAATTCATTTTGCCGAAAGTAGACGAGGCCGATGTTGAGTCGAACGCCCGGCACTCGCGGCAGCAGATGTTCCGCCGTTCGCAGCGCCTCCAAAGCTTTAGCCCACTGCTTGCGCCGCATGTACACCACGCCCAGATTTGCATAAGCGGCGCCCACTCGTGGATTCACGGCAATCACCCGCCGGAAGTCGCGCTCCGCTTCGTCCAGCCGGTTTTGATTCAGTGCTTCCTGGCCGGATTGAAAAATTTGTGCCGGGTCAGTGGAGGCGCCAGAAACGGCAATGGGAGCGCTATTTGGAGCTTTCGCTGCCGCTGTCCGGGATGACACTTGCGGCGGCTGGGCTGCTGCCGCGTTGCCCATGATGACGCAGGCCAGCAGTCCCCATCGGATGTGCGCGCTTGACACTGGTCTCACTCTCTGCTGTAGTGTCCGCCAACCTCCGCAATGAATTCAAGCGCGAGGGATGCAGTGCAGGATTTGGCAGCGCGGCACTCCAAGGCAAGGCTTTGATGGTCACGATTCGCGATGTAGCGAAGGAAAGCGGTTTCTCTTCCACCACAGTTTCGATCGTGCTCAATGACGCTCCGCTGGCGCGGTATATTCCCGCTGTCACTAAGAAGCGCATCGAGCGAGCGGCGGAAAAACTTGGCTATCGCCCCAATCAATTTGCGCGCTCCCTGCGCAGCAAGCGCAGTCACACGGTTGGCGTTATGGTTTTTGACATGACCGACCCTTACTGCACGCTGGTGCTGCGCGGCATTGAGAACACACTCTACCAGGCTTCCTACCTGCCGATTCTCACCGACGTGCATAACGAACGCAGCCGCTTTGAGCGCTACCTCGAGATGTTGCTGGACCGCCGCATCGAAGGCTTGATCATTGTGGCGAACTGGCTCTTTCTCAATATCAATTTGCTGGCCGACCTGGAGAAGAGCAGCATCCCTACGGCCATTATCGGTTGCGAACTCAAGGGCGACGCGATGAGTTCGGTTGTTGTCGACAATGAGGTGGGTGGGTACATCGCACTCGAGCATCTCTATTCCCTCGGTCATCGCAAGATTGCCTTTATTCGGGGTCCGAAAACTCTAACCGACAGTTCCCCGCGATGGCGCGGCATTCGCAATAGTGCAAAGGCCTGTGGCCTGGAGCTCGACTCGAAACTGATTCTTGATCTGCCGGAATCGCGCGACCCGCTTTCCAGTTTCGAGATGGGCCAGAAATTGACTGAAGATTTGCTGAAGCAAAAGCGGCAGTTCACAGCGCTGCTCGCCTTCGACGATATGACGGCCTTTGGGGCGATCCGCGCTCTGAGCAAAGGCGGTTTGCGCGTGCCCGAACACTGCTCGGTGATCGGCTTCGACGATGTGGCTCCATCAGCCCTCTACACCCCTCCGCTGACCACGGTACGCCAGCCGATGGAAGCGATGGGCACGAACGCGGTAGGACTCGTGCTGGATGGAATTAAGTGCGTGCTGGAAAAAAAGGAAGTTTCCGCTCACCATCGAAAAGTCGCCCCTGAGTTGGTGATCCGCGGGTCCACGCGCAGCCTGATCTAAATCCTTTTTGCCAGGCCGGATTGCTTTTTTTCTTGACATCAGATGCCCCATAAAAGCACTATTCATACGTTTTAATAAACTTTTTGGTTGGCGCGTGAACGACGGTAATCCGGTAATCCAGGGTGGGGAAGGCAATAGCGAACCGCCTGTAGCAACGGCAGGCTAGGAGAAGGAATTCACCATGAAATTCAACTCAATGCTGCAGCGAATCGGGTCCTTGATCGTCATGCTGATTTTATGCGCGGCGGCTTGGGCCCAGGATACGGCTTCCATCACCGGAACGGTCACGGATCCGACCGGAGCGGCCGTCCCAAATGTGCAAGTCGCGCTCAAGAATTCGGAACATGGCATCAATCGCACCGGTACCAGCAACGGCAGTGGCGATTTTCTCTTCAGCTCCTTGCCCATCGGTTCCTACGATCTAACCGTCAGCGCAACCGGGTTCAAAAAGTATGAAGCCAAGTCCGTTGTGCTGAACATCGCAGAGAAAGCCCGCATCAATGTAGCCCTGGAAGTCGGCACAATTAGCACCGAAGTCGTTGTCGAAGGCTCGGAAGTTGCCCAGGTGGAAACCCAATCTTCCGACTTGAGTAATACAGTCAGCGGCAAGGAAATCAGCCAACTGGAACTGAACGGGCGTGACTTCACCCAGCTCGTGGCGCTGGTCCCCGGAGTTACCGATCAGTCGGGAGCGGATGAAGGCGAGCCGGGCGCATCCACCGTGGCCTTCAGCATCAACGGCGGCCGCACGGAGTACAACAATTTCGAGGTGGATGGCGGCGACGCCCTCGACAATGGCAGCAATACCACGCTCAACGTCTATCCCAGCATTGACGCGATCGCCGAAGTGAAGGTACTCACTTCCAATTACGGCGCACAGTATGGGCGAAACGGTTCCGGCACGGTTGAGGTTGAGACCAAGTCAGGAACCAATCACTTCCACGGCGATTTGTACGAGTTCTTGCGCAATGATGCCTTCAACGCCACCCCAGAGTTCCTGACTTCAGTTCCTGCGTACAAGAAAAACGACTTTGGTTTCACCATCGGGGGGCCGGTTTTCATTCCCGGGCACTACAATACCGAAAAGCAGAAAACATTCTTCTTTTGGTCGGAAGAGTGGCGCCGGGAACTCACTCCGGCATCCGGATTCTTTTCCTCGACATCGGTTCCAACCTTGGCCGAGCGCGGAGGAAATTTCAGCGATGTATGCCCGACTGGAACGACGTTCCAGACCTCGGACCCCGCATTCACGACCAGTTCTTATAATCCCAACTGTCCTACCACTGGTCAGATCAGCACCGTTTTTGACCCGAACCCGGGTTTCGGAACCAACATTCCGGTCTATGGAACTTACCCGAGTAACCAGGTGCCGATCGCGAATCCAACGGTCACCAACTCGCTCTTGGCCATGATCCCCGAACCCAATATTTCCTCGGGAGCACTCGGCAGCGGCGTTCTTGATACGTGGTTCGCAACGCCTACGTTGCCGACGCACTGGCGCCAGGAACTGTTTAAAGTCGACCAAAATATAGGCGAGAAAGTTCGCGCGAGCTTCCGCTACATCCACGACTCCTGGAATCAGCAGTACCCCGTTCCTCTTTGGACCAACGGTACGACTTTTCCAACCATTCAGACCAACTTCAACAATCCTGGCGTCAGCATGGTGGCGCGCATTACGGCGAACGTTACCCCCACCCTCTTAAACGAATTTGTAGCGAGCTACACTACCGACCACATCAGCACCAACCTGACCGGCCCATGGCAGCGCCCTAGCGGATTTCCCGCGATCGGACTTTACAATAACGGCTACGGCAGCAAAGTTCCGGGCATCAGTGTTACTGGGGGAGAGTACGGTGGTGGCTTTTCCGAAGACCCCGGCTACGTTCCGCAGGGACCTTTGAACTCAAATCCTACCTTCAGCTTCCGCGATAATGTCACCAAAATTATCGGTCCTCACAATCTTCAGTTCGGCGTCTACGTAGTAAACGCACATAAGAATGAAATTCCTCAGCCCCAATATGGCGTGAATGGCCAATTATCTTTCAGCAATACCAGCGCTGTGACCAGTGGGAACGCCTTTGCCGATCTGCTGTTGGGCAACATCAGCGGGTATACCCAGGAAGGCGCAGCCCTCAAGATGCACGAGGAATACAACATCTACGAAACCTTCCTGCAAGATGACTGGCATGCGACCAAGCGCCTGACTCTAAATTTGGGACTGCGGTTCAGCTTCTTTGGCACTTATCGTGAGAAGAACAACTTGGCGTGGAATTTCGATCCCTCGCTTTACGTCGCGGGAGCGAGCAGCGTCGATCCCTCGACCGGCCTGGTGGTTGGCAACCCGTTCAACGGATGGGTGGATTGCGGGGTTACCCCGGGCGTCCCCACCGGGTGCCTCAAAAACAAATGGTGGAATCCCGCGCCCCGCATCGGCTTCGCGTTCGATCCCAAAGGCGACGGCAAGTGGGCCATCCGTGGCGGCTATGGAATTTTCTTCGAACACACCAACGGCAACGAATCCAACACGGAGTCTCTGGAGTATGAAAGCAAGAGCACTCCGCTCACCAGCATCCCGAGCCCCTTGTCCGCTGCGAGTTGCGGCGGAACGACCGGGTATGACTGCCTCAACTCGAGTCTGCTCGGCGTCTCTGGCGCCACCACGACCCCGTTGCAGTTCGTATCGTTGCCGAACAAGGCTATCTGGCCCTACATGCAACAGTGGCACTTTGATCTTCAGCACGATCTTGGCAAGAGCACCGTGGCCGCGCTTTCCTATGTGGGCAGCGCGGGCGTGCATCTTACTCGCTCCTACGAATACAACCAAATGTTTCCCGTGCTAGCTAACCAGAATCCCTATGCGCCGGGCCAAGTCATTAGCTCGACAGACTGCGCCAACATAACGAACGGCGTCGATGCTGTTGATGCGTACGGTGTTCCGACGAATGCCGTAACTTCCTATGGAACGCCGGTTCCGTACAGCGCCGGAGTAGGCGGTGGACCCCCGTCGGGCGCAGCGGTAAACCTGTTCGTAGCCTGCGGAAACACCGCGAATCCGTTTCGTCCCTATGCCGGCATCGGCAGCATTCAGCGCAAGGACCAGACAGGGTCTTCTAATTACAATGCCTTGCAACTCTCACTGCGTCACAGTATTGGCGGTTTGGAGCTGAACGCCTCCTACACTTACAGCCATTCGATCGACGATTCCTCCGACTACAATGACACCGGCTTCGTAAACTCTTACGACCTCAATGCCTACCGGGCGAGCTCCAATTTTGATCAGCGCCATAACATCACGCTGGCCTACGTGTACGATCTCCCATTCTTTAAAGAAAAGGGATTGGCACACTCGCTTGCCGGCGGCTGGCAATGGTCTGGCATCACTTTGATCCAGAGTGGTTCGCCCTTCAGCGTATACAACGAAGGCCTTCTAGCTACCGCCGATAACGCCGGCGTAGGCAACGGATTCTCTACCGCCGGTTCCTATCCCGACTTGGTCGGGAATCCCAAGCAGGGAGTTTCAAGCAGCGCTTTGGCCGGCCCCCTGTCGGGGTTCGGTCCACTTCTCTTCAATCCAAGTGCGTTCGTGCTGCCAACCGGCCTCACCTTCGGCGATGCCGGCAGAAACATCCTGCGTAATCCCTGGCGCACGAATTTTGACATGGCATTGATCAAGCATTTCGCCGTCACCGAAGACAAGTACTTTGAATTCCGGGCGGAGGCTTTCAATGTCTTCAATCACGTGGAATACACCTGGTTGGGAGGCGATGCGGGTTCGGCAGCCGATAACTCCGGCCGGGGAACAAATTCCAACGAAATCGCATGCTATGGCGGAGCCAATAACTCCGCTGGCGATCCCAGTTGCGCAGGCAGCAGCTACCTGCGCTCGGCAGGTACGCATCTTCCGCGCATCATGCAACTCGCGCTGAAGTTTATTTTCTAGCAGACTTGAAAATCCTGACATGGCCTGCGCTTTGAAAGGGCGCGGCTTCGAGCCGCGCCGCGAAGCCGGTCGGTCAGCAAGCTTCTCACCCCACAGGCACTCGCTGCGGAACCGCGACAGCCTGGAGTGCGTGTTCCAGGTCGGCGATCAGATCATCTGCGTTCTCGATGCCCACCGAGAGCCGGATCATCTGCTCCGTCACTCCCATCTTGGCGCGCTCTGCGGGGGGAATCATGGCATGCGAGGTCAGCACTGGAATCGATACCAGCGATTCGACTCCTCCCAGGCTCGGCGCCAGCGTGAACAGGCGCATTGCCTCGCTCACGCGTCGCGCGTCTTCGCCCGTGCCTTCGACCTCAAAGCTGACCATGCCTCCGCCGCCGCTCATCTGCTCGCGCGCTACGGCGTATTGCGGATGGCGCTTCAGAAACGGATAATGCACGCTCCGCACCTTGGCATGATCGGCGAGGAACTCCGCGACGCGCTGCGCGTTCTCATTCTGTCGCGCCACTCGCACCGCCAGCGTCTTCAAGCCGCGCACCAGCATCCACGAGGCGTGCGGATCCATGCAATTGCCCAGGGTCGTTCGCGTCTCCCAGATTCGTTCGATCAATTCGTGGCGGCTGGCCACTACGCCGCAAATCAAGTCGGCATGCCCGGCCAGATACTTCGTACCCGAATGCATGATCAGATCAATGCCGAATTCCGCAGGGTGCTGATTGACGGGGGTGCCGAACGTTGCGTCAATCATGCTGAGCAACAGTTTGTGCTGCTTCGCCAGGGCAGCGACTTTCTTGAAATCAACCACGCGCAAGGTAGGGTTGGTCGGCGACTCCAGATAAAGCAACCTCGTGTTGGGACGGATCGCCCGCGCGTGCTGGTCGTAGTCGACAGTATCGACAAACGTGGTCTCAATTCCCATCCGCGGCAGCCATTGCGAGAGAAACTTATTCGCTCCGCCATAGATGTCACGCTGCGCCACCACGTGGTCGCCGCTCTGGAGCAGAGCCATCAGCGTGGTCGTGATCGCGCCCATGCCGGAAGCGAAGGTCAGCGCCGCATCGACGCCCTCTAACGCCGCGATTGTCTTTTCGGCAACCGTATTCGTTGGATTCCCATATCGCGTGTAGAAGTGATCCGTGTGGGTGGCGCTCAATTGCTCGTCATTGTCGGTGACTTCGAACGTGGAAGTCTGATAAATCGGCGGGGAGAGCGGTCCGTTCTTCTTGTTCAGATCTGCGGCGCCCCGGACTGCCTTCGTCTCGGAGTGATGGGAGTGCTGTTTCATGGATGCCTCGCTGCTTCCAGATTAATTGCGTAACGGAACTCCGGCAAGAGAAGGAAATGCTCCACACCATTTATAATTCCTGCTTCATGAATCTTGGTTTGAAAGATCGCGTAGCCCTCGTGGCCGCCTCCAGTCAGGGCATTGGCCGCGCCACGGCGGAAGCCTTTGCCGCCGAGGGTTGCCGCGTTGCGATGTGCGCGCGCAATCAACAAACCTTGCAGGCGGCCGCGGAGAAAATAAGAGAGCAGCACGAGGCAGACGTTCTAGCCGAAGCCTTGGACGTCACGGATGCCGCGGCGGTGAGAAGATTTGTAGCTGCGGTTGCGAATAAATTCGGCAGCGTCGATATTTGCGTCACCAATGCTGGCGGCCCGCCTGCCAAAGGATTTCTTTCGGCGAGCCTGGAAGAATGGCAGCGCGCTCTCGACCTGAACTTTCTCAGCACCGTTTACTTTGCGCGCGAAGTCATCCCGCACATGCAGCGAAAGCAATGGGGACGCATTATTACGCTCACATCGATTACGACCAAGCAGCCGGTGACGGATCTGGTGCTTTCGAATGCCGTGCGAGCCGCGGTAGTCGGGTTGGTAAAGAGCCTAGCGAATGAATTTGGCAAAGACGGTATTCTGGTGAATAACGTTGGCCCCGGCTTTACTGCAACCGATCGGCTGAAGGAGTTGGCCACGGCCCGCTCCTCCGCCTCAGGAAAAAGCGAGCAGGAGATTTTTGACGGATGGGCAGCTGACACTCCGCTGAAACGTTTGGGCGAGCCTCGCGAAGTAGCGGAAACGATTGCCTGGCTCGCGTCGGAGCGCGCGTCTTACATCACTGGTCAAACCATCCTCGTAGATGGGGGCATGTACAAAGGCTTATAGATTTCTCGGAGAGAGCATGCGATCGATAGCATCCCGGATGTCGGTTATGAGTGGCGAAGGCGCATTGTCCGTCTTCGCTCGGGCCAAAGAACTGGAAGGTCAAGGACGCTCCATCATCCATCTGGAACTAGGCGAGCCGGACTTCCATCCGGGCGCGTCGGTGGTCGAGTCCGCGGCCAGAGCGCTCGCCGAGGGCAAAGACCGTTATTGCGCCGTGGCTGGCCTTCCGGCCCTTCGTGAAGAGATCGCTCAATACTTGCAACGCACGCGTAGCCTCGATGTTTCCGCGGCGAACATCGTGATCGCTCCGGGCTGCAAGGCTGCGCTCTTCTTCGCTATGATGGTGCTGCTCGAAGCGGGGGACGAAGTACTTTATCCCGATCCTGGTTTTCCCGGCTATTCTTCGATCACGCTCGGTCTCGGCGCGGTGCCGGTACCTTTCGAGCTTTCTTCCAGCAACCATTTCCAGCCTGACGTGACCGAGATCGCCGCCAGGATTACGCGGCGCACGCGCATGCTTATTGCCAACTCTCCTGGCAATCCCACCGGTACGGTCTATACCGACGCGGTGCAGCAAGGGCTGGCAGACCTCGCGGTCAAGCACGATCTCTGGGTTCTCTCCGACGAAATTTATGCGCGCATCAATTACGGCGGCGAGTATCACTCCATGCTGAAGTATGCCGGCATGAAAGAGCGCACGCTGATCATTGATGGTTTCTCCAAGAGCTTCGCTATGACCGGATGGCGGCTCGGCTACACGGTTTCGCCGCGGGAAGTGGTGCCCGCACTGGCCCTGATGGCGGTCAATAGTTACACCTGCGTCGCCGAGTTCACCCAGTACGCCGCCATCGATGCGCTGCGCGATCGCGAGGGAAATACACCGCGCATGGTCGCCGAGTTCACCCGACGCCGGGAACAATTTGTTCGTGATCTGAATGAGGTTCCCGGATTTCGCTGCGCAGCTCCGGAGGGAGCTTTCTATGCCTGGGTCGACATTCGCGGCACTGGCAGCAGCGCCGAGGAAGTCTGCCGGATCCTGTTGGAAGATGCCGGCGTCGCAGCCATCCCCGGAGCGGCGTTCGGCCCGTCAGGCAAGGACTTTGTGCGCTTCTCGTTTGCTTCGTCGGTGGAAAATCTGCGGGAGGCGGCTGCCAGAATCATGAAAGTGTCCGCGGCCTGGCAGGGATCTCTGGTCTGAAAATCGTCGCTGTCAATGAGTGGGAACGCTTTTTTCCGCATAAAGTAAAGTAAGGAACCGTGAACATGAGAAAAATACTCTTTGGAATTCTCGCCGTAGCCAGTGCCGCGATCGGCCAGGAAACCTTCGCAGCGGCTCAGGCCAGTCCTTTTCCCGGTCCGGACGTGCAGCAAATCTACCAGCGTCTTCTGCCACAGATTGAGAAGATCCAGGCTTTCGACCATCACGCTCATCCAGGTTTTTCCGATGACCCCGACGTGGACGCCATGGCCGCGCCTCCTGGCGCCAGCGAAGCGTTGCGCACGCGCGACGACAATCCGGAACTGATTGCCGCGGCCAAAGCTCTGTTTGGGTATCCCTACGCCGATCTTTCCCCGGAACATGCCAAGTGGCTGGTCGCGAAGAAGGCAGAACTGAAGAAGCAATACGCAGGCACGGCGTACTTCAACATGATTCTCGACAAAATTAACACCGAGAGCTCCGTCGCCAACCGAGCCATGATGCCGGACTACCTCGATCCCAAGCGTTTTCCCTGGGTGTTCTTTGCGGATTCTTTCATGTGGCCCTTTAACAACCAGCACGAGACCGCACGCAATCCCGACGAAGGAGTCTTCATCCCGCTGCAGGAGAAAATGCTGCACCGCTGGATGCAGCAGGAAAACGTTACGAAACTTCCGGCCGATTTTGATGGCTATCTGAAGTTCATCAGCCACGTGCTGGAAGACAATCAAAGCAGAGGCGGCATCGCCATGAAGTTTGAGGTGGCCTACTTTCGGCCGACGACCTTCAGCGATCCTGCCCGCGATGAGGCCGCAGATCTTTACCAGCGCTATGCGGCCGGTGGAATTCCCGGCGAAAAAGGCTACCGCACATTCCAGGATTACATTTTCCGCTATCTCGTTCTGGAAGGCGGCCGCTTGCACCTTCCGGTGCACATTCACACCGCGGTGGGCATCGGCGACTACTTCAACCTGTCGCAGAGCAACATCATGAACCTGGAGAGCGTGCTGCGCGACCCGCGCTACCGGGGCACAACATTTGTCATGATCCACGGAGGTTATCCGCTGGAGCGTGAGGCCATCTGGCTCGCCGCCATGAAGAATGTTTATATGGATTCGTCGTTTGGCGAACTCGCCCAGTATCCCTCGGCTTTCAAAGACACGCTCAAAATGTGGCTGGAGACTTTCCCGGACAAGATCACCTTCGGTACCGACTGTTTCCCGTACAATGAGGTTCTGGGTGCGGAAGAGAGCTACTGGCTGGGCGCGGAATCAACACGAATGGCTCTGGCCGCTGCGCTCGCGGAGATGATTTCAGAAAACGAAATCAACGAAGCCCGGGCGCTCGAGCTTGCCCACGCTTATCTTCATGACACAGCCGTGAAGCTATACGGAGGCAAAGTTCACTAACCAAACCGCGTGCTTGCGAAAATCCAGGTACAAATCCAATGGCAATACAAGTGAAATCCAAGAGTTCAGCTAGCAGAAAAAGGAAAGACAATAAGTCCCACTCGCGGGCGCAACGCGCCGTCGCCAAACATGCGGCCAGCAAGACGCCACTGCAATACATTCCGTGGCACACGATCCCGCTGGAAGAACTGAACCCGCTTCTGCAGCGGCAATTCGTGGTCGGGCAGGAAATTATGCTGGCGCGCGTGCTGTTGAAAAAGGGATGCATCGTTCCCGAGCACAGCCACCATAACGAGCAACTGACTTACATTCTGGACGGAATCTTGAAATTCTGGATCGACGGCACGGAAATTGTCGTGCACGCCGGCGAAGTGCTCTGTATTCCGGCGAACATGCCGCACAAAGCGGAAGCGCTGGAAGACACGGTGGACCTTGACGTTTTCACTCCGCCCCGCGCCGATTGGATCAACAAGAGCGACCAATATCTGCGGGGCCAGAAATAACCCGCCACTCCATGCCGCGCTCCGCCACTTCTGATCGAGACTCGGACAGGCAGGGTAGACCAGTGAGCCCGCCTAAGGCTGGGTTTAGCTTTCGCTGCATCGGATGCTGTTTGCTCAGCGCCACTGCGGCTCGGGATTTTCGTTGCGCGCAGTGCAACAATTTATTGGAGATTACCGACCCGTCGTGGAAGTTATCCAGCCTGAACGCGACCGCTTTGAAATCAATGTGGCGGGAACGCCGTTCCTCCAACGCAACTCTCGACCTGAGCGGCGTCTGGCGGTTCCGCGAACTTTTGCCAGTGCCCGACTCCGTGCAACAGGTCGTCACCTTGCGCGAAGGCAACACTCCACTCTACGAACTTCCTCTGTCATCCCGGATCACTGGTGTGTCCCGGCTCTACGGCAAGCATCAGGGGATGAATCCGACAGGTTCGTTCAAAGATGCGGGCATGACGGTGGCCGCCACCTTTGCGAGGCAAGCAGGATATCGCTGGGTGGCCTGCGCCTCTACCGGCAACACATCCGCGTCCATGGCTGCCTATGCGGCGCGGGGCGGCATGCGCAGCTTGGTTCTCGTGCCCGAGGGAAAAATCTCCTGGAGCAAACTATCGCAGGCGCTCGACTATGGTGCCCTCACCTGCCAACTTCGCACCGACTTCGATGGCTGTCTTCGTCTGCTCCAGGAACTCGTCCGGCGCGCCCCTGTCTATCAACTGAACTCCATTAACCCCTTTCGCCTGGAAGGACAGAAAACTCTCGCCCTTGAATTGCTGGAACAACTAGACTGGCAGCCGCCCGACCACATCGTCCTGCCGGGGGGAAACCTGGGGAATAGTTCTGCGATTGGAAAGGCCCTGCTCGAAATGCTCGACATCGGACTCATCTCGCATCTGCCCAAGTTGTCGGTAATCCAAGCCGAAGGCGCGAATTCCTTGGTGCGCACGTTGCGCGAAGCTGAAGGCAAGCGCTTAATCAGCGTGCCGGCAGAGACTCGTGCCACCGCGATCCGCATCGGCAATCCTGCTTCGTGGGAAAAGGCCGTGAAAGTGATTCAGGCCACCGGCGGCGCCTGTGAGCAAGTCAGCGAAGTGGAGATCGCTCAGGCCAAAGCAGAAATAGGCGCCGAAGGCGTTGGCTGCGAGCCTGCATCCGCCGTCACGCTGGCGGGATTGAAGAAATTGGTGCGACAGGGTTTTGTGAAACCGGATGAAACTGTCGTGCTGGTTCTGACCGGAAATTTGCTGAAGGATCCTGACTTCACCATGGAATTCCATCGCGGCGATCTTTTTCGCGGTACCCCGCACGAGCGCGCAGCCGATTCACTGAAGGCGTTGCGCCACCCTCCCATCGTGCTCGATGCGACGTTAGACGCCGTAATCCAGACCTTGGAGAGGGCCGAGAAATCCGATCCCGCGCACCCTAATGCAAAACCGAACGCCTAAGAAAAGGAAGATGATGCGGCGATCGCCGCTGCATCTGGCCCTTCCGGCAACCTCGGCCAATCTGGGGCCGGCTTTCGATGCCGCTGCTCTGGCGATGGACCTCTACATCACGATTGATGCCTGGCCCGCATCCGACTTTTCTATCGGGGCTACAGGACGCGATCCGCAAATCTGCCAGACCTTGGAGAATCATCTCATCCTCACCACGTACCGCGAGGTTCTCCAAAACCAAGCCGCCGAAGTTATTCCGCTCTCGCTGCGCATCAAGAACGATATTCCCATCGGCAAAGGCTGCGGCTCCTCGGCCGCGGCGCGCCTGGCCGGGATCGCGTTGGCCAATCACTTCGGCCAAATGCGGTGGACCGACTCGCAGATTGTCGGCGAGGCTTCGCGGCGCGAGCACCATCCCGATAACGCCTCCGCCTGCTGGATGGGTGGTCTCACCGTGGCGCGCATGTCGGGAGATGCCGAGGCCCAAGTGGTCAGCATCAAACCGAAAGGGAAGTGGCCGCTGCTGCTCGCCGTGCCGGACCAGGTCCTATCCACGAAAGAAGCCCGCCGGGCGCTCCCGGCGCAGTATTCCCGCGCCGATGCCGTGGTAAACATCCAGAATTCCATGTTGCTGCTGGCTGCATTTATGCAAGGGCGCCATGAATTGCTCGCATCCGCCCTCGAAGATCGTATCCACCAGCCGTATCGTGCTCCGCTCTGTCCGTTACTGCCCTGCCTGCAGGAACTGACAGGGAAGCCGGGGATTCTGGGTGCGGCCCTCAGTGGTGCGGGTCCCTCGGTCGTGGTTTTTCTTGATCCTCGAGTATCGGCGCAGAAGACGGGAAAACTTGTCGCTTCGCATATCGCCGGCAAGGGATTCCGGGCGGAAATTCTTCTCACCTCCATGACTCCTCGTGGAGCTCGGACAAGCCTTCGCCGTCCCCGCATCCAAACGTGAACCCGTGACTGCTCGAGAATTCTTGCATTCCGCTACGCCTGTGGTAGAGTGACGGAAAATGGGCACGGATGTGCCATATCCCTGATCGAATATCCGGGATATTTTAGGTCTTCCCCCCGAATTGAAACTTATCCGTCCCGGTGGTGTTTATTCCATGAGGGGTCGAGGCTTCAGCTGAAGCTCGGGCAAGTCTTTTCAGGGTGGGCGGAGATGAAGTCGAACATGCAATACCGCGTGCAGCCGCGCGAAAGTCTCGTGCAGTCCAACGAGCAAGCCTCGGAGGAGATCCAGAAATTTCTTCGGGCCGTAGACTCTTACCCCGACCGCGTTGCCCAGGAACCCGGGCTCAGCTTCCACCGGCATCTAGCCAATTTCTTCGAAGCTCAATACGATCGTCCGCGGCACTTCATCAAAGCAAGATAACTTAACGACTCGCCGGCGGCACGATGCCATTCATCCGCAGATATTCCACCATCTGTCCGTAGTGGTCGAAGCAATGCGACGCGACGCTGCTTGCCAGTCCCAGCCGCGTCACCGATCCTTCTCCGAACGGACTCTTCAGCGGTTCCACCAGATTCTTTTCGTTCACCGTCTGAATCGCCTTGTGTACATAAGCAAACGAGTTCTTCAGGTAACTTAGAATCTCTGCCTTCGTTTTGACCGACGCCGGTCCGGACTCATCGCCCACGTCCACAGGAACTTTCTCGCTCAGGATGGCCGCGCCAAAAATGTAGTTCACCGCGGCCACGTGCTTTATCTGCTCGCCATAATTGCGCACACCTTTGAATTCACCGTTGGTCGGCGCGAATCCGAACTTGTCTTCCGGCATGGCCTCCGCCGCAGACGTGAACTCATGCTCGACGTTGGTTACGCTATGGTCCAATACCTGGGTGACGGTCCGATGCTCATCCTTCATCTTGTTTTCCTGGGCTGTGCAGACGACTGCCAGCGCCAGAACTGAGAGTGCAAGACAGCCAAATATATTCTTCATCATTACTATTCCCCCTCTGATTGCAATTGGAACGGCCACTGGTGGCTCTTCCAGGCGCGAATCATATAAATCGCCAGGCCCGCCAGCAATATCACCATCGCATACCGGATTTCTTTCTGCCAGTTCGCGCGATTGAACAGAATAAAGACAAATCCCGCAATCGCGACGAGCGCCGGCACCGGATAGAGCCACATGCGGAACGGACGCACCACATCCGGCCGCGTCACTCGAAACACCATCAGCCCAATCGCCTGTACCAGAAACTGCAGAATTAAGCGAATAACCACCAAAGCCGCGATCGCGTCCCTGAGCCGCAGAAAGCAGAACGCCGCCGCTACCACTCCGAGTGATAGTAGCGAAACATGTGGGAAGCGGTACACTGGATGCACCTTGGCAAACGCCTTGAAATAGTTTCCATCCAGCGCAGCCGCATACGGAACCCTCGAATAGCCCAGGGTTAGCGAGAACACCGATGCAAATGCGGTCACGATTACAAGCCCCGTCACTAACCGTGCTGCCCACGGCCCATAGATCCTCTGCATAAACAATGACACAACGTACAATCCGTTGTTGCTCTGTCCTGCCTGGAGCATCTCCCGCCAGGGAACCACGGCCAGAATGCACAAGTTCATCATTAGATATAGACAGGCCACGATCAGAATGGAAAGCAGCAATGCCCGCGGAATGTTCCGCGTCGGATCCTTTATTTCATCACCCAGGTAACAAACATTGTAGTAGCCCCAGTAATCATAGGTAGCCACCAGAAGGGCTCCGCCCAACCCAGTAAAGAATCCGCGCGAAAGAGTGAAGGCGCCCGGCGGGAAATCGAACGCCCGGGCGGCATTGAAGTGTGTGAGCCCGGCGAAAATAATCCATCCGATCGTTCCCATCACACCCAGCCATAATACTTCCGACAGGCGCCCAATCACCGTGATCTGCCGATAGAGCAACAACACCGTGAAGAAGCAGATGACCACCGCTAGCGCGGTCCCCGGCGTCACAACCCAGCTTACCTGCAGTGATCCAGCCCATGGGATGGGCAACGCTGCGCTGTGTGCGGCGTATACCGTCTCCAGGCCGGGCCAGTAATAGGCAGCGTAGCCTGCCAGCCCGATACATCCCGTGGCAATCGA
>JBEKRE010000089.1:0-15819 GCA_049519055.1 Candidatus Sulfotelmatobacter sp. | reverse complement strand
TGCTGCATGGTGTAGAGAATGCGGCGGTGCACGGGCTTGAGTCCGTCGCGGACATCGGGCAGAGCGCGGCCGATGATGACCGACATGGAATAGTCGAGATACGACTTGCGCATCTCGTCTTCGATGTTGACGGGCTGAATGTGCAGGGCGCCGGGACTGCCATCGCCGCCGGGCGGTGGAGTTAGGGGGAGTTCGGGATTCTGGTCGTCAGGCATCTTCTGGGCTCTTAGTTGTTAACCTTTGGCTTTTGGCTTTGGGCGTCTCTTTCGCACGTTCGAGTATCCGAAAACGGGGCTGTCGACGGCCGGCAGAATCGCTCTAAACCTTTGCATCTACAGGCGGTTAGAAGGATTCTTCCTAAGTTGCCATTGTATCATGAGATAGGCTGTGCCTGGGCTGTAGCTAGGGAGGCTTGTTGCTTATGGCGGTTCTGGTGGTGTTGCTGGTTTCGTGGATGGTGTTTCGCGGAATTGGAGCGCTGGGAGTTTCGACATTGGCGAGCGGGCAGGCCTCGGCGCGCTACGCGCTGGTCGTGATGTTTGCCATGACTGCGAGCGCTCACTTCACGAGTATGAAGCATGACCTGGAGCGGATGGTTCCTCGAATTTTTCCGTGGCCCATGTGGATTGTTTATCTCACTGGAGTGTTCGAGTTTCTGGGGGCGGCGGGATTGCTGGTCTCTAAGTTGCGGAGTGTGGCGGGGATCTGCCTGATGGTGTTGCTGGTGGCGATGTTTCCCGCGAACGTGAGAGCAGCGCGGGAGCGATTGAACTTGCGGGGCAAGCCGGCGACGGCGTTGTGGTTAAGGATGCCGATGCAGGTGGTTTTTATTGGGATGATTTGGTGGGCTAGCCAATCGTAGGGGCGGGCTTACCTCAGGGGCTAAAGCCCTTATCACACGGGATCTCTGATCGCAGCGCTGGAAGCGCTGCGCCACCCAAAAGCGGGAAGCAGATTCCTCGCCAAAGAACGGGGCTCGAAATGACAAATGGCGGAACGGGAGCTTTGGCGGAGGCGCCGTCACAGGGGCTAAAGCGCGCGGTCATTTGGAATCTTGACGCGGCGCTGAAGCGCCGCTCTTCCACGTCACCGCCGGGCATTTCACATACCATCAACTGTTTTGCGTCGTATATTTCAAAACTCGTCGGTCCCAGAGTCGCTCAGGGACGGGTGATGACTTCGTTCGGGGCTGAAGGGAGGACGAAGTTGACGCTGCGATCGGCGTTGGCTTGCAGGGTTTGGTTCAGGTTGAGAGTGGAGAGATCGATTTTCTTGTTCCAGTATCCATCGGTGTAGAAGTCGCCGCGGGCGTAGAGGAAGCCGTCGGCGATGGTGTAGTCGCGAACTTCTTCGCGGTGTCCATCGCGAAAAATGAGAACCGCGGGCGGCGGGAAATGCTCCGATGAAGTGGCGATCAGCGGCGGCGTGGAGCTTGGTCGAGTCGAATGAGTGCCGGATGGCGTCGCCTCCAGAGCTGGACTCGACGCGAGCGGGAGGGCATCGCCATTGGCGGCGGTGCTGTTGACGCGAACGTAGCGGCCGTTCTGGAGCTCGATCATCAGCGGGTCAGAGGATGAAGGCTGATGCGCGGCAGGACCAATGGCATCTCCCATGGGATTTGCCGAAGAGCCCGAAATGCCGCTCAAGGCTTGCATCAGGAATGGAGGCGGCGGTGAAGCGACGGGGTATCCGGTGGAATAAATGTCATCCGGATCGAAGGAGTCGCCGAAGAACGGGAACGGTAGAGAGGTGTAGCCGTAAGGAGAAGAGCGGCGGGATGCGGAGGCACGGCCAGTGCGTCCGAAAGCAAAACTGCCCTTGCTGAAATTTGAATGCGGCGTTGCGGTATGAGCGGAGGCGGACGCGTGCCCTGCGGATGTGGCTCTCTGGGCCGAGGCCAGCGGCATGAGAGTGGCGAGCGCGGCGATGAGAGCGACGGAGCGCATGGTCAATTGGCCTGGGCGGATGGCGGAAGTTGGAAAGTAACCCCGTGGTCGTCGTTTTGCTTCTCGGTGGCGGGGAGATCGAGATCCGCCAGAGCGATCTTGCGGGGATGGCCTGGCGTTAAGTCGTATAGGGTTTGACTGACGATGGCGTAATTGTTCACCTCGACTTGATGACCGTCTTTGAAGACGAGGCTGGTTGGGGGCTGAGGAGGTTCGGGGTCGGACTGGGCTCCGGACGCATCTTCCCCATCACGCGCGTGCGCCGGATCTGCAGAGGATGGCGGCACGTAAGATTCCGGGCCCGATCCACGGCGGTCAAAAACGGTGGGGCCTCCTTGATATTCGGCATCATCGTTGTCAGAAGTGTCTGCATCGCTGACATCGACGGCGTAGGGCACGGGCACAGCGTAGACGTACGGATAATAGGCGGTGCCGTTTGCGGTGTGATGCGGATGGTGCTGCCCGTCGTGGCTGATGTGTGAACTGCCCGGGGAATGCGGGAGGCCGCTGGAATGGCTGACGTTCGAACCGGCCGGCGCAAAGCCGTCATGGACGGATGTGGCACCAGTTGGAGGGGCTACGTGGAAGGCGGTTGGAGCCGCTACGCTGCCGGTGTAAGGGGCGCTGCCGGCGTGAGCCGAGCCGGAAGAGTTCGCATATCCACTGCCGAACTGAGCCCAACCACTGCCGACCAGAAAAAATAATATCCCTAAAACTGCGAGTGAAACCAGAATCGAGCGAGGTACTGAGCGATTCACGAACTTATGATACTCCAACGGGAACGTCATAGCACACCTCCGCGAGCGGACTTCCTACACCGTTAGATCGGGGATTATGGGCAGGAGATGCGCGGCAATTGTAGAGAATTGTTAGCCGGCAATCATCCGCGGGGGACCCGGACCAAGTACGAAAGACTCCAGAGAATGTAGGCACCGACCCATGCCCAGACGCTGGCGGTGACGAGAAAGCGGTAGGGAGTTTCCATGAGGTCGGCGAAAACTCCGGAAACAAAGATAAAGAGGAAGGGGACGGAGGCGAGGAGAAACCCCGCACCGGCGACGCGAGGATGGGCTATGCCCAGCGCGATGAAGAGAAGTGCCAGGAGCAGTGGGGCGGTGTTGCCGAAGTAGCGGGGGCGCGGCCACGCAAGATAGGTTGCAACGGCGACCGGGAGCAACAAGGCAAAGGCGGGACAGGCCCGCAGAATGAGGGTTGCGACTCGGCGATAGACAGCGAGTACGGTGAAGCTGCGCCACGTTGCTCCCCAGAAAGTGGCGTGCTGCATTCCCTGGAGAAAAGCGTGGGGGTGAAAGAAGTAAATCGCGAACAGCAGGACGAGAGCCAAGAGACAGGCAGCGGTCCAGATGGTGAGCGCGGCTCCGCGGCGGATGGGAGCTAGATAAAGGAGGAAAGCGAGAGAGATGGGGGCGACGACGATCATGGAGAATTGAGACCCCACTGCGATCGCGAGGGAGATGCCGAGTAAGACGATGCGGCGCCAGTTCCAGAGAACGACTTCGCGTGGAGCGTAAAGCGTGTGGGCGACGGCGATGGCGGTGAAGATGGCTCCGAAGGATCCCCAGCTGGCGAGGATTTCGGGCTCGGCGTGCCAGACGGCGGCGGCTTGAAGTATGGCGGGAGAAAAGCAGTAGAGGGTAAGGGCGAGGAATCCGCCGGAGTTGCCGCAGAGGCGGCGGGCGACATACCACAACGAAGCGCCAAGGAAGACGCCCAAGGCGAGAAAAGGAATACGCGGGAGCCAGCACCAGTGCGGAGAGGGTTCGGGAGCGTCGAGGGCTGGGGGCCACGCGAGGAGCGGGGCGGCGGTCACCAAAGAGAGCAATGGAGAATGCTCGGTGTCGAAACCGGCATCGTCGCGGGCGACATCGATAGGAAGCGAGCCGGGAGCGTCGGGGAAGGGCGCACCGGCAATTCCGGCACCGTGGATTTGCCGCCAGCCGGCTGCGATGCGAACTTGCTCGGACGCGCTTAGGGCGTCGGTTCTCAAGGATTCGGCACCGTGCAGCTCGGAACGCACCAGCCAGACTGCTTGCGCCAGAAAGATGAGAAGCAGAACTCCGGCGAGAAACTGGGGGCGACCGAAGCGTTGGCGCGTGAAGAATGGGGTCATTAGGCAGGACGAAGTGTTTTACCATGAGCGGGGCCGTTTGAGGAAACCGGCGGGGAAGAGGAGTGCAGCGCACTAAGGAAGCGAGCCAAACGCGCCCTTCGGTCGCTTGCGCTCGCTCAGGGCAGGCTCCGTGGATTCGCGCGGCTCGCCGAGATCCCTCGGTGCGCAAAGAACGCTTCCTCGGGATGACAAGGGAACGGGGATGGATGAGCGGATAAACATTTCGGGCGAGCAGCGAGCTTCGAATCCGGAAGCGACGGATTCGGGGGTATCGGGCGCGGCGCCGGAGTTTGCGGTGCAGCCGTCGTATGTGCGGACGGTGTTTCTTGGTGCGGGCGGATTGCGGGCGGGGTGGGGATTTGCGTTTTATGTGGCGATGTTTTATCCGCTGCAGTTTTTAGTCAGCCGGTGTGCTGGGTCTGTGGAGCTGGGCACGAGCGGGCTTTGGTCCATGATGCTGATGGAGTTTGGATTGCTGGTGGCCGCAGTGCTGCCGGCCGTGGTGCTGGGGTGGGTTGAGAAGCGGACTTGGGGAACGTACGGGTTGCCGGGGCGACTGGCGTTTGGAAAATTGTTCTGGGTGGGAGCGGTATGGGGATTCGCCAGCATCACGCTGTTGATGGCAACGTTGTATGGGGTGCGAGTTTTCGACTTCGGGCATCTCGCGATACACGGCGGACGGATTGTGAGGTTCGCGGTGTTCTGGGCATTGTACTTCTTGCTCGTGGGTTGGTTTGAGGAATTTCTGCTGCGCGGGTATTCGCAGTTCACGCTGACACGATTGATTGGATTTTGGCCGGTGGCGGTGGTGCTGTCGTGCACGTTTGGCCTTATCCACTTGCAGAATGCGGGCGAGCAGTGGACGGGATTGTTGGCGGCGGCGGCGATTGGATTCTTCTTTTGTCTTACATTGCGGCGTACGGGCAATCTGTGGTTCGCGGTGGGCTTTCATATGGCGTGGGATTGGGGAGAAACATTTTTTTATTCGGTGCCAGATAGCGGAACGATTTTCCCCGGGCATTTGTTGAAGTCGTCGTTTCACGGGCCGCGATGGCTCACGGGCGGGATGGTTGGACCCGAGGGAAGCGTGCTTTGCTTTGTGGTGATTGCGGTGGTGTGGGCGGCGTTTGCGAGGAGATATCCGGAGGCGAAGTATCGGGTGGAGTAGAGCGCGTCGCTGCGCTCGGCGGGACGGCCGAGGCGGCCGTCCCCACATGAGCTTAGTGCGAGACCTTACGAGTTCTCAGTTTGAAAATTTCAAATCAAGAATCTGCGATTTTGCTTTCTCCTAATCTTCGCCTCGGCCTATACTCGTTTCGATGAGTCTGGAAGCAGATTTGCTGACGCCGCTGCGGCGGTATTGGGGGTATAGCACGTTTCGTCCGCTGCAGGAGCGGATCGTGCGCAGCCTGCTGGCGGGGCGCGACACTTGCGTGGTGATGCCGACGGGCGGAGGCAAGTCGCTGTGCTACCAGCTGCCGGCGGTGGTGTCGGGCGGAACCGCGGTAGTGATTTCTCCGCTGATCGCGTTGATGCAGGATCAGGCCACGCAACTGGCGCAGATGGGGATTCCGGTGGCAGTGCTCAACAGCACGATGAACGACGTCGAGCAGAATAAGGCGATGGCGAAAGCGCGGGAGGGAGCTTACCGGCTTTTATATGTGTCGCCGGAGCGAGTGGCGCGCGGGGACACCATGGACTGGATGCAGCAGATGCCAGTGACGTTTTTCGCGATCGATGAGGCGCATTGCATTTCCGAGTGGGGACATGAATTTCGTCCGGAGTACCGGCAACTGAACCGGTTGCGATCGAAGTTCCCGGATCGTCCCATTGCGGCGTTTACGGCCAGCGCGACGCGGCACGTACGGCATGACATTCTGGCGCAGCTGCAGTTGCGCAATCCCGATAAATATATTGCCAGCTTTTACCGGTCCAATTTGCGCTATCTTGTGCGCGAGTGCGAAGGGCTCGAGCAGATGGAGATGCTCCTGAAAGCGCTGGAGAGCTACGCCGGCAGCAACGTGATTGTTTATTCGCCGACGATCCATCGGGTGGAGGAGACGGTCGATTTTCTGGAAGACAACGACATAGCAGCGGTGGGATATCACGGAAAGATGGACGGTGCGGACCGGAGGCGCGCGCAGGAAAGGTGGATGTCGGATGACGTGCGTGTGCTGGTAGGGACGATTGCTTTTGGATTGGGCATCAACAAGGCTGCGGTGCGAGCGGTGATTCATTTGTCGTTACCGAAATCGATCGAGCAGTACTACCAGGAGGCGGGACGGGCTGGACGGGACGGCGTGAGTGCGGATTGCGTTTTGCTGTGGCAGAAAAAAGATGCGGGGCTGCTGGGATTTTTTGCCAATCAGATTACCGATTCGGAAGAGCGTAATCGAGCGTGGGAGCGGTACCGGATTATTCGTGAGTTTGTGGAGTCGAAGCAGTGTCGGCATCGGCAGATTTGCACGCACTTTGGGGAGGCTCCGAAGTGGGAGGATTGCGGATCTTGTGATGTGTGCGGGAGCGTGGCGGAGTGGATGGTGAAGTCTGCGGCGCCGGGAAAGAGCGCGGCGGTGAGTCGAAAACGGGCGGCACCGCAACCCATTGCGGCGCCGGCAACGGGCTCCGAGGCCGAAGATCTACGCGAGTATCTGCGAGAGTGGCGGCGGGCGATGGCGAAAGAGACGAACGTTCCGGCCTACATTGTGCTGCACGATTCGTCTCTGGAAGAAATTTGCCGGCGTCAGCCCAAGTTTTTGGCGGAGCTTCTGGAAATTCCGGGAATCGGCGAGCGCAAGGCGGAAGTGTATGGACAGGAAATTCTGAATGCGTTGGAGAAATTCCGACAAGGGACCCGAGCCAGCGGTTCTGACCGGGCGGTCAAGCCTGGGGACGAGACTCTTCGCTTGTTGAGTGAAGGGCGAACTCTGGAAGAGGTTGCGCAGATTCGCGGACGGCAGATGTCGACTATCGTGAGTGCGGTCGCAAATTTGCTGGAGACGGGGCAGGTCGAGTTTCAGTCTGCCTGGGTGACCAGGGAGAAGCTGTTAGTGATTGAAGCGGCGTGCGGCAAGGTGGGGATGGAGAGGCTCAAGGCGTTGAAGGATATCTTGCCGCCCGAGATTAGTTATGACGAGATCAAGCTAGTGGTGGGGAAGACGCGGCGAGGTCCGTCGATGATCGCCGGGATCGTTCGCTCCGCTCAGGATGACACACCTAGCCGCTAGGGAGATGTTGACCCCCTCGGGCGTCATCTAACGATTCAGGACTTGCTGGGCGGCCTCTCCTCCGGAGCGGACGCAATCGGGGACGCCGATGCCACGGTAGCCGTTGCCAGCGAGCGCGAGGCCGGGCAGTTGCTGGCGCAGGCGCTCGATGCGATCGAGGCGTTCGAGATGGCCAACGCCGTACTGGGCCATGGCGGACTTCCATTTATAGACGCGGGCGAAGAGCGGAGCGGAGCGAAGTCCCAGGATTTGCTGCAGTTCGTTGCGGACGATGGCAACAATGGCGTCATCAGAGAGCTGCCAGATATTTTCCGCCTTCGATCCGGCGAAGAAGCAGCGCAGCAGGGCGCGGTCATCGGGAGCGCGATGAGGAAACTTATTGTGCACGAAAGTTGCCGCCAGTAATTGTTTGCCCTCGCTGCGCGGCACGAGAAATCCGAAGCCAGGAGGGAGCGATTGACGGACTTCGCGATCGTAGCCGAGGCCGACGGTGATGGAAGAGCTGTAGCCGATGGCGGCGAGTTCGGCGGACAGTGCGGGGCTGCAAGTCGAGAGTAGCTGGGCTGCGGAGAGGGCTGGGAGCGCGAGAATCACAGCGTTGAAGTGATCCGACTTCAAACCTGCCGAGACGCTCCAGCCTCCAGTTCTTGGTTCAATGGTTTGCACGGGAGCATTGGTGATAAGGGAAGCCTGGTTGAGGCGGGGGACGAGCGTTTCAACCAACTGCTGCATGCCGTTCTTCAGCGATGTGAAAAGTGGGGCGGCAAGTTTGTTCGCGGAACGTCGCATTTTCTTCCGAGCGGCGAGCATGGCGCGGCCCAGACTGCCATGAGTGCGCTCCATCTCGGCGAAGCGGGGAAGAACCGCGCGCACGCTCAGGCTGGCGGCTTCTCCGCCGTAAACGCCGGAGAGGAGCGGGTCGGCGAGACGGTCGACCATTTCTGGGCCGTAATGGCGTTCGACTAAAGAGGCGACGCTTTCATCGGCATCGGCGGAGCGCGGGGGGTGAAGGAGTTCCTGCGCCATGCGGAGCTTGGTGGTCCAGGAAAAAAGCGGCGAGAATCCTGTGGGCAGGATTTTGGTGGGGACCATGAACATGAGGCCGTCAGGCATGGGAATCAGGCACCCACGGACGAGAATAAATGTTTTGCGATCCGCGTCGTTCGAGCCGATGAGCTGATCGCCCAGACCGAGGGTGCGGCAGAGGTCGGACGCCCAAGGCTTTTCGGTGATGAAGGAGTCTGGGCCGGCTTCGACGATGCAGCCGTTCACATCCTCGGTGCGGAGGACGCCGCCGAAGGTCGGCGATGATTCATAGAGAACGTAATCGGCTGTGCCGGCGCGGCGGGGTTGTTCGAGAGTGAACGCGGCGGTGAGTCCGGAAATGCCTCCGCCGATGATCGCGATGCGGGTCACGGAAGGCGGCTTCCGACTGCCGGCTTTCGGGTCACGGAAGACGAGTCTGGGGCTGAATATTCCTGCACCAGGCGCGCCAGGTTCTTCACGTTGTCAACTGGAGTTTCGGGCAGGATGCCGTGGCCAAGATTGAAGATGTGGCCCGGACGTCCGGCGGCGAGACGAAGAATATTTTCCGCTCGAGACTTCAGTTCTTTCCAATCCGCAAAGAGAAGAACAGGATCGAGATTGCCTTGCACGGCGCAGCGGTGATTGAGGTCGCTCCAGCCTTTGTCGAGCGGAATCCGCCAGTCGAGGCCAATGACTTCGGCTCCGGTTTCGTTCATTGCAGGAAGCAGCGTGGCACTGTCGGTGCCGAAATAAATGATGGGGACAGCGCCCTTGTGCAGCCGCTTCACGAGAACAGTGACATACGGCAGGACATAGCGGCGATAATCTTCCACGCTGAGGCAGCCGACCCAACTGTCGAAAATCTGAATGACATCGGCACCGGCGCGCACCTGGGCAGCGGAGTACTCGGCGGTGACATCAACCAGCTTGCGCATCAACGCATCCCAGTTGGTCGGGGAGTTGTACATCATCTTCTTGGCGTGGAGGTAGTGGCGGGAGCCGCCGCCTTCGATCATGTAACTGGCGAGGGTGAATGGCGCTCCGCAGAAACCAATCACGGGAATTTTTTCAGCGAAATGCTTGGCTACGAGACTCACGGCCTCGGAGACATAGCCGAGTTCCGCGGCGCGGTCGGTTCGGAGTTGAGCCACGTCTTCCGTGGTGCGGACAGGCTTTCCAATGACCGGGCCTTCTCCAGCGGAAAAATGAAAGGGCAAGCCCATGACTTCGAGCGGGAGCAGAAGGTCGGCGAAGATGATGGCGGCGTCGACTCCGAGAAATTCGGCAGCGGTAATGGTAACTTCGGCGGCGAGTTCGGGCTTCTTGCAGATTTCGAGCAGGGAATGTTGCTTGCGAACGGCGCGGTATTCGGGCATGTAGCGTCCGGCCTGACGCATGAACCAGACGGGAGTGTGGTCGACAGGTTGAGATTTGCAGGCGCGAACGAAGCTGGAATTGGGGGCAGACATGATCAATAAGAAGGACCGACTACTTTAGCATTTTTGCAGGCAGGCGTGCCCGCTAGGGCGCGGGGTTTGTGCGAGACTGAGAAGGGAGCCATCGCTATGAGCCCGATTGAAGTTGCGAAAGAGAGGGTCGAGTTGGCGGTTGCGGACGGAACGCGGATGGGCGCATACGTGGCTCGTCCTGAGAGTACCGGGCCGCATCCGGGATTACTCGTGTTCCAGGAAGCTTTTGGCGTGAACCACCACATCCGCAGCGTGACGGAGCGGTTTGCCGCGGAGGGATACGTGGCGATCGCTCCGGAACTGTTTCATCGCACGGCGCCTCCGGGGTTCGAGGGCAGCTACACAAATTTTTCTGCGGTGATGCCGCACCTGCAGGCGGTGACGAACGAGACAGCGGAAGCGGATTTACGATCTGCATACCAGTGGCTGCAATCGAATGTGGCAGGGAAGGCGAGCGAGATTTCGAGCGTGGGATTTTGCATGGGCGGGCGAGTCTCATTTATTGCGAATAGCGCGGTTCGATTGTGCGCGGCGGTTTCGTTCTATGGAGGAGGAATCGCGCCGGGATTGCTGGGTCGGGTGGGGAAGTTGCAGGCTCCATTTTTGTTTATATGGGGAGGATTGGACAAGCACATCACGCCGGAGCAGCGGCGAGCCGTGACCGAGGCTTTGAGCGCGGAGAAGAAAATCTACGTGAGTGCAGAGTTCTCCCCCGCGGATCATGGATTCTTTTGCGATGAGCGGGCGGCGTATGAGCCGCACTCGGCGCGGCAGGCGTGGGCGTTGACGTTGGAGTTTCTGCGCTCGTGAAACAACTCGCGATGCTTTTCGGGGCCGTGCCTGCTCTCATTCTGATGGGAGTGGCCTGGCAGATAGGTTCCGTTCCAACCGCGAACGAGAGGAAGTCCCAAGCTGGCGCTGCGCCTACCTTTTATAAGGACGTTCTTCCGATAGTCCAGGATAAGTGCCAGAGTTGCCATCGCAGCGGCGAACCGGCGCCGATGGCGCTGGTGACGTACGAGCAAACGCGGCCATGGGCGGGGAAAATTGCGGCTGCGGTGGATATGAAGATGATGCCGCCCTGGTTTGCCGATCCGCGGTACGGGAAGTTTTCCAATGATCCATCGTTGAGCGCGGAACAGATCAAGACGATTGGGGCTTGGGCAGATGCGGGAGCACCAGCCGGAGATGAGCGCGATGCGCCCGCACCACCGAAGTGGAGTGAGGGGTGGAATATTCCGCAGCCGGATGTGGTGGTGAAGATGCCGAAGCCGGTGCCGATTCCGGTGCGCGGCGAGGTGGAATATACGTACGAGATTGTGCCCACGCATTTTACCGAGGACAAGTGGGTGCAGATGGTGGAGGCACGACCTTCGAGCCCGGCGCATGTGCACCACGCAGTGGTGTACATAAGGCCTCCGGATTCGCCTTGGCTGCGGCGTGCGCCGGTGGGCGAGGCTTTCACCGCGTCGATGTTGACCGATCCGGAGGAGCGGCGGCAGGCGCATGAGACGACCAGCGATCTGCTGCTGGTGTACGCGCCGGGGAGTGCACCGGACCGGTGGGCGGAGGGCATGGCGAAGTTTGTGCCAGCGGGATCGGATCTGGTGTTTCAGATGCACTACACGACGAACCGCGAGGCGGCGAGTGATGAGAGCAGCGTGGGACTGGTGTTTGCGAAGAGTCCGCCGAAACAGAGGGTGGTCACGCTGCAGTTGAATAATCATGCTTTGATGATTCCGCCGGGAGCGGAGGACTTTCGCGTGGAAGTACAGGGGACTCTGCCTAACCAGGCGCTCCTGCTGAGTCTGTTTCCGCACATGCACCTGCGCGGGAAGCGCTTTGAATATGACATTGTGCATGACGATGGGAGCGTGGAACCCTTGCTGCGAGTGGACTATCACTTTCACTGGCAGTTGAGTTATAAGCTGGCGGAGCCACGGGAGCTGAAGGCGGGGACGAAGCTGCGGGCGGTGGCGTGGTACGACAATTCGAAGAACAATCCGCACAATCCTGATCCCGATAAGCTGGTGACGTGGGGCGATCAGACGTCGCAGGAAATGATGGTGGGATTTTTTGATGTGGCGATTCCGGCGGGGGTGGACAAGTGGCAGTTCTTTGTGAGGAAGTAGCGCGGGCTTTTAGCCTGCGAACGGCGGATTCCTCCTTGCTCGCGTCGCTCGCTTGTCGGAATGACAAAGGATTGAGAGCGTCACGTCTCCGGGAATCGTACCGCACAGACATTCTCATGTCTCGCAGAAGAGGCGAGACATGGGGCACCCCTGTCGACACAATTTGCTACACTTCGAGATTCCAAAATGAGGATAGAAAAATGGTGGGAAGAAGCTGGGTGCTGGTGTCGGGAGCAGTGGCGGTTTTCATTATTTCTGGAATGGTAGTCAATGGTGCGAGGGCGCAAGGTGGGGCGACGCAAGGAACGACCGTCGGACCCAAGACGGCGATGCAGCAATTCAAGAATATTCAAGTACTCAAAGACATTCCGGCGGATCAATTGATTCCGGCGATGCAGTTTATCAGCGCGTCGCTCGGAGTGGAGTGCGAGTTTTGCCACGTGGAGGGAGCGTTCGAAAAAGATGACAAGAAGCCGAAGCAGACTGCGCGGGTGATGATGGGGATGATGTTTACTATCAACCAAGACAATTTCGACGGGCATCGCGAAGTGACCTGTTATTCCTGCCACCGGGGTAGCACCAATCCGGTGGCTACGCCGGTGGTGATGACGGCAGAGTCGAAGCCGGGCATGAACGAAGTGAGGAAATCCGAAGAAGGAACAGAGACGAAGACGCCTACCGGGCCGAACGCCGATCAGTTGTTCGACAAGTATGTGAAGGCGATGGGAGGCGAGGGCGCCATCGACAAAATTACTAGCCGAGTGATGAAGGGCACGATCACGTTTGGCGACAGGAATCTTCCGATCGACATTTACTCGAAGCAGCCGGACAAGCGAGTATCGTTCACGCATATGTCGGACGGAGACAGCATTACGGCTTTCGACGGACATGAGGGCTGGTTGGGAATGCCGAAAAGGCCGGTGCGCGAGATGCACGGGCCGGATATCGATGCGGCCGCGATGGATGCGGACCTTCAGTTTCCGGTGCACTTGAAAACCACGTTCAGCGAAGCGAAGGTAGCGGGGACGGAGAAGGTCGATGGGCGTGATGCCTATCTGGTGGTGGGCGGCCGCGAGGGAAAGACACCGCTGCGATTGTATTTTGATGAGCAATCGGGACTGCTAGTAAGGCTGATTCGATTTGGAGAAACTCCGCTGGGGCGGTTGCCGACGCAGATTGACTATGCCGATTACCGGGAAAGCGGCGGAGTGAGGATTCCGTTTCGCTGGTCGCTGGCGCGGCCAAGCGGGCTGTTCACGATTCAGGTCACCGAGGTGAAGCAGAATGTTCCGGTGGACGATGCGAAGTTTGCCAAACCACCAGCGCCTCCGGAAGGAGAGAAGTCTCCCGCGAAATGAGGACGGCCGGCGAATCGCAGTTACATTTGTGAGGGATTGCCGTAGAACTTTCGATAGGCCGGAGGCGAGAGATTAAGAAAAGATCCGGGTTAAGATTCAGCAGGGAGATCGACATGCGAATCATGATCCGAGCCGTAGCAGTATTGACCATCGGGCTGGCGACGTTCTCCGCGACTCAAGGGCAAACCGGCGGCAGCGCTGCGGAGCAGGAATTGTTTGTCTCGGTGACCCAGGCGCGGCGCGCGCAGGGTTTGCCGGCGTTGAAGTGGAATGAAGCGCTAGCCATGGCAGCGCGTCGGCATGCCGGGTTGATGGCGCAACATGGGGCGGCGGAACATGGATTTCCCGGCGAGCCTGCCCTCGCGGCGCGCGTTACGCAGGCGGGAGCACGGTTTGTATGGCTCTCGGAGAACGTCGTTCAGGGCTCGAGAGTCGAGACCATTCAGGCAGAGTTTCTGCGATCTCCCAACCATCGCGCGAATATGCTGGATGCTGAAATGGATTCCATCGGAGTTGGGGTGGTCGAGCGCGGCGGACAGCTTTTTGCGGTGGAGGATTTTTCCAAGGCGAAGTGAGAGGGCTCGTCAGCATACAAGTGTCGAAGGTAGTGCCGGCGTCGGCCCGCAATCGGGGCGAGGACTCTACTTCCGGCATTGTAGCTCGACTAGGGATTCTTCGACGCCGCAATAGGGTCGCTGCGCGAAATATTGCTGCGCTCAGCATGACAAAGAAATTTAATTCGTGCGGGCCAGCAAGATGCTGGCGCTACCGGCCCTCGGCTTTGCGGTAGTCTCTAACTTTCCGAAGTGTTAGCATCCCTCCCATTATGATTAAACTCCAACTCTTGCGGTCATTGTTACTGTTGCCGTTTGCGTGCTTCGGGCTGCTGTGCGCGGCACAAACTCAAACTGCTCCTGCTCATGCGATTGTGTTGCACGCGGCCCGTCTGCTTGATGTGAAGAATGGACGGATCGTGAAGCCGGGCGAAGTGCTGGTGCTGGGCGAGAAGATCGTGGAAGTGGGCACAGCAGTCAAGCATCCAGTCGGTGCGGAAGTCATCGATCTGGGTGACCGGACATTGTTGCCAGGTCTGATCGATGCGCACGTGCATCTGTTTCTGCATCCGGGCGCAGAGGACTTGCAGACAGTAAAGGAGTCCGTACCGCAACGTACCATTCAGGCGGTGCTCGGGGCGCGCGACGATTTGATGGCGGGCTTCACGGCGGAGCGCGACATGGGGACGGAGGGTGCGGGATCGGCCGATACGGCGGTACGCAACGCGATTGACGACGGGCTGGTGCCGGGACCGCGGATGCGGATAAGCGGAAACGCCATCAATATCCTGGGCGGACATGAGGACGCTATCGATTTCAATCCCGAGCAGCACATTCTGCCGAACGCTACTTACGCCAATAGTAAGGATGAGTTGGTCGCGGTGATGCGCCAGCAATATAAGGAGGGGGCGGATTTCACCAAGATTTATGAGACCGGGCCGGACGCGTTGAAGGAAGGGGAGTTTTCCACGGTTTATCAATACACGGAAGCTGAGCTGAGTGCGGCGGTCGCGGAGGCGGCACGAGCTGGGAAGCGCGTGGCGGTGCATGCCACTGGCGAACCAGGAACGCTGTTTGCGGCGCAGGCCGGGGTCGCCTCGATTGACCATGCCAATCAACTGGGCGATGAAACGATGCGGCTGATGCGGGAGAAGCAAATCTATGCGGTGCCGACGTTCACCATTTTTGAATATTTTGCGGAACATGCGGAGACGCCGGCCCAAGCCGCGCGCGAGCACGAGATGCTGGATTTAAAGATTGTGGACTTCCGCAAGCAGGTTGCGGCGGGGGTTCCGATGGCCGTGGGATCGGACGTGGGGCCATTTCCTCATGGGACACAGGCACGGGAGTTTGCGCTGATGGTGAAATACGGGATGTCGCCGCTGGCAGTCATCCAGGCGGATTTGCTTCATGGAGCGAAGTTGCTGGGTTGGGAAGGACAGATTGGCGCGCTGGAGCCCGGTTATCTTGCCGATGTGGTCGCGGTTTCGGGTGATCCGCTGCAGGATATCAGCGTGCTGGGAAATTTGTCGTTCGTGATGAAGGGCGGGGTGGTTTACAAGAAGTGAGAGCCTCCGCTCCGGATCACAGGCGCTAAAGCCACCATTCATTGGGAGGGTTTACGCGGCGCTGAAGCTCCGCTCTGCCACGGCGGTTATTGACATCTGGTTTGGGCATGTGGCGCTGGCGTTCTGGATACGGTCTCCGGTGGAGCTGACGGTGACGTGCAGAAGGTAGGGATCTTTCGCTCCGCTCAGGATGACAGGATTATCTTTGGTTCTACCAGCCTTTGTCCGAATCTTCTGAGTCGCTCTTCCAGTCACGATCGGATGCGTCGGTGCCATCCTTCATGGTTTGGTTGCGTTTGCGGTAGCAGACGAAGATTACGCCGACGGAGATTAATGTGGGGGGAGCGATCAAGACGAGGATGCCGCTTTTTAGGGCTTGAATCATGCGGGCGCCGGAGGAGGCGGCTT